>NZ_JPMX01000001.1 GCF_000761485.1 Modestobacter caceresii
CGCCGCTCAGCGGGCCGCCGCCCGCGCGCCCGCGCCGGCCGCCCCCGCTCCCGCCCGGGCGCCGGCGGCCCCGGCCGCCTCGTCCGGATCGGGCTCCTTCCAGGACTACGCCCTGGGCAAGCTCGGCGGTGACCAGGCGGAGTTCTCCTGCCTGGAGAGCCTCTGGGGCAAGGAGAGCGGCTGGAACCCGAACGCCCAGAACCCGACCAGCACCGCCTACGGGATCCCGCAGTTCCTGGACTCCACCTGGAAGAGCACCGGGATCGCCAAGACCTCCGACGGCTACCGGCAGATCGACGCGGGGCTGATCTACATCAACAACCGCTACGGCTCGCCGTGCGCCGCGTGGTCGCACTCCAAGGCCACCGGCTGGTACTGAGCCACCGGCTGGTACTGAGCCACCGGTGGTGCGCAGCGAGGCCCGGGTCCGGCTGGACCCGGGCCTCGCTGCGTCCGGGCCGCCCCCACGGATGGCCCTCCTGTGCGCCGGCGCGGGACCATCGGGGAGGATCGAGGGGTTCGACCACCGAGACGAGGAGCGCTGACCCGTGGGCAAGCACCGCGCACCCGAGGGCGCCGCGACGGACTTCGACGCCGCCACCAGCGCCCTGGCGGACGTCACCGGCGACTACACCGTCGACGTCACGCACACCCGGATCGGCGTCCGGGCCCGGCACGCCATGGTGACCACCGTGCGGGGTGCCTTCACCGACTTCTCCGGCACCGCCCACCTGGACACCGCGACGCCGTCGGCCAGCAGCGTCCAGCTGCGGATCGCGACCGCGAGCATCGACACGGGCACCCCGGAC
The DNA here is from genome assembly GCF_000761485.1 of Modestobacter caceresii. Taxonomy (GTDB): domain Bacteria; phylum Actinomycetota; class Actinomycetes; order Mycobacteriales; family Geodermatophilaceae; genus Modestobacter; species Modestobacter caceresii. The sequence goes on from NZ_JPMX01000001.1 coordinate 810, forward strand.
CGGGATGCGCACCTGCGCTCGGCCGACTTCCTCGACGTCGAGCAGCACCCGGAGATGGTCTTCGTCTCCACGTCGGTCGAGCAGGTCGACCGGGAGGTCTACCGGGTCACCGGCGACCTCACGATCAAGGCGGTCACCCGGCCGGTCTCGATCGACTTCAGCCTCACCGGCTCGGCGCTGGACCCGTTCGGCAACATGCGGGTGGGCTTCGAGGGCGCGCTGGCGATCAAGCGCAGCGAGTGGGACCTGACCTGGAACGCGGTGCTCGACACCGGCGGCGTGCTGGTCAGCGACCGGATCCAGGTCGAGTTCGACGTCTCGGCGATCAAGGACGCCTGACCGGCGCACTGTGTCCCAGGCCACCCTCGGCCGCTAGGGTGGCACTCAGTGCCACGTAGGGCCCCGGTGGACCGGCCGGCTCCGCGACGGCAACCCCGGCGACGACGGCGTCGCCCGGGACGAGTCGAGCAGCAGGGGGTCCGCAGGTGGCGAACGCGTGGTTCGAGTCGGTGGCGGAGGCGCAGCGGCGCGCGAAGCGGCGGTTGCCCAAGGGCGTCTACGGGGCGCTGGTGGCCGGCTCCGAGCGCGGGCTGACCGCGGAGGACAACCTCGCCGCCTTCACCGAGCTCGGGTTCGCCCCGCACACCGCCGGGCTGAGCAACGAGCGGCAACTGGGCACCACGATCATGGGCCAGCAGGTGTCCATGCCGATCATGATCAGCCCGACCGGCGTGCAGGCGGTCGACCCCGAGGGCGAGGTCGCCGTGGCCCGCGCGGCCGCCTCCCGGGGCGTGGCGATGGGGTTGTCCTCCTTCGCCAGCAAGCCGATCGAGGAGGTCGTGGCCGCCAACCCACAGACCTTCTTCCAGATGTACTGGGTCGGCACCCGCGAGGAGATGCTCGGCCGGATGCAGCGGGCCAGGGACGCCGGCGCGGTCGGCATGATCGCCACCCTGGACTGGTCGTTCGCCTACGGCCGCGACTGGGGCAGCCCGTTCATCCCGGAGAAGATCGACTTCGAGGCGGCGCGCAGGTACGCCCCGCAGGTGCTGGCCCGGCCGCGGTGGCTGCTCGACTTCGCCCGCACCCGGAAGCTCCCGGACCTCACGGTGCCGAACATGGTGGCGACCCCCGGTGACCCGGCGCCCACCTTCTTCGGGGCCTACGGGCAGTGGAGCGCCTCCCCGATGCCCTCCTGGGACGACGTCGCCTGGCTGCGTTCACAGTGGGACGGGCCGTTCATGCTCAAGGGCGTCATGCGCGTGGACGACGCGAAGCGGGCCGTGGACGCCGGGGTCTCCGCGATCTCGGTGTCCAACCACGGTGGCAACAACCTCGACGGCACCCCGGCGGCGATCCGCGCGCTGCCCGCGGTCGTCCAGGCGGTGGGCGAGCAGGTCGAGGTGCTGATGGACGGCGGCATCCGGCGTGGCGGCGACGTCGCGAAGGCCCTCGCCCTGGGCGCCCGGGCGGTGATGATCGGCCGCGCCTACCTGTGGGGCCTGGCCGCCAACGGCGAGGCCGGGGTGGGCAACGTGCTCGACCTGCTGCGCGACGGGCTCGGCTCGGCCCTCGTCGGCCTGGGCCACCGCTCGGTCGACGAGCTCAGCCCGGCCGACCTCGTCGTCCCGCCGCACTTCGAACGACACCTCGGGGAGGACGGCGCCGACGCCCCGGAGGCGCAGCGGGCGTCGGGCAAGGGCACCACCGCCTGAGACCGCACGGCCTGACGGTCCGGGCGGCCGGTGCGATGACTTCCGCCGGTCGCCGCCGTCCTGCCTGCTGAGCGCACCGTCCCCCGGACGCTGGGTGCGCGTCCCTCGGACGCAGGAGGCCGGCATGACCCACCTGTCCCGGTTCGTCACCGTGTGGTCGGCGCTGCAGGCCCAGGTGGAGGGCGGCCGGCTGCCCGGCTACGCCGCCGCCGTGCGGTACAGCGGCGAGGTCGAGGTGCACACCGGCGGCTCCCTCGAGCTGGGGGGCGTCACCCGGGTGCGTCCGGACTCGCTGTTCCGGCTGGCGTCGCTGTCCAAGCCGTTCGCCGGCGTGCTGACGCTGTCGCTGGTCGAGGACGGGCTGCTGGACCTCGACGACCCGGTCGGGCGGTGGATCCCGGAGCTGGCCGAACCGCGGGTGCTGGTCGACCGGGCCGGCGCACTCACGGACACGGTGCCCGCTGACCGCCCGATCACCGTCCGCCACCTGCTCACCAGCACCCCCGGCTTCGGTGGGCTGTGGGACGGCTCGCCGCTAGACGAGGCCCTGTACCGGGCCGGCCTCGGACCGGGTCCGTTGCCGCCGGAGCTGACGCCGGAGGAGTACCTGGCCCGGCTGGGCGAGCTGCCGCTGGCCGCGCAGCCGGGGGCCAGCTGGCTGTACCACCTCAGCACCGAGGTGCTCTCGGTGCTGCTGAGCAGGGTCGCCGGCTGCCCGGTGCACGACCTGCTGCGCACCCGGGTCACCGGTCCGCTGGGCCTGGCCGACACCGGCTTCTGGGCGACCGACCCCGCGCGGCTCGGCCCGGCGTACCTGCCGGCCGGTGACGGGTTCGAGCTCCTCGACCCGGCCGACGGGCGGTCGTCCGTGCCACCGGCCTTCGAGGGGCTGGCGGCCGGGCTGGTCTCCAGCGCACCCGACGTGCTCACCTTCTTCGGCGCGCTCGCCGACGGGGGCGGGTCGCTGCTGAGCCCGGGATCGGTGGCCGCAATGACCACCGGAGCGCTGACCACGGCGCAGCGGGTGGAGGCCGCCGGCTTCCTTGGCGCCGGACGCTCCTGGGGCCTGCAGGTCGGCGTGCAGGTCGAGCCGGGGGAGCCATGGACGCAGCGGGGCCGGTTCGGCTGGGACGGCGGGACGGGCACGACCGCCTACGCCGATCCGGACCGGGACCTCGTCGCGGTGCTGCTCACCGCGCGCGGCATGGCCGGGCCGGGCGACGGCCTGGACCTGTTCTGGCGGGCGCTGTACCGCTGCCTCTGACCCACCCCTGCGGCAGCTCGCCCGGCGGCTCAGCGGGGTCGGTCACCGCCGAGCGCGAGCACCGTGCGCAGCGCGGTGACCAACGCCAGCGGCTGGTCCAGCATCGGGTGGTGGCCGCTGTCGGGCAGGTCGACCACGGGCATCCCGGCCCTGGTCAGCCCGACCATCTCGGTGGCCATCTCCGGGCTCACCAGCCCGTGCTCGCAGCGCAGGAACGTCAGCGGGACGGCGACGCCGGGCAGCAGGTCGCGCAGCCGCAGCCGGGTGCCGAAGAAGTCCGGGTCGAACTTCCACGTCCAGCCGCCCTCGACGGCCTGCAGCGAGCCCGCGGCCACGTGCTCGCGGACGAAGGGGAGCAGGACGTCCTGCGGCGGCAGGGTGCGGAAGCGGGCCCGGGCCTCGTCCGGGTCGGGGTACACCCGGTGCGGCCGGCGGCGCTCCCGCAGCCGACGCTCGTCCGGCGGCCGGTCGTTGAGCGGGGAGTCCACGACGACGACCGAGCCGATGTCGCCCGGGTGCTCGACGCCCACGGTCACCGCCACCCAGCCGCCCATGCTGTGGCCCACGACGGCCGGCCGGTCGAGGCCCTCGTCGGCGGCGACGGCCACCACCTCCCGCGCCCACAGCAGCGGGTCGTAGTCCTCGCGCCGGTCGCTGTCGCCGTGGCCGGTCAGGTCGAGGGCGACCACCCGGCGGCCGGTGAGCAGCGGAGCGACGTGGTCCCACCAGCCGGAGTGGGCCGCACCGCCGTGCACCAGGACCACGCCCGGCGCCCCGGCCGGCCCCCAGACCCGGTAGTGCACCCGCGCGCCCGAGACGACGACGTCCCGGTGTTCCGGCTGCTGGGCGAGGGCCTGGGTGAACCACGTCGGCGGGGTCATCCCCGGATCCTGCCCGACGGCGGCGGCTCGACGAGAACGGGCTGGGAGCTGCCTCCGGCGGGCGGAGGCAGCCCCCAGCCCGATGTGGAGCTGAGGTGACGGGCTCAGCGGCCCTTCAGCAGCTCCTCGAACGAGGTGGTCGGGTCGGCGAACGGGTCGGCCGGCCGGGTGGCGACCGGGCGGCCGCTCACCAGCCCGGCGAGCTCACCGGCTGCCCGCTCGACCCGGCCGGCCAGCGACCGGTCGACGCCGCCGCCGGCCCAGTCCTCCGCGGCGGCGAAGACGCCGGTGGGGACGACGACCGCCCGCAGGTAGGCGAACAGCGGGCGCATCGCGTGCTCGACGACCAGCGAGTGCCGCGGCGTCCCGGCGGTGGCGCCGAGCAGCACGGGCTTGCCGGTCAGCGCGTCCTTGTCCAGGACGTCGAAGAACGTCTTGAACAGGCCGCTGTAGGAGGCGGAGAACACCGGGGTGACCGCGATCAGCGCGTCGGCGCCGACGACCGTGTCGATCGCCGTCTGCAGCGACCCGTTGGCGAAGCCGCTGGTCAGGTTGTCGGCCAGGTCGCGGGCGTGCCCGCGGAGCTCCACCACCTCGACGGTGGCGTCCTCCCCGCGGGCGCGCAGTGCCTCGACCGTGGCGGCGGTGAGCCGGTCGGCCAGCAGCCGGGTCGAGCTGGGGTCGCTCAGCCCGGCGCTGACGACGGCGAGGGTGCGGGTGGTCATGCCTGCGCCGCCGTCTCCACGGTCCGGCCGGTCACGTCGTCGGCGGCGTGCACGGTGCTGTCGTGCCCGCCGCCGGCGGCGGCGACCAGGCTGGCGTGGGTGGGCGCGTCCGGCACGTGCGCCGGCTTGAGCGCGGCGAACTCGCGGCGGAGCACCGGCACGACCTCCTCGCCCAGGATGTCCAGCTGCTCGAGCACCGTCTTCAGCGGCAGCCCGGCGTGGTCGATGAGGAACAGCTGCCGCTGGTAGTCACCGACGTAGTCGCGGAAGCCGAGCGTCCGCTCGATCACCTGCTCCGGGGAGCCGACGGTCAGTGGGGTCTGCGAGGTGAACTCCTCCAGCGACGGACCGCCGCCGTACACGGGTGCCTTGTCGAAGTAGGGGCGGAACTCGCGGACGGCGTCCTGGCTGTTCTTCCGCATGAACACCTGGCCGCCCAGCCCGACGATCGCCTGGTCGGCGCTGCCGTGGCCGTAGTGCTCGAACCGGCGGCGGTAGAACTCGACCATCCGCTCGGTGTGCTCCGGCGGCCAGAAGATGTGGTTGTGGAAGAAGCCGTCGCCGTAGTAGGCGGCCTGCTCGGCGATCTGCGGGCTGCGGATCGAGCCGTGCCAGACGAACGGCGGGACGCCGTCCAGCGGGCGCGGCGTGGAGGTGAAGCCCTGCAGCGGGGTGCGGAACTGGCCCTCCCAGTTCACCACGTCCTCCCGCCACAGCCGGCGCAGCAGCTGGTAGTTCTCCACGGCCAGCGGGATGCCGTCCCGGATGTCCTTGCCGAACCAGGGGTAGACCGGGCCGGTGTTGCCCCGGCCCATCATCAGGTCGACCCGGCCGTCGGCGACGTGCTGCAGGGTGGCGAAGTCCTCGGCGATCTTCACCGGGTCGGTGGTGGTGATCAGCGTCGTGGACGTCGACAGGACCAGCTTCTCGGTCTTGGCCGCGATGTAGCCCAGCGTGGTGGTGGGGGAGGAGACCACGAACGGCGGGTTGTGGTGCTGGCCCTGGGCGAAGACGTCGAGCCCGACCTCCTCGGCCTTGAGCGCGATCGCGATCAGCGACTTGACCCGCTCGGCCTCGGTGGGGGCCCGGCCGGTGGTCGGGTCGGGGGTGACGTCGCCGACGGTGAAGATCCCGAACTGCATCTCGTGCTCCCTCTCGTCTGAGCCGCACTGGTTGAGAGTGCAACTACTGCTGCGGAGAACCGTACGCCACCCCGGTGCATTCCCCGCCCCGGACGCGACGGCGCCCCCCGGCCGGGTGGGCCGAGGGGCGCTGTCGAGCGCGTGCTGGTTACTGCAGGGCGTCGACCGTCTGCTGCTCGCCCACCGAGCCGGCCAGCCGGGCCAGGGCCCAGTCGCCGTCACCGAGGAGGTGGTCGATCGCGGTGAGCCGGCTGGTGTAGTGGCCCACCTTGTACTCGGCGGTGACGCCGATCCCGCCGTGCAGCTGGATCGCCTCCTTGCCGATGTGCCGCGACGCCCGGCTGGCCTGCAGCCGGGCCCGGTCGGCGGCGGCGACCACGTCACCGTCGGCGTCGACGACCAGGGTCGCCCACATGACGGTGCTGCGGGCCAGCTCCAGGGAGACGTACATGTCCGCCGCCCGGAAGGTCAGCGACTGGAACTTGTTCAGCGGCACCCCGAACTGCTTGCGGGCCTTGAGGTACTCCGCCGTCGTGGTCAGCGCCGTCTCCATCGCCCCCAGCGCCTCGTGCCCGTAGGCGACCCGCGCGCGGGCCTGCGCCTTCTCGATGGCGGCGGTCTGGTCGGCGGTGCCCGCACCCAGCGGCTGGGCCGGGGTGCCGGCGAACGCGACCTTCGCCGAGCGGGTGCCGTCGTGGTTGCGGTACCCGGTGCGGGTGAGCCCCTCGGCGTCGCCCGGCACCAGGAACAGCCGGGTCGCGCCGTCCACGAGTGCGCTGACCACCAGCAGGTCGGCGCGGGCACCGTGCGGCACCGGCTCCTTGACCCCGGTCAGCCGCCACGCGCCGCCGTCCTCGGTCGCGGTGACCGACTGGGCCGAGGCCTGCCAACGGGAGCCGATCTCGGTGTGCGCGAAGGCCGGGAGCAGCCTGCCCTCGGCCAGCGCACCGAGCACCTCGGCGCGCTGGGCGTCGGTGCCCAGGTCGGCCACCAGCCCACCGGCGAGGACGACGGCCTCCACGAACGGCTCGGGTGCCAGCACCCGGCCGATCTCCTCGGCCACGATGGACACCTCCACCGGACCTGCGCCCATGCCGCCGTCGGCCTCCGCGAACGGCAGCCCCAGCAGGCCCATCTCGGCCAGCTGGCCCCAGGTCTTCTCGTCGAAGCCCGGGTCGGTGCCGACCACCCGCCGGCGCTGCTCGCTGTCCCCGTACGCCCGGGCCAGCAGTGCGCTCACTGCCTCCCGGAGACCGTTCTGCTCGTCGTCGTAGCTGAACTCCATGGTCTGATCACAACCCCAGGATCGAGCCGGCGATGATGGTGCGCTGCACTTCGTTCGAGCCCCCGTAGATGGAGACCTTGCGGTAGTTCAGGTAGGACGGCGTCGCCACCTGCGCCCACTCCGGCACGTCGGACTCCTCGTCGGCGAAGGAGGCCACCGACAGCGGGCCGGCGATGTCCACCAGCAGCTCGGTGGCGGCCTGCTGCAGCTCCGAGCCGCGCAGCTTCAGCACCGAGGACGCCGGGTGCGGGCGGCCGCCGGCGGAGTTGGCCACCACCCGCAGGGCGGTGAGCTCCAGCGCGAGCAGCTCGTTCTCCAGCTCGGCGATCCGGGCGGTCATGTACGGGTCCTCCGACAGCGGGGCCCCGTTGACCGTGATGCCGCGGGCGTGCTCCTTGGCCTCGATCAGCATCCGCTTGGTCGACCCGATGCGGGCGATGCCGACCCGCTCGTTCCCGAGCAGGAACTTGGCGTAGTCCCAGCCGTGGTTCTCCTCGCCCACCAGGTTCTCCGCCGGCACCCGGACGTCTTCGAAGAAGACCTCGTTGACCTCGAAGCCGCCGTCGAGCAGCTCGATCGGCCGCAGCGTCACCCCGGGGGTGTCCATCGGGAACAGCAGCAGCGAGATGCCCCGCTGCCGCTTCTCGGCGGTGGGGTCGGTGCGGACCAGGCAGAAGATCCAGTCGGCGTGCTGACCCAGCGTCGTCCAGGTCTTCTGGCCGTTGACCACCCAGTCGTCGCCGTCGCGCGCCGCGGTGGTGCGCAGCGACGCCAGGTCCGAGCCGGCGTCGGGCTCGGAGAAGCCCTGGCACCACCAGATGTCGAGGTTGGCGGTGGCGGGGAGGAAACGCTCCTTCTGCTCCTGCGAGCCGAAGGTCGCGATGACCGGGCCGATCATGCTGGTGTTGAAGGCCAGCGGCTCGGGGACGCCGGCCAGCTGCATCTCCTCGCGCCAGATGTGGCGCTGCAGCGGGGTCCAGTCCCGGCCGCCCCACTCCACCGGCCAGTGCGGCACGGCGAGGCCGGCGGCGTTGAGCGCGCGCTGGGCCTCGATGAACTGCTCCTTGGTCAGCTCCCGGTGGGCAGCGACCGCGTCCCGGATCGACTGCGGCACCGAGGTGGTGAAGAAGGTGCGCATCTCGTCCCGGAAGGCCCGGTCCTCCGGCGACAGGTGCAAGCGCATGGGTCCTCATTCCTGACGGCAGCCCTGCCGTCTCGACGTGGGGTGTCGAAGATCCCACATCCGCTACCGGGCAGTAACCGGGGGTCGGTCCGACGCCCGGGGTGACCCGCTGTGGTCGCGGTCGCCCTGCCCCGCCCCGAAGGAGGGAAGTCCGCCCGATCGGCTGGAGTGCCGTCTCCGGCGGGACGACGCTGTGGGCAGGGCGCACCGGTGCGCCGGGTGGACGGCGGGGGGAGGCACGGCATGTCAGCACGGACACGGGCGGTCGGCGAGCCCCAGGCGTCCCCCGAGATCGTGGCCGCCGTCTTCCACGGCGTGAGCGTGAGCGACGCCGTCGCGGTGCTCGTGATCGAGCAGGTGGGCGGCGTGTTCCGGGTCGGCTGGAGCAACGAGCGGGTCGCGACCCTGCTCGGCTACGGCCCGGCGGACCTGCACGCGGTGGCCGTCGAGCAGCTGCTGCCCTCGCTCGGCGGCGGGGAGCTCAAGCTGCTCCTCCGCCGGGAGCGGACCGTGCACATGACCCTGCCGGTCCGGTGCGCCAGCGGCGCCCTGCTCGACTGCGTCGTCTCCGCGGTGCCGGTCCCGCCACCGGCCGGACGGCGCTGGACCCTCCGGGTGGCCTCCACGGCCAACGAGACCGAGCGGGCGCTGCGGGCGACCGCCGACGCCTCCGAGCGGCGCTTCGCCACCCTCACCGAGCGCTCACCGGTGCCCACCCTGCTGTCCGAGCAGGGCATGCGGCTGGCGCACGTCAACGACGCGTTCTGCGCCCTGGTGGGCACGCAGGCCGAACAGCTGCTCGGCACCGGCTGGCTCGACGCCGTGCACCCCGACGACCTCGAGACGGTGGTCGAACAGGCCATCGCGGTGCTCGAGGGCGGCGACCGCGAGGCGCAGGCGCGGCTGGTCCGGCAGGACGGCACCGAGCGCAGCACGGTCATCCGCTTCGCGCACGTGTTCACCCCGGGAGCGGGCGCCGGCTTCATCGGCACCATCGAGGACATCACCGACCGGCTGGCCTTCGAGGCGCGCCTGGCCCACCAGGCCAACCACGACCCGCTGACCGGGCTGCCCAACCGCACGCTGCTGGCCGAGCACGTGGCCGAGCGCTTCCGACCCGGCGCCGGCGGCCTGGCGTGCATCTTCCTGGACCTGGACAACTTCAAGGTGGTCAACGACTCGCTCGGGCACACGGTGGGCGACGCGCTGCTGGTCGAGGTGGCCCAGCGCCTGCGGTCCACGGTGCGGCCGGGCGACCTGGTCGCCCGCTTCGGGGGTGACGAGTTCGTCGTCGTCTGCCAGCAGGTGTCCGAGGACGGCGCCGTGGCGCTCGCCGAGCGGATCGGGGAGGCGCTGCACCGGCCGCTCACCCTCTCCGGGGTCGAGCTGCACCCCCGGGCCAGCGTCGGTGTCACCGTGCAGACCGCCGAGCACTCCGCCGCCGAGGAGCTGATCCGCGACTGCGACATCGCGATGTACCAGGCCAAGGCCGCCGGCAAGGGCCGGATCACCGTGCTGGACTCCGAGGCCCGGGCGCAGGCCCGGGACAAGCTGCGGCTGGTGGCCGACCTGCGTGAGGCGATCGGCCGCCGGGAGCTGACCCTGATGTACCAGCCGATCTTCAGCACCGCCGACGGCAGCGCGGTGACCGTGGAGTCGCTGGCCCGCTGGCAGCACCCGGAGCGCGGGGCGATCCCGCCGAGCACGTTCGTCCCGCTGGCCGAGGAGAGCGGCCTGGTGTCGGCGCTGGGGTCCCTGGTGCTGGACGAGACCTGCCGGCAGCTGGCCGAGTGGGACCGCCGGCTGGGCAGCCGCGCCCCGCAGCGGGCCAACGTCAACGTCTCGGCCCTCCAGCTGGACGTCAACCTGCACGGCCACGTGCAGGCGGCCCTGCAGCGCCATGGCCTGCCGGCCAGCCGGCTCTCCATCGAGATCACCGAGTCGGCCCTGATGAAGGACCCCGCCTCGGCCCGCGCCGTCCTGCTGCAGCTGCGCGAGCTGGGCGTGCAGGTCTCCATCGACGACTTCGGCACCGGCTACTCCTCGCTGGCCTACCTGCGGCACCTGCCGGTCGACTGCCTGAAGGTCGACCGGTCCTTCGTCGCCGAGCTGGCCGACGGGCACCCCGAGATCACCACCGCGGTCATCGCCCTGGCTCGCAGCCTGGGGCTGGACACGGTGGCCGAGGGCGTGGAGACCCGGGAGCAGGCCGACGAGCTCGCCCGGCTGGGCGCCACCTACCTGCAGGGCTTCAGCCTGGCCGCGCCGCTGTCCGGCGAGGACGCCGCGGTCTGGTTCGCCGACACGGCGACCGCCACCCCCGGAGCAGTCCGGCACCCCGACCTGGAGCTGACGTGACCCCCTCCGCCGCACCGTCCCTGACCGTCGCCCCGGTCTTCGACCTGGAGCGGGTGCTCGGCAGCATCGACCGCATGGCCGCCCAGCGGCCGGTCGCCGCCCAGGTCGTCGCCGAGACGAACTCCGACCGGGCGAGCGCCAAGGAGCTGTCCCGCCTGCTCGGCGCGGACGTCGCGCTGGCCGGCCGGGTGATGAAGCTGGCCAACTCGGCGTTCTACGGGATGCGCGGGCGGGTGACCTCCCTGCAGTTCGCGGTCACCGTCGTCGGCTTCGGCACGGTCCGCACGATGGCCACGGTCGCCCTGACCGACCTGGACGACGAGTCGCTCCTCCCCGAGGACTTCTGGGAGGTCAGCACCACCCTGGCGCTGGCAGCCTCGACGCTGGCACCCCGGTTCGCCGAACGCCCGCAGGACGCGCTCTGTCTCGGTCTGCTGGCGCAGATGGGCGTGGCGCTGCTGCACCACAACGACCCCGACGGCTACGCCGAGCTGTGGAGCACCCACCGGTCCGCGGTCGCCCGCCGCACGGCGGAGGTGCACCGGTACGGCATCTCGGCGCTGCGGCTGACCTCCGTGGCGCTGGAGCAGTGGGGCTTCCCGGCGGGCATGCTCGTGCCGCTCAAGCAGGTGGACGACGACGCCTCCTTCTCCGGCGCCCTGCTCCGGTCCGCCTTCGAGGTCACCGGGCGGCTCACCGACGGCGACCACGAGGAGACCCCGATCGAGCGGGTCAGCTGCGGTCAGCTGCGGGAGCGGGACGTCGCCCCGGTGCTCGCGCAGGTCCGCACCGACGCCGAGGAGCTGCGCGCGGCCCTGCTCGGCTGAGCAGGGCCGCGCGTCAGGCCCCCTCCAGGGGCCCGCCGCGAGCTTGCGAGTGGGTGGGGAGGAGGGGGTCCTTCTCCAGGTGGCGGGGCTGCTCAGGTGGCGGGCTCGGGGTTGTCCGGCTGCGGGTCCGCGCCCACCGTGGGCAGGTAGCCCGGTGCCTCGCGGGCCGCGGCCTGGTCCTCGAAGTCCGCGGCGATGTCCAGCACCCGGGCGTCGTCCCAGCGGGTCCCGAAGAACGAGACACCGACCGGCAGCGAGTCCCGGGGACCGGCGAACCCGGCCGGGACGGTGACGTTCGGGTAGCCGGCCACCGCAGCCGGACCGGAGGTGCTGTAGACGAACGCGTCGGCCTGACCGTCCAGGTACTCGTAGCGGGTCTGCCAGGCGGGGGTGTTGGTCAGCCCGACGATCGCGGCCAGGTCGTCCTCCGGGCCGGCCCCCTGGGCGAGGGCCTCGTCGATCGAGGCGCGGGCCAGCTCCCGGATCCGGTCGCGGGTCTCCCGGATCGCCGGGTCGTCGGCGGGCACGGTCGCTGCCTGGGCCTGCTCCAGGAGCTCCTGACCGAAGTACGCCAGCTCCACCGGGTCCTGCTCGTTGAACTCGATGATGCCGGCCAGGTCGGCCGGGTGGTCCCCGGGCGTGGCCGCCAGGTAGGCGTTCAGGTCGCGCTTGAACTCGGCCAGCAACGCCGGGAGCTCACCGGCGCCGATCTCCTCCTGGTAGGCCAGCTGCACCGGCACGGCGGTGGCGCCGGCGGCCTCGATCTGCTTCACCGCCGCCGCGAACACCTCCTCGGTCCGGTCGTCGACGGCTGCGGACTGTTCGGGGGTGAGCGTCCAGACCCCGATCCGGGCACCCTCCAGCGCGTCGAGGTCCAGGTCGGCGAAGTCGGTGCCCAGGTCGGCGGGGATCTCCGCGGTGGCGGCGTCGTCGGCGTCCTGCCCGGCGAGCACCTCGAGCACGAGCGCCGCGTCGACGGCGTGCCGGGCCATCGGGCCGGCGGTGTCCTGCTCGGCGGAGATCGGCACGATGCCGGTGCGGCTGACCAGGCCGAGCGTCGGCTTGACGCCGACCACGCCGTTGGCCCCGGCCGGGCAGACGATCGAGCCGTCGGTCTCGGTGCCGATCGCCACCTGGGCCAGCGAGGCGGCCACGCCCACCGCGGAGCCGGAGGAGGAGCCGCACGGGTTGCGGTCCAGCACGTAGGGGTTGGCGGTCTGGCCGCCGACGCCGCTCCAGCCGCTGGTGGAGGCGGAGCCGCGGAGGTTCGCCCACTCGGAGAGGTTCGCCTTGCCCAGCACGATCGCGCCGGCGTCCCGGAGTCGCTGGGTGATGACGGCGTCGTCCGGGCGGCTGTCCAGCATCGCCCGGGACCCCGCCGTGGTCGGCAGCTGCTCGGTGTCCACGTTGTCCTTCAGCAGCACCGGGATGCCCTCGAGCGGCCGGCGCTCCTGGTCCCGCTGCCGCGTGCGGTCGCTGGCGGCCGCGTCGCGCAGGGCGTCGGGGTTGATGCTGAGCACGGCGCCGAGGTCGTCGTTGACGGCGGCGATCCGCGCCAGGTAGGCCGTGGTGAGCTGGACGGCGCTCAGGTCGCCGTCGTCCATCCGGGACTGCAGCTCGGGGATGGTCAGCGCATCCAGGTCCAGACCGCGGATCGGCAGGGTCCCGGAGCCGGCCGCATCGGCCACCCCGGTGCCGGTGCCGGACTCGCCCGGGTCTGCCGGGGCGGCAGCTGTCGCGCTGGCCGGGACCAGCAGGGCGGCGGCGAGCGCGGCAGTGACCGCGGCCCTCCGGCGCAGGGGAAGGTCGGGAACGCGCATGGGCTCCTCCGAGTCCGCCGTGACTGGGTAGGTGCACGCTAGGCCGGTGGCCCGCAGCCCGCTCGGTCAACGGACAGGTGGTCGTCCGCCACGCCGTCGGGCCACCCGGAACGGCGGCGGGAGGGCATGGTGGAGGGGTGTTCGACAGCGACTTCGGCCCGGACCTCATCGCCCTGCTCAGCCGGGAGGTGCTCCGTGAGCGCGCCGGCGCGCTGATCGCGGAGGCCTGCGCCTGGTCGGTCGGCCTCTCCGACCACGACCACCACCTGCGCGTCCGCGGCCGCGTGACCGCCACCGGGCTGACCCTGGGCGCCCGGGCGGTGACCGGTCAGCTGCTCAGCGGCGAGGAGGACGGCCGCCTCGAGCTCGGCGACGCCCGGCCCGGCAGCTTCCAGGACGCTCTGAACGCGGTCACCGCAGACGGCACGCTCTACGCCGAGCACTTCGACCAGGAGGTCGTCGAGCCGTTCGTGCTCGCCACCTGCGTCGCCGCGGTCGAGCGGGCCCGGGCGACCCATCCCGCCGACTGGGCCGAGCTGCTGGACGAGCTCGGGGAGAACGGCGGCGACCTGGTCGAGGTGGTGCGGGTGGGGGAGTGGGAGGCGCCGCTGCGGATCGACGCCGAGCACCTGGTGCTGGCGGCGCTGGGCGCGGTGCCGCTGGTGGAGGTGGAGGCGGAGGGTCTGCCGCTGTCCCTGGTGCGCGCGGCGGAGGCGGTCACCCGGGCGGCGGCGCCGGCCGAGGTCCCGGAGGTCGGGCCGGCGGCGGACGAGCTGGCGGGTGCGCTGTTCCTCGCCGAGGCGGCGATCGGCACCGCGGGGCTCCCGCTGCCCGTCCCGGTGTCCGCCGCCGACCGGTTGCTGGACGTGCTGCTGGCCGAGGGCCTGCTGCCGGAGGAGCTCCCCGCGCTGTTGCCGCACCTGCCGGTCGAGCCGAGCACGGCGGCCGAGGTGCGGGCCACGATCGCCGCCCTCGGGCAGGGGGCCTGACTCAGCCGGCGGTGGCCGGCGGTGGAAGCCGGACGACGTCGGCGGTCACCCCGTGCTCGTGCAGCCGCTCGGGCGCCGGGCTGTCGTAGACGACCAGCAGCTGCGGGCCGGCCGGGTCGTCGTCCAGCAGGCCGATGCCCTCGGCGTGGTCCACCCCGACGCCGAAGGGCAGGTCGAGCTCGCGGGTGAGCAGGTCGTCCCGCACCACCTGCGGGGTGTCCGCGGTCACCGCACCGTGCCAGCGGAACACGTGCACCGGCCCGTCCAGGTCCATCGTCGGGCCGGCGAGCACGAGCAGGTCCGCACCGTGCGGACAGAGGTCGCGGACCCCGAGCCCGGCGAGGTCGAGCACGTGCTTGCGGTAGCGGCGCCCGTCCGCGAACGGCTCGAGCACGAGCCGGCCGGGGTCGTCCGGGTCGACGGCGGGGCGGAGCTCGAGCACCATCGCCCAGCCGCGCAGCACCGGTCCGCGCAGGCCCAGGTACACCCGCTCGCCGGCCACCGCGATGCCCTCGACGTCCAGGCCGTTGTCCTTGCCCGGGATGGCCAGGAAGGGAGCCAGGTGCTCGTCGTCGGCGAGCAGGTCGCGCAGGTCCGGGCCGGACGCACCGAAGACGGCGGCCCGCTGGGTCGCGCCCGCCACGGTCGTCTCCCGCGCCGGCGTGGGCAGGCCGTCGACGTCGGTGACCGGGATCCGCACCAGGACCTGACGGTTGGCCTGCCCGGTCACCCGGGCGAGCCGACGGAGCGCCTTCTCCCCGTCGTGCTTGGTCTTGATCCGCTTGCGCCGCAGGCTGTGCGACCCGACGGCCCAGAGGAAGTCGCCGGCCCGGGCGATCCCCTCGATGTCGGCCTCCTCGTCGCCGTCCTCGCCCGGCAGGTCGACCAGGTCGGCGAGCCGGCAGCTGGTCTGGTCGGCGTAGCTCCCCGGCGCGTGCGGGTCGTCGGCGACCAGCCGTTCGATCGTCGCCGTCTCGTCACCGGCCACCCAGAGGACCGGGCCGTCACTGCGGACGGCGGAGAGGTTGGTGTGGGTGCCCGCCTCCCGGGCCCCGGTGGTGAAGGACAGCCGGACGGTGCGCTCGATGCTCACGACGGTCACCCTGGCACGCCCGGGACGGCGCGCGCACGGGGCTTCTCAAGCCCGCCTCGCGGGGTGACCATGGAGGGGCACGCATCCTCCTGGAGGGACCAGCCATGAGCGACGCAGCCATGGACAGCTCGGCCGGCCGTGCCCGTCGGCCGCACCCCGACCCGCTCACCATGACCCCGGCGGAGAAGGTGATCGCCGAGTGGGAGGCCCGCCACGACGTCGCGGCCCGGGGCTCCCGGCCCAGTTTCGGGACGGTGCAGCACTACCTCTCCGAGACCCGGTCGCGGGAACGCTGCGACGAGGCGGCGCGGCCCCGTCCGGCCGAGCGGCGCAGCAAGCGCTGAACGGGCCGGGAACCCCCGGGCGGCGGGCGCCGTTGCCCGGCCATGGACCTGGTCTGCCCGAAGTGTCAAGGGACGATGCGCACCTACGAGCGCAACGGCGTCCACGTCGACCAGTGCACCGACTGCCGCGGGATCTTCCTCGACCGCGGTGAGCTGGAGCGCCTGGTCGACGCGGAGGACGACTGGCACGCCCGCCCCGCCCCGGCCGCCGAGCCGCCCCGTCCGACGTCGTCACAGCAGCCGTTCTCCCACCCACAGGGCCAGTCGGCGGGGTCGCTGGGCGCCGTCGTCAGCGAGGTGCTCGGCCAGGTGCGCAGCAACAGCTCCGGGTACGGCTCCTCGCACGGCTCGTACGGCAAGCCGCGGAAGAAGAAGTCGTTGATCAGCGAGCTGTTCGGCTGAGCACCGGCGACCGGCGGTTCAGCCGGTCGCCGCGGCTGTCCGGCGGGCCCGCAGCTCCCGGTGGTGCGGGTTCGCCATGATGCCGAGCACGTTGCCGAAGGGGTCGACGACGGATGCGGTGGCGAACCCCTCGCCGTCCCCGTGCTCCCGCACGGGCTCGTGCACCCTCGCGCCCAGCTCCACCAGCCGGTCGAGGGCGGCCGGCAGGTCGTCGACGTCCCAGAAGACGACGGCGCCGGCCGGGGCCGGGGTGAGGCCGCCGGGCCGGTACCGGGCGTCGATCAGGCCGAGCTCGTCCTCGCTCTCCCCGACCCGGTACTCCAGGTAGCCGCCGGCCACCCGGTAGTAGGGCTCGATGCCCAGCAGCTCGGTGTACCAGCGCTCGGCCGCGGCCAGGTCGTCGGCGTAGAAGGAGACGGTGGCCAGCTCTCGCAGCATCGCGGGGTCCTCTCGTCGGGCGGCGGGCGCCGCCGGTGATGGGTACGAAGACCACGATCCGCGCCGAAGTGCTCACCTCCTGAGCACTTTGCGCGGCATCCTCGCCGGCATGCGCGCGGACCGGTTGGTGGCGGGGCTGCTGGTGCTGCAGGCCCGCGGCCGGGTGACCGCCGCCCAGCTCGCCGCCGAGCTGGAGGTCTCGGTGGCCACCGCCCGCCGCGACCTGGAGGCGCTCTCCGTGGCGGGTGTCCCGGTCTACCCCCAGCCCGGCCGGGGCGGTGGCTGGTCGCTGGTCGGCGGTGCCCGCACCGACCTCACCGGGCTGACCGAGGCCGAGGCGGCGGCGCTGTTCCTGCTGCTCGGGCCGGCGGCGCGGGGTGGTCCGGCAGCCCGGACCGCACTGCGCAAGCTGGTGCGCGCCCTGCCCGGACCGTTCCGGGAGGGCGCCCGGGCGGCGGCCGAGGCCGTCGTCGTCGACGACGACGCTCGGTGGGGCGGCACCGGCCGCCCCCGGCCGCCGGTGGTGGGGCTGCTGCAGCAGGCCGTCGTCCGCCGCCGTCGGGTCCGGCTGGCGTACCCCGACCGGGAGGGGGCGGCGACCGTGCGGCTGGTCGACCCGTGGGGGCTCGTCGACAAGGACGGCGTCTGGTATCTGCTCGCCGGCACGTCGCGGGGTCGCCGCACGTTCCGGGCCGACCGGGTGGTCTCCGCGGAGGTGACCGACGAGCCCGCGCAGCGACCAGAGGACCTGGAGCTCGACGCGGTCTGGGACGAGGTCGTCACCGAGCTGGAGGGACGCCGCTCGGCGGTCGTGGCGGCCGTGCTCGTCCCGGCCGCACTGGTGCCCGTGCTGCAGTCCCTGTTCGGACGGCACTGCACGGTCGGGGGAGCCCAGGCCGACGGCCGGGTGGCGCTGCGGGTGGCCGCGCACACCGTGCGGTCGGTCGCCGAGCAGCTGGCCGGGCTCGGCGGGGCGGTCGAGGTGCTCGAGCCGGCCGAGGTGCGGACCGAGCTGGCCCGGATCGGCGCGGAACTGGTCGCGCGCCACAGCCGCTGACCGGTTCGCGGTCTCCCCGGCGGGCATGCACGCTCGGGGACGACCGACGACGAGAGGTGCAGCGGGATGACGGAACAGGGCAGCGTGCTGGTGACCGGCGCGGGTGGGGTCATCGGCGCGGCCGCCGCCGCGGAGTACGCCGGGCAGCCGGGCTGGCGGGTCCGCGGGCTCAGCCGCCGCCCTCCACGCGATGCGGGGTGGGAGCACCTGGCCGTCGACCTGCGCGACGCCGAGGGCGCCCGGGCCGGGCTGGCCGGGGCAGGCGACGTCTCGCACCTGGTGTTCGGTGCGTACGCCGAGCGGCCGACCGCGCGTGAGCTCTCCGAGGTCAACGTCGGCATGCTGCGCCACACCCTCGACGGGCTGGCCGCGGCCGGGGCGCCGCTGGAGCACGTGACGCTGTACCAGGGCGGCAAGGCCTACGGCGCGCACATGGGCTTCTTCAACACCCCGGCCAAGGAGACCGACCCGCGGATCGTCCAGCCGAACTTCTACTACGACCAGGAGGACCTGCTCCGCGAGGTCGCGGCGGAGCGGGGCTTCCGGCTGACCGTCCTCCGTCCGGAGGGCGTCATCGGCTACGCCGTCGGCAACCCGATGAACCTGCTGATGGTGATCGCGGTGTACGCCGCGATCAGCAGGGAGCTGGGCCAGCCGCTGCGCTTCCCCGGGAGCCTGGCCGCATACGACGCGCTCTACCAGGTGACCGACGCCGAGCTGCTGGCCCGCGCCACGGTCTGGGCCGGCCGCGAGCAGGTGGCCGACGGTGAGGTCTACAACGTCACCAACGGCGACCAGGTGCGCTGGCGGCACCTGTTCCCGGCGTTCGCCCGGGCCTTCGGCATGGAACACGCCGAGCCGCAGCCGGTGCCGTTGGCCGAGGCGATGGCCGACCGGCGCGACGTGTGGGAGCGGCTGGTCGCCCGGCACGACCTCGTCCCGACGCCGTACGACGACCTGGTGGGCTGGGAGTTCGGGGAGTTCATCTTCACCTCCGGCTTCGACAACGTCAGCTCCACGATCAAGCTGCGCCAGGCCGGGTTCGCCGACTGCCTGGACACCGAGCAGCGCTTCGTCGAGCTGTTCGAGCAGCTGGCGGAGCGGAGGGTCGTCCCGCGGCTGCGCTGAGCCGACGCGGGGCGGGCAGACTGCGGGGACGCGCGGGCAGGGTCGCCCGCGGCGGGACGGTCCGCGGGCGCACCGGCGCGGCCGTCGTCGGCCGGTCCGGTGCAGGAGCGCAGATGAAGGTCACCGCCGCCGTCGTCGAGGAGCAGCACGGGCCGTTCATCGTCCGGGACGTCGAACTGGACGAGCCCGGCCCGGGTGAGGTGCTGGTCCGGGTCGCCGCGACCGGCTTCTGCCACACCGACGGCATCGCCCGCGACGGCGACATGCCCTTCCCGCTGCCCGGCGTGCTCGGCCACGAGGGCGCCGGCACCGTCGCCGCCGTGGGCGAGGGCGTCACCGGCCTCAGCGAGGGCCAGCCGGTGGTCATCGGCTGGCCGTGGTGCGGGCAGTGCCGCAACTGCCTGGACGGCGAACCGCGCTACTGCCTGCGCCTGGGCGAGCTGGTCATCGGCGGGCACCGGCTCGACGGGCCGTCCGCGCTGCGCACCACCGAGGGCAGCCCGCTGGCCAGCCACTTCTTCGGCCAGTCCTCCTTCGCCACCCACTCGCTCACCACCGCCAACGCCCTGGTGCCGATCCCGGCCGGGCTGCCGGTCGAGCTGATGGGCCCGCTGGCCTGCGGACTGGCCACCGGCGCCGGGGCGGTGTTCAACACCGCCCGCCCCCAGCCCGGTGCCTCGCTGGTCGTCTACGGCGCCGGCACGGTCGGGCTCGCCGCGGTCATGGCCGCCCGCAACACCCCGGCGACGACGATCATCGCCGTCGACCGACACGAGTCCCGGCTCCGGCTGGCCACCGAGCTGGGCGCCACCCACGTCGTCGATGCCTCGGACACCGATGCGGTGCAGGCGGTCACCGAGATCTGCGGTGGCCCGGCTGATTTCGCCTTGGAGTGCACCGGGGTGGTCCCGGTCATCCGTCAGGCCGTCGACTCCGTCGGCATGCGCGGCACCTGCCTGCTGATCGGCGGCGCGCCGGCCGGGGCGGAGTTCAGCGTCGACCACATCAGCACGCTGTGGGGGAAGTCGATCGTCGGCACGCTGGGCGGCAGCGACCGCAGCCCGCGGCTGATCGGTGCGCTGATGGACCTCTACGCCGCCGGACGATTCCCGTTCGACCGGCTGGTCGAGTACTTCCCGCTGGAGCGGATCAGCGACGCGATGGAGGCCTCCTACAGCGGCGCCGTCGTCAAGCCGGTGATCACCATGCCGCAGGGCTGAGGAACGCCGAGATCGGGCCGGTGGCGGTCACGTGCCCAGGGAGACCGCCATCAGCCCGATCTCGACGTCGTCCGCTGTCGAGCGCGCCGCGCCACCGGTGGACACCGGCCGGGCGGGCGGGGTTCGCTCGGGCGCTCTGGGTAGGGGAACCGCATGCCTGACTACGACGTGAACGAGGCCGGGGTCGCGCACGCCCGGGAGCTGATCGACGCCGGGGAGTACGACGACCAGACCGAGTGGTCCGACGCCGCACCGTCGACCGCCGAGGAGAACGAGGAGCGGGACGACGAGGGCCAGGAGGGCTACGCGCAGTGGCACCTGGCGGTCGACCCGGACAAGGGCGAGGGGACCAAGGGCCGCTACCGGTTCCCCTACGGCGACTTCACCAAGGTCAACCGCGCGGCGCTGATCCACGCCAAGCAGCGGGCCAGCCAGAACGACCACCCGGAGATCGAGGAGGCCGCCGACGACCTGCTGCAGCGCCTGGACGCCAAGCGTTCGTGACCCAGCGCGGCCGAGGCGTCAGCCGGGCAGCATGCTGCCGGTCTCCAGGTAGCGGGTGTGCCAGCTGAGCGCCTCGGCGAGCAGGTGCGGGGTGTGCCGGCCGTGCGCGCCGCGCTCCGCGCGCGCGTAGTAGTCGGTGAGCAGTGGCCGGTACTCCGGAGCAGCGCAGTTGTCGATGACCAGCCGTGCCCGCTTGCGCGGCGGCAGGCCCCGGAGGTCGGCCAGCCCGTGCTCGGTGACGATCACCGACACATCGTGCTCGGTGTGGTCGACGTGGGACACCATCGGCACGATCGAGGAGATCGCGCCGCCCTTCGCCGTCGACGGGGTGAGGAAGAAGGAGACGTAGGCGTTGCGGGCGAAGTCGCCCGAGCCGCCGATCCCGTTCTGGATGCGGCTGCCCATCAGGTGCGTGGAGTTCACGTTGCCGTACAGGTCGGCCTCGATCATCCCGTTCATCGCCAGCACCCCCAGCCGGCGGACGATCTCCGGGTGGTTGCTGATCTCCTGCGGCCGCAGCACGATCCGGTCCCGGAACTCGGCCACGTGCGCGTTGAAGTCCGCGATCGCGGTCGGGCTCAGGGAGAACGCCGTCGCCGACGTCGAGGCGAGCGTGCCCGAGCGCAGCAGGTCGAGCATGCCGTCCTGGATCACCTCGGTGTAGGCGGTCAGCTGCTCGAAGCGCGACTCCTGCAGACCGGACAGGACGGCGTTGGCCACGTTCCCGACGCCGGACTGCAGCGGCAGCAGCTCGGCCGGCAGCCGGCCCACCGAGACCTGGTGCTCCAGGTACTCGATCAGGTGCCCGGCGATGGCCCGGGCGGTGTCGTCCGGCTCGCTGAACGGGGTGTTCCGGTCCGGGGCGGAGGTCTCGACGACGGCGACGACCTTGTCCGGGTCGACCCTCAGGTGCGGCACCCCGATCCGGTCGCCGGGCCGGGTCAGCTGCACCGGCCGCCGGTTCGGCGGCAGCGCCGTCCCGTAGTAGACGTCGTGCATGCCGTCCAGCCCGGCCGGCTGCCAGCTGTTGACCTCCAGCACCACGCGCTCGGCGAGGTCCAGCCAGGTCTTGTTGTTCCCGACCGAGGAGGAGGGGATCAGCTGCCCGTCCTCGGTGATCCCGCTGACCTCGACGACGGCGACGTCCAGCGGGCCGAGGAAGCCCTCCCACGCCAGCTGGGCGACGTGGGAGAGGTGGACGTCGACGTAGTCGATCTCGCCGGCGTTGATCTTCTGCCGGGCGATCGGGTCGGACTGGTACGGCAGCCGCAGGCCGATGCCGTCGGCGGCGGCGAGCGCGCCGTCCAGCTCGGGGGCGGTGGAGGCCCCGGTCCACAGGTCGACCTGGAACGGCTCGCCGGCGGCATGCGCCGCGGTGATCCGCTGGGCCAGCAGCTCCGGCACGGCCTTGGGGTGCCCGGCGCCGGTGAACCCGCTCATGCCGAGCGTGTCCCCGGGCCGGATCAGCGCAGCGGCCTGATCGGCCGGCACCACCTTGCGGGCCAGTGCTGCGTTGCGGATGCGACCGGTGTCCATCGTCCTCCGACCTCGACGTCGTGGGCCCGTCCGGCCCGCGGGCCCGACGCTACGGGCGTGACCATGGTCCTGCCCGGGGAGGCCGGAAGGCCCGGCTGCGGGCCCGGGCGTACCCGGACCCGCAACCGTGCCTGCCGAGCTCAGACCGTCCGGGGGGAGTCCGAACGCGGCCCCAGCTCGGCCGTCGGGCCGCTGACCTTGCGGGAGCCCTTCACCGTGGCGAACGACGTCTCGTAGCCGACCGTCGCCTGCGGGTCCAGCCGCGGGTCGACGGCCAGGCCCTTGTCACCGTTGCTGCGGATGAACCAGAAGTCCGCCTGCACCCGCTCCGGGGTCACGTCCAGCACGACGAAGCCGTGGCCGATGCCCTCCAGGTAGCGGACCCAGGGGTTGGCGCCCTGGAAGGCGGCGGTGGTGGCGGTCGCGGCGGCCGCGGAGCCGACGGCCTCCTTGAAGCCGTTGCTGGTCACCGACGGGCAGACGAACTCCACGCCCACCGAGTTGCCGTCGCCGGGGTAGGCGGCCAGGTCGACGGGGAGGTCGTTGGCCCAGGAGGAGTGGATGTCGCCGGTGAGCACGACCGGGTCCGGGCCGGCGGCGGCCATCGCGTCGAGCACCGCCCGCTGGTCGGCCTGGTAGCCGTCCCACTGGTCGGTGTTGAACACCGAGCCGGGCACGGTGCCGGGCCGGGGGACGGCGAACACCCGGGCGAACACCGTCTGGTTGCCCACCAGGTGCCAGGCGGTGCGCCCGGTGCGGATGCCCTTCGTCAGCCAGTCCAGCTGCGGCGGCTCGGGCAGGTGCCGCCGCGGGTCGGTCAGGGCCGGGTTGAGCGCGCCGTCGACGGTGCCCGGCACCTGCTCGCTGCGGTTCTGCCGGGTGTCGATCACCGACAGCTCGGCCAGGTCGCCGAAGCCGAAGCGGCGGAAGAACTGCCGGCCCTTGCTGGCGTGCGGCTGCCACATCGCGGGCTCGCGGATCGGCATCCACTCCAGGTAGGCCTGGAACGCCTTGGCCCGGCGGAACAGGAAGTCGCCCTCGGGCTTGATGCCGTCGGGCTTGCCCGGCTCGGTGTAGGGGGTGGCCGGGTCGTCGTCCCGCTCGTGGTTCTCCGCCCCGAAGTCGTAGGCGTCGTTGGTGATCTCGTGGTCGTCGAAGATGACGATCCACGGGTGCTGCTGGTGCGCCCGCTGCAGGTCCGGGTCGGTCTTGTAGAGCGCGTGCCGGATCCGATAGTCCTCCAGCGTGACCATCTCGTGGACCGGCTCGTGGTCCCGGATGCCGATCAGCGCGTTGGGCCCGTACCGGTCACCGGACCCGGCGACCCCGGCCACCCGCGGGGAGTTGCCGTACTCGTACAGGTAGTCGCCGAGGTGCAGCACGAAGTCCAGGTCGTCCCGGGCGGCGATCCCGCGGTAGGCGGTGAAGTACCCGCCGGTCCAGTTGCTGCAGGAGACGAACGCCATGCGCAGCGCGTGGGTCCGGCCGGGCTCGTCCGGGGCGGTCTGGGTGCGGCCCACCGGGGAGGTCTCACCGGCGCAGGTGAACCGGTAGAAGTAGCGGGTGTAGGGGGTCAGCCGGTTCACCACGACCTTGACGGTGTGGTCGCGGCTGACGTCGGCGACGACGTTCCCGCTGCGCACGATGCGGGTGAACGCCTCGTCGGCGGCGACCTCCCAGCGGACCGGGACGGCCGGCCCGCGGCGGCTGCCGGGCAGGGACTCGGGGGTGGGCGTCACCCGGGTCCACAGCAGCAGCTCGGTGGCCGTGGGGTCGCCGCTGGCGACGCCGAAGCCGAACACGCCGGAACGAGCGGTCTCGGCCACGGCCGCACGGGCGGCCTCGCTGGTGAGCCCACCGAAGGTCAGGGCGGCGGCCGTGACGGCCCCGCCCTTCAGCGCGGTGCGGCGGGACAGAGGTGCATCAAGCGGCATGGGGGCACTGTGGTTGCACCGGGCGACCAGTCGGCGGTGCCCACGTGAACTCCCGGCGTCCCACGTCCAGCCGTTTCCCCTCCGGGAGCGCCGGGCAGGTGCACGGTGCAGGCGAGCCGTGCCGGACCGCCCGAGCGCCCACCGGGAGCGCCGCCGTCCGGCACCGACCCGCGACACGGACGACGACGGGAGCCCCCATGGCCATCGCCACCATCAACCCCACCACCGGCGAGACGCTGAAGACCTACGAGCCGCTCTCCGACGAGGCGCTGGAGGACAAGATCGGTCGCGCGGCCGCGGCGTACCGCAGCTACCGGCGCACCCCGGTCGAGGACCGGGTGCGCTGGCTGCGGGCGGCGGCCGACGTGCTGGACGCCGACACCGACGCGGTCGCCGAGCTGATGACCACCGAGATGGGCAAGACGCTGTCCTCGGCGAAGGCCGAGGTGGGCAAGTGCGCCAAGGCGCTGCGGTACTACGCCGAGCACGGGCCGGCGATGCTCGAGCCCCAGCGGCTGGACGCCGACGCCGTGGGTGCCCAGCAGGCCTACGTCACCCACCAGCCACTGGGCGTGGTGCTGGCGGTCATGCCCTGGAACTTCCCGCTCTGGCAGGCGATGCGGTTCGCCGCCCCGGCGCTGATGGCCGGCAACGTCGGCCTGCTCAAGCACGCCAGCAACGTGCCGCAGACCGCGCTGTACCTGGAGGAGCTCTTCCGCAAGGCGGGGTTCCCCGACGACGTCTTCCAGACCCTGCTGATCGGGTCCTCGACGATCGAGCGGGTCATCCGGGACGACCGGGTGGTCGCCGCGACGCTCACCGGGAGCGCGCCGGCCGGCCAGTCGGTCGCCTCGATCGCCGGGGACGCGCTCAAGCCCACGGTGCTGGAGCTGGGTGGCTCCGACCCGTTCATCGTGATGCCCTCGGCGGACCTGGACGCCGCGGCCGGGGTCGCGGTCACCTCCCGCAACCAGAACAACGGGCAGAGCTGCATCTCGGCGAAGCGGTTCTTCGTGCACCGCGACGTCGCCGAGGAGTTCACCCGGCTGTTCGCCGAGAAGATCGGCGCGCTGGCCGTCGGCGACCCGATGGACGAGGGCACCGACGTCGGGCCGCTGGCCACCGAGTCCGGCCTGGCCGACGTCGAGGCCTACGTCGAGGACGCCCGGGCCAAGGGCGCCGCGGTGGTGGTCGGCGGGCAGCGGGTGGACCGGCCGGGCTGGTTCTACGAGCCCACCCTGCTCAGCGGCATCACCCCGGAGATGGACCTCTACGCCGAGGAGGTCTTCGGGCCGGTCGCGGCGCTGTGGACCGTCGACTCCCTCGACGAGGCGATCGAGATCGCCAACAGCCACCCCTACGGGCTCGGCTCGAACCTGTGGAGCGAGGACGACGACGAGCGGGCGCAGTTCGTCCGGGACATCGAGTCGGGGATGGCCTTCGTCAACGGGATGACCACCAGCTACCCGGAGCTGCCCTTCGGCGGGGTGAAGCAGAGCGGTTACGGCCGGGAGCTCACCGCGCTGGGCATGCGCGAGTTCATGAACGCCAAGACCGTCTGGGTCGGTGCGCCGAGCAGCGAGCAGCGCGCCGGCGACAGCGCGGGCTCGGCGAACGAGTGACCCGGGGGAGGGGCAGGGCCGGTCGAGTCCCTGCCCCGCCCCATCAGGCCGGCCGCAGTGGCGGGCCGACGCCGGCCACCGCGGCCCGCAGGCACTCGGGCAGGTCGGTGGCCGTGCCCGCGACCCCGGGCCCACCTGCGTTGACCCAGGCGACCAGGCCGGCGGTCCGCTCGGGGGTCTGCACCTCCGACACCCAGAGCGCCGGGCCCGGCCGGCCGGTCCCCGGAGAGCGGTGGGCCAGCCCGGCCAGGGCCGCGCGGTCGCAGCGGCCCAGGCAGTCCGCGGTCACCAGTACCGCGCCGGTGGTGTGCCGCACGGCCTCGGCCAGCTGGTCGACGCCGTCGGCCGTACCGGCGAGCCGGCGCAGCGCCGCGCACCGGTGGCCGACGCACAGCGCCACCAGCGGCCCGCCCGCGTCCCCGCCCGGCACCGGGCGGCGGCTCACGGCAGCAGGCCCCGCTCGGCGGCCGTGCGCAGCTTCTGCGGCACCAGCCGGGCGACGCCGTCCACGGTGACCGGCACCAGCGGGACCGGGGTCGCCTTCCACTGCGACCGGCGGGACCGGGTGTTGGACCGAGACGTCCTCCGCTTCGGGACGGCCATCGGTCAGCCTCGCTTCCGTGCCGGCCGGGCGATGGCGCCGTACCGCTGGTTGAACCGCTCGACCCGGCCGGCGGTGTCCAGCACCCGCTGGTTGCCGGTCCAGAACGGGTGCGAGGCCGCGCTGATCTCGACGTTGACCACCGGCAGCGTCTCGCCGTCCAGGTCGATGGTCGCCTCGGTGCGGATCGTGGAGCGGGTGCGGTAGGTCGCGCCGCTGGAGGTGTCGCGGAACACCACGGTGCGGTACTCGGGGTGGATGCCGGCTCTCATCGGGAGTGGTCCTCTCGGTCGGTGGTGCTGGTGTGCAGGTCTGGTTCGTCCGCAGGGCCGGATGCCTCGCAGGGGTCGGCGTGCCAGGTGCCGAACGGATCGGGCAGGGCGCCCCAGGTGTCCTCGCCGGCGGCCAGTTCGTCGTCGATCAGCAGGGCGGCTGACAGCGCCGCGGTGATCAGCGCGGCCGGCTGCCGGTGGGTGAGCACGACGATCTCGACGTCGCGGTCGCCGTGGAGGGCGTCCCAGCGCAGCGCGGCGGCGGCGCTGCGCTCCGGGTCGACCTGGCTCCACAGCTCGGCGTCGGCGCCCAGGGTGGCCAGCCACGGACCGGCGTCACCGATCCGCAGGCCGCCACCGGCGGACTCCAACCAGATCGCCCGGTCGGGCTGGCTGGCCAGCCACAGCCGGCCGCGGCTGCAGACCACGCCGGTCAGCAGCACGTCGATCGCGTCGTGCAGTCGCTCGGGGGAGAAGGGCCGGGTGGCGGAGAAGCGCACCAGCTCCACGTCGGCGACGGCGTCCAGCGGGGGCTGGCCGGCGAGCAGGGCGTCGTGCGGGGTGGGCATCCGGCCGCGCTTGGCGGTCGCCGGCAGGGCGGTCAGCAGCTCGTCGGGGTGGGCGCGGCCCAGCTGGGCCCGCGGTCCGCCGGGCACCAGCCGGTCGAGCACGGCGGTGAGCCGGACCGCAGCCCAGCCGTCGTCCGGCTCACCGGCGAGCAGCACCGCGTCGGCGGCGGTGACCTGGCCGACGGCGACCTGGGCCAGCGTCCGCTCGTCGTCGACGGTCGCTGCGAGGCCGTGGTCGTCCATCGTCTCCTCGCCGGTGGCGGCGTCGAGCCAGCGGGCGGCGTCGACGGCCACGAGCACGCCGGCCACCTCCACCCAGTCGCCGGCGGTCTCCGCCGCCTGGTCGTCCGCGGTGTCCTCGTCCAGGACGACCTCCTCGAACGCCCAGCAGAGGTGCTCGGGCTCGAGCGCGGGGTCCAGCTGCAGCACGATCCGGCTGACGTCGTCCCGGCGGGCCAGGGTGCGCAGCAGGGGCAGCAGGTCGAGCCGGAGCGTGCAGGACAGGCAGCCGTGGGCGAGCTCGATCGCGGCGGTGGACTCGACGACCCCGGTGGCCCGCTGCTCGCGCAGGGTGCGGACGACGACGCCCTGCCCGAGGCCCCGGACGTCGTGGTGCACCACGACGGTGCCCGGCCGGTCCAGCAGGGGGGTGGCGGCCTGCGCGGTCAGGGCCCGGTCCAGGCCGGTGACGAGCACCAGTGGGGTGCGGCGGGAGGTCATGCCGCCACTCTAACTGCAAACGAGAACCGTGTTCATCTAGAGTCCGTCCTGCTCCCGCCCACCGACTCCTGGAGGCGCACCACCATGGCCACCTACTGCGAGGTGACCGGACGCACGCCGAGCTTCGGCAGGTCCGTGAGCCACTCGCACCGCCGCACCAACCGCCGCTTCGACCCGAACCTGCAGTCCAAGCGCTTCTTCCTGGCCAGCGAGAACCGGTGGATCCGGCTCACCGTCTCGACGAAGGGCATCAAGACCGTCGACGTCCAGGGCATCGAGGCCGTCGTGGCCCGGATCCGGGCCACCGACCCCGAGGCGCGCCGTCGGCTCGGTGCCGGGCGGAGGAACGGCTGATGGCCCGCGGCAACGACGTCCGCCCGATCATCAAGCTCAAGTCGACCGCCGGTACCGGCTACACGTACGTCACCCGGAAGAACCGCCGCAACGACCCCGACCGGCTCGTGCTCAAGAAGTACGACCCGAGGATCCGCAGGCACGTCGACTTCCGCGAGGAGCGCTGAGATGGCCAAGAAGTCCATGATCGCCAAGGACCAGCAGCGCCGCGCGGTCGTCGCCCGGCACGCCGAGCGCCGGGCCCAGCTCAAGGAGACCGCCCGCACCGCCGCCACCTCGGATGAGCGAGCCGCGGCGCAGGCAGCGCTGCAGCGGCTCCCGCGGGACGCCAGCCCGACCCGGCTGTGCAACCGCGACGTCGCCGACGGCCGACCGCGCGGCCACCTGCGCAGGTTCGGCCTGTCCCGGATCCGCTTCCGGGAGATGGCGCACGCCGGCGAGCTGCCGGGCATCCGGAAGAGCTCCTGGTGAGCCCGGCGCCCCGGGGCGACCGGCCCCGCAAGAAGCGCAAGCTGGACGGTCCGGTCGACTGGAAGGACGTCACCCAGCTGCGCACGTTCATCTCCGACCGCGGCAAGATCCGCGCCCGCCGGGTCACCGGCCTGACCCCGGAGCAGCACCGGCAGGTGGCGCGGGCGATCAAGAACGCCCGCGAGATGGCCCTGCTGCCGTACCCGTCGACGGGCCGCTGACCGCCGTCCTGGGCGGCGGTGTGCCACGTCCGGCTCCGTCGAGGAGCCTCCCGACAAGAGGAGACCCCGTGTCCGACTGCTGTTCCCCGAGCGGCTGCAGCACCACCCCCGCCGCCGGTCAGGCCGCCGTGCCGGCCGCCGGCCAGATCGACCGGCGCAACCGCGCGGAGCGCCGACGCGACGCACGGGCAGCCGAGCGCTGACCGCGCTCGACAGGACGTCCGTCTGGTCGGCCCGCCCACGGCTGCCCTCCGGCGCCCGCGCAGGCCGCGGCCATCGCCGGGTGCTGCTCGCCGTCCGCTGAGCTCCCGGCGGCGCCCGGACCGGGCGCCGCCGGTCAGCGGGGGAGCGCGGCCTCGTCCGGCCTGCGCGCCGGGTGGACGGGCACGGGGACGGCGCCCGGCTCCGGCGGGGGGCTGCCTCGACGCAGCAGGCGGGCGATGCTGAGCACGGCGTAGGCGGCGACCGCCATCAGCACGATGGTCCCGCCCGAGGGGGTGTCGGCGTACCAGGAGACCGCGGTGCCGCTGACCGACACGGTGACCCCGATCAGCGCCGCGATGACCAGGCTGCTCCGGAAGCTGCGGGCCACCAGCTGCGCGCAGCCGGCGGGCAGCACCATCAGCCCGCTGATCAGCAGCAGGCCGAGCACGCGCATCGACAGCGTCACGGTGACCGCGGTGACCACGGCCAGCAGCAGGTTCAGCTGCAGCACGGGCAGCCCGCTGGCCCGGGCGTGCTCCTCGTCCAGCGCGACGGTGAACAGCGACCGGCCCAACCCGATCGTCACCGCGAGCACGACCACGGCCATCCCGGCGAACAGCACCAGGTCGCCCCGCGTCGTCGTGGTGAGCGCACCGAACAGGTAGCTGTCCAGGGTGATCGGGGTGCCGGCCGGCGCCCGGGTGACGACGACGACGCCACCGGCGAGCCCGCCGTAGAACATGATCGCCAGCGCGACGTCGGCGCTGGCCGACCGGCGGGCGCGCAGCACCTCCACCGCCACTGCGCCGGCCACCGTGGCCAGCAGCGCGGTGAGCACCGGCGCGGACCTGGTGACCAGGCCGACCGCCACCCCCAGCAGCGCCACGTGGCCCAGGCCGTCGCCGATCAGCGACAGCCGGCGCTGCACCAGGTAGACGCCCACGGTGGGCGCGGTGAGGCCGACGAGCACGGCGGCCGCGAGGGCCAGCCGCATGAACTCGTAGCTCAGCACGGGGCGCCCATGCCCGGCAGCGTCACCGTCCTGGTCACCACCTCGGCCAGCGGGCCCAGCTCGTGCACGACCACCACCACGGCCGCGCCGGTCTCCGCCAGACCCGCGAGCGTGGCAGCGAGCACCCGCTGGCTGGCCGCGTCCACGCCGGCCGTCGGCTCGTCCAGCAGCAGCAGCTCCGGGTCGCCGGCCAGCGCGCGGGCCAGCAGCGCGCGGCGCTGCTGACCGCCGGACAGCTCCGTGAGCAGCCGACGGTCGAACCCGGCCAGCCCGACACCCTCCAGCGCGCAGTCGACGGCGCACCGGTCGACCTCGCCGAACCGCTGCCAGGCCCGCAGCCGGCTCAGCCGGCCGGAGGAGACCAGCTCGCGCACGGTCACCGGGACGCCGCCGGCCACGGTGTGCCGCTGCGGCACGTAGCCGACCCGGTGCCAGTCGCGGAACCGCGCCCGCGGCACGTCGAACAGCCGTACCTCGCCGGCCTGCACGTCGCACAGGCCCAGCACCCCCCGGACCAGCGTCGACTTGCCGGCCCCGTTGGGCCCGCGGACCGCGACCACCTCCCCGGGGCGGACGGTCAGGTCGACGCCGGTCAGGACGGCGTCCCGGCCGTGACCGAAACCGCCGCCGCGCACCGTCAGCGCGCTGTCGCAGGCAGTCGAGGCCGCGGTGGGCGCCTGCCGGGGTCGGGTGCTCAGGAGCACTGCTGACCCGCCTGCAGGCCGGCCAGGTTGGCCCGCATGAGCTCCAGGTAGTCCCCGCCCGCCGACTGGTCGGTGAGCCCTTCGATCGGGTCCAGCTGCCGGGTCTCCGCGCCGGTCTCCCGCGCCACGGTCTCGGCGACGGCGGGGCTGACCAGGGTCTCGAAGTAGATGGTGCGCACGTCGTGCTCGCGGACGAACCCGGTCGCCTCGGTCAGCGCCTCGGTGGCCGGCTCCTCGTCCGGCGCCAGCCCGCTGATGCCGAACTGCTCGAGGTCGTAGGCGTCGGCGAGGTAGCCGAAGGCGGTGTGGCTGGTGACCAGCTCCCGGCTGGCGCAGTCGGCCAGGCCGGCCCGGAACTCCCCGTCCAGCTCCTCCAGCTCGCCACGCAGGACCGCGGCGTTGGCGGCGTACTGCTCGGCGTTGGCCTCGTCCACGGTGGCCAGGTGCTCGGCCAGCGCCTCGCCGACGGCGGCCATCCGCATCGGGTCGTGCCAGAAGTGCGGGTCGGTCACCTCCTCGTCGGCGTGCTCCTCGTCGCCGTGTTCCTCCCCGCCGTGTTCCTTCTCGGCGTCCTCTTCGTCCTCGGCGTGCCCGTGGTCGTGGGCCTCGAAGGTGAGCGACAGGTCGGCCGGCTCGCCGGCGTCGAAGGCATGCTCGGCGGCCTGCTGCTCGACGGCGGCGTCCACGGCGGGCTGCAGGGTCGGCAGGAAGACGACCACGTCGGCCTCGGCCGTGGCGGCGACGTCGCGCGGGGTGAGCTCGTACTCGTGCGGCTCGGCGCCGTCCGGGGTGAGGGAGGTGACGTCGGCCAGGTCCCCGGCCACCTGCTCGCTCAGCCAGGCGAGCGGGTAGAAGGCCGCCACCACCGCCAGCTGGTCGCCGTCGGCACCGGCTGCACCGGCGTCGGCCGTGCCGGAGCAGCCGGCCAGCGCGACCGCCCCGGCGCAGGCGAGGGAGAGGGCGGGCAACGGGCGGGCGGGGCGTCGACGGGACGGGAGTTGCATGGTCCCGATGGTCCAGCTAATGAGAATCGTTGTCAAACCTGCGGCGACCTGTGAGGCGGCAGCGTGCTCAGCCCACGCCGGCGGGCTGTTCCGGCGACGGGGCCGCCGCCCGGACCGGGAGCCCGGCCGGGGCCGCCGGCCGGCGCGGCCGGCGGCTCAACCCGGAGAGCGACACCGCCAGCACGGAGGCGGCGACCAGCGCACCGGTCGGGGCCAGCACCGCCCAGGGCGCCCGCTCGACGTAGGGCATCCCCTCGGCCAGCAGCAGCCCCCACTCCGGCGTCGGTGACGTGGCGCCGAGGCCGAGGAAGCCCAGCGCGGCCAGCGCCAGCGCGATGCCCGGCAGCCGCAGCACGGCGTTGCGGGCGGCCGCCGGCAGGACGGCGGGCACTACGTACCGCCAGGTGACCGTGGCCGGTCCCACCCCGAGCACCGGGAGCACGGTGACGTGCCGCTGGCGCCGCACCTCATCCGACGCGGCGGCCACGTACGCGGCGATCGGCGCCCAGGCGACCAGCGAGACGGCCAGCGCGGCGCCGGCCTGCGAGGTGCCCAGCGCCGCGGCGACGAGCACGCCGACGATCACCGGCGGCGCGGCGTTGGCCACCTCCACCGGCCCGACCGAGGCCCGTGGCGCCAGACCCACCAGGACGCCGACCACCAGCGTCGCCAGCACGACCAGCGTGGCCGTGCCGACGGTCTGCACCGCGCCGTGCGCCACCCGGGCCAGCAGGTCGCGCCCGCTGGCGTCGGCACCGAAGGGGAGCGCGGCGCTGGGTGCGGCCAGTCGGGGGTGCGCGGAGGTGAAGGGGTCGCGGCCGAGCCCGGCGGCCGCCACGAGGGCCAGCAGCCCGGCGGCGCCGGCCGGGAGCAGCCAGTCCCGGCGCCGGGAGGGGGTGGCCCGGGCCGGCACCGGCACGCTGCCGCTGCGCATCGCCCGGCCCAGCAGCAGCGCCCGGGTCAGCGCGGCCAGCCCGCCGAACACCGCGGAGACACCGAGCAGCAGCAGCATCCCGGCCTGCAGGGTCGGCAGGTCCTGGGCCTCCGCAGCGCCGAGCACCGCCCGGCCGAGCCCGGGGACGGCGAACACCTGCTCGACGGCGACGGCGCCGCCGGTGAGGCCGACGAGCACCAGCGCCACCTGCGTGGTCAGCGCGGGCAGGGTGCGGCGCACCAGGGCGCGGCTCAGCTGCCCGGCCGACGCGCCGGCGACCTGCCAGGTGGACACCCAGTGCTCGGTGGCGGTCACGGTCAGCCCGTCGGCGACCAGCCGGCCGATCAGCCCGCCCGCGGGCAGGCCCATCGCCAGCGCCGGCAGCACCACCGAGGACGGGCCGGTCCAGCCGTAGGGCTGGAACCAGCCCAGCCACACCGCGCCGACCAGCAGCAGCACCGAGGCCAGCAGGAACTCCGGCAGCGCGGTGAGCGCCGCGCCGACCGCCCCGCCGGTGCGCCCCCGCCCGCCCCGGCGCAGCGGCGGCCAGCACAGCAGCGCCGCCGTTCCCAGGGCGACCAGCAGGGCTGCGCCCATCAGCGTCACCGAGACGCCGAGGGCCTCGACCAGCCCGGGGCCCACCGGTCCGCCGGAGATCCAGGAGGTGCCCAGGTCGCCGCGGGCCAGCCCGGACAGCCAGTGCCCGAGCAGCCCGAGCGGGCCGGCGTCCAGGCCGAGCTCGGCCCGGATCGCGGCGAGCGCCTCCGGGGTGGCCTCCTGCTCGGCCGAACGTGCCCGCAGGATCGACAGCTCCGGGCTGCGGCCCGACAGCCAGGGCAGCACCCCGACCAGCGCCACCACGCCGAGGACGGTGACCGCCCGGGAGGCGGCGGTCACCCATCCCCGCCGTGGCACGGCTCAGTCCTCGCCGACGGTGGTGTCGGCGTTGATCAGCGCCCGCTCGCGCGGGTCGCGCACGGCACCGGAGACGCCGGACGCCTCGCCCTGGATGACCCGCTCGTGCAGCATCGGCACCGCGGCACCGGTGTCCAGGATCGCCCGCTCGGCGTCGATGACCGCCTGCTGGCGCTCCGGGCCGGGAGCGGCGGCCGCGGCCTCCTCCAGGGCGGCGTCCACCGCCGGGTCGCACAGCTGGGAGATGTTGAAGGAGCCCTCGCAGGCGAAGTCGCTGTACATGTAGGCGACCGGGTCACCGGAGTCCAGCACCGTGGCGCGGGACAGGATGAACGCGTCGAAGGCCCCGGCCAGGGCGTCGGCCTCGATGAAGGCGTACTCCCGCACGTCCTGCTCGACGGTGAAGCCCACCGCCTCCAGCTGCTGCTCCAGCAGCACGGCCACCTCGGGCAGCTCCGCCCGGTCGGTGAAGGTGCCCAGGGTGATCGTCGTGCCGGCCGGCACGGCGGGCGCCGACGGGTCCGCCTGGTCCGCGCGCAGGTCGGCGGCCCAGGGGATCGCCGGGCCCAGCAGTCCCTCGGCGATGTCGGCGCGGCCCTCGTAGACGGTCTCCACGATGGTGGCCCGCTCGACTGCGGCCCGGGCGGCCGCGCGCACCGCGGGGTCGGCGAACGGCCCGGAGGCGGTGTTCAGGTACAGGGTGTTGGTGCGCGGCATCGGCACCTCGTGCACCAGCTCCTCGTCGACCAGCCCGGCCTGGGAGACCGGCACCGCCTCCACGACGTCGGCGGTGCCGGTGCGGAGCGCCGCGGCCCGGGCAGTGCCGTCGGGCACGAAGGCGACGTCGATGCCGGCGGCGGCCGCGGGGTCGCCCCAGTAGCCGTCGAAGCGGTCGAGGGTGGCGCCGGAGGTGCCGTCCACGGCGACCAGCTCGAACGGGCCGGTGCCGGTGCCGACCGGGTCGACCCGGCCGTCCGCCCCGTACGCGGCCGCGGCGAGCACCGCCAGCTGTGGGCTGGACATCCGCTGCGGCACCAGTGGGTCGAGCTCGCCGGTGGTGACCACGACGTCGGAACCGTCGGCGGTCGCGGTCAGCTCGACGCCGTCCAGGATGCGCGGCCGCGGCGAGGCCTCGTTCGCGGCGGTCAGCGCGGCGGCGGCCTGCTCGGCGGTCAGCTCCGTGCCGTCGTGGAACTCGACCCCCTCGCGGACGGTGAAGCGCCAGGTGAGGTCGTCGGTCTGGGTCCACTCGGTGGCCAGCGCCGGCTGGGCGTCTCCGTCGGCGTCCAGCACCACCAGGGTCTCGGCGGTGCTCCAGCGGGAGAGCTTGAAGGCGTCGTCGGTCAGCGGGTTCAGGCCCGAGCGCGGCGGCTGCAGCATCGCCAGCGAGATCCGGCCCTCGTCGGCCGGGTCGCTGCTGCCGCCGTCGGCGGAGCTGCTGAAGCAGCCGGTGGTCAGCAGGGCGACGGTGGCGCCGAGCACGAGCAGGCGGGGGGTGCGGGAGGAGGACATCGTTCCGTTCTCTGATGGGCGGTGCAGGGCTGGGTCAGGCGGGGAGGGCTGGGACGGCGGCGAGCAGCTCCCGGGTGCGGGGGTGCGCGGGGCGGGTGAGGAGGTCGGCGGTCGGCCCCTCCTCGACGACGAGCCCGTCGGCGAGCACGACGGTGCGGTCGCAGAGCCGGGCGACGACGGCCAGGTCGTGGGAGACCAGCACCAGCCCCAGGCCCTGGCGGGCGGAGAGGTCGGCCAGCACCTCGACCACCTGGTCGCGCACCGGCAGGTCCAGGCCGCTGACCGGTTCGTCGGCCAGCAGCAGTGCCGGCTCCGGGGCGAGTGCCCGCGCCAGCGCCACCCGCTGGGCCTGGCCGCCGGAGAGCTCCCCGGGCCGGCGCCCGGCCAGGTCGGGGTCCAGGCCCACCCGGGTCAGCGCCGTCGTCACGGCTGCGGCGTGGTCGCCGGGCACCTGCAGGTGCCGCAGCGGCACGGTGACCAGCTCACGGACGGTCGCCCGGGGGTCGAGCGACCCGGCCGGGTCCTGCGGCACGTACTGGACCAGCCGGCGGTACCAGCGCAGCGACGCCGTCGACCCCGGGCGGACGGGGCGACCGGCGAAGGTGACCGTGCCGCGGCCGGGGCTCTCCAGTCCGAGCAGGCAGCGCAGCAGCGTCGACTTGCCCGAGCCGGAGGTGCCGACCAGCCCGACCCGCTCCCCGGGCGCGACCTGCAGGTCGACCCCCCGCAGCGCGGCGATGACGTCGCGCGGGCCCCACGGCCGCCGCCGGGGCAGCTGGTGGCCGCGCACAATGCCCGTGGCGGTCAGCACCGGGCTCTCGACCGGGCGGCTCACGAGGCGGCACCCATCCGGGCCGGGAGCGCGCCGGCTCGGGCGGCGTCCACGAGCGCGGCGCTCTGCTCGTGCTGCGGCGCGGTCAGCAGCCGGGTGATCGGGGCGTCCTCGACGACGGCGCCTTCGTGCAGCACCACCGCGCGGTCGCACAGCGAGGCGGCCACCGCGAGGTCGTGGGTGATGAACAGCAACGCGGCGTCCCGGCTGGCCTCGCGCAGCACCGCGACGACCTGGGCCTGGGTGACCAGGTCCAGGGCGGTCGTCGGCTCGTCGGCGACCAGCAGCCCGGCCCGGGAGGCGAGGGCCATGGCGATGCAGACGCGCTGCCGCTGGCCACCGGACAGCTCGCCGGGGGAGCTCCGCAGCACCCGCTCGGTGTCGTCCAGGCCGACCGCCGACAGCAGCTGCGCGCGCTGGCGCGCCAGTTCGGCGCCGCGCAGCCCGCGGTGGTTGCGCAGCGGCAGGGCCAACTGCGCGCCGACCGGCACCAGCGGGTTGAGTGCGGCGGCCGGGTCCTGACCCACCGCGGCCACCCGGGCGGCCGTGGACCGGCGGGCCGGCGGCAACCGGGTGACGTCGACACCGGCCACCCGCACGCTGCCCCGGACCTCGGCGCCGACCGGGAGGGTGCCCAGGACCGCTGCGGCGGTGAGCGACTTGCCCGATCCCGACGCGCCGATCAGCGCCACCCGCTCGGTCGCCGCGATCTCGAGCCGGACGCCACGCACCAGCGCGCGGCCGCCGAGGGAGACCGTGAGGTCGTCGACGACGAGGGCCGCACCCTGACCTCCCAGCTCCGCCGTATTGATAATCATTGTCGGCAATGTACCCGGCGGTGTTGGGTGCTCGTCGGCTGCCCGCCGCGGGCCGGTCGTCTTGCTGCAAACGGATTGCAATACGGTGCTCGGCGCGAGGCCCACTCGCAGCCCGGTCGGGCGACTCCCCGCCGCCGGTACGACGCAGCCCCTGGAGGAACCTCTTGGCCGCACGCACGCCCTCCGGCCGCCGAGTGGGCGCCGTCCGCCCCGAGCTGTCCGACCTGCTCGGCAGCACCGGGGTGCTCCCGCAGTCGGCGAGCACCCCCGAGGAGGCCCGGGAGCTGCTGGCCCGGGACGGCGCGGTCGTCGTCGCCGAGCCGACCCCCGGCCCCGAGGCGCTGCCGGTCGTGGCGGCCCAGGTCTACGGCGACCGGCTGCGTCAGCTGTTCGCCGTCCGCCCGCTGCGCCAGCAGTCCGGCGAGCTGCTCGGCCTGCACAGCGACGGGGCGTACGTCGTCGTCGACGTGCACGGCCGCACGGTCGCGCTGCGCGACCCGGACGAGGACGGGCTGCTTCAGCGCTGCGTCCGGCCCGCGCCCGAGGGCGGGGACTCCTTCCTGGTCGACGGGTACGCCCTCGTCGACGCGCTGGCCACCGGGTGCCCGGAGCTGCACGCCTTCCTGACCGGCACCGACGTCGACTACTTCGGCGGATGGGCCTCCGCGCCGCACGAGGTGCCCCGCACCCCGCTGGTCCGCCGGCTGGTCGAGCACACCCGGGCCGGCCGCCGGGTCGTGCGGGCCAGCGAGACCGCCGTCTCGGTGCCGCGCGAGCCGCGTGCCGCCGAGCACGACGCGCAGCTTGACCTGTGGGCCGACGTGCTGGCCACGGCCGTCGACGTCGTACCGCACTTCCGGCTGGAGGCCGGCGAGGTGCTGGTCGTCGACAACTACCGCTGCCTGCACGGCCGCGACCCGTTCACCGGCCAGCGCGACGTCGACGTGCTGACCGTGCTGACCGCGGACGCCTGGTGACCCCGGACGCCGGATGACCGTCGACACCCCTCTGCTGCAGGTCCGCGACCTCACCGTCGGCTTCGGCGGGCGTCCCGTCGTGGCCGGGGTCTCCTTCGACCTCGCCGCCGGCGAGCGGGTCGCCCTCGTCGGCGCCTCCGGCTCGGGCAAGACGCTGACCACCCTGGCGCTGCTCGGGCTGCTGCCGGCGGACGCCGTCGTCACCGGCAGCGTCCGGGTCGACGGCACCGAGGTGGTGGGTGCGGCCGAACGGGAGCTCCGGCCGCTGCGTGGCCCGGTCACCGCCCTGGTGCCGCAGGACCCGGGCACGTCGCTCAACCCGCAGGTCCGGGTGGGCCGGCAGGTCGCCGCACCGCTGCGCCGGGCCGGGGTGAGACGCAGCGCGGCTGCCTCGCGGGCGGCCGTGCTGCTGGCCGAGATGCGGCTGCCGGCCGGCAGCGGACGGCGCTTCCCCGTCCAGCTCTCGGGCGGGCAGCGGCAGCGGGCCGCACTCGCCCTGGCGTTGGCCGCCGGTCCGCGGCTGCTGGTCGCCGACGAGCCGACCTCGGCGCTGGACGCGACCGCGCAGCACGGCGTGCTCGCCGTGCTCGGCCGGGCCACCCGCGAACGTGGCGCCGGGCTGCTGCTGGTCACCCACGACCTGGCTGCCGCGGCCACCACCTGCGACCGGGTGCTGGTCCTGGCCGAGGGGCACCTGCTCGCCGACGGGCCGCTGCGCGAGGTGCTGGCCGGGCACGCCCACCCCGCGGTGCGCGCGCTCGTCGAGGCCACCGCTGCGCTGAGCCCGCCGGTCCTGGTGGGCGCCCGGTGAGCGCCGAGCTGCTGCTGGCCGCCCGCGGGCTGACCCGCCGGTACCGCGGCAGCGCCGGGCCGGCGCTCGACGGGGTGGACCTCGGCCTGACCGCAGGTCAGCGGTTGGCGGTGGTGGGGGAGTCCGGCGCCGGCAAGTCCACGCTGACCCGGCTGCTGCTGGGGCTGGAGCGGCCCGACGCCGGGGAGGTCACCTACCGCGGCCGGCCGGTGCAGCCGGGCCGGCCGAGCGCGCTGCACTGGTTCCGCCGCGCCGTGCAGGTGGTGCCCCAGGACCCGGGGCGCTCGCTCAACCCGCGGATGCGCGCCGGCCAGGCCGTCGCCGAACCGCTGCGCTGCCTGCAGGTGCCGGGTGACCACCGGGCCCGCGTCGCCGAGCTGTTGCTCGCCGTCGGGCTGGACCCGGACGCCGCCGGCCGGCTGCCGCACGAGTTCTCCGGCGGCCAGCGGCAGCGGATCGCGCTGGCCCGGGCGCTAGCGCCGCGCCCGCAGGTGCTGATCGCCGACGAGCCGGTCAGCGCGCTGGACGCCGCCGTCCGGCTGCAGGTGGTGGAGCTGCTGCGGGCGGTCAGCGATGCCGAGGGCGTCGCGCTGCTGGTGGTGTCGCACGACTTGGGCGTCGTCACCGCGCTCTGCTCCGACGTCGTGGTGCTGGCCGGCGGCCGGGTCGTGGAGTCCGGGCCGGTGACCCGCGTGCTGACCGATCCGGCCAGCCGCGAGGCGCACGCGCTGGTGGCCGCCGTCCCGCGGCTGGTGCTGACATGACCGGCGCCGGCCGGACCGGGCGGATCAGCTGGGAGCCGTTCGTGCTGTTCCGGCGGCTGCCGGCCGTGCCCCGGCTGCTGCTGCTGTCCCAGCTGGCGTTCAACATCGGCTTCTACCTGGTGGTGCCGTTCCTGGCGGTGCACCTCACCGAGGACCTGGCGCTGGCCGGTGGGCTGGTCGGCCTGGTGCTCGGCGTGCGCACCTTCAGCCAGCAGGGGCTGTTCTTCCTCGGTGGCGGGCTGGCCGACCGTTTCGGCGTCAAACCCGTCGTGGTCATCGGCTGCCTGATCCGGATCGCCGGGTTCGGGGTGCTCGCCGTCGCCACCTCGCTGCCCGCCGTGCTC
Source organism: Modestobacter caceresii (assembly GCF_000761485.1). Classification (GTDB taxonomy): domain Bacteria; phylum Actinomycetota; class Actinomycetes; order Mycobacteriales; family Geodermatophilaceae; genus Modestobacter; species Modestobacter caceresii. The sequence continues at coordinate 40,316 of NZ_JPMX01000001.1, forward strand.
GCCGGCACGGTGCTGGTCGGCTTCGCGGCGGCGCTGTTCTCCCCGGCGGTTGAGTCCGCACTGGCCGACCAGGGGCACCGGCTGGAGGCCGCCGGGGTGGTCACCCGGGCCGAGGTCTTCGGCCTGGACGCCATCGCGAGCAAGCTCGGCTCGGTCACCGGGCCGGCGCTGGGTGCCGTCCTGCTCACCGTGCCCTTCAGCGTCACCTGCTGGATCTCCGCCGGCGTCTTCGGCGTGGTGCTCGCCGCCCACCTGCGCTGGCTGCCACGTGACCTGCGCACCGAGGGCAGCGGGCAGGAGAGCGTGCTCGCCGGGTGGGGGCACGTGCTGCGCAACCGCACCTTCCTGGCCTTCACCGCCTGCTACTGCACCTACCTGCTCAGCTACAACCAGCTCTACCTGGCCCTCCCCGTCGAGCTCTCCCGGGCGACCGGCGGCCAGGGCGCGCTGGGCTGGCTGTTCGTGCTGGCCGCGGTGTCGGTGCTGCTGTTCCAGCTGTGGGTCACCGCACGCGCCCGGCGGGCCGGGGTGCAGCGGGCGCTGCCGTTCGGCTTCGCGCTGATGAGCGCGTCGTTCCTGCTGGTCGCGGTCTGCGCCCCGTTCGCCCCGCCCGCCGGGATCTGGGCGCTGGCGCCGGCGGTCGGCATGGTGCTGCTGCTCTACACCGGCCAGATGGTCGCCGTGCCCCTCGCCCGGGACCTGGTGCCCCGGCTGGCCGGGGAGCGGCGGCTGGGTGCCCACTTCGGCTTCCTCGCCTCCGCCGGCGGCGCCGCGGTGCTGGTCGGCAGCACCGGGGTGGGCGCCCTGCTCGACCTCGCCGACCGGCCACAACCGGCCGCCGCCGTCCCGTGGCTGGTGCTCGCCGCCCTGCCCGCGGCCTCGGCCGTCGGCCTGGCGCTGCTCACCCGGCGGATCGCCCGCACCCCGGCGGCGGGGGCGCCGGCCCCCGCCGTCCCCGCCGAGGAACCGGTGCACCCGTGACCGGCCGACCGAGAAGAGGGACCATGCCCCGCCCCGCAGGTGCACTGCTCGCGCTGCCCCTCCTGCTCGCCGGGTGCTTCGCCCCCTCGGGCGAGCAGGCCGCCGACGGCGGGCAGCGGCTGGCGCTGGCGCTCGCCTTCCCCCCGGTCGCCGCGCTCTCCCCGTTCTCCGACGACGCGGCGCTGCTCACCCGGATGGGCGTGGGGGAGACGCTGGTGGGGCTGGACGAGGCCGGCCAGCCCGTCCCGCTGCTGGCCGAGAGCTGGAGCCGGGTCGACGACCGCACCGTCACCCTCGACCTGCGGGGGGACGTGCAGTTCCACGACGGGACGCCGCTGGACGCCGAGGCGGTCGTCGGCGCCCTGACGGCAGCGGCCGCCGCAGCGCCGGCCCCCCGGTCGATCGACGGCCTGGGGCTCACCGCCCGTGCGGTGGACGAGGACACGGTCGAGGTCCGGGTGGCCGAGCCCGATCCGCTGCTGGTGCACCGGCTGGCGGCCCCCGGGCTGGTGGTCCTCGCCACCTCGGCCTACGCCGACCCGGCGGCGCCGGACCCGGTGGGCGCCGGCACCGGGCCGTTCGAGCTGACCGAGCTGCGCGGTGCGTCGGGTGCGACCCTCACCGCGGACGCCGACCACTGGGCGGGCGCGCCGGAGCTGGCCGGCGTGGACGTCACCTTCCCCGCCGACGCGGCCGCGCGCACTGCCGGGCTGCGAGCCGGTGAACTGGACGTGGCGGTCAACCTGCCCATCGCCCAGCTGTCGACGCTGACCGACACCGAGGTGCTCTCCGTGCCGTTGCCGCGGCTGGTCTCCCTCTCCCTGGACACCGCGGACGGGCCGTTCGCCGACCCGGGCCTGCGCGCGGCCGCAGTCGCGGCGATCGACCCGCAGCCGGTGGTCGAGGCGGTCTACGAGGGCCGGGCCGACGTCGCCGAGGGGCTGTTCGACGACGACACCGCCGGAGGCCTGGACCGGCCGGCGGTCACGCTGCCCCCGGCCGCCGACCCGGCCGGGACGAGCATCCGGCTGGCCACGTACTCCGACCGGCCCGAGCTGCCCGAGGCGGCCGCGGTGCTCGCCGAACAGCTGCGGCAGGCCGGGTTCACGGTGGAGGTCGTGGTGGCCGAGTACGCCACCCTGGAGACCGACCTGCTGGCCGGCACCTACGACGCGGTGCTCGCCAGCCGGCTCTACCTGGGCGACACCGGCGACCCGGTCGGCTACCTGGCCGCCGACCTGACCTGCGAGGGCAGCTACAACCTGGCCCGGCTCTGCGACCCGGCGATGGACGCCGTCGTCGCCGAGGCAGCGACCCTGGCCGACCCCGAGGAGCGCCGGGCGGCGGCGCTGCGGATCGAGGCCCAGGTGCTCTCGACCGGCGCCGTGGTGCCGGTGCTGCACGAGCGAACCCACACCGGGTACGCCCCGACGGTCAGCGGTCTGGCCGTCGACCGGTTCGACCGGCTGCTGCTCGGCACCGGGACGACGGTCGAGGAGTGACCGCCGCCGGCCGGGTGCGGCAGGTGGCTCCGGCCCGGCCGCGGCACACTCCCGGACGGCTCCGGTCGGGCCTGCTCCGCCCCGCGCTGACCGGGCTGGGCGCGGTCGCCGGCACCGGGCTGCTGGTCGGGGCGCTGCCCTGGCTGTCCGGGGACGACCCTGCTCGCACCGTGCTGAGGGCCCGGGAGGTGGAGCGCGAGCCGGACCCGGCCGCGCTCGACGCGCTGCGCGAGCAGCTGGACCTCCCCGCCGACCCGGTCCGCGGCACGGTGGCCTGGCTCGGACGCGCGGTCACCGGCGACCTCGGCACCTCCTGGGTCAGCGGACAGCCGGTCGCCGAGGTCGTCCCGCCGGCGCTGGCCGTCTCCGCGACCCTCTCCGGGACGGCGGCAGCGGTGGCCGTCGTGCTCGCCGTGCTGTTCGCGTGGCCCGCCGTCCGCCGGGCCGCCGACGGCCGCGCCGACGGCGGCGGCGCCGCCGGGGTGCTGGCTGCCGCACTCGCCGCGCTGCCGGAGTTCGTGCTGGCCGTCCTCGGGGTCGCGGTGGTGGCCGTGGGCTGGGGGCTGCTGCCCACGTCGGGGTTCACCGGCCCGGAGCACCTCGTGCTGCCCGTCCTGGCCCTCGCCCTGCCGGCCGGGGGACTGCTCGGCCGGGTGCTGGCCGGCGCCGTCCGGGAGGCCGCGGGGGAGGCGTGGGTGCGCACCTGGCGGGCCGCCGGCGTCTCCCGGGCAGCGGTGCAGGGCGCGGTCGCCCGGCGGGCGCTGACCGTCGTCGTCCCGCAGGTCCTGCTGCTCCTCGTCGGCCTGCTCGGGGCCGGGGCCGTGATCGAGGCGGTGTTCGACGTGCCCGGGCTCGGCCGGGTCGCGCTGGCCGCTGCGCTGGCCCAGGACCTGCCGGTCGTGCAGGCCGCCGTCGCGTTGCTGGTGCTGCTCGGTCTGGCCGCCGGCGGGGCCGGGGTGCTGCTGCACCGTGCGCTGCTCGGGCCGGCGGGCACCGACGGCGGGCTGTCGCCGGAGCTGCCGCCCCCGGCGCCCGGCGCCGGTCGGTGGGCGGCCGGGCTGCTCGCCGTGCTGTTGCTGGTGGTCCTCGTCGGCGTGTTGCGCGACCCCGCCGCCCAGGACCTCGGCGACCGGCTGGCCGCACCGTCGTGGGCCCACCCGCTGGGCGCGGACGCGCTGGGCCGCGACGTGCTCGCCCGGTTCGCCGCCGGCGCCCTGCCCTCGGTGGGGCTGGCCCTGCTGATCAGCGCGGTGGTCCTGGTGGTGGGGGTCGCTGCCGGACTGGTCGGCCGGGAGCGGGCGGGGCTGGCCGACGTGCTCAACGCGCTGCCGGCGGTGGTGGTGGGCATCGCGGTGGCCGCCGTCGCCGGGCCCAGCCTGGCCGGCGCGGCCGTGGCGGTGAGCCTGGTCGCCTGGATCCCGCTGGCGGTGCACACCCGGACCCTGGCCGCCGAGGTGCGCGCCTCGGGGTTCCACCTCGCGGCCCGCACCAGCGGGGCCGGTCGCTGGCACCTGGTGCGGCACCACCTGCTCCCGGTGGTCCTGCCGCCGGTCGGCCGGCACGCGCTGCTGCGGGTGCCGCACACCGCGCTGGCGCTGGCGGGGCTGTCCTTCCTCGGCCTCGGGGCCGGCGCCGAGTCACCGGAGTGGGGCCGCAGCCTCGCCGACGGGGTGGTCTACCTGGAGCGGGCGCCCTGGCTGGTGGCGGTGCCCGCAGCAGGGCTGGTGCTGCTCGGGGTCGTCGCCGGGCTGGTCCGCACCGGCCGCTGAGCCGGCGGACCGCCCTCGGCCTCGCGGGCGGCGGCCCGCCAGGCCGAGGAGCGCAGCAGCCGCAGCCCGTTCAGCGCGACCAGCACGGTCGACCCCTCGTGCCCGGCCACGCCCAGCGCCAGCGGCAGCGTGCCGATCAGGTCCCACGCCACCAGGACGACGATCACCGTGCCGGCGACCACCAGGTTCTGCACGACCAGCCGGCGGGCGCGGCGGGCCAGCGCGAGCACCGTGGGCAGCGCGGACAGGTCGTCCCGGACGACGATGGCGTCGGCGCTCCGCAGTGCCAGGGCCGACCCGATGCCGCCCATCGCCACGCCCACGTCGGCGGTGGCCAGCGCCGGGGCGTCGTTCACCCCGTCGCCGACCAGCGTGACCCGGTGCCCGGCCCGCTGCAGCTCGCCGACCGCGGCGGCCTTGTCCTCCGGCAGCAGCCCGGCCCGCACGTCGCCGAGCCCGGCCTGGGCGGCCAGCGCGCGGGCGGCTCCGGCGTTGTCCCCGGTGAGCAGCACCGGCTCGGTGCCGGTCTGCCGGCGCAGCGCGGCGACGGCACCGGCGGCCTCCGGGCGCAGCCGGTCGGCGAGGGCCAGCACCCCGGCCGCGTTGCCGTCCACGGTGACGACGACGGCGGTGCGACCGGCGGACTGCTCCTCGGCCACCAGCTCGGCGACCGCGAGCTGTCCCGACGTCGGCGCGGCGACGGTGACCGCGCGACCCCCGACCGTGGCGGCGACCCCCGACCCGACCGCGGCCCGGAAGCCGGTGGCCGGGGCCGGGGAGAGCCCGGCGACGCGGGCGGCGGTGACGACCGCGCGTCCGATCGGGTGCTCGCTGGGCCCCTCGGCCGCGGCGGCCAGGGCGAGCAGCTCGTCGCCGGTCGTCCCCGGCAGCGGGCGGACGGCGACCACCGCGGGCGTGCCGTCGGTGAGGGTTCCCGTCTTGTCCAGCGCCACCACCGTGGTGGCGCCCAGCTGCTCGAGCACGACGGCGGAGCGGATCAGCACCCCGTGCCGGCTGGCGTTGGCGATCGCCGACAGCAGCGGCGGCATGGTGGACAGCACCACCGCGCACGGCGAGGCGACGATCATGAAGGTCATCGCCCGCAGCAGCGCCTCCTGCAGCGACTCCCCGAACAGCTGGGGGACGCCGAACACGGCCAGCGTGCTGACCACGACGCCCATCGAGTACCGCTGTTCCACCTTCTCGATGAACAGCTGCGTGCGGGCCTTGGTGGCGCTGGCCTCCTCGACCAAGGTCGCGATCCGGGCGATCACCGCCTCGGCCGCCGGCCGGTCGACCCGGACGGTCAGCACGCCGGTGCCGTTCGACGTCCCGGCCCAGACCTCGTCGCCGGGCGCCTTGTCCACCGGCAACGGTTCGCCGGTGATGGACGCCTGGTCGACGTCCGAGCCGCCGTCCAGGACGGTCCCGTCGGCCGGCACCCGCTCGCCCGGCCGGACCACCACCACGTCGCCGACGGTCAGGTCGGCCGCGGGTACCGCGCGTTCCCGCCCGCCGGCCAGCACGGTGGCCTGCTCGGGGGCGAGGTCGGTGAGCCCGCGGACGGCGTCGGCGGTGCGGCGGGTGGCCACCGTCTCCAGCGCGCCGGAGGTGGCGAAGATGACGATGAGCAGCGCGCCGTCGAAGACCTGGCCCAGCGCGAGCGCACCGATCGCGGCCAGCACCATGAGCAGGTCGACGTCCAGGGTGCGTTCGCGCAGCGCGGTGATCCCGGCCCAGGCCGGCTCCCAGCCACCGGTGGCGTAGCAGCAGAGGTAGAGCGCCCAGGCCAGCGGCTGCGGCCCGTCCAGCAGCTGCACCAGGCCCCCGGCGAGGAAGAACGCCAGCGCGGCGGCGGCCCAGCGCACCTCCGGTACCGCTCCCCAGCCGGGCAGCCGCGGTCGCCGAGCAGGAGCGGGGACGGCCTGCTGCGGGGCCTGCGTCAGGGTCACCGCGTCACCTTATCTGCGCAGATGCGCAGACACGCAAGTCGACGTCCGGCCTAAGGTGCAGGCATGGCACACACCGGCATCGACGGCTTCTCCATGCCGTCCGGCGACGCGGTGCGGCGGGCCGCGGAGGCGCTGCGCATGCTGGGTGACCCGACCCGGCTCAACGTGCTCTGGGCGCTGATGCAGGGCGAGACGTCGGTCGCCTGCCTGGCCGAGCTCGCCGGCACCTCACCCACCGCGGTCAGCCAGCACCTGTCCAAGCTGCGGCTGGCCGGCCTGGTCACCAACCGGCGCGAGGGCACCTTCGTCTACTACCAGTTGGCCGACCCGCACGTGGGTGCGCTGCTGCGCCAGGCGCTCTCCCACGCCGGGCACCCGGTCGACGACCGGGTGTCCGAGCCCCGCTGACCTGACCGCGGTCAGCCGGCGGCGGGCTGCCCGTCGCCGTCCGGCCGGCTGCCGCGGTGCCGGAGCAGCCGCGCGGTGGTCCTGGTCGTCGCTCCGGGTGGCCGTGCCGGGCGGGCCCGCGGAGTTCGAGCCCGACGAGTGGGTGGAGGTGGTCGGCACCCACGTCCCGCCGCAGGTCGACCCGGCGGTCGGGTACCCGGAGCCGACGATCGACGCGGCGTCGGTGGTGGCGGTGGAGGCCCCGGTCGAGCCCTACGAGTGAGCCGGTGGCGGGACCCGCAGTCGACAACAGTTCTCACATGCTCCTATCCTCATGCGAAGAACGCCGGGCTCCATCCGCAGGGCGCGGGCCGCCTCGACGAGGAGACGACCAGATGATCCGCAACACCCGCCAGCGCACCGCCGTCAACGCCGTCTTCGACGAGCTCGAGGGCTTCCACAGCGCGCAGGAGGTGCACGCCCGGATGCGGGCGGCGGGGGACACGATCGGGCTGTCGACGGTGTACCGGGCCGTGCAGGCGCTGGTCGACGACGGTGAGCTCGACTCCATCCGCACCGACGCCGGTGAGGCGATCTACCGGCGGTGCAGCACCCGGCACCACCACCACCTCGTCTGCCGCGTCTGCGGCCGCACCGAGGAGGTCGAGGGGCCCACGGTCGAGCGCTGGGCCGACCGCGTCGCCGCCGAGCACGGCTTCGTCGACGTCACGCACACGCTGGAGATCTTCGGCACCTGTGCGGCCTGCCACAGCGCCGGGGCGCCCTCGGCCGACCAGCCGGGCTGAACCGCCCGGCCGGTCGACGGGGAGGGGTCACATCGCACCCTCCCGGGCGGCCTGCCACAGGTCGATGCCGGCGTCGACGGCGTGCTGGTCGATCGCGGCCAGCTCCTCGGCGGAGAACTCCAGGTTCTCCAAGGCGGCGACGTTCTGCTCCAGCTGCCGCACGCTGCTCGCCCCGATCAGCACCGAGGTGACCCGGGGGTCGCGCAGCGCCCAGGCCAGCGCCAGCTGCGGCAGGCTCTGGCCGCGGGCCTGGGCGAGCTCGTTGAGCGCGCGCACGTGGGTGACGTACTCGGGGGTGATCATCCCGGGGTCCAGCGACTTGGACTGGCCGGCCCGCGAGCCCTCCGGCACGCCGTCGAGGTACTTGTCGGTGAGCATCCCCTGGGCCAGCGGGGAGAAGGCGATGCAACCGGCGCCCACGTCGGCGAGGGTGTCCAGCAGCCCCTCGGTCTCGATCCAGCGGTTGAGCATCGAGTACGAGGGCTGGTGGATCAGTAGCGGCGTCCCCAGGTCGGCCAGGATCTCCGCCGCCTGCGCCGTCATCTCCGGCGAGTAGGAGGAGATGCCGGCGTAGAGCGCCTTGCCCGACTGGACGGCCGTGTGCAGCGCGCCCATGGTTTCCACCAGCGGCGTCGTCGGGTCGGGTCGGTGGCTGTAGAAGACGTCGACGTACTCGACGCCCATTCGTTGCAGTGACTGGTCCAAGCTGGACAGCACGTACTTGCGCGAGCCGCCGCCCTGCCCGTAGGGGCCGGGCCACATGTCGTAGCCGGCCTTGGTGGAGAGGACCAGCTCGTCGCGGTACGGGCGGAAGTCGTCGGCCAGGTGCCGGCCGAAGTTGGTCTCCGCGCTGCCGTAGGGCGGTCCGTAGTTGTTGGCCAGGTCGAAGTGGGTGATCCCCAGGTCGAAGGCGCGCCGCAGGATGTCCCGCTGCCGGTCGAAGGGGACATCGTCCCCGAAGTTGTGCCAGAGGCCGAGGCTCACCGCCGGCAGGTCCAGGCCGCTGGTGCCGGTGCGCCGGTAGGTCATCGAGTCGTAGCGGGTGCTCTCCGCGGAGTAGGCCATGGGCTGATCGTGCCCGGCGGGCAGCGGGTCAGCGACGACGGGGGCGACGGCCGCGGCGCCCACCACCGGTCGCCGGCCCGGCCGAGGTGGCCCAGTGCGCGGGGCGGGTCAGGTACCCGGGCAGCGACGTGCCCGCGTCGCCGGTGGCGGCGGTGAGCTGCGGCTGGGTCAGGAAGAGGGCGCCGGTGAGGTCGGCGCCCCGCAGGTCGGCGGCGCGCAGGTCGGCCCCCAGCAGGTCGGCGCGGCGCAGGTCCGCACCCCGCAGGTCCGCCCCGATCAGGTAGGCGCCGCGCAGGCTCGCCCCGTGCAGGTCCGCGCCGCGCAGTGCGGCGCCCATCAGGTCGGCGCCGCGGCGGTCCCGGGCCCGGTCGGGCACGTCGGCCCGGGCGGCGTCGCTGACCCGGCCGAGCAGCTCGCCGACCTCGCGTCGCAGGGTCGCGGCGTCCAGGCCGGCCAGTTCGTCAGCGGCCGCCCGGGTGAGCTCCTCGGTGCGGGCGTGCGCGGTTGCGACCTCGGTGGCCAGTGACCCGGCCGGCAGCAGGGTCCGCGCCTCGGTGAGGTGCCACAGCAGCTCGGTCAGCTGCCGCATCACCGGGAAGACGGCGGACACGGCCGCTGCTGTCGCTGCATCGGTGCGCCAGTCCCGGCCCGGGAAGGTGTCCTCGGTGACCCGCTGGCCGGCGCCGAAGCAGTCGAAGACGACGCAGCCGGGGAACCCGCGGTCACGCAGCTGGTCGTGCACGCCGCAGCGGGCGTCGGGCTGCAGGTTCGGACACGGAGTGCCGGCCGGCTTGTCGATCGCGAAGTCCGCCGAGGCGGCGAAGGCCGGCACCACGCAGCACAGCCCGCTACAGCGACTGCAGTCAGCGGTCAGGTCCCGCCGCGCCTCCGCCAGCAGGGGGAGGGTGGTGCGCGGGTCGGACACAGGGGCCTCCTCGCAGCGGGTGTGGTCGTGCAGGTCAGCCGAGGCGGCAGACGCAGCCGCGGTCCAGGGCGGCAGCGGCGGTGGCCCGGCAGAACCGCGCGCCGATCGGGTCGTGGGCGTCCATCGGGTGGGCGCAGGCGGGGCAGCCGAGCTCGTCGCCGGCGCGGTCGGCGGGGGCCGGGAGGGCGGAGGTGGACGAGGGGGCGTACGTGGATGCGGTCATGGCGAGGGCCTGACTCCGCCGACGGCGCGGCGAGGCTGCCCCGGGAGGGGATCGCCGTCCCGGACGGTTGTCCAGGACCGGCGAGGTGACCGTGACCCCGACGCTACGCCGCGCTCGGTCCTGCCGCGTCGGACTCTCCGAGGGCACCCCGGCGGAACTGCGCCTCGCCGGCGCCGGAGAGGCGTAGCGTCCGGCCCCTGGAGCCGACCGGTTCCCGATGAGGGAGTGGTCATGGTCGACAAGAACGCGTCCAAGAAGTCCGGCTCGAGCATCAAGGAGAAGCGGGCGGCCAAGAAGGCGTCCGCGGAGACCAGCTCCGGCATGGAGAAGCTCACGCACGGCAAGAACTGACCCCGCGCCCGGTTCCCCAGCGGGGGGACCGGGTGGTCAGCTGGGTCAGGCCGACTGCCGGGTGACCAGCTCGCGCAGCGCGGCGACGACCATCGCGTGGTCCTCCACCTGCGGCAGCCCGGAGACCACCACCACGCCCACCGGGCCCACGTCGCGCACCAGCAGCGGGAAGCCCCCGCCGTGGGCCACGTACTGCTGCGGGTCCAGCCCGAACTGCTCCTCGAACGTCGTCCCGGCCTCGCGGGAGCGCTGGCCGACGTAGAGCGAGCTGTGCCCGAACCGGTGCACGGTGGCGGCCTTGCGGGCGATCCAGGCGTCGTTGTCCGGGGTCGCGCCGGTCATCGCCGCGTGGAAGAGCTGGTGGGAGTGCCGCGAGATCTCGATCGCCACCGGCAGCCGGCCGTCCTGGGCTCGGGCCACCAGCGCGGCGCCCAGTGCCCACGCGTCGTCGTTGGTGAAGCTGCGCAACTGCAGCTCCTCCTCCTGCGCGGCGAGCTCGGCCAGGGGTGGGAAGTCGCTCATGGTCAGACCTCGGTGACGTCGAAGGTGCGGGTGGGGGTGACGTACTCGTCCTGGGCGGCGACCAGCAGGATCTCCCGGGAGCCGGCCTCCGCGGTCATCCGCAGCAGGCCGAACACCGACGCGGCAGCCCGGGCCAGCGCCTCGCCGGCCGAGCGGGTGTCCAGCCAGTGCGCCAGGAAGAGCGCCGCGATCGCGTCGCCGGCGCCGTTGACCGACAGGTCCAGGCGCGGGGTGCGCACCCTGAAGTGCCGGCCGCCCTCCGACGCCAGCAGGTCGACGGCGTCGTCCGGGGTGTCCTCGGCGACCAGCGAGGTGGTCAGCACCACGCGCGGGCCGAGGGCCTGGACGGCGGAGACGGCGTCCTTCACCGACGCCAACGACCGGGTCTCGGACTGGGAGAGCAGGTCCAGCTCGTAGTGGTTCGGGGTGACGATGTCGGCGGCCGGGACAGCGACTTCCCGCATGAACTCGGGGATGCCGGGCCGGACGAACACCCCGCGCCCGACGTCGCCGATCACCGGGTCACAGCACCAGACGGCCGCCGGGTTGGCCGCCCGCACCTTGGCCACCGAGCCGAGCACGGCGTGCCCGATGTCGGCCGACCCCAGGTAACCCGAGAGGACGGCGTCGCAGCTGCCGAGCACGCCGCGGTCCTCGATGCCCTGCACGACCTCGTCGACGGCCTGGCCGTCGAACACCCGGCCGGTCCACGCGCCGTAGCCGGTGTGGTTGGAGAACTGGACGGTGTGCACCGGCCAGACCTCGACGCCCAGCCGCTGCAGCGGGAACACCGCCGAGGCGTTGCCGGCGTGCCCGTAGGCGACGTGGGACTGGATCGACAGGACGTTCACCATGCGCCAGAAGATCGCACACCGGCCGCCCGGGCGGGTCAGCCGCGGGGCTGGACCTCGCCCATCGGGCCCCAGCCGGCCAGGTCGGGGGAGTCGACGTACATGATCGACGGCGTCGCCGACACCCAGTCGGGCATCTCCGAGATCGCCTTCCGGAAGTGGTCGGAGGCGGTGTGCACCGCTCCGGCCTCGGCGTCGCGGAAGCCCTCCACGAGCACCCAGGTGTGCGGCTCGTCGACGCTGCGGGACCACTCGAAGAAGACGTTGCCGGGTTCCGCGCGGACCGCCTCGGTGAACTCCCGGACCAGCTCGGGCCAGCGCTCGTCGAACTCCGGACGGACCGGCCACTTCACCACGATGAGGATCACCGGCTCAGCGTAGGTCGCCCTCGCCCGCCGCATCGACCGGCGGCGTCCCACGCGATGGGACGCCGTTGACCGTTGCTGATGTGGTGGGGTTCACTCTCTCGGACCAGTACCGGTAATTATCGAAACTGGTCAGGTCACGCAGCAGCGCTGCTCGCGCACCGACCCGAGGAGAACGGGACACATGGGACGACGACGTCTGGGAGCCGGGGCAGCGATGCTCGGCATGGTCGCCACGGCGGGGGTGGTCGCGGCGCCCGCAGCCGGGGCCGCGCCGACGACCGTGCACACGGCCGACTTCGAGCAGGACACCGGCGGCTGGTACGGCCGCGGCGGTGCGCAGGTCGCCCCGAGCACCGTCGCCGCCCGCAGCGGCGCGCAGAGCCTGGCGGTCACCGGCCGCACGCAGGCCTGGGAGGGGCCGGGGCTGGACGCCAGCGCCCTGCTGCCGGCGGGCACCTGGGAGGTCGAGGCCTGGGTGCGGCTCGCCGACACCACGGCCGAGCCGGAGACCGACCTCGTGACGATGAGCGCGGCGCGCACGCCCACCGGGGGCACGACGACCTACGACACCGTGGCCTGGCAGGTCGCCGTCTCCGACAGCGCCTGGACCAAGGTCAGCGGCACCTACGAGTTCGGCACCAGCAACAGCGGCCTCGAGCTCTACCTGGAGAGCCCCGACGCGACCCAGGCCTTCTTCGTCGACGACGTGACGATCACCGGCGAGGCCGCCGGGCCGGTCGAGCCGGGCACCCGGGCCGACCTGGCCACCGACTTCGAGGACGGGCTCGGCGGCTGGGTCCCCCGCGGCGCGGCGCAGCTGGCCGCCACGACCACCGACGCCCACGGCGGCAGCACCAGCCTGCTGACCACCGGCCGGACGCAGGGTTGGCACGGCCCGGCCGTCGACGTCACCGCCGGCCTGGCGCTGGGGGAGACCGTCCAGGTCTCGGTGTGGGCGAAGCTCGCCCCGGGTCAGGCACCGGCCTCCCTCAACGTCTCGATCCAGCGCGACCGGGGGACGACGACCAACTACGACAACGTCGCCGGCGCCAGCGCGGTCGTCACCGCCGACGAGTGGACCGAACTGCGTGGCACCTACACCCTCGGCGCGGCCGTCGACCGGGCCCAGCTCTACGTCGAGGGCGACGCCGGGGTCAGCTTCCTGATCGACGACTTCGCCCTGGCCGGCTTCGCCGAGACGCCGATCCAGGACGTCCCCGGGCTCGCCGACGTGCTCGGCGAGGACGGCTTCGAGCACGTCGGCGTGGCGGTCGACCAGCGGGAGACCGTGGGTCGGCCCGCCCAGCTGGTGCAGCGGCACTTCGACGCGATCACCCCGGAGAACGACGGCAAGCCGGCCGAGATCCAGCCGGTCGAGGGCACCTTCACCTTCGGTGACCTGGACGCGCTGCTCGACTTCGCCGACGCCACCGGCACCGACGTCTACGGGCACGTGCTGGTCTGGCACAGCCAGACCCCGGACTGGTTCTTCCGCGACGGCGACCGCCCGCTGACCGACAGCCCGGCCGACCAGGCCCTGCTGCGCGCCCGGATGGAGGCGCACATCAAGGCGATCGCCGACCACGTCGACGCCCGGTACCCGGACGGCGACAGCCCGATCTGGGCCATGGACGTCGTCAACGAGGTCATCGCCGACGGCGACACCGCCAACCCGCACGACATGCGGGACAGCCGCTGGTTCCAGGTCCTCGGTGAGGGCTTCGTCGACGAGGCGTTCCGGCTGGCCGACCGGTACTTCCCGGACACCGCGCTGTTCATCAACGACTACAACACCGAGATGCCGACCAAGCGGGTCGACTACCTGGACCTGGTCTCCGCCCTGGTCGAGCGCGGTGTGCCGATCGACGGGGTGGGCCACCAGGCGCACGTCGACTTCGCCCGCCCGGTCGAGTGGCTGGACGACTCGCTGACCGCCGTGGAGGAGCTCAGCGCCCGCACCGGGACGCCGCTGCTGCAGGCGATCACCGAGCTGGACGTCAGCGACTCCAAGGAGAACAACGGCGCTGACGTCAGCAACGGCACCGTGCCGCAGCACTCGCCGGCGATGGCCGACCAGGACGCCGCCGAGACCGAGCTCGGGTACTACTACCGGGACCTGTTCGACATGCTGCGGGGCCACTCGGAGTCCATCGAGTCGGTCACCTTCTGGGGGATCAGCAACGGCCGCAGCTGGCTGCGCACCTGGCCGGCGGCCCGGCCGTGGGAGTCGCCGCTGCCCTTCGACGACGACCTGCAGGTCATGCCCGCCTACTGGGGCATCGTCGACCCGACGCAGCTCGCGCCGCGTCCGGCCGACCAGCTCCCGCCCCGGATCGCCGGCACCGACGACGTGGCCGCCGACTCCACCAGCCCCGCCGGCGCCCGGGTGCAGTACCCGCTGCCGGAGGCCGGGGACACCCGGGACGGCGCCGTGACGGTCAGCTGCACTCCGCCGTCCGGGGCGCTCTTCCCGATCGGCGCGACCGAGGTGAGCTGCACGGCCACCGACCGTGCGGGCAACACGTCGAACCCGAGCACCTTCGACGTGGTCGTGACCCCGCCGACGACGGAGACCGAGCTGTACCAGCAGATCAACAACGGGCCGGTCGTGCGGGCGAACGCCAAGCAGACCGTCCAGCTGGTCGTGCAGTTCGGCAACCGGGGCGCAGGCGTGCTGCTGGGCAGCTCGTTCGAGTACTCCTGCACCCAGACGGCAGGCCCGGCGCTGGCGCTGGACCTGGCGCCCGGGTCGGCCCGGCAGGTCGGCAACCGGGACTACCCGGCCGGCCAGAACGGCACCTTCACCCTGCGGGCTCGCCCCACGCAGGTCGGGCAGGCGACCTTCGACTGCACGATGTCGATGACCGACAGCCGGGGGGCCCCGGTGAGCAGCACGACGACGGTCACGATCGACGTCCGACGTTGACCACCGGCTGACCGCACGCGCAGAGCCCCCGCTCACCATCCGGTGAGCGGGGGCTCTGTGCGTCCCGGGCTCAGCGGCGTGCGGCCGCCAGCTCGGCGAGGGTCGGCGGGTCGGCCCCGGGGCGGGTGCAGGCGAGGGCGGCGACCAGCGCCGCGTCGTCCAGCAGGGCGGTCAGCTCGGGCTCGGGCAGGTCGCGCAGCTGGGCGGAGGTGAGCACGCCGGTGCGGGCCAACCCGGCGAACAGCCCGGCCGCCAGGCTGTCGCCGGCGCCCACGGTGTCGACCACGGTCACCGACGGGGGCTGCACCCGCAGCACCGCGCCGCCGGGGCGGGCCGCCCGCAGCGCCTCACCGCCGTCGGTGACGACCACCAGGGCAGGGCCTTCGGCGGCCCACCGGGCGGCGGCCTCGTCCAGGTCCGCGCCGGGCTCCAGCCACGCCAGGTCCTCGGCGCTCACCTTCACCACGTCGGCGACGCGGCGCAGCTCGGTCACCTGGGTGCGCACCGCCTCGTCGTCGTCGATGAGGGTGGGGCGCACGTTCGGGTCGAAGCTGACCAGCGCGGTGCCCTCGGCGCGCACCCGGCGCACCAGGTCGGCGATGGCCAGCGAGCCCGGCCGGGTCCAGCTGGAGATGGACCCGATGTGCACGATCCGGGTGTCGGCGGGCCAGGCCGCCGTCAGCTCCGCGGCCGTCCACTGCCAGTCGGCGGCACCCACGGTGTGGAAGGAGTAGCTCGCCGACCCCTGCTCGGCCAGCTCGACCACGGCGAGGCTGACCGGTTCGGGGGCGGTGAGCATCGCGTCGGTGGCCACGCCGTTGCCGGCCGCGTGCTCGCGAAGCAGCGCACCGAACGGGCCGGGGCCGACCCGGGACATCAGGTGCGTCGTCGCGCCGAGCCGGGCGGCCGCCACCGCGACGTTGAGCGCATTGCCGCCGGGGAAGGCGGTGTACTGCGGCGGTGCGCCCGGAGTCGGGTCCCCGGAGGGGATCAGGTCGATGACGAGCTCGCCGCAGACGGTGATCACCGCCACACCGTAGCGGCGGCCCCGGACCGGTCTCCGGGCGTCCTCGCCTGATCGGGTGTGTGCGGAGCTCGAACCGCCGGCCGTCGTCGACGTGGCCTCGGTCGTGCCGGCTCAGCGGTCGTTCGGGTAGACCACCCCGAGCTGCTCGCGGGCCCCGTCGAGCAGCCGCATGGTGGCCAGCGAGTGCTCCAGCGGCATCACCGGGCTCTCGGTCAGGCCCTGCTGGAGACAGCGGGTGACCTCCCGCAGCTCGTGCACGTAGCCCGAGCCGATCAGCGGGAACTCCTCGGTGCGGACGGCGGCGTCGCCGACCTGCACGTCCAGCCGGGTGGGCCGGTAGACCGAGTCCGCGCCGTCGGTGCGGATCCAGCCGTCGCTGCCGCAGATCAGTGCGGTGTGCGGTGAGCGGGCCAGCAGGGACGTCGTCAGCTGGGCCTGGGCGCCGGAGTCCCAGCCGAGGGTGAGGGCGTTCTGCGCGTCGACCCCCTCGGGGGTGCGCGCGCCGGTGGCCCGCACCGAGTCGGGCAGCCCGAGGGTGCCCCAGGCCCACAGCAGCGGGTAGACGGCGAGGTCGAGCAGTGCGCCGCCGCCGTCGGCCAGGGCCCAGATCCGGGCCGTGAGGTCCAGCGGCGCGGGGAAGCCCACCTCCGCGGCGACCCAGTGCACCGTGCCGATCTCGCCGGACGCGGCGATCTGCAGCGCGCGCTGGTACGCCGGCAGGAACCGGGTCCAGACCGCCTCCATCAGGAACAGCCCCCGCTCCCGGGCCAGGTCGACGAGCTCCTGGGCCTCCCGGGCGTTGATCGTGACCGGTTTCTCGCAGAGCACCGACTTGCCGGCGGTGAGCGCCGCGCGGACCACGGCGGCGTGCTGGGCGTGCGGGGTGGCGACGTAGACCACCTCGACGGCCGGGTCGGCCAGCAGGGCGTCCAGCCCCGACCGCGCCTCGTCGTCGGCGTACCAGGAGGCGAAGCCGAGCTGCTCGGCGAAGGCCCGGGCCCGCTCGGCGTGCCGGGAGCTGACCGCCTGCAGGACGGCGTCGGGGAGCAGCGCCAGGTCGGCGGTGACGGTGGCGGCGATCGCGCCCGTGGCCACCACGCCCCACCCGACCGGCCGCCCGGTCGGGGCCAGCGGGTCGGCGCCGAGGAGCTCCGGCCGGGCGATGAACGGCGAGGTGGGAGGCGCGAGGGTCATGCGGTCACGCTAGGGGAGGAGCAGATCGGCCATCTCCCCGGCGCCCACGACCCGGGCGAGCAGCGCCTCGGCGTCCACCGGCTGCGCGCCGCGCCAGGCGACGTGCTGGTCCGGGCGCACCAGCAGCAGGTCGGCTCCGTAGCGCTCCCGCAGCCCGGGAACGTGCTCGAGGTCCACCACGCGGAACGGCACGTTGCGCCGCGCGGCGGCGGCGGCCAGCCCCTCGGTGGCCGCCGCGCGGTCCAGCCGCAGCAGGGTGAACTCCGCGCCGAGCAGGTCGTACAGCGAACGCCCGTCCGGCAGCCAGGTGTGCGGCAGCCGTGCGCCCGGGTGGGCCGACGGCCGGAAGGTGACCAGCTCCGGCTCGGGCACGGGCAGGCCGTCGGGGACGACGACCGGCGAACCGGGGTAGTCGTAGCCGAGCACCAGCCCGAGGCTGTGGAACTCCGGGTCCTTGACCTGCAGCGCCCGGGCGACCGCGGCGCGCAGGGCGACGCCGTCGGCGGACTCGTCGTCCAGGTCGCCGGTGGCGAAGGACGGCGCGAGGAAGGCCTCCTGCGCCCCGGCCGCGGCGATGGTCCGCTCGGCCACCGGCCGCCGCTCGGCCTGGTAGCTGTCCAGCAGGCACTCCGGTGCCCAGCCGCGCAGCACCGCGGCGAGCTTCCAGCCCAGGTTCACCGCATCGCCCACGCAGGTGTTGAAGCCGTGCCCGCCCCACGGGGGGTTCAGGTGGGCGGCGTCCCCGACCAGGAACACCCGCTCGCCCCGGTAGCGGTCGACCAGCAGCATCCGGGCCGACCAGGGGTCGGTGGCCAGCACCTCCACGTCGACCTCCGCGCCGACCAGCGCCTGCACCAGCCGGACCGGGTCCACCTGCTCGGTCTCCGCGTCGACGCCCTGGACGATCGCCCACCAGGTGCCGTCGAGGTCCAGCCGGCCCATCAGGCCACCGCGCTCCGCGCCGATCACCCAGTAGTGGACGCCGACCGCGCACAGCTCCCGCTGCTCCAGCTGCGGGGAGCGGAAGGCGATGCTCACGTTCGGCAGGGTCCCCGAGGAGCCGGCGTACCGGGCACCGATCGCCCGCCGGGTGACCCCGCTGCTGCCGTCGCAGCCCAGCAACCAGTCGGCGGTGACCTGGTGCCGCTCGCCGTCCGCGCGCTGCAGGACGGCCGAGGCCCCGGTGGGGCCGTCGGTGACCTCGACGACGCGCCAGCCGATGAGGACGGTGACCGACGGCAGCTCGCCGACGGCGTCGCGCAGCAGCTGCTCGACCAGCGGCTGCGGGGCCTGCTGGCCCGGCTCGGCGAACTCGTCCCGGCGCTCCGTGGTGAGCCCGAACGCCTCGGGGAACCGGGTGATCTCGTGCCCGAACAGGCCGGTGCAGAAGACGACGTCCTGCGCGTGGTCCACCGGCAGCGGGGCCAGCGCGCGCAGCCGGTCGGCCAGGCCCCAGCGGCGCAGGTGTTCCATCGTGCGCACGCTGGTGGTCTTGGCGCGCGGGCGGAGCGGGTCGAGGGTGGTGCGCGGTTCGACGACGAGCACCTCGATGCCGCGCCGGCCGAGCTCCAGCGCGGCAGCCAGGCCACTGGGCCCCCCGCCGGCGATCAACACCGGGACGCGGGCTGGCACGGCGGTCATGGGGATCTCCTGTCGTGGGCTGCGGTGCCCGGAGGCTGAGCGGTGCAGGCGGGTACGGCGTCCGGCCAGGTCAGCGGCGCGGGACGCACGTCCAGCATCGTGGCGGCCGTCACGTCGCCGTAGCCCGATGTCATTGAGCGGCAGAGCGAGACGGAACCGTCTTCAGGACCCGTGCGCGGCCTGCCACTGCCGGATCCAGGCCCGGCCGTAGTCGTTGCCGTGCGGGGTGCGCAGCACGGTGTGCACGTGGAAGGGCTGCGGGGTGGAGTAGTCCAGGAAGACGCCGCAGTGGTGGTCCAGCTCGGCGATCAGCACCGGGGACTGCACCCGGTAGTAGAAGACGTCGCCGGGCTCGGAGCCCCCGATCCAGCTGAACCAGGTCTCGTCCAGGTGCGCGGTCACCTCCCGCATCCGGGCGCGGCGGGGGCCCTCGGGCAGCAGGTCGACGAAGTGCTCGACGACCGCCAGGACCAGGCGCTGCGCGTCGGGTGGCATCTCCGTGACCGGGATGCCCTCGACCGGGATCACCCGGTTGTCCTGGAAGGCGCCGGCGAGGTGCCGCTCGTCGCCGGGGTGCACCCGGCCTGGCGGCATGGCCGGGTCGACCATCTGCGCGTAGACGGTCGCCGCCTGCCGTTGCGCCGGCGGCAGGGCGGCCATCACCGCCAGCCCCGCGGCGATCCGCTCGGTGAAGGACTCGGTGCCGGCGTGCGGGCCCGCGTCGATCTCGTTGGGCTCGGCGCCGAGGAACACCGGGGACAGCTGCATCCGGCCCTCGACGACGAGGCAGTTGACGGCGCAGTGGTGACCGAACAGCTGCCAGCCCCACGGCGCCCGCAGGTCGGGGGTGCCGTAGACGGCGATGTTGTAGCTGAACTCGTCGAGCACGTTCGCCAGGCCGACGACCTCGCCGAGGAAGCCGTTGATCAGCATCATCGCGTGGGCCAGCTCGAAGCCCTCGGGGGACAGTGACGCGCGGACCAGCGCCAGCGCCTTCTCCCGCACCTCCGGCGGCTGGAACTCCAGCCGCAGGCCGGTGTCGAACTGCATAAACTCCGGGTTGGCCCAGGTCTGCCACTCCGGCGCGTCCACCGGGAAGGCGACCCGGTCCCGGCCGCCGTCGTCCAGGGCGGCGAGCAGGTCCTCGGCCGCCGCCACCATGGCCGCGACCGGCGCCTCTTCGCCCGGCTCGGCCGGGGTGAGCGGGTACAGCCCCTCGCGGAGGGTGCCGTCGGAGGTGACCCCGCGGAACTCCTGCAGGTACAGCGGCGTCCAGCCCTCGACCAGCCCGCCGGTGAAGGTGCCCGGGGTCCGGGCGTGCTCCCGGTAGGCGTAGGGGTCCAGGCCGCGGACCTCGGTCAGCCGGGGGTGGTCGTGCGGGAACAGGTACTGCCGGAACTCACCGGCCACGGCCCACCTCGTTGCCCACGACCGTGTTGGTCAGCACGCCGAGCTTCTCGATCTCGACCTCGACGACGTCCCCGGGCTCCAGCAGCCACGGTGGCGTGCGGGCGTAGCCGACACCGGACGGGGTGCCGGTGGCGAGCAGGTCGCCGGGCCGCAGGGTGAACGTCCGGGAGATCAGGGAGAGGGTGTCGCCGACGGTGTAGACCATCTCGTCGGTGCGCCCGTCCTGGACGGTCTCGCCGTTGACCCGGGTCTGCACCCGCAGCCCGTCGCGCAGGTCGCCGACCTCGGCAGCCGGCACCAGTGGGCCCAGCGGGCCGGAGCGGTCGCCGTTCTTGCCGAGGATCCACTGGCTGGTGAGCTTCTGCGCCCGCCGGGAAGTCAGGTCGTTGAACGTCGAGTAGCCGACGACGGCGGCCAGCGCCTCGTCCGGGGTGGCGTCGACCAGCGTGCTGCCGACGTAGGCCACCACCTCGCCCTCCCAGTCCAGCCCGTCCTCGTCGGCCGGGACCGGCACCTGCGCGCCGTCCACCGTGAGCGACTGGGTCCAGCGGGCGAACAGCGTCGGGTACGCCGGGACCTCCTGGTCGCGGAAGCTGCCCTCCGCGACGTGCTTCAGGTAGTTCAAACCGATGCAGATCACCCGGGCGCCGGGCAGCACCGGCGGCACGAACTCGGCGTCGGTGGCGACCAGCGTCTCCCCGCGGGGCTCGCGGGACAGGTGCCCGGCGGCGTCGGCCCAGAACTCCTCCACCGACGTGACCACGGTGACCGAGGTGTCGTCGTCGGACAGAGCGGCCACCTGCACCCCGCCGCCGTCCCGGTGGATGCCGACGATCCTCATGCCCGGTCTCCTTCGTCGATCAGGTGGCGCCGCAGGAAGGTGATCGTGCGGTCGAGTGCGTCGGTGGCGGTGTCGGGCGTCCCCAGCCACATGTGGTCGGCGCCGTCGTAGGTGTGCAGCTCAACGTCCGTCCCCGCGGCGGTCAGGGCGTCGTGCAGCCGCTGGCTCTGCGCGGTCGCGACGAACCGGTCGGCCCGGCCGTGCAGCAGCAGGACCGGCGGCGCAGCGGGGGAGACGTGCGTGATCGGGCTGGCCTGCGCGGCCAGGTCGGCGGCCGCGGACACCGGGGCGCCGATCAGCTGCGCCTCGCGGCTGGCCGGGTCCGCCGGGTCGTTGCCGATGTCGGTCGCCACCGCCGCTACGTCGCTCGGGGCGTACCAGGCGGCCACGGCGGAGACCGCGGACGACGGACCGGTGACACCGACCTCGCCCTCGAGAGCGGGGTCGGTCACCAGCCCGAGCAGCTCGGCCAGGTGGCCGCCGGCCGACTCGCCCCACGACGCGATCCGGTCGGCGTCCACCCCCAGCTCGGCGGCGCGGGAGCGCAGCCAGCGGACGGCGGCCTTCGCGTCGTGCAGCTGCGCCGGCCACACCGCCTCGCCGGAGAGCCGGTAGTCGAGGCTGGCCACCGCGATGCCGGCGGCGGCCACCTGCTCGAACGGCGTGGGGGCGGCGTCCCGGTACATCGGGCCGGCGGTGTGCCGGCTGCCCAGCCGCCACCCGCCGCCGTGCAGGAAGAGCGCGACCGGATGTGGTCCGTCCCCGGCCGGCAGGTACAGGTCCAGCTCCAGCGGCCGGGCGCCGGGCAGCGCCGCGTACGGCACGCCGGAGAGCACCCGGACACCGGAGGCGCCGGTGCGAGCGGGCGGCAGCGGCGCCTCGTGGGCGGGCGGGGGGAGCGGGAGGGTGGGCGCGGGCACGGGTCTCCTCAGGGCACACCTCCGGCGCCGGGAGTGCATCCACTCTCGGCGCCGGAGGGGACGGCGGTGGGTGAGCGCAGGTCAGGCGGTGGGCTCAGGCCACTCGAAGTCGGGCTTGAACTGCATGTTGTGCTGCTGCGCGGCCGCCTGCATGCGCGGGAAGTCCGGGATGAACGGCGGCTGGTCCGGGCTGGTGGAGTCGGTCGGGGCGCCCATGTGCTGGAAGAACCGCTCGAAGCCGCCGGAGAGCGTTCCCATCATCCGGGCGTGCTCGACGACCTGGTAGGCGTGCGCGAACCCGGCCGGCACGTAACCGAAGTCGCCGGGGGTGAGCAGCTGGGACTGCTTGGCGCCGTCGCCGTCCTCGAAGAAGAGCCGGACCTTGCCCTCGAGCACGTAGAAGGTCTCGTGGGTCTCGTTGTGCGAGTGGGTCGGGATGACGTCGCCGGCCGGGGAGTCGGCGGTGATGATCCCGAACTGGCCCTGCGTCTCGTCGCCGGACAGCAGCACGGTGAACACGTCGCCGAAGAGCTTGGCGTGCTCGCCCTCGCCCCTGCGGAGCACGTAGGGCTGCGGCTTGCCGGGCAACAGGCCCTGCCACTGCGGGCCCTTGGCGGGGTCGATCAGGTACTCGAAGCTCATGGGTGCTCCCGGTTCAGGTCGGCGTTGACTGGTCGAGCATCGGTGACCGTCGTCACCACGTCCCCGGCTGTGCCATTGGCCGGCACGGGGATCGGGGTCAGGCCAGGCCGTTGCGCTTCGCGACCTCACCCAGCCAGGCGAGGCTGGGCTTCGGCGTGCGGGCGAACGTCTCGCGGTCGACGGCGACCAGGCCGAAGGTGGGGGCGAAGCCGAGCATCCACTCGAAGTTGTCCAGCAGGCTCCAGTGCACGTAGCCGCGCACGTCGGCGCCGTCGGCGATCGCCGCGGCCAGACCGGTCAGCGCGTCGGTGGTGAAGGTGATCCGGTCGGCGTCGTCGGCGGTGGCGATGCCGTTCTCGGTGACCAGCAGCGGGGTCTCCGGCAGCACCGAGGACGCGTAGCGGATCGCGGCACCGAGGGCCTCCGGCCGGCGCTCCATGCCGTGGGCCAGCGTCTGCCGGTCGGCCGGCGGGGCGATCAGCCCCTGGGGGCCGAACCGCTGGGCGGTGTAGACCTGCAGCCCCACGACGTCGTCGCCGGCCGCGGCCCGGAGGAACTGGTCCATCATCGCCGCGCGCGCGGCCTGCAGGTGCTCCTGGCCACCGCCCTCGTCGATGTACTCGAGGCCGACCAGCGACATGCCGGACGGGGGAGCACCGGCACCCCGCAGCACCTCCGCGCTGCGGCCGTGCAGCCCGATCAGCGCCTCGGCGACGCCCTGGTCGGGCACGGGCAGGCCGTGGATCGGCTCGCCGCGCCGGGCCATCGCGCCGATCACCGGCTGGACCGCCATCAGGTTCGGCTCGTTGAGCGTGAGCACGTACTCGGCGTGCTCGACCGCAGGCAGGGCGAGCTCGGTGAAGCGGGCGACCCGGTCGCCGGCCTTCGGCCCGGTCCAGCCGCCGTCGTGCATCATCCAGCGCGGCATCGTGAAGTGGACCAGCGTGACGATCGGGGTCAGCCCGCGGTCGCGACAGCCGTCGACGATGCGCCGGTAGTGGTCCAGGGCCGAGCGGGAGAGCTCGCCCTCGGCCGGTTCGATCCGGCTCCACTCCAGGCTGAACCGGTAGGTGTCCAGCCCGGCCCCGGCCACCAGGTCGAGATCGGACTCCCACCGGTTCCAGGAGTCGCACGCGTCGCCGCTGGACTCGGCGAACGGGGAGTGCGGGGCGTGCTCCATCTCCCAGTGGTCGTTGTTGACGTTGCCGCCCTCGACCTGGTGCGCGGCGGTGGCGGTGCCCCACAGGAAGCCGTCCGGGAACTGGGTCATGCGGTGGGCCTCCAGCGGTGTCGGGAGGCCGTGCCACACGGGCAGGCGCGGCGCTCCTCGTTGATCGACGTCCCGCGAGCATGCGTGACGCCGCTCACCGTGCTCAGCACCGCTGCCGGCCAATGGCAGACGAGTTGGATCAGGGTGTCCCGGGTGCCCGCCAGGGGCCGAGGCCGCGGGAGATGCCCCGCGCCGCCGTGCGCACGGCTGGGCCGAGCAGTCGTGGTTCGGCGTTCTCCGCGGGCACCAGCACCGACAGCGCGGCGACGACGGAGCCCTGCGCGTCGTGCACCGGGGCGGCCACCGACACGATCGGCCCGGGAGCGCCCCGCCGGAAGGTGGCCAGCCCGTCCCGCCGGATCTCGGCCAGCGTCCGCCGCAGCGCCGCTGAGGAGACCGGGACCTTCTCCGGCTGGTGCATCAGCGGCTGAGCGAGCACCTCCTCCTGGAACGACGACTCGGCGAACGCGAGCAGCACCAGGCCCACGCCGGTGGAGTGCAGCGGCATCCGCCCGCCCGGCCGGTACAGGGCGGCGACGGCCCCGTGCGAGGAGAGCCGCTCCACCATCAGCGCCTCCTCGCCCTCCCGGACGGCGAGCAGCACGTGCTGCCGGGTCACCTCCTCCAGGTCGCCCATGAACGGCAGCGCCACCTGCCGCAGCTCGTGGCTGCGCGGGGTCAGGGAGGCCACCTCCCACAGCCGGAGACCGATCGAGAAGCGGCCGTCGGCGCCGCGCTCCAGCGCCCCCCACTCCAGCAACCGGCCGGCCAGTCGCAGCGCCGAGCTGGCCGGGATGCCCGTGCGCCGACTGAGCTCGCTGAGGCTCAGGTACGGCCGGCTGCTGTCGAAGGCGCCGAGCAGGGCGAGGGCCCGGTCGACGACGGGATCGCCCTGCGGAGGGCGCCGGCCGCGGACCCGCGTGGTGGGGGAGTCGTCGTCCGTCACGCAAGAGCCTCCGGGTCCTTCTCGGTGAGGCGCAGGCCACAGTTGTCTTCCATTGGTCGGCATTGTGCCTGACGTCACGGCGAGGCCCGCCGCATCGTTGCCGCCAAGCCGGTTCCCCGGCGCGGCCGATCCCGGCCGACATGACCCCTCCGTAACGAAGCGAAGGAGCCAGACCGGAATGAACCGATCCAGGACCCGCCACCCCTCGGCGCTGCGCCGTCCCACCCTGATGCGGGCCGGCGTCGCCGTCCTGGCCACCGGTGCGCTCACCTCGCTCGCCGCGTGCGGCGGTGGTGGCGAGGGTGGCGGCGGCACGAGCAGCCAGAGCCCCAGCGACACGCTGACCTTCGCCTACGACGCCGACGCCGCGCCGACCGGCTACGACCCGCTGGAGTACTCGCAGGGCCAGTTCACGTTCTTCAGCGCCCTCTACGACTCGCTGTTCGTGACCCAGCCGGACGGCACCGTGGCACCCAGCCTGGTCACCGAGTTCAGCAACAACGAGGACGACACGCAGACGACGCTGACCCTGCGCGACGGCGTCACCTTCGCCGACGGCTCGGAGCTGACCGCGGAGGTCGTCAAGGCCAACCTGGACCGGCGCAACGACGCCGACCTGGAGGCCTACGGCGCGCTCGCCACCGGCGGTGCCAGCGAGATCGTCGACGTCGCGGCGCCCGACCCGCAGACCGTCGTGATCACCTGGGCCCAGCCGCAGGCCAGCCCGGAGAACAACCTCACCGACACCGCGGGGGTCGTCGTCGGGCCCGACGGGCTCGCCGACCCCGCGACCCTGGAGACCACCCCGGACGGGTCCGGCGCCTACACCCTCAACGCGGGGCAGACCACGCGGGCGAGCACGTACGCGCTGGACAAGAAGGACGAGGCCTGGAACGCCGACGAGTGGGCCTACGACACCGTCGTGTTCAACGTGATCACCGACCCCCAGGCGCTGGCCAACGCGGTCATCTCCGGGCAGGCCGACATCGCCACCATCCTCAAGCCGACCACCATCGACATGGTCGAGCAGCGGTCGAGCCTGGCCAAGGTCGGCGGCACGATCGTCGGTTTCCCGGTCATCGACAAGACCGGTGCGACCAACCCCGCCTTCGCCGACGAGCGGGTCCGGCAGGCGATCAGCCACGCCATCGACCGCGAGGCGATCGTCGAGCAGCTGCACCCCGGCGCCCAGCCGACGGCCCAGCTCTTCCCTGCCGAGGCCGAGGGCTTCGACCCGGCGCTCAACGAGGAGTTCGGGTACGACCCCGAGCGCGCCCGCGAGCTGCTCGCCGAGGCCGGCCTGCCCGACGGGTTCGCCTTCGACATCACGGTGCTCGGCCAGCCATCGGAGGACCAGGTGGTCATCCAGCAGCAGCTGGCCGAGGTCGGCATCACGATGAACTTCGTGACGGCCACCTCGACCGACCAGGTGTTCGCTGCGGTGCGCACCGACCCGCTGATCTTCGGGCCGATGGCGATCGGTGGTCAGCCGGCCGGCTGGGTCGCCGGGGTGCTCTACGGCGGCTTCATGAACATGCAGGGCGCGACCGAGCCGGAGATCCAGAGCGCGCTGGGCGCTGCCCTCGGCGCGACCGGCGACGCCAGGGAGCAGGCGCTCGGCGACCTGAACCGGGCCATCGCGGAGAACGGCTGGTACATCCCGGTCTACGAGGACTACGCCTACACCGGCTACAACGCCGAGAAGGTGGCCGAGCCCTCCTACGCGGGGACGAACAACTACCTGGTCCTCTCCGAGGTCGAGCCGGCCGCCTGAGCCGCCCGGCACCGGCCGGTGGCCGCGGGACGCCCCGCGGCCACCGGCCCACCCCGCACCGATCCCTGGCCCGTGCACCCGTACGCCGAAGGACCCTGTGATGCTCGCTTTCCTCGCCCGGCGGATGGTCATGGCCATCGGCACGGTGCTCGCCGCGGTGGTGATCAGCTTCCTGCTGGTGCACGCCACCGACACCTCGCCGGGTGCGGTCCGGCTCGGCACGAACGCGACCCCGGAGCGGATCGTCGCGGAGAACGAGGCGCTGGGCTGGAACCGCCCGCTGCCCACCCAGTTCTTCGACTACCTCGGTGACCTGGTGCGCGGCGACCTGGGCACCTCGCTCATCGACGGGCGCTCGATCGCCGCCGACCTGGCCGACCGGGTGCCGGTGACGGCGTCGATCGCGCTGTTCGCCACGCTCCTCTCCGGCGTCCTCGGCATCGTCCTGGGCGTCACTGCGGCGGTGCGTGGGGGCCGGCTCGCCCGGCTCATCACCACCGGCAGCGGGGTGGCACTGTCCCTGCCGGTCTTCTGGGTCGGCATCCTGCTGGTCTACGTGCTCGCGCTCCAGCTGGGGTGGCTGCCGGCCACCGGGTACGTGCCGTTCACCGTCGACCCGGCCGGGTGGTTCACCAGCCTGCTCATCCCGGTGATCACGCTGACCATCGGCGGCGCGGCGATCGTCGCGCGGACGGCGAACGCCGGCCTGCGGCAGGCGCTGGCCCAGGAGCACGTCCGGACGCTGCGCGCCATGGGCACCCCGGAGTGGCGGATCCGCTACGTGCACGCGCTGCGCTTCGCCAGCCTCCCGGTCGTCTCCGTGCTCGGCATCCAGTTCATCGCCCTGTTCGGCGGCTCGGTGATCATCGAGAACCTCTTCGCACTGCCCGGGCTGGGGCAGGCCGGGCAGGCCGCCGCGGCCTCCAGCGACTTCCCGGCCCTGGTCGGCGTCGTCGTGGTGGCCACCCTGGTCGTCGTCGTCATCAACCTGCTGCTCGACCTGGTCGTGGCTGCACTCGACCCGAAGGTGCGTGCCGCATGAGCGTGCTCCCGCTGGACGCCGCCGACGACGTCGCTGCCGAGCCGGGGTCGCCGGCCCGCCGGCAGGGCCTGTCCGAGGTGCTCCGCCGGCCCGGCGGTCTGCTGGCCGCCGGCTGGCTGCTGTTCGTCGTCGTGGCGTCGCTGACCGCACCGTGGTGGCGGCCCTACGGCGTCGCCGAGCAGGACCTCGCCAACCGGCTGGCGCTGCCGTCGGCGGAGCACTGGCTGGGCACCGACCCGCTCGGCCGCGACCTGCTCAGCCGGATCTTCACCGCCGGCACCGAGCCGCTGCTCTCCTCCGCGGTGACCGTGCTGGTCGCCTTCGGGATCGGCCTGCCGCTGGCGCTGATCGCCGCCGAGCGCGGGCCCCGCGTGGAGAGGGTCATCAGCCGGGTGACCGAGGTGTTCCTGGCCCTGCCCTCGACGATCCTGCTGCTGGCCGTCATCGGCGTGATCGGGGTCCGGACCTTCATCATCATGGCCGTCCTCGGCGTGCTGATCTCCGCCGCGGTCTACCGGGTGATGCTCGGTGTGGCCCAGTCGGTCCGCACCCGGCTCTACGTCGACGCCGCCCGGGTCAACGGCCTGGGCTCGCTGCGGGTGAACGTGGTGCACGTGCTGCCGTCGATGGCCACCGTCATCGCCGTCCAGGCCGCCCAGCTGTACGGCATCGGCCTGCTGATCGTCGCAGGCCTGGCCTTCCTCGGCTTCGGTCCGGCCGAACCCGACCCCAGCTGGGGGTTCATGATCCAGGACGCGTCGTCCTACGTGTTCAACGCGCCGTGGCTGATGGTGCCGACCGGGCTGGTCCTCGCGCTCACCGTGATCGCCGCCAACGAGCTGGCCGACGCGATCGCCGGCAAGGCCGCTGGGGAGGCCGCCCCGGCCCGCCGGCGCCGCCGGTCGCCGGCGCTGACCGCCCCGCTCGACGGCGCGGCGGA
Source organism: Modestobacter caceresii (assembly GCF_000761485.1). GTDB lineage: Bacteria > Actinomycetota > Actinomycetes > Mycobacteriales > Geodermatophilaceae > Modestobacter > Modestobacter caceresii. The sequence continues at coordinate 68,591 of NZ_JPMX01000001.1, forward strand.
GCTCGCCCCGGCCGACCCGGACGCCGTCCTGGAGGTCCGGGACCTGACGATCGCCGTCGACGACGGCGCCGACCTGGTCACCGGTGTCTCGTTCGCGTTGCGACCGGGCCGGGTGCTCGGTCTGGTCGGTGAGTCCGGGTGTGGCAAGACGATGACCGCCCGGTCGCTGCTCGGCCTGCTGCCCGACGGGGTGTCGGTGCGCGGCGGGGCGATCCACTGGCGGGGCCAGGACCTGGTCGGCCGCACCGAGAAGGAGCTGACCGCCGTCCGGGGGCGGGAGATCGCACTGATCTCCCAGGAACCGATGGTGGCGCTGGACCCGATGTTCTCCGTCGCCTACCAGCTCACCCAGCCGATCCGCCGGTTCCGCGGCGTCGGCCGGGGCGAGGCGCGGCGGATCGCCGCGGAGCTGCTGCGCAACGTGGGCATCGTCGACGCCGAGCGGGTGCTGCGGAGCTACCCGCACCAGCTCTCCGGCGGCATGGCCCAGCGCGTGTGCATCGCGCTGGCGCTGACCGGTGAACCACAGCTGCTGATCGCCGACGAGCCGACGACCGCGCTGGACGTCACCGTGCAGGCGGAGATCCTCACCCTGCTGCGGGCGCTGGTCCGGGACACCGGACTGTCGGTGGTGGTCGTCAGCCACGACCTCGGGGTCGTCGCCGACATCTGCGACGACGTGGCCGTGATGTACGCCGGCACGGTGGTCGAGTCCGGCACCGCGGCCGCCGTCCTCGACGCGCCGGAGCACCCGTACACCCAGGCGCTGCTGGCGGCCAACCCGCACGTGCCGGACGGCGTCCCGGTGCCGGTGCGGCTGGCGTCGATCCCCGGGACGGTGCCGCCGCCCGGCTCGTGGCCGGCCGGCTGCCGGTTCGCCACCCGCTGCCAGTTCGCCCAGGACCAGTGCCGGTCACCCTTCCCGGCCCGGCCCGCCCACGCCACCGGCTCGGTGTTCTGCGTCCGGGCCGACGAGCTCGCCGACGCCCACGTCAGCTGGGACGCCGACCCCGTCGGCGCGGCGCACGCCCCCGCCACCACCCCGACCGCAGGAGCGTCCCGATGACCGCCCTCGCCGACCCCGCCCACGAGGTCCACCCGGAGGAGCAGGCGCCCGCACTCCGGGTCCGCGACCTGGTCGTCCGCTACGGCTCCGGTCGCCGGGCGCGCAGCACCCCGCCGGCGGTGGACGGCGTCAGCTTCGACATCGCGCCCGGGGAGACGCTGGGCCTGGTCGGCGAGTCCGGGTCGGGCAAGTCCACGATCGGCAAGGCGGTCCTGGGCCTCCAGCGGCCGACCGCCGGCACGGTGGAGGTGGCCGGGCAGGACGTCACTGGGATGTCGCTCAGGCAGCGCAGCCGCCAGGTGGCCGACCTGCGGGTGGTCTTCCAGGACCCGTACTCGTCGCTGAACCCCGCCCGCACCATCGGCCAGACGCTGGTGGAGCCGCTGCGGCTGATGGGCGTGACCGGCACCGAGGCGCTGGCGCGGGCCCGGTCCGGGCTGGAGTCGGTGGGGCTCCCCGGGGAGGCCGTCGACCGCCGCCCGGCGCAGTTCTCCGGCGGTCAGCGGCAACGCATCGCCATCGCCCGGGCGCTGGTCTGCGACCCGAAGGTGGTCGTGCTGGACGAGCCGGTGTCGGCGCTGGACCTCTCCACCCAGGCGCAGGTGCTCAACCTGCTGGCCGATCTGCGCGACCAGCGCGGGCTGTCCTTCCTCTTCATCGCCCACGACCTGGGCGTGGTGCGTTTCCTGTCCCAGCGCACCGTCGTCCTCTACCGCGGTCAGGTCATGGAGACCGGCCCGGCCGAGCAGGTCGCCCAGCGGCCCCGGCACCCGTACACCCTGGCGCTCACCGCGGCGGCCCCGGTGCCGCGCCCCGCCGAGCAGGCCGCGCGCCGCGCCGCCCGGGAGGCCGCCGGCTTCGGCACCGCGGGAGCCGCCTCGCCGTCGGCCACCGGCTGCCCCTTCGTGCCGCGCTGCCCGTTCTCCACCGACGTCTGCGTGGCGCAGCGGCCGCCGCTCCGGCTGCTCGACGGCTCGCTCACCGCTTGCCACCACGCCGAGCGGGTCCCGCGCCCGTGATGGAGGACCCCGCTGCGCCGCACCACCTGCGGGTCGAGCACCTCGACGAACCACTCGGCATCCGGACGACGACGCCGCGGCTGTCCTGGCAGCTGCCGATGGGCGCCGGGCAGCAGCTCGCCTCCCGGCTCACCGCGGACAACGGCTGGGACACCGGCTGGGTGGAGAGCGGGCAGCACCTGCTGGTGCCCTATGCCGGCCCACCGCTGGCCGCGGGGCAGCGGGTGCAGTGGTGGGTGCAGGTGCGCACCGACCTCGGGGAGAGCGGACCGTCCGCGGCGGGCTGGTTCGAGACCGGGCTGCTGTGGGCCGAGGACTGGCAGGCCTCCTGGGTCGAGCCGGGGGAGATGCCCGCCGGGCCGCCGGGGGAGCGGCCGGCGGCGCTGCTGCGGTACGAGTTCGACGTCGACCGGCCGGTGGTCGCCGCCCGGCTGCACGCCACCGCGCAGGGCGTCTACGAGGCCTTCCTCAACGGGGCGCGCGCCGGGGACGCCGAGCTGACCCCCGGCTTCACCCAGTACGACGCCCGGCTGCAGGTGCAGACCATCGACGTCACCGCCACCGTCCGGCCCGGCCGCAACGCGCTTGCCGTCGTGCTCGCCGACGGCTGGTTCCGCGGCCAGATCGGCATCCTCCGCGCCGCCGACCAGTGGGGCGACCGGCTCGCGCTGCTCGCCCAGCTGCACCTGGTGCACGACGACGGCAGCGTCACCGTCGTCGGCACCGGGCCGGGCTGGCGCAGCGCCGAGGGGCACGTGGTGGCCGCCGACCTGATCGCCGGCGAGCGGGTTGACCTGCGGCGGCTGCCGCGGGGCTGGGACGCCCCGGGCTTCGACGACGCCGGCTGGGCGCCGGTGTGCGTCGTCCAGCACGGCTACGCCGGCCTCGTCGACTCCCCGGCCCCGCCGGTGCGCCGGGTCGAGGAGCTCACCCCGGTGTCGGTCACCCGGCTGCCGGGCGGGGCGCACGTCGTCGACCTGGGCCAGAACGTCAACGGCTGGGTGCGGCTCACCGACCTGGGGCCGGCGAACACCACCCTCACGCTGACCCACGCCGAGTGGCTCGGCCCCGACGGCGACGTCACCACTGACCACCTGCGCCCCGCCGTGCCCTTCCTGCCGGAGCCGCTGCCGGCCGGCCAGGTGGACCAGGTGGTCTCGGCCGGCGTGCCGGGTGAGGTGTTCGAACCGCGGCGGACGACGCACGGCTTCCGGTACGTGCGGATCGCAGGGCACCCCGGCGAGCTCACCGCCGACGACGTCCGCGGCGTCGTCGTGCACACCGACCTGCGCCGCACCGGCTGGTTCTCCTGCAGCGACGAGCGGGTGACCCGATTCCACGAGGCCGCCGTCTGGAGCCTGCGCGGCAACGCCTGCGACATCCCCACCGACTGCCCGCACCGCGAGCGCGCCGGCTGGACCGGTGACTGGCAGCTGTACGTCCCGACCGCCGCGTTCCTGTACGACGTCGCCGGGTTCTCCACCAAGTGGCTGCGGGACGTCGCCGCCGACCAGTGGCCCGACGGGACGATCGCCAACATCAGCCCGTCCTCCCGCAGCGAGGGGCGGGCCGGCCCGGTCGCGGCGATGAACGGCTCGGCCGGCTGGAGCGACGCCGCGGTCGTCGTGCCCTGGGAGCTGTACCGCGCCTACGGCGACGAGCAGGTGCTGGCCGAGCTCTGGCCGACGATGGTCGGCTGGCTCGACCGGGTCGAGCGGATGGCCCGGGACCAGCGACACCCTGCTCGGGTCGCCCGCCGGCCGGAGCCCGCGCCGCACGAGCGGTTCCTCTGGGACACCGGCTTCCAGTGGGGTGAGTGGCTGGTGCCCGGTGAGGACGTCGGAGACTTCGGCGCCTTCGTCGCAGCCGACAAGGGCGAGGTGGCGACGGCGTACTACGCGCACAGCGCCGGGCTGCTGAGCCGGATCGCCGCGGTGCTGGGGAGGGACGACGACGCCGACCGTTACGCCGGACTCGCCGCCGGGGCGCGGGCCGCCTGGCAGGCGGAGTACCTGGACGACGAAGGGCGGCTGTGCTGCGACACGCAGGCCGACCACGTGCGCGCGCTCGCCTTCGACCTGGTGCCGGCCGATCTGCGGCCGGCCGTCGCCGAGCGGCTGGTCGAGCTGGTCCGCAAGGCCGACACCCACCTGGCCACCGGGTTCCTGGCCACGCCGTACCTGCTGCCGGTGCTCGCCGACGCCGGGCACCTCGACGTCGCCTACGAGCTGCTGCTCACCGACACCGAGCCGTCCTGGCTGACGATGGTCGACCGCGGGGCGACCACGGTGTGGGAGCGGTGGGACGGCGTGGACGCCGACGGCGTGCCGCACGAGTCGCTGAACCACTACAGCAAGGGCGCGGTCGTCTCCTTCCTGCACCGGTACACCGCGGGCATCGAGCCGCTGGAGCCCGCGTACCGGCGGTTCCGCGTCCAGCCCCGGCCCGGTGGCGGCCTGACCTCCGCCGAGGCCGCGCACGAGTCGCCGTACGGCCGGATCTCCTCCGCCTGGGCCGTCACCGACGACGTGCTCTCGCTGCGCGTCGTCGTCCCGGCCGGCGCCGAGGCGACGGTCGTCCTGCCCGACGGCACCACGGCATCCGCCGGACCCGGCGAGCACACGTTCACGACCACCCTGGAGCAGCCCGCATGAGCGACCTGACCGTCCTGCCCGTGACCGTCGAGCACCACCGCGAGCCGCTGGGCATCGGCGAGACCCGGCCGCGGCTGTCCTGGGTGTCCCGCACCGACCTCGACGGCTGGCGGCAGGCCGCGTACGAGCTGGAGATCGCACCCGAGGAAGGCCCGGTCTGGTCGTCGGGCCGGGTGGAGTCCGACGAGTCGGTGCTGGTGGCATGGGGAGCGCCGCCGTTGACCAGCCGCGACCGTCGCACGGTCCGCGTGCGGGTGTGGGGCGAGGGGGCCGTCGAGCCGTCGGCGTGTAGCGAGGACACCGTCGTCGAGGCCGGCCTGCTGGCGCCGGCCGACTGGACCGCGACGCTGGTCCGGCCGGTGCTGCCCGCTGACTGCGGCGACGAGCCGGCCGCACTGCTGCGCCGGGAGTTCGTGCTGGACCGGCCGGTCACCCGGGCGCGGCTGTACGCCACCGCGCAGGGGGTCTACGAGGCCGAGCTGAACGGGTCGGTCGTCGGTGACCACGTGCTGGCGCCCGGCTGGACCAGCTACCACCACCGGCTGCGCTACCAGACCCACGACGTCACCGCGCTGCTCACCGAGGGCGCCAATGCGCTCGGCGTGCACCTGGCGCAGGGCTGGTTCGCCGGCCCGCTGGGCTTCACCGGCAAGCGGGCCTTCTACTGCGACCGGACCGGCGCCTTCGTCCAGCTCGAGGTCGAGCACCCCGACGGCAGCCGCACCGTCGTGACCACCGACGGTTCCTGGCGGTCGGCGCCCAGCCCGCTCACCCGGGCCGGGCTCTACGCGGGCGAGACGTTCGACGCCCGCCGCGAGCTCCCCGGCTGGTCGCAGCCGGCGTTCGACGACAGCGCCTGGACGCCGGTGGAGACCGGGGACCTGGACGTCGCCACCCTCGTCGCCCCGACCGGCCCGCCCGTGCGCCGCACGCAGACCCTGCCGGTCCAGGAGATCAGCACCTCACCGTCGGGGAGGACGCTGGTCGACTTCGGCCAGAACCTGGTCGGCCGGCTCCGGCTGTCCCTGCCGGACGCACCGGCCGGCACCGAGGTCACCGTCCGACACGCGGAGGTGCTCGAGCACGGCGAGCTCGGCACCCGCCCGCTGCGCGGGGCCGACGCCACGGACGTCGTCGTGCTGGACGGGGAAGGCCCGCGCACCTGGGAGCCGCGCTTCACCTTCCACGGCTTCCGGTACGCCGAGGTCAGCGGCTGGCCGGGGGAGCTGACGCCGAGCGACCTCGAGGCCGTCGTCGTGCACACCGACCTGCGCCGGACCGGCACCTTCGCGTGCTCCGACCCGGACGTGGAACGGCTGCACGAGAACGTGGTCTGGGGGATGCGGGGCAACTTCCTCGACGTCCCCACCGACTGCCCGCAGCGCGACGAGCGGCTGGGCTGGACCGGTGACCTCCAGGTCTTCGCGCCGTCCGCCTCCTTCCTCTACGACACCACCGGGATGCTCCGCTCCTGGCTGGCCGACCTCGCGGTCGAGCAGCAGGTGGACCACGACGGCATCGTCCCGATGTACGTGCCGTTCCTGCCGCTGCTGCCGTTCCCGCAGCAGGCGGAGGTGGGCTGGGGCGACGCGGCCGTCGTCGTCCCGTGGGTGCTGTACGAGCGGACCGGTGACGCCGGGCTGCTCGCCGACCAGTGGGCGTCCATGACCGCCTGGATCGACGTCTTCGCCGCGCGGGCCGGGGCCGACCTGGACTTCCCCGAGGGCGGGTTCTCCTTCGGTGACTGGCTAGATTCCGCGGCGCCGCCGGACAACCCCGCCGCGGCGCGCACCCCGTGGCAGTGCGTCGCCACTGCCTACCTCGCCCGCTCGGCCCGCACGGTCGCGCAGGCCGCCGAGGTGCTCGGTCGGGACGGCGCCCGGTTCGCCGACCTCGCCGAGCGGGCGACCGATCGGTTCCGCGCCGAGTACGTCTCCCCGAACGGCCGGGTCGCCTACCCGTCGCAGACCGCCTACGCCCTCGCCCTGGAGTTCGACCTGCTCACCCCCGTCCAGCGGGCGCACGCCGGCCGGCTGCTGGCCGAGCAGGTGCTGAAGGACGGCTTCCACATCGCCAGCGGCTTCCTCGGCACCCCGCTGGTCACCGACGCGCTCACGAACGCCGGGGAGCTGGCGACGGCCTACGAGCTGTTGCTGCAGCGGGAGTGCCCGTCGTGGCTGTACCCGGTGTCGATGGGCGCGACGACGATCTGGGAGCGCTGGGACTCCATGCTCCCCGACGGGTCGATCAACCCCGGCGACATGACGTCGTTCAACCACTACGCGCTCGGTGCCGTCGCCGACTGGCTGCACCGCACCGTCGCCGGCCTCGCCCCGGCCGAACCCGGCTATCGGCGGCTGCGGATCGCCCCCCGCCCCGGTCCGGGGATCACCTCCGCCGCCGCGACCCACGAGACGCCGTACGGGACGGCGGCGGTCTCCTGGACCCTCGACGGCGCCGAGCTGACCGTGGAGCTGACCGTCCCGCCGAACACGACCGCCGAGGTGTCACTGCCCGACGGCAGCGCACCGGTCCAGGTGGCGGCCGGGCGGCACTCGTTCACCCGCACGGTCACCGTCCCGGCGCCGGTGGAGAAGCCCGCGCTGTTCTTCGACCCGGAGGCCCACCAGTGACGTCTGTGCCCGTGACCCCGGCGCCCGTCGTCCCCGGCTTCCACCCCGACCCCAGCGTCTGCCGGGTCGACGACACGTACTGGATGGTGCACTCGAGCTTCGAGTACGCCCCCGGCGTGCCGCTGTACCGCTCGACGGACCTGGTGTCCTGGGAGCAGGTCGGGCACGTGCTGGCCCGCCCGTCACAGCTCGACGTCTCGGCGGCCCCCGGTTCGGGCGGCATCACCGCCTGCACGCTGCGCCACCACGACGGCCGGTTCTGGATGGTCACCACGAACCTCGCCGACGGCGGCTGGCAGACGTTGGTCACCGCGGAGGACCCGCTGGGTGAGTGGTCGGAGTCGGTCCGGATGGACGAGGTCCGCGGGATCGACCCGGACCTCGCCTGGGACGACGACGGCACGCTGTTGGTCACCTACGCGGGCTTCGGCGCCGGCGGGCCGGCCGGTCTCGTGCAGCAGGCCGTCGACCCGGTCACCGGGTGGGCGCTGACCGAGCGGCGGAACGTGTGGCAGGGCACCGGCGGGCGGTTCCCGGAGGGCCCGCACCTGTACCGGGTCGGCGGGCACTGGTACCTGCTGATCGCCGAGGGCGGCACCGAGCGCGGCCACGCGGTCACGATCGCCCGCGGACCGTCGCCGTCCGGGCCGTGGGAGGCGTGCCCGCACAACCCGCTGCTGACCCACCGGGGCGTCGAGCACCCGGTGCAGAACACCGGGCACGCGGACCTGGTGCAGCGGCCCGACGGCAGCTGGGCGATCGTCTTCCACGGCGTCCGGCCGCGCGGGGCGAGCCCGCAGTTCCACGTCCTGGGCCGGGAGACCTTCGCCGCCGAGGTGGTGTGGGAGGACGGCTGGCCGCGGCTGGGGGAGTGGCTGACTCCGGCCGCCGGGCCGGTCGAGGTCGAGGAGCTGGCCGGCGCCGCGCTGCCGGTCTCCTGGGTGTCGCCGCGCCGGCTCCCCGGCGACGTGCTCACCCGGGGGGAGGGCGGCTGGCGGCTCACCGCCGCGGCCGCCGACCCAGCCTCGGACGACGCCGCCTTCGCCGGTCGCCGGCAGGAGCACCTGTACTGCCGGGCCCGGGCGGTCGTGGCCGCGGACGGCGACGGCGTCGGTGGCCTGTCCGTGCGGATGGACCCCCGCCACCGCCTCGACCTCCAGGTCGCCGGGGACGTGGTGCGCGCGGTCGCGCAGGTCGGCCCGCTCCGGCAGCTGCTCGGGGAGGTCGCCGTCCCGGCCGGGGACGTCGTGCTGGAGGTCCGGGCCGTCCCGTCGGAGGGGCACTTCTCCTCCACCGCGCTCGGCCCGGACCAGCTGGTCGCCGGGGTCCTGGACGCCGACGGCGGGTTCGCCGAGCTCGGCCGGATCGACGGCCGCTACGTCTCCACCGAGGTGGCCGGTGGGATGACCGGTCGCATGGTCGGCGTCTGGTGCTCCTCCGGGTCGGTCGTCGTCCGCTCGTTCCGCTACGCCGGTGCCGACGACCCGGCCGCCGTCCCCACCGCCTGACCCCTGGAGGAAGCACGTGTCCCTGCGCATCACCCAACGCTGCCGCGTCGTCGTCGACAACGACTGGAACGGTGACCCTGACGGTCTGGTCGCCCTGGCCCACCACTTGCTCAGCGCCGCCAACCGGGTGGTGGCGGTGACCAGCTCGCACCTCAGCCCGCGGTTCGGGCCGCCCGAGGGCACGGCAGCCGCGGGCGCCCGGCGCGCGCAGGAGCTGGTCGACCTGGTCGGCACGCAGCGGCCGGTGGTGGCCGCCGGGTGCGACGTGCCGATCGGCGGCGGCGACACCTCGTCGGCGGCCGCGGACGCCATCGTCGCCGAGGCGCGGCGGGACGGCCCGCTGCCGCTCTTCCTGGTCTGCGCCGGCCCGCTGACCAACGTCGCCCAGGCGCTGCGCCAGGCCCCGGACATCGCCGCCCGGTTGAAGCTGGTCTGGGTCGGTGGGGCGCTGGGCGCCGACGCGCTCGAGTACAACCGGGACACCGACGCCGAGGCCGCCCGCGAGGTGCTCGCCCGCGAGGACCTGGCGATCTGGCAGTTCCCGCTGGAGACCTACCGGCGCTGCACGTACTCGGTGGCGGAGCTGGAGCAGGACGTGGGCGGCGCCGGGCGGCTGGGTGCCTGGCTGTGGCAGCAGTACGTCGAGCTGCCGATCCCCGACTTCGTGGAGCAGGGGGAGACCTGGCCGCTCGGTGACAGCCCCCCGGTCCTGGTCACCGCCCTCGACGACGTGGCCTGCACGTGGACGGAGTCCCCGGACCAGCCGGGACGACGGGTGTGCACCGACGTCGACCTCCGCCTGCTGGTCGCCGACCTGCTCGCCCGGCTCCGGCTGCACGAGCGCCGGAGCCGGGAGGCCTGAGCACGGCTCAGAGGGTGGTCATGCCGCCGTCGACGGCGAACGTCGCGCCGGTCGCGAACGCCGACTCGTCGCTGGCGAGGAACACCATCACGCCCTCGAGGTCGCCGGTGGTACCGGCGCGGCCCATCGGGATCCGGCCGACGATCGCGGCCCGGGCCTCGGGGTCGTCGGTGAGGGTGCTGACCAGCCCGGTCTCGGTGTAGGGCGGGACGACGGTGTTCACCCGGATGCCCCGGCGGGCGTAGGCGGCGGCGACCGTGCGGGCCAGCCCGTGCATGCCGGCCTTGGACGAGGCGTAGGCGGTGAACTCCGCGCCCTCGCCACGGACCGCGGTGGGGCTGCCGGTGAACACGATCGAGCCGCCGCCGACGCCCAGCATCCCGCGCACGGCGTGCTTCACGGTCAGGAACGCCCCGGTCAGGTTGACCTCGTGGGTGCGGCGCCAGACGTCGAGGTCCAGGTCGGCCACCTCGGCGTCCTGCCCGAACAGCTGCACGCCGGCGTTGACGACCACGACCTCGGGCACCCAGCCGTCCGCGGCCAGTGCGGCGAAGCCACCGGCGACGCTGTCCTCGTCGGTGACGTCCATCGGCACCGCCCGCCCACCCGATGCCGCGGCGGCCGCCTCGGCGCCCGCGACGTCCCGGTCGGCGTAGGCGACCCGCGCTCCCTCGGCGACGAACCGGTCGGCCACCGCCCGCCCGATGCCCGCCGCCGCCCCGGTCACCAACGCCGTCTTCCCTGCCAGTCGCCCGCTCATGGCACGAGTCTGCCCAGCGCCGGCATCGCCGGAGACCACCGTGCCGATCACCGGCAGCCCTTTTCCACCAGCGGGCCGACCTCCCGGACGACGCTTCGTCTTGCTGGCCAATGGCAAGGGCCTCGCGGAGGTGACGGCGGACACCGACGATCGACGGTGCGCGGGTGCCCGCGGCGATCCAGCAGACGGCCGATCGCCGGTGACGCCGGCCCCGCGCGGGCATGGGGCGCTCCAGCCAGGACGCCATCCGTCGCTTGCTGACCTCGTTCCCCACTCGAGAGGGCAGCCATGCGCCGCACCCCGTTCACCACCGGCTGGCAGTTCCGGCCGCACGCCAACTCCTTCGCCGAGATGCACGGTGCCGCCCAGCCGTGGCGGGACGTCGTGCTCCCGCACGACGCCACCCTCGGCCAGCCGCGCGATGCCGAGCACGGCCCCGGCGCGGGCTACTTCCCGCCCACCGCCGTGGACTACCGGGCGGTGCTGCCGGTGACCGGCGACGACCGCGACCAGGTGCTCGCCCTGCACTTCGAGGGCGTGTACCGCTCGGCCCGGGTGCTGGTGAACGGTCAGCTCGCCGCCACCTGGTCGTCGGGCTGGACCGAGGCCGTCGTCCCGCTGGCCGACCACCTCCGGTACGACGGGACCGACGAGGTCCGCGTGCTGTGCCGGGCCGGCAGGGACGCCCGCTGGTACGCCGGCGCCGGCATCCACCGTCCGGTGCACCTGCTGCGCGGCCCACTGGTGCACCTGGCCGCCGACGGTGTCCGGGTGGTCACCGAGGAGCTCGACGGCTCGCGCGCCGTCGTCTCGGTCGCCTCGACCGTCGTGCACGCCGGGCGGGGACTGGCCAGCCGGACCCTGCGTGTCCGGCTGGTCGACGACGCCGGGGCCGTGGTGGCCGAGGCTGTCTCGCCGGTCACCGTGCTGCCGGGGGAGCCCGCGGTCGTCCGCCAGCGGCTGCTGGTGGCCGACCCGGCGCCGTGGAGCCCGACGTCGCCGCGGCTGCACACCGTCGAGGCGGTGCTGCTCGACGGCGACATCGAGACCGACACCGAGACGGTCACCACCGGCCTGCGGACCCTGTCCCTGGACCCCGACCGGGGACTGCGGATCAACGGCCAGACGGTGCTCCTGCGCGGGGCGTGCGTGCACAGCGACAACGGCGTGCTGGGCTCGGCCGCGATCGGCCGGGCCGACGAACGTCGGGTGGAGCTGCTGGCGGCGGCCGGGTTCAACGCACTGCGCAGCTCGCACAACCCGATGAGCCGAGCCATGCTCGCCGCCTGCGACCGGGTGGGCGTGCTGGTGATGGACGAGCTCACCGACACCTGGACCCACGGCAAGTCCATCGAGGACGACGCCGGTCACTTCGCCGACACCTGGCGGTCCGACGTCGCCTCCATGGTCCGGCGCGGGGCCAACCACCCCAGCATCGTGCTGTGGTCCATCGGCAACGAGATCCCCGAGGTGTCCGACCCGCACGGCGCGCTGTGGTCGCGCCGGCTGGCCGAGGCCGTCCGCGCCGAGGACCCCACCCGGTTCGTCACGAACGGGGTCAACGCGATGCTGGCCGTCATCGAGGAGGCCCGGGGCCCCCAGGCAGCCGAGCTGGGCATCAACACGATGCTCACCGACATGGGTGAGTTCATGGACCACCTGTCGGGCACCGAGCTGGTCGCCCGGCGCACCGAGGAGTCCTTCGACGTGCTCGACGTCGCCGGGATGAACTACATGGAGGCCCGTACGCGATCGACCGGGAGCTGTTCCCGCGCCGGGTGATCGTGGGCTCGGAGACCTTCGCCACCAAGATCGACCGGCTCTGGCGACTGGTCCAGGACCACCCGCACGTCATCGGTGACTTCACCTGGACCGGCTGGGACTACCTCGGCGAGGCCGGCATCGGCCGGGTCGCCGACAGCGAGGACCCGGCCGCCGGCGGCTTCCACGGGCCCTTCCCGTGGTTGCTCGCCTGGTGCGGCGACCTCGACATCACCGGGCACCGCCGGCCGGCGTCCTACTACCGGGAGACCGTGTTCGGGCTGCGCACCGCACCGGCGATCGCCGTCGTCCGGCCCGAGCGGTCGGGGCGGACGACGGTCTCGACGCCGTGGGCGTGGGCGGACTCGGTGGCCGACTGGGCCTTCACCGGTGCCGAGGGCGTCCCGCTGACCGTCGAGGTCTACAGCGACGCCGAGGAGGTGGAGCTGCTGCTGGGCAACCGGTCGCTGGGCACCGCCCCGGCGGGGGAGGCGCACCGGTTCCGGGCGGAGTTCACCGTGCCGTGGGCCCCGGAGGACCTGGTGGCCGTGGCCCGCACGGGTGGCGCGGAGACCGGGCGCACGGTCCTGCGGCCGGCGTCGGGACCGGTCGGGCTCCTGGCCACCGCCGACCGCACGGTGCTGCGGGCCGACGACGCAGACCTGGCCTTCGTCGCGCTCGCGCTCACCGACGCCGCCGGGACCGTCGCACTCGGGGTGGACCGCCAGGTCACGGTGACCGTCGAGGGGGCGGGCACGCTGGCCGGGCTGGGCAGCGCGGCGCCGGCGACGGCGGAGTCCTACCTCGACGCCGTGCACACGACCTTCGACGGCCGGGTGCTCGCCATCGTCCGCCCGACCGGCGCCGGCACCATCATCGTGACCGCGACGGCCGAGGGCTGCGCCCCGGCGACGGTGACGGTGACCGCCCGGTGAGCTCGACCCCGACGCTCCCGACCTCGACCGACGACCGTCCGCACGGAGGACTTCCCGTGACCGCCCGCCCCAACCCGCTGATCGCCGGCTTCAACCCCGATCCCAGCGTCGTCCTCGTCGACGGCGTCTACCACCTTGTGACCTCCAGCTTCGAGTACCTGCCGGGGTTGCCGGTGTACCGCAGCACCGACCTGGTGGAGTGGACGCACGTGGGCAACGTCGCCACCCGCCCGGAGCAGGTGCAGGTCGAGGGCGTGGTCACCGGGTGCGGCGTGTGGGCGCCGACGATCCGCCACCGCAACGGCGTGTACTTCGTCATCGTCACCGTCGCGATGAGCCCCCGCGGCTGCGTGGTGTTCACCGCGACGGACCCGGCGGGCCCGTGGAGCGACGGCACGACGATCGACGGGATCGACGGGATCGACCCCGACCTCGCCTGGGACGACGACGGCACGGCCTACGTCACCTACTCAGGGCTGGGCACCACGGGGGAGGACCTCGAAGCGCACCACGGGATCCAGCAGGTGCGGGTCGACCTGGCCGCGGGCAGGGCACTGGAACCGCCCAGGTCGCTGTGGTCGGGAACGGGGGCGATGTTCCCGGAGGCTCCGCACCTGCACCGGCGCGGCGACTGGTGGTACCTGGTCATCGCCGAGGGCGGCACCGAGCGTGGCCACGCCGTGAGCGTCGCGCGCAGCCACTCCCCGCAGGGGCCCTTCGAGCCGTGCCCGGCCAACCCCGTGCTGACCGCCCGTGGCACCAGGTGCCCGATCCAGAACACCGGCCACGCCGACCTGGTCGACACCCCCGACGGCGGGTCCGCCCTCGTCCTGCTGGGTGTCCGGCCGCTGGGCCTCACCCGCGCCTTCTCCCCGCTCGGCCGGGAGACGTTCGCGACCGACGTCGCGTGGGTCGACGACTGGCCGTTCCCCGCGCCGGTCGAACTGGCTCCGCGTCCGGGCGTGGACGAGGAGGTCTTCGACTTCTCCGACCCCGCGGCCCTGGCCGACCCCGGGTGGCTGGGCGTCCGCCGGACGCCGGACGAGGTCGCCTCGACGACCGAGAGCCCCGGCCGGCTGGCCCTCACCGGCGACGGGTCGACGCTGGGCAGCACCCGGCCGTGCTTCCTCGGGCGCCGCCAGCGGCACCTGACCGCAGCCGTCTCCACCCGGATCGACGCCAGCCGTGGGGTCGGTGGACTGGCGGCGCGCTACTCCGAGGCCCAGCACGTCGAGCTGGAGGCCCGCTGCGACGGCACCACGACCACCGTCACCGGGCGAGCGGTCGTCACCGGCCTCACCCAGAGCTGGTCGCACACCTTCCCCGCCGGTGAGGTGTCCCTCCGGATGGAGATGACGCCACCGCCGACCGGGTTCACCCCCGAGGCGCTCGGTGGGGACCGGATCCGCCTCGTCGCGTTCAGCGGGGAGGAGACGGCCGAGCTCGCCGAGCTCGACGGCCGGCACTGGAGCGCTGAGGCGGCCGTGTCCTTCACCGGCCGGGTCCTGGGTCTGTACGCCGTCGAGGGCACGGTCACCTTCGCCGAGCTGAGGTACACGGGCTGCGAGGAGTAGGCGAGGGGCGGCATCCCGACCGCCATGGCAAGCGCGCGAGCCTCGGGACGCGGCTACCGTGCCGGCATGACGGACGACGGCAGCCGGGTCCAGCCGTGGGCCGCGGGCTCGTGGACGACGCCGCCGGTCGCGGCCACCGATGACGGCACCGACCTGCTGGTCACCGCAGCCGAGGGCAGCGACGCCTGGCGGCACACCTCCTACGGCTTCGTCCACGACGACGCCCACGCACTGCTGGGCCGGCTGGACGGGGCGGTCGAGGTGGCCTTCGACGTCGACTTCGACCAGCAGTTCGACCAGGCCGGCCTGATGCTGCGGGCCGGTGCGGAGACCTGGCTCAAGGCCGGCGTCGAGTTCTCCGACGGGGCGCCGCAGGTCGGCGCCGTCGTCACCCTCGGCCGCTCGGACTGGTCCGTGGCGCCGGTGCCCGACTGGGCCGGCCGCCGGGTAACGGTGCGGGCCAGCCGGGCCGGCGACGCGGTCACGGTGCGGGCCCGGGCCGACGACGAGCCGTTCCGGCTGGTCCGGGTCGCCTGGTTCCCGCCGGACGCCGAGGTGCAGGCCGGGCCGTACTGCTGTGCCCCCACCCGGGCCGGCCTCGTCGTCCGCTTCCGGCGCTGGGCCACCGGGCCGGCCGACACCGCCCTGCACTGAGCAGCCCGTATGAGCGTGCCGTCTACCGCTGGATGGCATCCGCGGCGACGCGGGCGGCCGGCGATCGGCAGGATCGGGTGGTGACCCCCACCACGCCGTCCGACCCGACCGCACTGCCGCTGGAGCAGAAGGCGGCCCTCCTCTCCGGCCAGGACTTCTGGTCCACCCCGCCGGTCGAGGCGGCCGGGCTGCCCTCGGTGGTGCTCACCGACGGACCGCACGGGGTGCGCCGGCAGGTGGGCGACCTCGACCAGATCGGCCTCATCGAGAGCGTGCCGGCCACCTGCTTCCCGCCGGCCGTCGCCGTGGGGTCCAGCTGGGACCCGGAGGTGGCCGAGCGGATCGGGGCTGCGATCGGGGTCGAGGCCCGTGCGATCGGCGTGCCCGTCGTCCTCGGGCCGGGGGTGAACATCAAGCGGTCGCCGCTGTGCGGCCGCAACTTCGAGTACTACTCCGAGGACCCGCTGTTGGCCGGGGTGCTCGGCGCCGCGCACGTCCGCGGCCAGCAGGGTGCCGGCGTGGGCGCGTCGGTCAAGCACTTCGCGGCCAACAACCAGGAGACGCAGCGCATGCAGGTCAGCGCCGACGTCGATGAGCGCACGCTGCGCGAGATCTACCTGCCGGCCTTCGAGCGGGTGGTCACCGAGGCCCAGCCGGCCACGGTGATGTGCGCCTACAACAAGGTGAACGGGGTCTACGCCTCCCAGCACCACTGGCTGCTCACCGAGGTGCTGCGCGAGGAGTGGGGCTTCACCGGGGCCGTCGTCTCCGACTGGGGCGCGGTCGACGACCGGGTCGCCGCACTCGAGGCGGGCCTGGACCTGCAGATGCCCGGTGACCACGGCGCCGGCAACGCCCTGGTCGTGGACGCCGTGCGCAGCGGCCGGCTGGACGAGGCCGTCGTCGACCGCAGCGTCCGCCGGGTCGCAGGGCTGGCCGGGTACGTCGCCGAGCCGACCGACGGTTTCGACGCCGACGCCCACCATGCGCTGGCCCGCGAACTCGCAACCGGCTGCGCGGTGCTGCTGAAGAACGAGGCCGGCGCGCTGCCGCTGGCCGCCGGGCAGCGGGTCGCCGTGGTCGGCGAGTTCGCCCGGACGCCGCGGTTCCAGGGCGGCGGCAGCTCGCACGTCAACGCCACCCGGGTCGACGACGCGCTCACCGCGCTGCGGGCCGTGCACCCGGACCTCACCTTCGCGCCCGGGTACGCCCTCGACGGCGCCGGTGACGCCACCGCCCTGCGCGAGGAGGCCGTCGGCCTGGCCAGAGACGCAGAGGTCACCGTGGTCTTCGCCGGGCTGGCCGAGGCCGACGAGACCGAGGGCGTCGACCGCACCCACCTCGGCCTGCCCGCGGCGCAGGTGCAGTTGATCCGCGCGGTGGCCGCGGTCAGCGCCCGCACGGTCGTCGTCCTCTCCTCGGGCAGCGTGGTCTCCCTGGAGGGCTGGCACGACGACGTCGACGCCGTGCTCGCCGGCTTCCTGCTCGGCCAGGCCGGCGGCAGTGCGCTGGCCGACCTGCTCACCGGCGCCGCCGACCCGTCGGGCCGGCTGGCCGAGACCATCCCGCTGCGGCTGGCGGACACCCCCAGCTTCCTCGACTTCCCGGGGGAGCAGGGCCACGTCCGCTACGCCGAGGGCGTGATGGTCGGCTACCGCCAGTTCGTCACCGTCGACCGCCCGGTGCGGTACCCGTTCGGCCACGGGCTGAGCTACACGACGTTCGAGACGAGCGACCTGCAGGTCCGGGCCGTCGGGGACGACGCGGCCACGGTGACCCTGACGCTCACCAACACCGGCGCGCGGGCCGGCCGGCACGTCGTGCAGGTCTACGTCGCGACCACCGCCGGACCGGTGCGGCGGCCCGCCCGCGAGCTGCGCGCCTTCACCAAGGTCTCGCTGGCGGCGGGGGAGTCGACGACGGTGGCGTTCGAGCTGGACCGCCGGGCGTTCGCGTACTGGGACGTCCGGGAGCACGCCTGGGTCGTCGCACCGGGGGAGCACACCGTGCAGATCGGCCGCAGCGCCACCGACGTCGTCGACGAGCGGACGATCGACCTCGCCGGGGACGTCGTCGTGCGGGAGCTGACCCTGCAGTCGTCGGTCGCCGAGTGGTTCGAGCACCCGGTCGCCGGCCCGCAGCTGCTGGAGGGCTTCCTGGCGACGATGCCCGAGGGTGCCGCGGAGATGCACGCGGGGATGCTGCAGATGATCGGCTCCATGCCGATGCGCCGGTTCGCCGCGGACTTCGGTGGGGCGATCCCCGCCGAGGAGCTCGAGCGGCTGATGGCGGCGGCCCGGGCCGCCCGGTGACCAGCTACGTCGCCCTGGGCAGCTCCTTCGCCGCCGGCCCCGGCATCGACCCGATCCTGGTCCCCGAGTGCGCGCGGTCGGGCCGCAACTACGCGCAGCTGGCCGCCGAGCGGCTCGGGTACGACCTGGTCGACGTCAGCTCGGGCGGGGCGACGATCGACGACGTCCTCACCCGGCCGCAGGCGCTGCTGACCGGTGGCACCGTGCCGCCGCAGGTCGAGGCGGTCGGCCCGGACGCCGACCTGGTGACCGTCACCGTCGGCGGGAACGACGTCGACTACCTGCTCACCCTGCTGCGCTGCTCGGCCCGGGCCGACCCGGAGGGCGTGCCGCTGCCGGCCCGGGCGTTCTTCGGCACCCCGATCGACCCGGCCGCGGTCCACGCGGCGCTGGCGGACCTGCCGGACCGGCTGGCCCAGCTGGTCGGCGAGGTCCGCCGGCGGGCGCCCCGGGCCAGGGTCGTGCTGGTCGACTACCTCACCGTGGTGCCGGAGCAGGCCACCCCCGCCTTCCCGATGAGCGAGGAGCACCGCCTGCTGTGCGCCGACGTCGGCCGGCGGCTCGAGGCGGCGACCGCGGCGGCCGCCCGCGTCACCGGTGCCGACCTGGTGGCGGCCTCGGCCGCCTCCCGCGACCACGCCGTCGGGTCGGCGGAGCCGTGGGTCACCGGCTGGGTGTTCGGTGACCTGCTGGGCGGCGGGGTCGCCCCCTACCACCCGAACGCGGCCGGGATGCGCGCCGTCGCGGACCTGCTGGTCGAGCAGCTGTCGGCCCACCCCGCGCGCTGACCGGCGGTTCGTCCCGGCGGGGGCGGGCAAGGAGCACGGGTCCGACCCGCACTCCGAGAGGAACACCGCCCCCATGCGCGGAGCAGTCCTGCACGCCCCCGGCGACGTCCGCGTCGAGCAGCTCGAGGACCCGCGGGTCGTGGAGCCCACCGACGCCGTGGTCCGGGCCTCCGCCACCTGCGTGTGCGGCTCCGACCTGTGGCCCTACCGCGGCATCAACGAGGTGACCGAGCCGACGCCCATCGGTCACGAGTACTGCGGGATCGTCGAGGAGGTCGGCAGCGACGTCACCACGGTGCGCCCCGGCCAGTTCGTGATCGTGCCGTTCATCGCCTCCGACGGCACCTGCGCGCACTGCCGGGCGGGGTACCAGAGCGCCTGCGCGCACCGGGTGGGCGTCACCGGCGCCCAGGCCGAGCTGCTGCGGGTGCCGCACGCCGACGGCACCCTGGTCGCCACGCCCGAGGTGCCGTCGGCGGAGCTGCTGCCCAGCCTGCTCACCCTCTCCGACGTCATGGCCACCGGCTGGTTCGCCGCCGTCGCCGCCGGCGTGCAGCCGGGGATGACCGTCGCGGTGGTGGGGGACGGCGCCGTCGGCCTGCTCGGCGTGCTGTCGGCCGCCCAGCTGGGGGCCGAGCGGATCATCGCCATGAGCCGGCACGAACCGCGGCAGCGGCTGGCCACCGGGTTCGGTGCGACCGACATCGTGACCGAACGCGGGGACGAGGGTGTCGCGCGGATCCGGGACCTCACCGACGGGGTGGGGGCCGACGCCGTCCTGGAGTGCGTGGGCACCGGGGAGTCGATGGACCAGGCCATCCGCTCCACCCGCCCCGGTGGCGGCGTCGGGTTCGTCGGCGTCCCGCACGGCGTGGAGATCACCGGGCGGCAGCTGTTCTCCACGATGGTGCGGCTGCACGGCGGCCCCGCCCCCGTGCGCCGCTTCCTGCCCGACCTCATCGACCGGGTCTGGTCCGGGACGATCGACCCGGGCCGGGTGTTCGACCTGACCCTGCCGCTGGACCAGGCCGCGGAGGGCTACCGCGCGATGGACGAGCGCCGCGCGGTCAAGGCGCTGCTGACGCCCTGACCGGTCAGGAGCTCCCCTCGGCTCGGGCGTGCAGCTGCACCTTGGCGAACAGGTCCTCGATCATCAGCCGGCAGTCGAGGTGGGTGTAGATGCGCATCGGCCGCGCACCGGGAACGGTGGTGTACTGCTCGTCCGCAGAGATCCCTGGCGTGTCCCGGACGACGTGCCGACTCGAGGAGGGGTCCGGCTCGAACGCCGACTGCAGCGCGGTGAGCAGCACCAGCGGGCTGTCGCCGAGGATGTAGGTCTCGCCGAGGTCGAACCCGTGCTGGAGGGCCTCCGTACGGAGGCCGTCCAGCGCGGCGAACAGCCGCGCACCCAGCGGCCCGTGCTCGGCCATCCGCAGCTGCAGCTCGGCGAAGGTGGCCAGCGTCTGCCGGTAGGCGTCGCGCGGCACCTGCCAGATCGGGACGGCGGAGTCGCCGAACAAGATGGACCCGGCCAGCACGTCGATGAGCAGGTTGTACTCGATCGGCATCGCGCCCACTGGCGGCTCGGCCAGGCCGGGGTGCTCGGGGCCGCCGATCCAGACCAGCGTGAGCCGCTCGGCGATCCGCGGCTCGATCAGCCAGGCACTGGCGACCTCGGTGAGCCCGGCACCCGCGCAGACGTACAGCGGGCTGTCGACGTCGGTGCGCATGGCCTCGGCGACCAGCGCCTCGGCCGCCGCGGACCGGATCGGCGTCACCCGGTCGGTCAGACCGACGTTGGACCCGGCGAGGACGGGGACGTCGGGGCGGCCGGCCAGCGCGAGCACCTCGCGGGCGAGCTCGGCGGCGTTGTCGGCAGTGGTGTCCGAGGGGTCGAAGTGGTCACCGGGCCGCAGGTGCGAGCCGATGACCAGCCGCAGGTCGACCGACGGTGAGAGCGCGTGGTGCGCGAGCTGGACGAGGCCGTCGGGGTCACCGCTGAAGTCGTTGTCGACGACGACGCGGATGCGGGGCTGGTTCATCGGTCAGACCTCCATGTGAGAAGCGCCCTGGGCGCGGCGTGACGCGTCGTCGTCCTGGCCGCCGCCCTGCTCGACCACCAGGACGGGCTCGTCGGTCCCGGGGTCGGCGCGCAGGGCGGCCAGCTCCGCCTCCGACGACACGGCCTCGCCGCGGGCGACCATCCCGGCGACGTCGGACAGCGGCACCTCGCGGAGCGCGAGGGCCAGCAGCAGCGCGAGGACGAGGATCGGCACCAGGTACCAGAACACCGGCGCCAGGGCGTCGGCGTAGGCGTCCACGATCGCGGTGCGC
Organism: Modestobacter caceresii; assembly: GCF_000761485.1. Lineage (GTDB taxonomy): Bacteria > Actinomycetota > Actinomycetes > Mycobacteriales > Geodermatophilaceae > Modestobacter > Modestobacter caceresii. Next base: position 89,451 of record NZ_JPMX01000001.1, read on the forward strand.
AGCGGCTCACCCGCGGCCTCGACCGCCGTCGGCACCAGCGTGTCCGGGGAGGTGATCCCCGCCTGCACCGCCTGCTCGGGGTTGCCGGCCAGGGCCTCGCCGAGCCGGTCGCCCAGCCGGCTGGTGAACAGGGTGCCGAAGACGGCGACGCCCAGCACCGCGCCCACCTCGCGGAAGTAGTTGTTCGTCGAGGTGGCGGTGCCGATCTGCGCGGCGGGGACGGCGTTCTGCGCGGCCAGCACGACGTTCTGCATGATGAGCCCGAGCCCGGCGCCGAGCAGGAAGAACATCGCGCCGACGGTCCACAGCGCGGTGTCCCCGGCCAGCGTGGTCATCCAGAGCATCGCCGCCAGGATCAGCGCGACCCCGGCGACGGTGAACACCTTGTAGCGGCCGGTGCGCATGATGACCGCGGCCGAGCTCTGGATGGTCAGGATGATCCCGGCGGTCATCGGCAGCATCAGCAGGCCGGAGTTCGCCGCCGACAGGCCCGAGCTCATCTGCAGGTAGGTGGGCATGAAGGCGATCGCGGAGAACATGCCCAGGCCCACGGCCATGCCCAGCGCGGTGGCCACCACGAAGGTGGGGTTGCGGAACAGCGACAGCGGGACGATCGGCTCCACCGCCCGCCGCTCCACCAGCACGAACGCCGCGATCGAGCAGGCGAGCACCGCCAGCAGCGCCAGCACCTGCCAGGAACCCCAGCCCTCGCTGCCGCCGATGTCGGTGGCCAGCACCAGCGACGTGGTGGCGACCGACAGGGTGAGGATGCTGGCGAGGTCCAGCGGTGTGGTGTTCCGCTTGCGCGGCAGGGTCAGCGCGGCCCAGCCGACGGCGAAGGCGGCCAGCCCGATCGGGACGTTGACCCAGAAGCACCAGCGCCAGCCCAGTGTCCCCGAGTCGGTGAAGAACCCGCCGACCAGCGGCCCGGCGACGGCGGAGAGCCCGAACAGCGCACCGATCGGGCCCATGTACTTCGCCCGCTCCCGGGCCGGGACGATGTCGGCGATGATCGCCTGGGACAGGATCATCAGCCCGCCGCCGCCGAGGCCCTGCACGCCCCGCCAGAACACCAGCCAGCCGAAGTCCGGCGCCAGCGCGGCCCCCAGGCTGGCGGCGGTGAACAGCCCGATCGCCACCAGGAACAGCGTGCGCCGGCCGAACAGGTCGCCGAACTTGCCGTAGACCGGCATGACCAGGGTGGTCGCCAGCAGGTAGGCGGTGGTCATCCAGGCCATGTGCGAGACGCCGCCGAGCTCACCGACGATCGTCGGCATCGCAGTCGAGATGATCGTCTGGTCCAGCGCGGCCATCAGCATGCCGGCCAGCAGCGCGCCGAAGATGGTGTTGATCCGCCGGCGGGTCAGGACGATGGGCGGCGCGGCGGTGGGCGCGCTGGACATGGAGCTCCTCAGGGGTGGTGCGGGGGGATGGTCGGTCGGGTCAGTGGCGCGGGGCGGGGAAGCCCGCCTCGACCTGGTCCCAGCCCTCGGCGACGAGGGCGGGCAGCGATGCGGTGTAGTCACCGGCCCGCCAGCGGTGCAGCGCGCTGCGCATCACCGAGCCCTGGACGGCGGCGAGCAGGGTGGGCTGGACGTCCAGCTCAGCCCGGGTGCCGGTGCGGGCGGCGAGCCACTCGGCCAGCACCTGCTCACTCCGGGCGAAGGAGGCGGTGAGCCGGGCGGCCAGCGCCGGGTGCGCGTCGACGACCTGCAGCCGCAGCGGCCACAACTCGGTCTCCGCGGCCATCCGCGCGGCCTCGGCGGCGTGCACCGCGCGCAGCGCCTGGACGGGCGTCTCGGTCGCCGGCCGGGCGGACAGTGCCTCGGCCAGGCGGAGTGGGTGCTCCGGGTCCAGGCCGATGACCGCGTCGTCCTTGGACGGGAAGTAGTTGAAGAAGGTGCGGGGTGAGACGTCGGCGTCGGCGGCGATGTCGTCGACCGACACCCGGTCCAGCCCGCGCTCGGCGACCAGTCGCAGCGCCGACTCGTGCAGCGCCGCGCGGGTGGCCTGCTTCTTGCGCTCGCGCAGGCCCGTGGTCACGCCGAGAGCATGCCAGGAAAAGTGCACGCACTGCAAACATGCGTCGACTGCACGGTGTGTCGGTGAGGTTGGGACCTCGTCTCCCCGGTGTGGGAGTGGTCCAGCAGAGCGGGCGGTCATCGGCGAGGATCGGCCGGTGACCGACTCGGAGCTCCCGCCCCTCGCCGTGACCGGGTCGACCGGGCGGCTCGGCGGCCGGGTCGCCCGGCTGCTCGCCGACGCCGGGGTGCGCCAGCGGCTGCTGGTCCGCGACCCGGCGCGTGCCCCGCAACTGCCCGGCACGACGGTGTCGGTCGCGCCCTACGCCGACCGGTCGGCCGTCCGCGAGGCGCTGGCGGGGGTCGACACGGTGCTGATGGTGTCGGGGAGTGAGTCCGCCGACCGGGTCGAGCAGCACCGCAGCTTCCTGGACGCGGCGGCCGACGCCGGCGTCGGGCACCTGGTCTACGTGTCCTTCCTCGGCGCAGCACCGGACGCGACGTTCCTCCTGGCCCGCGACCACTGGGCGACCGAGCAGCACGCCCGGACCCTGGGCCTGACCACGACGTTCCTGCGCGACGGGCTCTACGCCGACGACATGCCGGAGATGGTCGGCGAGGACGGCGTGCTGCGCGGCCCCGCCGGTGACGGCCGGGCGTCGGTGGTGGCGCTGGACGACATCGCCGCCGTCGCCGCGCTCGTGCTGCAGGACCCGGCGCCGCACGCCGGGGCGAGCTACGACCTGACCGGCCCGGCAGCGCTGACCCTCACCGAGGTCGCCGAGACGATCGCCGCCGGCACCGGCCGGCCGGCGCGCTACCAGCTTGAGACGGTCGAGGAGGCGTACACCTCGCGGGCCTCCTACGAGGCGCCCCGCTGGCTGGTCGACGCCTGGGTCTCCACGTACACGGCGATCGCCGCGGGGGAAATGGCCGCGGTCAGCACCGCCGTCCCGGACCTGCTGGGGCGATCGGCCACTCCGCTCGCCGAGGTGCTGCGGCGGACCACGACCACGGCAGGATGAGCCGGTGACCTCCGCGCCGCACCTCGCCTCCCGGCTGCAGGGCTTCGGGACGACGGTCTTCGCCGAGATGAGCGCGCTGGCCGTCGCCACCGGTGCGATCAACCTGGGCCAGGGCTTCCCAGACGAGCCGGGCCCGCACGAAGTGCTCGACGTCGCCCGGGCGGCGATCGGCACGGCGCACGACCAGTACCCGCCGGGCCCAGGGCAGCCCGACCTGCGGGCGGCGATCGCCGAGCACCAGCAGCGGTTCCGGGGCCTGGCCTACGACCCGGCCGACGAGGTGCTGGTCACCGCCGGGGCGACCGAGGCGCTGACCGCCGCGCTGCTCGGTCTGCTCGAGCCCGGCGACGAGGTGGTGCTGTTCGAGCCGATGTACGACAGCTACGCGGCCGCCGTCGCGATGGCCGGTGGGGTGCTGCGCCCGGTGCCGCTCCGCCCGCCGCCGGCCTCCTCCGGCGAGGTCGCCACGGGCCGGTGGACCTTCGACGAGGCCGAGCTGCGCGCGGCGGTCACCCCGCGGGCGCGGCTACTGCTGCTGAACACCCCGCACAACCCGACGGGGAAGGTCTTCACCCGGGCCGAGCTGGCGGTGCTGGCGGAGGTGGCCGACGCCGCCGACCTGCTGGTGCTCACCGACGAGGTCTACGAGCACCTGGTGTTCGCCGGCGCCGAGCACGTCTCGATCGCCACCCTGCCCGGCATGCGCGAGCGCACGCTGGTGGTCAGCAGCGGCGGGAAGACGTTCAACACCACCGGCTGGAAGACCGGCTGGGTCTGCGGTCCGGCGGCGCTGGTGTCGGCGGTCCGCACCGCGAAGCAGTACCTCACCTTCGTCAACGGCGGCCCGTTCCAGCCGGCGATCGCCGCCGGGCTCCGGCTGCCCGACACGTACTTCGCCGGGGTGGCTGCCGAGCTCCAGCGCCGCCGGGACCTGTTGGTGGCCGGGCTGGCCGACGCCGGGCTGCCGGTGGTGAGCCCCGAGGCCACCTACTTCGCCACCGTCGACGTCCGCCCGCGGCGGCCCGACGGGGACGGCATCGCGTTCTGCCGGTCGCTGCCCGGGCGCGCCGGGGTGGTCGCCGTCCCGACCGTGGTCTTCTACTCACCGGAGCACGCGGAGCTGGGACGGCACCTCGTGCGGTTCGCGTTCTGCAAGCGGGACGAGGTGCTGGCCGAGGCGGCGCAGCGGTTGAGGAGGCTGGCGTGAAGATCGCAGCGGTGCAGCACGACATCGTCTGGGAGGACCGGGACGCGAACTTCGCGCGACTGGCCCCGCAGGTGGCCCGTGCTGTCGGTGCCGGGGCGGAGCTGGTGCTGCTCACCGAGACGTTCTCCACCGGCTTCTCGATGACGCCCGGGATCGGCGAACCGGAAGGTGGGCCGTCGTCGGAGTTCCTCGCCGCGCAGGCCGCCGAGCACGGCGTCTGGGTGGCCGGCACCTGCCCGGAGACCGACGTCGAGGGCGAGCTGCCCTACAACACGTTCGTGCTCGCCGGCCCGGACGGCACCGCGCACCGGTACCGGAAGCTGCACCCCTTCGCCGACGAGCGGACCCGGTTCCGCTCCGGCACCGGCCCGGTCACCGTCGAGGTCGGCGGTCTGCGGATCACCCCGTTCATCTGCTACGACCTGCGCTTCGCCGACGTCTTCTGGGGCGCCGCCCCGGACACCGACGTCTACCTGGTGCCGGCGAACTGGCCCAGCCCGCGCCGGCACCACTGGTCTGCACTGCTGCAGGCCCGGGCAATCGAGAACCAGGCGTACGTGGTCGGCTGCAACCGGGTCGGCACGGCCGGCGACGGCACCGAGCACGCCGGGGACAGCCACATCGTCTCCCCGATGGGCGACCTGCTGGCCACCGCCTCCGGGGTGGAGACGATCGTGCTGGCCGACGTCGACGCCGCCGAGGTGGCCGCCACCCGGGACCGCTTCCCGTTCCTGGGCGACCGCCGCCACCTGGCCGACCGCAAGAGCTGAGCAGGAGGTGCCCCCGGGGTCGATCCGGGGTACCGGCGCACCGTGCCCACCCGCCGCGCGTTCCTCGCCGCCTGCGGTCAGCTGACCGGGGCCGCCCTGCTGGCGGCCTGCAGCGGGAACGGACAGGAGGGCGGTGCCCCTGGTCCGGGGGGTGGCGGGGAGGCGGCGCCGGACCCCGCCGTGCTGACCGTGCGACCGGACAGCGTCTCGCCGACCGGGTCGCCACCGGCCCCCGGCACCCACCCGCTGGGCCTGGCCGAGGACCGGGACGCGCTGCTCCACGTGCCCCCGGGCCTCCCCGTGGACCAGGCTGCGCCGCTGGTGGTCACGCTGCACGGCGCGGGCGGGAACGCCGAGGGCGGACTGGCGCCGCTGCGCGGACTCGCCGACGAGCACGGTCTGCTCCTGCTGTCCCCGGCCTCCCGCGGGAGCACGTGGGACGCGATCGGGAGCGACTGGGGCCCGGACGTCGAGCTGATCGACCGAGCGCTGCGTGAGGTGTTCGGGCTGTTGCCCGTCGACCCCGGACGGATCGCCGTCGCCGGGTTCTCCGACGGCGCCTCCTACGCACTCGGCCTGGGGCTGGCCAACGGCGACCTGTTCAGCGACGTCATCGCCTTCTCGCCGGGCTTCGTCCCCCCGGCCCCTCGCACCGGCCGCCCTCCGGTCTTCGTCTCGCACGGGGTCGACGACGAGGTGCTGCGGGTGGAGCGGACCAGTCGGCAGATCGTCCCGGCGCTGCAGGAGGACGGCTACGAGGTGACCTACCGCGAGTTCGACGGGGGGCACACCGTGCCCCCGGAGGTGGCCCGGGAGGCCGTCGACCGGCTCGTCCGGGCGGGCGGTTGACCGGCCAGATCGGGCCGCTGTGCCCCCCGGTGGGCATGCCGGGTCGTCAGAGCGGGCAGGCTGGAGGACCCTGGAGCAGGTACGCACCAGGTGAGGACGACGAGATGTGCAGGAGCTAGAGGATGCCGCAGGGCACGGTCAAGTGGTTCAACGCGGAGAAGGGCTTCGGGTTCATCGAGCCCGACGATGGTGGGCAGGACGTGTTCGCGCACTTCTCGGCGATCGCCGACGACGGGGGCTTCCGCAGCCTGGACGAGGGGCAGCGGGTCGAGTACACCGCCAGCGCCGGCGACCGCGGCATGCAGGCCGACTCCATCCAGCCCCTGGGTGGCGGCGGTGGCCGGCCCGCCCGTGAGGAGCGCGGGCACCGCGACGACCCCCGGCAGGTCCGCGCGCCGCAGGCCCCCCGCAGTGGCGGGGGCGGCTCGGAGGGCACGGTCCGCTGGTTCAACGCCGAGAAGGGCTTCGGGTTCATCGAGCCCGACGAGGGCGGGGACGACGTGTTCGTGCACTTCTCCGCCATCGCCGACGACGGTGGCTACCGCAGTCTGGAGGAGGGCCAGCGGGTCGAGTACACCGCGAGCCCCGGCGACCGCGGCATGCAGGCCGACTCGGTCCAGCCGCTCGGCGGGGGCCGGGCACCCCAGCGCGAGGAGCGCGGCCGCCGGGACGCGCCCGCCCCGCGCGGTGGGCGCGGTTCCGAGGGCACCGTGCGGTTCTTCAACGCCGAGAAGGGCTTCGGGTTCATCGAGCCCGACGAGGGCGG
>NZ_JPMX01000002.1 GCF_000761485.1 Modestobacter caceresii
GCGGCTGCGCGCCCGATCGACCCGGCGGCCCGACCCGACCCCGCGCGCCCCACGGCCAGGCCGGCATCCCGGCCGGCCGGCCAGGGCGCCGGTCGGGCCCCCTCCGGCAAGGCCCGCGGCGCCGTCAACCGTGGCCCGCGTCGGGCCCGGCTGCAGCTGCGCCACATCGACACCTGGTCGGCGCTGAAGATCTCACTCGTCCTCTCGATCGCCCTGTTCTTCGTGTGGATGGTCGCGGTCGGCATCCTGTACGGGGTGCTCAGCAGCCTGGGCGTCTTCGACACGGTCAACGACCTGATCGGGCAGCTGGCCACCACCACCGAGACCACGGACGGGGGCGGTGAGGTGATCACCGCCGGCGTCGTCTTCGGTGGCGCTGCGGTGATCGGGGCGATCAACATCGTGCTGCTCACGGCGCTGTGCACCGTGGGGACGTTCGTCTACAACCTCTGCTCCGACCTGGTCGGCGGTCTCGAGGTCACCCTCGCCGAGCGCGACTGAGCGAGCCACACCCGCTGAGGCCCCCCGGGTCGGAGGGCCTCAGCCGGGCAGGTAAGCTGTTCACCGGTCCACGGGCCTGTAGCTCAGACGGTTAGAGCGCATCCCTGATAAGGATGAGGCCGGAGGTTCAAGTCCTCCCAGGCCCACCCGTGCACCGACGGCGGGCGGCAGCGATCTCCACGGGGATCACGGTCGCCCGCCGCTGGGTCCCGGCAGCGGTCACCGGCACCGCGGTGGCCCACACCGTTCGAGGAGGTCCCGCGTGCTGAAGAAGCTGGCGATGGCAGCGCTCGCGGCCGGTGCCCTGGCGGCCGTGCGCAAGCGCAGCTCCGGCAAGGGCGAGACCGACCTGTGGGCCGAGGCGACCCGCGGCCCGGGTTCGGTCAGCACGCCCGGCGCCTGATCCCGCGACTGCGGTCGACCGACCACCGCAGTCCCCCGGGGACGTAGCTCAATTGGCAGAGCACCGCCTTTGCAAGGCGGGGGTTAGGGGTTCGATTCCCCTCGTCTCCACTCCGGGCCCGCCAGGGCCCTCGAGGACCTTCGCCGGCCGCCGGGCACAGCCCGGACGCACCGGGCGCCCAGCGGCCTCCCGGTCGGCAGTGGGAGAGTGGTCGTCGTGACTGAACAGACCTCCGCCGCACGGCGCGCCGTCCTGCACACCAACCACGGCGACATCACCGTCGACCTGTTCCCCGACCACGCCCCCAAGACGGTCGCGAACTTCACCGAGCTCGCCGAGGGCAGCCGCGAGTGGATCGACCCGCGTACCCGGGAGAAGACCACGGCCAAGCTCTACGACGGCACGGTGTTCCACCGGGTCATCCAGGGCTTCATGATCCAGGGTGGCGACCCGCTGGGTCAGGGCACCGGTGGCCCCGGCTACCGCTTCGGCGACGAGTTCCACCCCGACCTGTCGTTCAACCGCCCCTACCTGCTGGCCATGGCCAACGCGGGCCCCGGCACGAACGGCTCCCAATTCTTCATCACCGTCACCAACACCCCGCACCTGAACAACAAGCACACGATCTTCGGTGAGGTGGCCGACGACGCCAGCCGCCAGGTCGTCGACGCGATCGCCACCGCCCCGACCGCCCGCGGCGACCGCCCGGTCGAGGACATCGTGATCAACTCCGTCGAGGTGCAGCGCAGCTGAGCACCCCCGAGGGCAGCGGGGGCGCCGGCGCGGAGCCGCAGCCGGCGCCCCCTGCCACCTGCTACCGGCACCCGGACCGGCCCACCGGGGTCCGCTGCGCCCGCTGCAGCCGGCCCATCTGCCCGGAGTGCATGAACCCGGCCGCGGTCGGCTTCCAGTGCCCGGACGACGTGCGGGCCGGCAACGCCACCGTCCGCCGTCCCAAGCGCACCACCGGGCTGCGCAGCGCAGCCCGGCGGTGGGGGGCAGCCACCCTCTCCCTCATCGCGCTGAACCTGCTGGTCGCCCTCGCGACCGCCGGCTCGGCGATCAGCGTCGGCGTCAACCCGCTGCGCAGCTTCCGCTCGCCGCTGCAGGACGACTTCGCGATCGTCCCCTACCTGGTCGACGCCGGTGAGTGGTGGCGGGTGGTCACCAGCGCCTTCACCCACGTCGGGCCGGTGCACCTGGCGCTGAACATGCTCGCCCTGCTGCTGTTCGGCTCCGAACTCGAACGCCAGCTGGGTCGGGGCCGCTTCCTGACCGTCTACCTGGTCTCCGCGCTGGGCGGCGTGGCCGCCCTGCAGCTGTTCGGCAACTACCTCGGTGCGGTGGTCGGCGCATCGGCGGCGATCTACGGCCTGCTGGGCGCCTTCGGCGTGGTCCTGCTGAAGCAGAAGCAGGACCTCCGCGGGCTCCTCACCCTGCTGGTGATCAACCTGGCGATCAGCTTCCTGCCCGGGGTCTCCCTGCTCGGGCACCTCGGCGGGCTCGTCGTCGGCGCACTGACGGCCGGCATCCTCGTCCTGGGCGGCCGCCGGCGGCCGGTCGTGGTCGGCGGGGTCGCCGTCCTGGTGGTCGTGCTGCTGGTGCTGGTGTTCGGCGGGCTGCGCTAGCGCCCTGCGCCGGCGGCGTGCAGGTCCCGGGCGACCGCGTCCGGGTCCTGACCCAGCTCCCGGCGGCCCAGCACGACCAGGACGGCGTCGTCCGTGACGTCCTCCAGCTCCAGCGTGCGGGCGCGCAACCCCCACCGTCGTGACGTCCGCACCCGGGCGCGCAGCGCCGGCCAGGCGATCGTCGTCCCGCCGCTGATCGCCCGCACCGTCACGCCGTGGGCGTCGGCGCGGAGCCGGGGGCGCAGCAGCAGGTCGCGGGCGGCCAGGCCCAGCAGCAGGACGGCGCCGCCACCGACGAGGACCCGCCCGACCGGGTCGACCAGCAGGGTGGCCAGCGCGAGGGCCACGCCGGCGGCGGCCATCGCCACCGCCTCGCCGATCCGGGGCGACCAGTGCACGGGGCCAGCTTGTCAGCACCGGCTGCGGACCTGTACGCGGCGCCTAGCATCGGGGAACCGGACGTCTGAGACGTCACCGTCTGCGATGAGGAGTGGTCCATGCGCGATGCCGTCATCTGTGCCGCCGTCCGCACACCGGTGGGGAAGCGGGGCGGCGGGCTGTCCGGCGTGCACGCCGCCGACCTGTCCGCCACGGTGCTCCGTGTCCTGGTGGAGCGCACCGGCCTGGACCCGGCCGTCGTCGACGACGTCTTCTGGGGCTGCGTGAGCCAGGTCGGTGAGCAGACCAGCAACATCGGCCGGGTCGCGGCACTGGCGGCCGGCTGGCCGGAGACGGTGCCCGGCACGACCATCGACCGGCAGTGCGGCTCCTCCCAGCAGGCGGTCGCCTTCGCCGCCGCGACCGTCATCAGCGGTCAGGCGGACGTCGTGGTGGCTGGTGGGGTCGAGTCGATGAGCCGGGTGCCGATGGGCTCCTCGGCCGGTGACGGGTCGGCCGGCCGCCCGCTGGGGCCGCAGTACCTGGCCCGCTACGGCGGGGTCGCGCCCAACCAGGGGGTCGGGGCGGAGATGATCGCGGCGCGGTGGGGCCTGTCCCGGGCCGAGCTCGACGAGTTCGCGCTGGGCTCGCACGAGCGGGCGGCCAAGGCCCAGGCCGACGGGGCCTTCGACACGCAGCTCGTCCCGGTCCACACCCCCGAGGGCGCCGTGGTGACCGCCGATGAGGGCATCCGCACCGGCGGCACGCTCGAGGCGCTCGGGGCGCTCAAGACCCCCTTCCAGGCCGACGGCGTGATCAGTGCCGGCAACGCCAGCCAGATCTCCGACGGATCGGCCGCGCTCCTGGTCACCACCTCCGAACGGGCCCGCGAGCTGGGGCTCACCCCTGTGGTCCGGGTGCACACGACGGTCGTCGCCGGTGACGACCCGGTGATCATGCTGACCGCCCCCATCTCGGCCACCCGCAAGGTGCTGGACCGCTCCGGGCTGGCGCTGGCCGACATCGGGGTCTTCGAGGTGAACGAGGCGTTCGCCCCGGTGCCGCTCGCCTGGCGCCGGGAGATCGGCGCCGCCGCCGAGGCGGTCAACCCCCTGGGTGGCGCGATCGCGCTCGGGCACCCCCTGGGCGCCTCGGGCGCACGCATCATGACCACGCTGGTGCACCACATGCAGGCCACCGGCACCCGGTACGGGCTGCAGACGATGTGCGAGGGCGGTGGCATGGCCAACGCGACGATCCTGGAGCTCCTCGACCGCTGACCGACCCGGTCCCGGTCGTCCACAGCCCCCGTCCACGCGGACGGGGGCTGTGCTGTCCCGGCGACCGTCCACCGGGGTGGGGATGTCGACAACTCGCCCGGACACGCGCGGGAACGGCCCGTCACGCTGCTGGTTTGCGCTTCGGGGAGTCGGGTAGTAAGCGCCTGATCGCCTTCGGGAGAAGGATCAGAGCGACCGGTTTTCCCACAGGTGTGTACACAGCTGGGGACGGAGTTCCACGGGTGTAGTTACCCCTGTGCCGTTTCCGCCCCAGTGGTCACATCGCAGGCATTCCCGCAGGTCAGCCCAGGGTCCCTCGGTCCGGGCAACCCACAGATCGTGGACAACCCGGTGGATGGCGGAGCAGCCTGCCTGTGGACGGAGCGGCCCGCTGTGCACAGACGATCTTCCGGCGAGCCCCTGACCTGCACGTTGACCGTTTGTCGACCCAGCGGGCCGGTGACGGCTCGCTGTGCACTGGTCACCGAGCGGAGTACCGACCGGTCAGCGTCCCCTCGGGGGACGAGGCCCACACGACGAAGGCCCCCGTCCCGGAGGGACGAGGGCCTGTCGGTCGAGCCGTGCGCGGGCGTCAGCGCCAGCGCATCGACATGATCAGCCCGGCGACCATGGCGCCGAAACCGATGGCGAAGTTCCACGGGCCCAGCGTCGTCATGAGCGGGATCCGGTCGCCTGCCACGTAGTAGACGACGATCCACAGCAGACCGAGCAACATCAGCGCGACCATCACCGGCGCGTACCACCGCGGGCTCGGCTGCGCGGCCTGGGCCCGGGCCGCGCTCGCGGGCAGCACGCCCTCCGGCGGCGTGTAGACCGACTTCTTGCGCACCTTCGACTTGGGCACCTGGCGGACTCCCTCCCGGGCCGGTGGCCTGACGCCCCGGCGTGAACGCCTACCAGCCTAAGCTGAGACGGCCAGCAGTCCCGCCCCGTCGCGCGGTGGCGTCACCCCTGTTCGCCCCTCCGGGGTGGGCGCCGACACCAGGAGGTGTGCATGACCCGCATCGGGCGCCCCCGCCGGTTCGACCCGTGGGTCGGGCTCGTGCCCGTCGTCGCCCTGGCCGCCGGTCTGCTGTTCGCCACCTCCAGCACGACGGCGCAGGGCACCGACCTGCGGGGTGGGGAGGTCACCGAGCTGTCCGCGCTGATCGAGGAGCGTGACTCCACCGTCGCCGGTCAGCAGGCCGAGCTGGCCGCCCTGCAGCAGCAGGTGCAGGCGCTCACCGACCTGGCGGCCTCGCGGAACGGGGAGGTCGCCGCCGTGCAGCAGGAGGCCGCCCCCGGGGTCGGCTCCGCCGGGCTCGCGGAGCTCACCGGGCCGGGGCTGGCCATCGCGCTGGACGACGCCCCGCGCACGTCCGCCGGCACCACGCCGACCGAGGGCAACCCGGACAACCTGGTGATCCACCAGTCCGACGTCCAGGCGGTGGTGAACGCGCTGTGGGCCGCCGGTGCCGACGGCGTGGCCATCATGGGGCAGCGGCTGATCTCCACCAGCGCCGTCATCTGCGTCGGCCCCACCCTGCTGCTGCACGGCCGTACGTACTCACCGCCGTACGTGGTCACCGCGGTCGGGGACGCCGACGAGATGCGGGACGAGCTCGCCGCCTCCCCGGGGGTGCAGGTCTTCCAGGAGGCGGCCGACGCCTACGGGCTGACCTTCGACGTCGAGGAGCAGGACAAGCTGACCCTGCCGGCCTATGACGGGGCCCTGGACATGCAGTACGCCAGGGTCGGCTGACCGTCTGCGCCCGACCGTCCCGATCGTGGTGACGGCGCACTCCTCCGTGTACACCTGAGACCGTGGGGGCCCACCCGGCCGCCCGACACCGCCCTCTGGAGATCGAGCCCCTCGTGTCCCGCACCGACGTGAGTGTCCAGCGATGAGCCTGCCCGCCGTCCGGCCGGTGCTCGTCGTCGACAACTTCGACAGCTTCGTCTACAACCTCGTCCAGTACCTGGGCCAGCTCGGGGTGCCCAGCGTGGTGCGCCGCAACGACGCGGTGACCGTCGACGAGCTCACCGACCTCGACCTCGCCGGGGTGTTGCTCTCCCCCGGCCCCGGCACACCGGTCGACGCCGGCGTGACCGTGCCGATGGTGCGGGCCGCCGCCGATGCCGGGCTGCCGGTCCTCGGGGTCTGCCTGGGGCACCAGGCCATCGCCGAGGCCTTCGGTGGCGTCGTGGGCCGGGCGCCCGAGCTGCTGCACGGCAAGACCAGCCAGGTCGTGCACGAGGGCGTGGGCGTGCTGGCCGGGCTGGACAGCCCGTTCACCGCCACCCGGTACCACTCGCTCGCGGTGGAGTCCGACAGCGTCCCGGCCGAGCTGGAGGTCACCGGCCGCACGCCGTCGGGCATCGTGATGGCGCTGCGGCACCGGGAGCTGCCCATCGAGGGGGTGCAGTTCCACCCCGAGTCGGTGCTCACCGAGGGCGGGCACCGGTTGCTGGCGAACTGGCTGTCCAGTTGTGGACTGGCACCGGATCCCGCCCGGGTCGAGGCGGCGGCAGCCACCGCCCGCCGGCTCACCACCGTCACGATCTGAACCGGCCACCCCGCCGGGTGGCCCGCGCTCAGCTGGTGGGCTGCGCCGGTGGGGTGGTCTCTTCCGTCGGCGGAGCCGCCGGGGTGGTCGGGGTGGGCGTCGGCGTGGGGGTCGGGGTGGGCTGAGCAGGCGTCGGGACGGCGATCAGCAGCGTCACCGTCTCGCCGGCCGAGACGGAGGCCCGCGGCCCCGGGTCGGTGTCGACGACCGTGCCCGGCGTGGCGTCGTCCCGCTCGACGTTGTTCGGCACGATGACGCCGTTGTCGAGCCCCGCGTCCACGAGGGCCTCCCGGGCGGCGGGCTCGGTGAGCCTGCGGACGTCGGGCAGGGTGATCGAGCCGGTGGAGATGCTCAGCCGGAACGACACGTCCGGGGCGGCCTGGCTGCCCGGCGCGGGGTCGAGGCCCACGACGGTGCCGGCGGGCTGCAGGCTGTCGACCTGATCGGTGCTGGTGCTCCCGGTGAAGCCGGCGCCCTCCAGCCGGTCGATCGCCTCGTCCTGGTCGTCGCCCAGCACGTTGGGTACGGCGATGGTGTTGGGGCCGCCGCCGACGACCAGGTCCACCGGCTCCTGCGGGTCCAGCTGGGTGCCCGCGGCCGGGCTGGAGCTGAGCACGGTGTCCTCCTGGGCCTGGGTGCTCGGCTCGCGGGTGACCGTGCCGACCTGCAGGCCCGCGGCCAGGATCTCGGCCTCGGCGGCGGCCTGCGGGTCACCGACGAGGTCGGGCACCGCGACCTGCTCGACCACGGGGGCCGTGGGTTCGTCGCCCCCGGAGGTCAGGGCCAGTGCCAGGCCGACGCCGCCGGCGATCAGCACGACGACGGCGACGACGATGGCGATGATCCGGTTGCGCCGGCGCTTGTCGTCGGCCTGCCCGTCGTCCCACTCGTCGTTGCCGTACCCGCCGGGGGTCACGCCGATGATCGTGGTCTTCTCGGCGTCGCTCATCACCGGTGTCGCCTCGACCCGTTGGCCGGCGACGGCGCGCAGCAGGTCCGCGCGCATGTCGGCGGCGGACTGGTAGCGGTTCGCCGGGTTCTTGCTCATCGCCTTGAGCAGGATGGCGTCGAGCTCCGGGGTGATCTCCGGGTTGATCGACGACGGCGTCCGGGGGTCTTCCCGCACGTGCTGGTAGGCGACGGCGACGGGGGAGTCGCCGGTGAAGGGCGGGGCGCCGGTGACCAGCTCGTAGAGCAGGCACCCGGCGGAGTAGACGTCGGAGCGGGCGTCGACGCCCTCGCCGCGGGCCTGCTCGGGGGAGAGGTACTGGGCGGTGCCGATCACGGCGGCCGTCGAGGTCATCGTCGCGGCGGAGTCGGAGACCGCGCGGGCGATGCCGAAGTCCATCACCTTCACGGTGCCCTGCGGCGTGATCATGACGTTGCCGGGCTTCACGTCCCGGTGCACGATGCCGTTGCGGTGGCTGAAGTCCAGCGCGGCGCAGATGTCGGCGGTGAGCGACATGGCGCGCTCGGGGGGGAGGCGCCGCTCGCGGCGGAGCACGTCGCGCAGGGTGTCGCCCTCGACGTACTCCATGACGATGTAGGGGGTAGCGCCGGTGGCGGTGCGGTCCTCCCCCGTGTCGTAGACCGCGACGATCGCCGGGTGGTTCAGCGACGCGCTGGCCTGGGCCTCGCGGCGGAACCGGACCTGGGACGACGGGTCACGGGCGAGGTCCTGACGCAGCACCTTGACCGCGACCTCCCGGCCCAGCCGGAGGTCGCGCCCCCGGTGCACCTCCGCCATGCCGCCGCGGCCGAGCACCCCGCCGATCTCGTAGCGCTCGCCGAGCACCTGGGGGGTGGTCATCGGTGGTCCTCTCGGGTGGTGCGGTGCGGCGGTCGCGGCTCCGGGGTGGCTGGACCGGGGAGCGGTACGCCGTCGCGGAGCCTAATCGCTGGCGGGCTCGCGGCAGGCGCGACGCGAGCGCCTCGGGACGCGTGTGTCACTGGTTGCCTGAGATGCTGCCCGCTGACGGTGCGTCCGCGTTCGGGGAGACAGAGGCGGCCGGAGACGAAGACGGGGCCGGGTCGACGGGCTCGCTGGTCGGTGTGTTGGTCGGGGTGTTGGTGGGGGTGTTGGTCGACGTGTTGGCGCTGGTCGAGCTCCGCTGGGTCACCGTCGCGGTCACCGTGGCGGTCGTCGGGGTGGTGGGCCCGCCGTCCTCGCCCTCGTCGTCCCCGTCGTCGGGTGCGGGTGCCGCCGGCGGCGGCGCACTGCTCTCCTCGGCGTCCCCGGCGTCCCCGGGGGCGTAGGCCTGGGCGGCCACGGCAAGCGTGATCGTCGCCCCCTCCGCGAGGGGACCGCGCGCGGGGGAGGCGGTCACGACGGCGTTCTCGGCCAGCGCGATCCCGGCCTCCTCCAGCTCGTCCGCAGTGGCTTCCTCCTGCCGCACCGTGAAGCCCTGGCCCACGAGTTGGGCGCTGACGAGATCGGCGTCGTCCCCGACGTAGTCGGCCACGTCGAACGCGATGGCCCCGGAGGCACTGGTGGACGCCGATGCGGATGCCGAGGGGGAGCTGGCGCCACCCGGCGCCGCCGAACTGTCCGGGTCGTCGGACCTGGAGAGGACGAGGAACACCCCGGCGGCGACCAGCCCGACGAGGGCCAGCGCCGCCGCGGCCCACAGCAGCCGGGTGCGGCGGAGGTCCTGCGGGTCGGCCTCGTCACCGGTCCAGCTGCTCGCACCGTCGCCGTCGACCGGGGGGCCGTGCAGCGGGGGCATGGTGCGGGGCGCGGTCGAGGGGTTCACGGTGGTGCCCGGACCGGTCGCCGGCAACATCGTGGTCGCCGTGCCGTCGTCCCCGACCACCTGGGTCATCGCGGTGGCGGCCGGCACGGTGCCACCGGCCGCCACCTGCCGCACCGCGGCGGCGAAGGCCGCGCCGTCGGGGAAGCGTGCCGCCGGGTCCTTGGCCAGGGCGCGCTCGATCAGCGCCCGCACCTGCCATGGCACGTCCGCGGGCATGGGGGGCGGAGGTCGGTTTATCTGCGCCAGCGCGATCGCCACCTGCGACTCGCCGTCGAAGGGACGCACCCCCGCGATGCACTCGTACCCGAGCACGCCGAGCGAGTAGACGTCGGAGGCGGCGGTCACCACGTGCCCCTGGGCCTGCTCGGGGGAGAGGTACTGCGCGGTGCCGACCACCATCCCGGTGCGCGTGAGCGGGGCGGCGTCGCGGGCGTAGGCGATGCCGAAGTCGGTCAGCTTGACCACGCCGTCCGGCCGCACGAGCAGGTTCCCGGGCTTGATGTCCCGGTGCACCATGCCGGCGTCGTGCGCGGCGGAGAGGCCGTCGCCGGCCTGCCCGAGGACGTCGAGGGTCTGCTCGGCGGTGAGCCGCCCGCGCTCGGCCAGGATGGTGACCAGCGGCTTGCCCTCGACGAACTCCATGATCAGGTAGGCCAGGCGCTGGCCGTCCTGGGTGGTCTCGCCGTAGTCGTAGACCGAGGCGATGTTCGGGTGCGACAGGGCGGCGGTGTGCCTGGCCTCGTTCCGGAACCGGATGAGGAAGCTCGAGTCGCCGGTGTACTCGCTGCGCAGCACCTTGACCGCGATGATCCGGCCGAGGGTGCGGTCGCGGGCCTGCCAGACCTCCCCCATCCCACCGGTGGCGATCGGGGCGGTGATCTCGTAGCGGCCGGCCAGCTGGCTGCCCACGCGGACGGCCATCAGCCGCCGCCCTGCAGGTGGGCCTCGATGACCGAGCGCGCGATCGGGGCGGAGATGTCCCCGCCGGTGCCGCCGCCGTTGCGGATGAAGACGGCCACCGCGATGCTCGGGTCGTCCGCGGGGGCGAAGCCGATGAACCAGTTGTGGTCGGGGCCGGCGTTCTCCGCGGTGCCGGTCTTGCCGGCCACCTCGATGCCGCTGATCCGGGCACGCCGGCCGGTGCCCTCGTCGACGACGTTGGTCATCATCGCGGTGAGCTGGTCGGCGACCTCCTCCGAGAAGGGCTCCGACAGCTGCTCGGGCTCGGTCTGGTCGAGCACCGAGAGGTCCGGGGCCTGGATCGACTCGACCAGGTACGGGTTCATCAGGTCGCCGTCGTTGGCGACCGCGGCGGCGATCATCGCGGCCTGCATCGGGGTCAGGGCGACGTCCCGCTGTCCGATCGAGGTCTGCCCCAGCGCGGCGTCGCTCTCGATGTCGCCGATCGTGCTGCCCTGCACGGTCAGCGGGATCTCGAAGCGCTCCCCGTCGATGCCGAACGCCTCGGCCATCTCCCGGACGGCCTCCTCACCCAGGTCGATCCCGAGCTGGGCGAAGGCGGTGTTGCAGGAGATGGTGAGCGCGTCGATCAGCGGCTGTTCACCGGACGGGCTGCACGGCTCGTTGCCGAAGTTCTGCAGGTCGGTCGAGGTGCCCGGCAGGACGTAGTCCTGCGGGGCCGGGACGACCGTCTCCGGCGTGTAGTCGCCGCTGGCCAGCGCTGCGGCGGCGACTACGACCTTGAAGATCGAGCCGGCCGGGTAGCGCTCGGAGATGGCCTGGTTGGTCCGCGGGTCGGTCTCCATCGCGTCCAGCTGCTCGGCGTAGGCGCGGACCGCGGTGGTGTCGCTGCCGGCCAACTGGCCCGGGTCGTACGTGGGCGTGCTGGCCAGGCCGAGGACCGCCCCGGTGGACGGGTCGAGGGCGACGACGGCGCCGACGTGACCCGCCAGGCCGGCCATCGCCGCCTCCTGGACGGCCGGGTCCAGGGTGAGCTCGACGTTGCCGCCGGAGGGGTCCCGGCCGGTGAACAGGTCGGCCAGCCGCCGGCCGAAGAGCCGGTCGTCGGTGCCACGCAGGACGTCGTTCTCGACCCGCTCGATCCCGCGGTTGCCGAACAGCACCGAGTAGTACCCGGTGGCCGCTGCGTACAGCGGCCCGTTGGCGTAGGTGCGCTGGTACCGCAGGGTGCTGTCGGTCTCGACGGAGGAGGCGATCTCGTTGCCGTCGACGACGATCGCCCCGCGCTCCCGGCCGTACTCCTCGGTGAGGACGCGGGTGTTGCGGGCGTCCGCGCGCAGGTCGTCGGCGCGGAGCACCTGGATCACGTTGACGTTGACGATCAGCAGGGTGAACAGCACCAGCACGCTGATCGCCACCTTGCGGAGCGGGGCGTTCACGGCTGGACCACCTCGGTCGGGGCATCGGTGAGCCTCGGCGGCGTGGTCGCGGCCGTGGCGGCCGGCCGGCGGGCGGCGTCGCTGATCCGCACCAGCAGCGCCACCAGCCCGAAGTTCGCGACCAGGGACGATCCGCCGTAGGCGAGGAAGGGCGTGGTCAACCCGGTGAGCGGGAGCAGCCCGGTGACCCCGCCCAGGACGACGAAGACCTGCCAGGCGAGGGAGAAGGCCAGCCCGGCGGCCAGCAGCTTGCCGAAGCCGTCGCGGACCACCAGGGAGGTGCGCAGCCCCCGCTCGACCAGGACCAGGTAGATCACGATCATCGCGACCAGGCCGAAGAGACCCAGCTCCTCACCGATGGCGGCGGCGATGAAGTCGCTCTTGGCGACCGGCACCTGGTCCGGCCGCCCGCCGCCGAGGCCGGCACCGAACAGACCGCCGGTGCCGAGGCTGAAGAGCGACTGGACCACCTGGTAGCCGCCGGTGTCGGCGTAGGCGAAGGGGTCCAGCCAGGTGTCCACCCGCACCCGGACGTGACTGAAGAGCTGGTAGGCGACGAACGCACCGCCGGCGAACAGCAGCAGGCCGATGACCAGCCAGCTCGCGCGCTCGGTGGCGACGTAGAGCATCACCACGAAGATGCCGAACAGCAGCAGCGAGCTGCCCAGGTCGCGCTCGAAGACCAGCACCAGGATCGAGGCGACCCACGCCAGCAGCACCGGGCCGAGGTCGCGGCCGCGCGGCAGCTCCAGGCGGAGCACCCGGCGGCTGGCCAGCGCCAGCACGTCGCGCTTGTCGACCAGGTAGGCGGCGAAGAAGACGATCAGGCAGATCTTGGCGAACTCACCGGGCTGGATGGAGAAGCCGCCGAACCGGATCCACAGCTTGGCACCGTTGATCTCCGAGTTCGGCAGCACCGCGGGGAGCGCCAGCAGCACCAGCCCGATGAGGGCGAGGGTGTAGGCGAAGCGGGCGAGCGCCCGGTGGTCGCGCACGATCACCAGGACGGCGATGAACAGCACCAGCCCGACCGTGGCCCACACCAACTGGACCGGGGCGTCCACGCTCGCGGAACTGCTGCCGCCGAGCTGGGTACCGGCGATGTCCAGCCGGTGGATCATCGACAGGCCCAGCCCGGACAGCACCGCGACGCAGGGCAGCAGCAGCGGGTCGGCGTAGGGCGCGAACCGCCGGACGACGACGTGCGCGACGACCCACAGCGCGGAGAACCAGATGCCGAAGGTGACCAGCTCGGTGCCCGGGGACCCGGTGACGGTGATGTCGATGATCAGGTGCGCGGCCAGTGTGATGAGCACCGCGAAGCCGAGCAGGAGCAGTTCGGTGCCCCGTCGGGTGGGGATGGCCGTGCCGGGGGCGATGGCAGCGCGCGGGTCGGTGCCGGGGCCGTTGACCGGCGCAGCCACTAGTCGGCCTCCCGGCAGTCCACTCCCGGCTCACCGGAACGGGACAGCGCCGAGGTCGTCGGCTCGGTGGCGTCCGTGCCGGGCACGGTCGTGGTGACGGTCGTCGTGGCGGCGGCGGCGTCCGGTTGCCCCGGGACGGGGGCGGGCTCCGCCGGAGGGGCCGGGGTGGGGGACGGGGTGCCGGTGGCCAGCGCGGACGTCGTCCGGCACAGCGGCAGCTGCTGGCCGCGGAGGTTGGACAGTATCCGCGCGGCGTCGTCCGGGTCGTCGGCGGGGATCCCGTCGCTGACCCGGTTACGGGCGGCCTGGGTGAGGTCGGTGGTGGCCAGCGCCGTCGCCTCGTCCAGGCGGTAGAGGTCCAGCCCGACGACGGAGGCGTTGAGTCCGCGGAACACCCCGACCCGGTCGCCGTCGGCGGTCTCGGCGACCCCGACGAACCAGTGGCCCATCACGAACAGGTAGGCGCCGATCGTCGCGGCCCCCAGCACCACGACGGCAGCCAGCGCGAACAGCGCGGTGCGCAGCGGCCGGCGACGGCGCGGCGGTGGGGAGCTGGTGGTCAGCGCGGTGGACTGCCCGGTGGCCTGTGGGTCGGCGAGCGCGGCGCGACCGGCGGCCGACCGGGGGTCGACCTCCCGCTGGCCCACGTGGTCGCCGGCGGCGCCGTCGACGACCGGCTCGACGAGCACGCCACGGCCGTCGTCCTCGACGACGTCGGCCACGATGCAGGTGATGTTGTCCGGGCCGCCGCTGCGCAGCGCGAGCTCGATCAACCGGTCGGCGGTCGCCTGGGCGTCCGGTTCATGCAGCGCGCCGGCGAGCGTCTCGTGGCTGACCACGCCGGAGAGGCCGTCGGAGCACAGCATGTAGCGGTCGCCGGCGCGGGCGTCGCGCATCGACAGGTCCGGCTCGACGTCCTGGCCGTTGAGGGCGCGCAGCAGCAGCGAGCGCTGCGGGTGGCTGTTGGCCTCCTCCTCGGTGATCCGGCCGTCGTCGATCAGCGTCTGGACGAAGGTGTCGTCGTGGGTGATCTGGTGCAGCTCGCCGTCGCGCATCAGGTAGGCGCGGGAGTCACCGACGTGGCACAGCCCCAACCGGCCACCGGCGAAGAGGACGGCGGTCAGCGTCGTCCCCATGCCCTCCAGCTGCGGGGACTCCCGGATCACCTCGCGCAGGTGCTCGCTGCCCTCGAACACCGCGTGACGCAGCGCCTGGAGCAGGTCGCCGGAGGGGGCGTCCTCGTCGAGGTGCTCCAGCGCCGCGATGACGACCTTGCTGGCGACGTCGCCCGCCGCGTGCCCGCCCATGCCGTCCGCGACGGCCAGCAACCGGGGCCCGGCGTACACCGAGTCCTGGTTGGTGCCGCGGATCAGACCGCGGTCGGAACGCGCCGCATAGCGGAGGACCAAGCTCATGAACGCAGCTCCAGGACGGTCTGCCCGATCCGGATCGGCTGACCGGGGGCCACCAGCAGCGGGCCCTGCACCCGCTGCTGGTCGAGGTAGGTGCCGTTGGTGGACCCGAGGTCCTCCACGTACCACTGGCCGCCGCGGTTGGTCAGCCGCGCGTGCCGGGAGGAGGCGAAGTCGTCGGTGAGCACCAGGGTCGAGTCGTCGGCGCGGCCGATCAGGATGGCCTGTTCCCCCAGGGTGATCCGGGTGCCCGACAGCGGGCCGGCGGTGACGACGAGGTGGCGGGGTCCGCGGCCGCCGCGCTTGCGGGCGGCGGCGGCGCGGGGCGGCACCGAGGCCACCCGGCCGGCCCGGCCCCCGAACAGGTCGGCGCGGACCACCCGGAAGGCGGCGAAGACGAACAGCCAGAGCAGGATCAGGAACCCGAAGCGGAAGGCCTGCAGCACGATCTCAGCCGGCACAGCGACCCCCGGGGACCGCGCTCACGCGCCGTCCTGTCGGTACACCAGCACCGAGTGACCGATGCGGAGGACGTCGCCGTCGGCCAGCTCCTGGCGCCCCACCCGGCGACCGTTCACCAGCGTGCCGTTGGTCGAGCCGAGGTCCTCGACGACGACCGCGCCACCGACGAGCTGGACGTCGGCGTGCTTGCGGCTCACCCCGGTGTCGGGCAGCCGGACGTCGGCCTCGGTGCCGCGACCCAGCACGTTGCTGCCCTGTTCGAGCACGTGCTTGGTGCCCGGGCCGTCGACGACCAGGACGTGGCTGACCCGCTGGCCGGGGCGGCCCACGACCGAGGGTTCCTGGGCGCCGGTGTCGGTGGCCCCCATGGCGGCGCCGGGCAGCCGCGGCAGCGGGGGCAGGCCGGGTGGGGGTGGCGGTGGCGCGGCCGGCGAGCGCTGCGAGGCCCCGCCGGTGACGTGCGAGCCGACCTCGAAGACCCCGGTGCGCAGCTCCTCGTCGAGCTCCAGCCGGACCTCGATGTCGCCGAAGGTCTGGTAGCCCTCGCGCTGGATGTGCTCGGCGACCATGTCGGCGAGCTCAGCGGCCAGCTGCTCGGACCACTCGACCAGGTTCTCGTGGTCGGTGGGGCCGAGGGTCACGACGAAGACGTTCGGGGCGAGCACCCGGTCACCACTGAGCACCGAGCGCTGCTCATCGGCCTCGCGCTGGAGGGCGTGGGCGATCTCGGCGGGGTGCACCTTCCCCTTGAACACCCGGGCGAAGGCCAGCCCGACCATGCCCTCGAGGCGTCGTTCGAAGCGCTGCAGCGCACCCACAGTCGCTCCCTTGCGCTCGGTCGACCTCCCACTGCCCTGAGTGCCGATCGTAACCGGGGGAGGGTCGCCGGAACGGTCGGGAAGCACAGGACGCCCCGGACGATCTCGTCCGTGCCGTGTCGACACACCGTTCTACCAGCGCGCCGCCGGCGATGGTCGGTGCCGTGCCGAGCGGGGGGCTGCGAGAGGCGGCGCCGGGGGCTGCTACTGTTCTTCCTCGCCAGGGCAAGTGGCGGAATGGCAGACGCGCACGGTTCAGGTCCGTGTGTCCGAGAGGACGTGGGGGTTCAACTCCCCCCTTGCCCACAGTCGAAGGCCCCCACCCGATCCGGGTGGGGGCCTTCGTCGTGGTCAGGGGCGGTGGGTCACCTGCTCGGCGAACTCGAGCACCTGCTCCTGGGTGAAGGCGTCGGGCACCTGCAGGGTGAACGTCGTCCCGTCGGTGAACTGCGCCTGCAGGAACCAGCCGCGCTGGTCCAGGTACCCGGTGTCGACCAGCACCAGCTGGGCCGGCCGGCCGTGCACGACCACGTCCAGCTGGGGGCCGATCGGCCCCATGATGCTGCTGCGCACCTGGTCGGCCGGGGCCACGTCCTCCGGCAGCGGGACGTGGACGGTGATCTCCTGCTGCTCGTACGCGTCGTTGACCAGCGTCAGCACCCGGCCCGTCTTGAAGAACTGCACCGACCAGCCGGCCGGTGCCAGCCCGATGTCCAGGGTCGCGGGCTGCGGACGGTCGACCAGTGACCGCGCGATGGCCAGCACCTGCTCGGACGTCCGGTACCGGCCGTGGGCCTCGATCGTCACCCACTGGTCCTCCGACCGTTCCCAGGTCAGCCAGGTGAACGCGCGGCGACCGCAGTCCTCGCCCAGGCCGTCGCCGGTGCACCAGTCCTGGGACCAGCGGACCAGTTCGGCGTCGCGTCCGTCGACGCTGACCTCCTCCACCGCCGCGACCTCGACGCCGGCCACGTCCTCGTCGGGCCGCGGGGACTCGTCGTCGCCCACGTACAGGGTGAAGCCGTGCTCGCCGGTGGGGTCGTCGTAGGCGGCGATCGAGGCACCGTCGCCGTCCCCGTCGAAGGCCGGACGGAGCCCGTCGGGGACCGGGTCGAGCGAGAGCGGGAACGTCGGCATCGTGAAGTCGACGAGCGTGACGCTGTCGGCCGGTGTCCCCGGACCGTCCGGCGCGGCGATGACGACGGCCGCCGTCCAGGCCGCGGCGACGGCGACCCCCGCGGCACCCAGCCGCAGCGTCGTCCGCCGGCTGGGCTTGCGACGGCGGGCCGGGGCCGGGCCGTCGATCTCCGCCAGCAGGGCGGCCCGGGCGGCGGAGCGAGCGGCGGAGGAGAGGGCCGGCGCCTCGGGGCCGGCCTCGCGGAGTGCGGTCAGCTCGTTCATCGGGTCTCCTCCGGGGTGTCGCTGGACGGGGAGACGTCCCCGAGCGCGGTGCGGGTCTGCCGGCGGGCGCGGTGCAGCCGGGAGCGGACCGTCCCGACCGGGACGTCGAGGACGGCGGCGATCTCCGCATAGCTCAGGTCGCCCCAGGCGAGCAGGAGCAGCGCGTCCCGGTCCCGGGGCTCCAGCGCCGCCAGCGCGCCGGCCAGCGGGCCGCGCAAGGCCTGGGCGTCGATCCGGTCGGCTGCTTCGGCAGGATCGGCGGCGTGCTCCTCCGGCTGCCCGGCGGCCTTGGCCAGCGTCCGGTAGCGGCGCCGCTCGGTGCGCTCGTGCCCGTGCACGACGTGGGTGGCGATGCCCAGCAGCCAGGGGCGGACCTCGACGTGCTGCGGGCGGTACGCCGCGCGCCGGCGGAACGCGATGAGGAACGTCTCGCTGAGCAGGTCGTCGGCGAGGTCGCCCACGCGCCGGCCGAGGTAGCGGTGCACGGCGGCGGCGTGCCGGTCGAACAGTGCGGTGAACTGCTCCGGCTCGGACGTCGAGCGGGCGATCAGCTCGGCGTCGGTGGGCAGCGCCGAGGGGAGGGCCCACAACGGAACCGGATCCGGCGGAGGGTCGATCGACCGGTGCGCGGAGCGGAGTCCGACCACGGGTGGTGATTCTCCGGCAGCGGAGGGTGGGCTCGTCACACCCCTTCATGGCCGGACCCGGCGATCCGGTTCACGGGCGACCGCCGTCGGTACCGCAGCGCCCCGGCGGCCCGCCGGTCACCGGAGCGCTGCTGTGCTGCCGAGGTCAGGCGGTGCCGCTGCGGCCCTGGATGAAGGCGGCCGAGTCGTAGTACGTGCGGACGCCGGACAGCTCCTCCTCGTCGCCCTCGATCAGGGTGACCCCGCGGTAGGTGAACGGCTTCCCGTCGCGCAGGGTGCCGGTGGAGGTCCACTCCAGCGCCGCGCTCGACTCACCGACCACGGTGTGCGTGAACGTCGTCTCGATCTCGTCGAAGACGTCGCGGTAGTCGGTCCAGAACGTCTGCGCGCCCTCCCGGCCCCGGGTCTCGTGGTGCTCGTCGAGCTTGACCAGCTGGGTGTCCTCCCCGGCGAGCTCGACGAGGGGGCCGGGGTCGCGGTCGGCGTCCAGCCGGTGCAGTGCATCGGCGAAACGGTCGGTCATGGTGTGCACGGGTCCTCCGGAGGTCCTGGGCTCGGACCCGTCCGCTACCCCCACCGTCGCCGGCTGACGCGGGACACGCCGGGGTTCAGCCCCGGCCGCCGTGCGGCAGCCGGCGCTGGTCGTCGCAGCCGGTCCCGCGCTGCCCGCCGACGGTCTGGGCGAGCAGGACCAGCCCCCACGGCCCGATCACCCAGATCGGCCACGGGTAGAGCCACCCGTCGCTGGCCAGCGAGGTGATCAGCCAGATGCCCACCACGATCACCGCGGTGCTCAGCCAGCTCGCCCAGGCCGCCCGCATGCTCGCGCCGCCGGCCCAGGGGACGGAACTGCCGTACCAGCCGTGGGCCGCCCAGGGGCCCCCGCCGGCCGGGCCGGCCGGCGGGCCGGCGACGGCGGGGGCCTCGGGGGCGCGGCTCCCGGCCGGCTCGGCGGTGGGGAGGTCGGTGGTCAGCTCGGCGAGCTCGCCGTAGGTGCGGGCCGCGTAGGCCCGGGCCAGCCGGTCGTCGTACTCGGCGACGGTGAGCCGGCCGGCGGACATGTGCCGGCCGAGGACCTCGGCGACCGCCGTCCGGTCGGCATCGGCGGCGCGCAGGTGGGGCTCGGGCATCGGGGGCTCCTCGTCGTCGGTGCCCGTCCAGTCTGTCGCCGCACGGCCCGCCGAGGCCACTGACGTCTGTCACGACCCGTCGGTGACCTGGGTCAGGCGGCAGGTTCCACGTGGAACGGCGACGTCTGCGCTGTGGTGAGCTGTCCGCGAACCGTCTCCCCGGGAGGACCGCATGCCGCTCGAGCCCTCGTCCACCGACCTCCGCTGGCCGGCCACCGAACCGCGCGACGTCGAGGTGACCGCCGGCCCCGCCCGGTTGGCCGTGGACCTCCGCGGCGGAGCCCTGCGCGAGCTCGTCGTCGGTGACTGGCACGTGCTGGACGGCTATGCGTCCGGCACCGTCCCGGCCGGCCGGCGCGGCGGCGTCCTGCTGCCCTGGCCCAACCGGCTCCGCGGTGGGCGCTGGTCCTGGCGTGGCCGGGAGCTCCAGCTGGACGTGGTCAGCGAGTCCTCCCCGAACGCGGTGCACGGGCTGGTCACCGCCCAGCCCTGGCACGTGCTGGCCCAGCGCGCGGACGCCGTCACGGTCGGGACGACGATCGAGCCGCGCACCGGCTGGCCCTTCCGACTGGCCGCCGCCATCGACCACACGCTGACGGCCGACCAGCTCACCGTGACCGTGCGGGTGCGCAACGCCGGGGACGAGGACGCGCCGTTCGGGGCGGGCATGCACCCCTACTTCTCGGTCGGCGCGCCGACCCCGGGCGACGTGGCCGCGGCCGAGCTGACCGTGCCGGCCCGCACCGCTCTCGTGCTCGACGGCGGCCTGCCCACCGGTGAGCGGCGGCCCTACGACGGCGCGGTCGGCCGGATCGGGGACCAGTCGATCGACACCGCGGTGACCGACCTGGTCCGGGACGACGACGGCTGGGCGCGCACCCGGCTCAGCGGGCCGGCCGGTGCGCTGGAGGTGGCCGTGGACCCGACCTGGCCCTGGCTCCAGGTCTACACCGGTGACACCCTCCCCCCGGACCAGCGGCGGCGCAGCGTGGCCGTGGAGCCGATGACCTGCCCGCCGAACGCGCTGGCCGACGACGTGGACGTGCTGGTGCTCGCGCCGGGGGAGAGCTGGTCGGGGACCTGGACCGTCGGGTGGACCCCGGCCTGAGCAGCGACGCACGGTGGGCGATGTGCCGACCCCGGCGTGCGGCGGGGAGGATCAGCGTCGTGCGCACCATCGAACTCCGCTCCGGCGAGGACACCATCCGGCTGGGTCAGCTGCTCAAGCTGGTCGACGCCGTCCCCACCGGCGCCCAGGTCAAGGACGTGCTGGTCGCCGGGGACGTGCAGGTGAACGGTGAGCCGGAGGAGCGTCGCGGCCGCCAGCTGCACCGCGGCGACGTCGTCTCGGTGGCCGGGCAGGACGACGTGCGGATCGGCTGACCTGCCGATCGGGTGCGTGCCCGTGCGCGTGCGGTCACCCTGCGCGGGCGGTCGGGTGAGTTAACGCAGATGTCATACAACTCGCGTGCACCCGGTCGGGATGCGGGGCATGAGGTCACTGCCCGGGCGGCGGTGCCGCGAACCCGCCGCCCGGGACACTCCGTCCCTCCGGTCAGCTGAGCGCCGGCAGCCGCAGGTCCGCGACGAGGGCCCGGTGGTCGGTGCCGGGCACGTGCACCACCTGCAGGTCGTCCACCGCGATCCGGGGGTCGACCAGGACGTGGTCCAGGGTGAGCCGTGGCTGGGACACCCGCATCGGCCACCAGGTGGCCCGCCGGGGCGCGCCGACCGCTGCCGCGGCGTCCACCCAGCCCCGGCGCAGCAGCCGTCGGAAGGCGGCGTGGTCGGGGGTGGCGTTGAAGTCGCCGGCCAGCACCCGCAGCACCCCCGGCTCCGGGTCGGGCAGCAGTCGCAGGTCCCCTGCCCAGCTGGCGACCTGAGCGGGGGAGCTGGTCGGCGGGTCCGTGTGCACCGCGGTCAGCTCGACGTCGGGCGCACCGGGCACGACCAGCCGGGCCGCGGGCTGCCCGAAGCGTCCCGGCACCACCGTGCGCCCCCGGATCTCCAGCCGGGTCCAGAGCGCCCCGCCGGCGCCGGCGGGCTGGCCCTCGCCGGCGGGCACCACGTGTCCGGCGGGCAGCAGGTCGGCCACCCCGGCCGCGAGCAGGCCGGAGACCGCCTCGGGCGTGACCTCCATCAGGGCCAGCACATCGGCCTCCTGGTCGGCCGCGAGGGCCACCAGGGCGGCTGGATCGGCCCGGCCGTGCAGCATGTTGGCCGAGACGACCCGCAGCCGTGGCCCCAATGGCCGTCGCGCCGGGGCGGCGGGCGCCGTCGGCCGGAGCACCGCGGCCGCCAGCCCCGTGGCTGCGGCGGCCGACAACGCAGTGGCACCGCGTGAACGGGACACCAGCGCGGCGGTCAGCGGCAGCACGCTGGTGGCCGCGACGTACGGCGTGAAGGCCAGTGCGGGCACGAGGGGGAAGCCGCGTTCGGTGC
This sequence comes from Modestobacter caceresii, assembly GCF_000761485.1. GTDB lineage: Bacteria > Actinomycetota > Actinomycetes > Mycobacteriales > Geodermatophilaceae > Modestobacter > Modestobacter caceresii. The sequence continues at coordinate 21,607 of NZ_JPMX01000002.1, forward strand.
CGGTCAGCCGGAGCGTCGCCGCCACGGCCCACGGGACCGCGAAGACGGTGGGGGTCCATCGACGGCGCGCGGGAGGTCGGCGGGGCACGGGGTCCATGGTGCCCAGCGCGGGACGGTGATCACCGCCGGGTGCGCTGTTCACCCGCGTGCGGTAGGACGGAGGGCTCACAACGGGGCGCCCAGCAGAGGGTGGCCCGGTGCAGGAGGAGTGACGCCGGTGGCTGTCGAGCATGTGGAGATCGAGCGGAAGTTCGACGTCGACGAGGCGTTCGAACTGCCCGACCTCGGCGGTGCGCCGGGCGTGGTCGAGGTCCGCGAGCCGGTCGAGCACGCGCTGGAGGCCGCCTACTACGACACCACCGACCTGCGGCTGGCCCGGGCCCGGGTCACGATGCGGCGGCGCACCGGCGGCCCGGACGCCGGCTGGCACGTGAAGCTGCCGGCCGTCGCCGGCGCGCGCCGGGAGCTGCACTCCCCCCTCGGCAGGGCCACCAAGACCCCGCCCAAGGCCGTGCTGGAGCCGGTGCTGGGCATCGTCCGCCGCGCTCCGGCGGCCCAGGTGGCCTCGCTGCGCACCCGCCGGGTGGTCCGTGAGCTCGTCGACGCCGACGGCCGGGTGCTGGTCGAGGTCGCCGACGACCACGTCACGGGCACCGCGCTGCCGGCCGCGCCGGGGGAGGCCGCCGTGGTCACCACCTGGCGCGAGGTCGAGGTGGAGCTGGTCGACGGCGACGAGCAGCTGCTCGCCGACGTCGCCGGGCTGCTCGTCACGGCCGGCGCCCGGCCGGCGTCCTCGCCGGCCAAGCTGACCCGCGTGCTCGCCCACCGGCTGGCGGACGCCGACGGAGCGGTCGAGCCGCCCGCCGCGGCCCCGGAGCGGGCCGGGAAGAAGAAGGGCAAGAAGAAGAAGCACCGGCACGCGCCGGGCACGCCCGCCGGCGACGTCGTCCGTGCCGCGCTGGCCGCGCAGGTCCGGGCGCTGCAGGACGCCGACCTGATGGTCCGCACCGGGCAGCCCGACGGCGTCCACCAGGTCCGGGTCGCCTGCCGTCGGCTGCGCAGCACGCTCGCCGCCTTCCGCCCGGTGCTCGACCGCACGCAGACGGACCCGCTGCGCGAGGAGCTCGCGCAGGTCGGGTCGGCGCTGTCCCCCAGCCGGGACGGCGAGGTGGCGGTCGCCCACCTGCGGGACCTGGTCGACGCCGAGCCGGCCGAGCTGGTGCTCGGCCCGGTGGTCGCCCGGCTGCAGCAGGAGGCGGTCCGGGACGAGCAGGCCGGTGACGCGCAGGCGCGCAAGGCGCTGAACACACCCGCCTACCTGCAGCTGCGCGAGGACCTCGACGCGCTGGTCGAGGCGCCACCGCTCACCGAGGCCGCGGCCCGGCCGGCGGAGGAGGTGCTCCGCGAGGTCGTCGCGCGCACCGGCCGCCGGTTGCGGCGCAGCGTCGAGGCGGCCCATGACAGCGACGAGGCCGAGGCCCTGCACGACGTGCGCAAGGCCGCCAAGCGCCTGCGCTACACCGCCGAGGCGGCGGTGCCGGTGCTGGGCGCACCGGTGGCCGAGCTGGTGTCGACGCTGAAGGGCGTCCAGGAGGTGCTCGGCGACCGGCAGGACACCTTCATCACCCGGCCGCTCTGCGTCCAGCTCGGCCGGGCGGCGTTCGCAGCCGGTGAGAACGCCTTCACCTGGGGCCGCCTGCACGCCCTCGAGGAGGCCCGGTGCCAGCAGGCGGAGCGGGACTTCTGGCTGCGCTGGCCGGAGCTGCGCACGGTGCTGAAGACCCAGTCGACGTAGCGTCGGGCGCACCACCCCGACCCCAGGAGCGCGCCGGTGTCCCTGATCGGCCTGCTCGGCTTCGGCCTGACCGTGCTGCTCGTCATGGTCCTGCTGCACGGCTACCTCTGGTGGCGGTTGGTGCGCAGCACCACCCGGCCCGGGCGCGTCCGGCGCCGGCTGACGGTGCTGCTCGTCGTCCTGGCCGTGCTGCCGGTGCTCGTCGTGCTGTTGCGCGGCCGCCTCTCGGTGGGGGACGGGGTGCTGGACTGGGTCGGGTACACCTGGCTGGGCCTGGCGTTCTACCTGTTCCTCGCCACGCTGGCGACCGAGCCGATCCGCGTGGTCGCCCGGCTGGTGCAGCGTCGACGCCGGTCCGAGCCGTTCGACGAGGCGGCTCCGCCGGAGCCGGGCACAGCGTCGGGCGGCGGTGCGGTCCGGGCGGACCGCCCCGTGCAGGACCCCTCCCGCCGGCTGTTCCTGGCCCGCTCGCTGGTGGTCGGGGCGGGTGCGGTCGCGGTCGGGACGGCGGGCACCGGCGTCGTCCTGGCCAACTCGGCCCCGGTCGTCCGCCGCGTGCCGATCCGGATCCCGCGGCTGGACCCGGCCATGGCCGGGCTCCGGATCGTCACCTTCTCCGACGGGCACCTGTCCTCCACCTACGGCGGGCGGCGCTTCGAGCGGCTCGTGGAGACGGTCAACGCCCAGCGCCCCGACGTGGTGGCGATCGTCGGGGACCTGGTCGACGGCGAGGTGAGCGAGCTGCGCGAGGACGTCGCCCCGCTGGCCGACCTGGTCAGCGACCAGGGCGTCTACTTCGTGACCGGCAACCACGAGTACTTCGTCGACACCGGGCAGTGGCTGCGGCACCTGTCCACCCTCGGGGTCGACGTGCTGCGCAACGAGCGGGTGTCCATCGGCCGCGGGGGCGCGACGGTGGACCTGGCCGGCATCGACGACCGGACGGCGGCCGCCTCCGGGCTGCCCGGTCACGGCGCCGACCTGGACGCCGCGCTGGACGGCCGGGACGACGCCGTCCCCGTGGTCCTGCTGGCGCACCAGCCGGTGCAGGTGGAGCAGGCGCGCGCCGCCGGGGTCGACCTGCAGCTGTCCGGGCACACCCACGGCGGCCAGCTCTGGCCCTTCGACTACGCCGTCCTGCTGGACCAGCCGGTGGTCGAGGGCTGGTCGCAGCAGGGGGACACCCAGCTGTACGTCTCCTCCGGAGCCGGCTACTGGGGGCCGCCGATGCGCGTGGGCGCGCGCCCGGAGGTCACGTGATCGAGCTGCTGCCCGGCGAGCCGACCGCCCCGCGCCGCTGAGGCCCGGGCCGCCCGCATGGCACGCTCTCCGCGCGCTGTGCACGTGCTGCGGCACGAGCAGAGCGCACGGAGAGCGTGCGAACAGGGGCGGTGGCCGCTAGCCGGTGAAGGCGGTGGTCTCGCCCAGCCGCGACGGGGGCACGGTCTTCAGTCGCGCCACGGCATCGGCCAGCGGGACCAGCCCGATCTCGGTGCCCTGCAACGCGACCATCTGCCCGGTGTGCCCCTCGTGGGCGGCGATCGTGGCGTGCAGGCCGAAGCGGGTGGCCAGCACCCGGTCGAAGGACGTCGGTGTGCCGCCGCGCTGCACGTGGCCGAGCACCGTCGTCCGCACCTCCTTGCCGGTGCGCCGCTCCAACTCCTCGCCCAGCTGCTGGGCGACCCCGGTGAACCGCCGGTGGCCGAACTCGTCCAGCCCGCCGTCGCGCAGCGGCATCGTGCCCGGCTTGGGCGTGGCGCCCTCGCTGATCACCCCGATGACGTGCCGGTGGCCCCGCTCGAACCGGGCGGTGACCATCTCGCAGACCGCCTCGATGTCGAAGGGCTCCTCGGGGGTGATCACCAGGTGCGCGCCCGCGGCCATCCCGGAGTTCAGCGCGATCCAGCCGGCGTGCCGGCCCATCACCTCGACCAGCAGGACGCGCTGGTGGGACTCGGCGGTCGTGTGCAGCCGGTCGATCATCTCGGTGGCGATGCTGACCGCGGTGTCGAAGCCGAAGGTGAGGTCGGTGCCGTCGATGTCGTTGTCGATCGTCTTCGGGACGCCGACCACCGGCACACCCTCGGACGACAGCCACGCCGCAGCGGTGAGCGTGCCCTCGCCGCCGATGGGCACCAGCACGTCCACCCCGTGGGCGTCGAGCACCTCGCGCATCCGGCCCAGCCCGTCGTGCAGCTTCTGCGGCGCCACCCGGGCGGAGCCGAGGATCGTGCCGCCCCGGGTCAGCAGGTTGTGGACCATGGGCCGGTCCAGCGGCATCGCGTCGTTGTCGAGCAGGCCGCGCCAGCCGTTGCGGAACCCCACGACGTCACTGCCGTACTGCTTCTCCGCGGTGCGGACCACCGCCCGGAGGACGGCGTTGAGGCCGGGGCAGTCTCCGCCGCCGGTCAGGACTCCGATGCGCACGTGCTCTCCTCCGGACGAGGGGGTCGGGCGGGTGAACCGTACGTCATGACGTCTAGACGTCTCATGGTGCAGTACCTTTCTGGGCGTGGCGAGTTCGGAGGCGGGGCCCAAGTACCTCGCCGTGCGCGAGGCGTTGCGGCGACGCGCGTCCGCGCTGCCGGAACACACCCTCCTCCCTCCCGAACCGGTGTTGTGCGCCGAGTACGGCGTCAGCCGGATCACCTTGCGCCGGGCGGTCGACGGGCTCGTCGCCGACGGACACCTGATCCGCGAGCAGGGTCGCGGCACCTTCGTCAGCCGGCCCGGCATCCGGCACGAGTACCGCGAGAGCTTCGTGCACCGGATCGCCGGCTTCCACTCGGTGATGACCGAGCAGGGCGCCCAGGTGGGCACCTCGGTGCTCACCCAGCGCGTCGTCCCGGCCGCTCCGCCGATCGCCACCGAGCTGGGGGTGGGCACCGCCGACGACGTCGTGGAGCTGGTCCGGCTGCGCAGCGTCGACGGGCTCCCCAACCACGTCGTCCGCAGCTTCCTGCCGGCCACCCGCTACCCGAAGGCGGCCACCGAGGACTTCAGCCACGGCTCGCTCTACGAGTTCCTGCGCCGGGAGTACTCCGCCGATCTGGCGCACGCCCGGATCTTCGTCGACGTCGGGACGGCGGCCGCGGACGAGGCCGACGTGCTGCAGGTGACCGCGGGCTCGCCGCTGCTCGTCGTGCGCACCACCGTCCGGGACACGTCGGGGCACCCGCTGGTGCACTCGTTCAGCCGGCTGCGGCCCGACGTGAGCCAGGTCGAGTTCGAGGTGTCCGTCGGCGGTCGCTGAGCCGGGCCGGGTCAGGCCTGGGCCGGCCCCGGCGGCAGCTCGGCCAGCCGCAGCCGCTGGTCGCGCAGCAGCACCCGGTCCAGTGCGTGGCCGACCGGCCGGGCCAGGTCGGTGACGACGGCCCGCACCGGTGCGTCCAGCCTGCGGGGCTGTCGCCAGCCGACCAGCAGCGCTGCGTCGGAGTGGTGCTGACCGAGCGGCAGGTGGACGGCGAGGACCGGACCCGCACCGGGCAGCTCGAGCAGCCCCGGGAAGGCCCCGGCCTCCTCCGGGGTCGCGACCGCCACGAGGTGCCGTTCGCGCATCGCCGCCGCCAGTGGGTGGGCGTCGTCCACCCGTAGGCACGCGACGGGGCCGGTGCCCCGCGGTGCCCTGGACGCCGTCGACCAGACCTGCAGTTCCGGGGCACCGACCTCGGCCACCCCGAGCAGCACGGTCGTGGCGCCGAGCGGGGACCGGACCAGCCGGTCCACCGTGTGCAACAGCTCGGGGAGCGTCTCCGCCGGCAGCAGCGCGGTGCTGAGCCGGGCGACCACCCGGGCCCGGTCGGCATCGGCCTCGGCCAGCACGAACGCGGCGCGCGCCGCCTCGGCGGCGCTCTGGGCGGCGCTGTCGTCCCGGACGGCGACCGCGTGCGCCTCCTGCTCGGCCAGCTCGATCACCCGGAACCGCAGCTGCCGGGAGCTGTCGTCGGCCATCCGGTGCAGCGCCGCGAGCTCGGGCTCGGTCCAGTCCCGGGGGCTGGTGTCGATGACGCACAGCACGCCGATGGGCTGCCCGTGCACGCCCCACAGCGGCATCCCGGCGTAGGCGACGGCGTCCAGCTCCTGGACGGAGGGGCCGGTGGCGAACTCGGCGTGCTCCCGGGCGTCGCGCAGCGCGAGCGGGCTGCCGCTGGTGGCCACCCACTTGCTCATCGAGTGGCTCAACGGCATCGAACGGCGGCTGGCCCACGGCTCGGGCAGCCCGAAGGCGCCCGGGAAGACCTGCCCGGCCTTGCTGACCAGGACCACCAGTGCGCGGGGGGCGCGCAGCGCCTCGGCCGCCGACCGGGCGAGCCGGTCGAAGGTCGCGTCGGCCCGGGCCGGCAGGACGGCCCAGGTCGGCAGTTGGTACGCAGCGCTCACCGCGCCCCCTCTCGCCTGCGGCCTGTCCGGTGACGCCCACCGGTGTGCTCACCCGTCCGGAGCACGACGATGCTGTCAGACTCCAGGGGTCGATGCCCGGCTCCGATGGGGGACGACGTGGCGCAGTTCGGGGAGCAGCGGACGACCGACATCCGTGCGGTGATCGCGGACCGTGCGGTCCGGAGCGTGTTCCAGCCGATCGTCGAGCTGGACAGCGGACGGGTGGTCGCCTACGAGGCGCTCGCCCGCGGCCCGGAGGGCCCGTTCGAGGCGCCGGACGCGCTGTTCGCCGCCGCGCGCGACGCGGGCTGCCTCACCGAGCTGGACCAGGCGTGCCGGGCCGCCGCACTGCGCGGCGCGGTGGCGCAGGGGTTGCTGGCTCCCTCGACCGTCTTCGTCAACGTCGAGCCCGAGGTCCTCGACGACGCCCCCGTGGCGGCGCTGTTCGACCCGGAGCTGCCCGTGCCCGGGGACCTGCGGGTGGTCCTGGAGATCACCGAGCGCGCGCTGGCCGCCCGGCCGGCGGAACTGTTGCGGACCGTCGAGCGGGTGCGGGAGTTCGGCTGGGCGATCGCCCTGGACGACGTCGGTGCCGAGTCCCTCTCGCTGGCCTTCATGCCGTTGCTGCGGCCCGACGTCGTCAAGCTCGACCTGCGCCTGGTGCAGGAACGTCCGGGCCCGGCCATCGCGGAGATCATGAACGCGGTCAACGCCTACGCCGAGTCGACCGGGGCGCTCGTGCTCGCCGAGGGCATCGAGAAGGCACGCACCTGACCATGGCGCGGGCGCTGGGGGCGACGCTGGGGCAGGGCTGGCTGTTCGGTCGCCCGGGGCCCGGTGCCGCCTCGGGTGCTCGACCGGGCACGCTCCGGCTGCCCGCCGTCCAGCCCGCCGACCCACGCGGCGAGCTGGTGTCCCCGTTCGCCTGCCTGCCGGCGCGCGTACCGGTCCGGGAGGCGCCCAAGGCGCTGTTGATCGAGCTCAGCAAGCAACTGGAACGGCAGGCCCTGCGACTGGGGGAGACCTGCGTGGTCGCCTCGACGTTCCAGGAGGCGCGGCACGTGACGCCGGCGACCCGGCTCCGCTACCGGGACCTGGTCGAGCGGGTCGGGTTCGTCGCCGCCCTGGGCGAGGACCTGCCGGTGGAGCCGATGCCCGGCCTCCGCGGCGCGGACCTGGCGGCCGGTGACCCGGTGCGCGGCGAGTGGGACGTCGTGGTGCTCAGCCCGCACTTCAGCGCCGCGCTGCTGGCCCGCGACCTCGGGGACGACGGCCCGGACATGGCGCGCCGGTTCGCCTTCGCCCTCACCTACGAGCGTGACACGGTGGTGCGGGCCGCCCGGGCGCTGCTCTCCCGGGTGGCGCCGAACACCCTGCGGCGTGCGTCCACGGAGGACGGCGAGGTGCCAGCGGTCCCGGCCGGCGTGGTCTCGCTGCTCACCGGGCGCTCCGCCGGCGATCCGGGGGAGGCGCTTCTGCACCGGGCGCTGGCCGCGGTCGGCACCGGCGTCACGATCGTGGACCTGCGGCTGCCCGACCAGCCGCTGGTCTACGTCAACCCCGCGTTCGAGCGGCTGGCCGGCCAGCCCGCCGCCGAGCTGCTGGGCCGCAACTGCCGCTTCCTGCAGGACCCCGACACCGACCCGGCCGCCGTGGGCCGCATGCGCGCGGCGATCGCGGCCGGTGCCGAGTGCCGGGAGGTCCTGCTCAACCGGCGGGCCGACGGCAGCACCTGGTGGAACGAGTGCACGCTGACCCCGGTGACGGACGAGACCGGCGCCGTCGTCCAGTACATCGGGATCCAGACCGATGTCACCGACCAGGTGGAGACCGAGCGCGCGCTGCTCACCGAGCGGGACCGGGTGCGGCGCTACGCGGCCCGGATCGCCGAGCTGGACCCGCGGGTCGGGGTGCCGCTGTCCCTCGCACCGCCGGCCGACGGGCCTCAGGCCTCGACGGACTCCCCGGGGGCCAGGCGCGCGTAGGGCACCGGCTGGCCGGGGCCACGCTCACCGAGCAACCCGGCCACGAGACCGAGGCCGGTGTCGTTGAGCAGGCCGTCGTGCACGGCCAGCGCCCGCTCGGCGCGCACCTCGCGCAGGTAGTCGATCAGCTCGCCGGTCTTGGACCACGGGGCGTGCGCCGGCAGCAGGAGCGTGGGGACGGCGGCCTGCGGCACGGTGAGCGCGTCGCCGGGGTGGAAGACCCGCTCCTCGACGAGGAACCCGACGTTGCGGACCCGTGGGAGGTCCGGGTGGATCACGGCGTGCCACTCCCCGTGCACGGTGACCCCGAACCCCGCGGCGGTGAACGCGTCGCCGGCACCGACCACGTGCACCCGCGGGCCCGCGCCGGCCAGCTGCTCGGCCACCGCCGAGTTCGTCCACACCTCCAGCGCCGGGTCGGCGTCCAGCGCCGCGCGGACCCGGTCGGGCAGGAAGTGGTCGGGGTGCTGGTGGGTGACCAGCAGGGCCGAGGCGCCGTGCCAGGCGTCGTCGGCGGTGAACGCACCCGGGTCGACGACCAGCCGTCGGTCGCCGTCGGACAGGACCACACAGGCGTGTCCGTGCTTGGTCAGCTGCACCAGGGTCTCCTCGCAGGCGGTGGGACGTCGCCGTGCACGCTGCCACGCCGGGTCCACACCTGGGCACCGGGCCGGGTCATCCGATGGGGTGAGCCGGCGGCGGAGCCCCTGCACCGGCAGGCCGGTGCTGCCGACGACCCAGGGGTGACCACGCAGACGCTGACGTTCGCCGCCGCCCGCAGCCGTGCGCACGGGCCGGCCGCCGCGCTCTGGCACGCCGTGGAGGTGCACCGGGCCCCCGCCGACCTGGACGGCGCCTGCGAGCTCACCGTCTGCGGCACCCTGGCCCGGGTGACCACCGAGGCGCACTGGCCGGTGTCCGGCGTCGACGTCTGCTCAGCCTGCACCGCCGCCAGCCAGCGGTCCCACGTGGAACCCGGGCCCCTCCAGGGAGGGGGCCTCGATCCATCAGCGGCCGGTGAAGACCGCCGGTCGCTTGCCCAGGAACGCCTCGACGGCCTCGCGGTGGTCGGCGGTCGCCCCGAGGTCGGTCTGCAGGCTGGCCTCCAGCGCCAGGGTGTCCTCGAGGCTGTCGGTGGCCGCCGTCGCCAGCACCGTCTTGACCGCCCGGTAGGCCCGGGTCGGCCCGGCAGCGAGCCGGGTGGCGAGCGCGGTCGCCTCGGCGAGCACGTCCGCGGCCGGGACGACGCGGTGCACTAGCCCCCACTCGGCGGCGGTCTCGGCGAGGAACGGCTCGGGGAGCAGCAGCAGCTCCGTGGCACGGGACCCGCCGACGCAGTGCACCAGCCGCGAGGCCAGCGCGGAGTCGCTGGACAGCCCGATGCCGGTGAACGCGGTGGTGAACTTGGCGCCGGCGGCCGCGACCCGCAGGTCGCCGGCGAGCGCGATGCCCAGGCCCGCTCCGGCGCAGGCGCCGTTGACCCCCACGACGAGGGGGACGCGCAGTGCCGCCAGGGCCAGCATCAGCGGGTTGTACTCGGCTTCGACCACCGACAGCGACGGCCCGGCGTCCGGACGCTCGGAGCGGAGCTCCTCGACGTGCTCGGCGAGGTCCTGGCCGACGCAGAAGGCCCGACCGCTGCCGGTGAGCAGCACGGCGCGCACCGATTCGTCCGCGGCCACGTCCCGCACGTGCGCGAGCAGCTCGGTGCGCAGCCGGTGGGACAGCGCCGGTCGCTGCAGGGTCAGCGTGGCGACGCCGTCGGCGTCGGCGCGGGTGACGGTGGGCTCGGAGCCGGGTGTGGACATCGTCGTCCTCTCAGTCCTCTGCGTAGTCGTGGAAGCCGCGACCGGTCTTGCGGCCCAGCTCTCCGGCGGCCACCTTGTCACGCAGCAACTGGGGTGGGGTGAAGCGCTCGCCCAGGGTGCCGGCGAGGTACTCGGCGATCGCGAGGCGCACGTCCAGACCGACGAGGTCGGTCGAGCGCAGCGGGCCCATCGGGTGCCGGTAGCCCAGCTCCATCGCCGCGTCGATCGCCTCGGCGTCGGCGACACCCTCCTCCAGCATCCGGATCGCCTCCAGACCGAGCAGCACGCCCAGCCGGGACGACGCGAAGCCGGGGGAGTCGCGGACGACCACGTCGGTCTTGCCCAGCGCCCGCACCCAGTCGCGGGAGGCCGCGACGACGTCCTCGGCGGTCTCCGGCGCGACGACCACCTCGACCAGCTTCGAGGCCGGCACCGGGTTGAAGAAGTGCAGGCCCAGGAAGCGCGCCGGCCGCTGCAGCGCTGCGGCCAGCTCGGTGACCGAGAGCGAGGAGGTGTTGGTCGCCAGGACGGCGTCCGGCCCCAGCACCGCCTCCGCGGCGGTGAGCACGGCGACCTTGAGATCGGCGCGCTCGGGCACCGCCTCCACCACCAGGCCGGCGTCCTCGGTCAGCTCGGCGGGTGAGTCGACCAGGGTCAGCCGGTCGAGGACCTCGGCGACCTCAGCGGTCAGCTTGCCGCGCCGGGCGGCCTCCTCGAGGCCGGCCGACACCCGGCCGCGGGCGGCCTCGGCTGCCTCGTCACCGGCCTCGACCACCTCGACCCGTGCCCCGGCGACCAGGAACGCCTGGGCGATCCCGGCGCCCATCCGACCGCCGCCGATCACCCCGACCTGCTCCGGCAGTGCGGTGCTGGTCCGTTCGCTGGTCGACGGCGTGTCCTGGGGGTGCATCGACAGCTCCTCTGCTGACGGCGTTCCGGGCGCGGCCCATTCTGCTGGTACGGCAGTTCCCGCGCCGCGAGCCGGGGCACCGCGCGGCAGCAGGCCGAGTCGACCCCGTCGACCCGGCGGCGCGCCCGCGGACCTCCTACGTCCTCCCGAGTCCCCCGACCGGATTCAGGCGCGGCTGACCGTGTGGTGACCGGTGCGCTAGTGCTCTGGTTGCACTGGTGCACCAGAGCACTAGCCACGCAGGTCGACCTGTCCGGCACGGCGCCGACGCCGACGCCGACGACGCCTGCGCGAGGTCGGGTCGGCTCGGGTCAGGCCGAGTCGGGTCAGGCCGGGTCAGGCCGGGTCAGGCCGGGTCAGGCCGGGTCAGGCCGGGTCAGACTGGGTCAGGCCGGGCGGGCCAGGGCCTGGTGCGCGTCCCGGCGGGCCAGCACGTCCAGCAGCGCGGTGATGTCGCTGATCGTCCCGGCCGAGCCCGGCCCCAGGGGCAGTGCGGCCCACATCTGCTCCAGGTAGCCCCGGCTGACCGGTCGGCCGGTGGGCAGCAGCCCGGTCAGCCGATCCCGGGCGACGGCGGAGGCGACGGCCGGCACCAGCTCGCGACCGTCGGCCCGCTCGCCGTCCGCGGTCAGCTGCACGCCGGTCGCCTCGGCGAGCAGCGCGCGGTCCTCGGCGGTGAGGGCGGCGAGGGCGTTCCGCCGCCAGCGCGCCGGTGCGGCGCTCACGGTGAGGGGTCGCAGTGCCCGGGCGGGGGTGGCGGACGTGGACATGGCACCGATCATCGGACCTGCACTCCTGGTCGTGGACTTGCGCGAGCGGCCGTCGCGGTCCTCCTCGGCAGTTCCCGGGCCGATCGGTACCGGCTGGCGGCACGTTCCTCGCCGGCCCGACCCACCCGGCTTGCCGCCCGCCCCCGGCACCGGCGAGGCTGCCGGTCATGTGGTGCGGCGACGACGGCGACGGTGACCGAGGGTGACCCGGGTGGTGATCGCCCCCGACTCGTTCAAGGGCACGCTCGGTGCGGCGGCGGCCGCGGAGGCGCTGGCCGCCGGCTGGCGCCGGGTACGGCCGGACGACGAACTGGTCGCCGTCCCCCTCGCCGACGGCGGTGAGGGCACGCTCGAGGCGCTCGGGCACGACCTGCCGGCCGCCTGCTGGCGCAGTGCGCCGGTGACCGGGCCGGACGGGCGCCCGGTGGACGCCGCCTGGCTGCTGCTCCCCGACGGGACGGCGGTGGTGGAGATGGCCCGGGCGGCCGGGTTGCCGCTGCTCGAGCAGCCCGACCCGCTGGGCGCCACCACCCGGGGGCTGGGGCAGCTGCTGGCAGCCGTGCTCGCCGACCCGGCCGTGCACCGGGTGATGCTCACCCTGGGCGGCTCCGCCACCACCGACGGCGGCACCGGTGCGCTGGCTGCGCTGGGTGCCCGCTTCCTGGACGCCGACGGGGCGCCGTTGCCCCCCGGCGGCGGCGCCCTGTCCCGGCTCGCCCGGGTCGACCTGGCCGGGCTGGTCCCGCCGCCGGCCGGGGGCGTGCAGTGCCTGGTCGACGTCACCGCACCGCTGCTCGGGCCGCTGGGCGCCGCCGGCCAGTTCGGGCCCCAGAAGGGCGCGGACCCCACGCAGGTGTCCGAGCTCGACGCGGCGCTGGCCCGGCTGGCCGACCTGCTCGGGGGCGACCGGGAGGCGCCGGGGGCCGGGGCGGCCGGCGGCACCGCCTACGGCTTCGCGGCCTGCTGGGGGGCGGAGTTCGTCAGCGGCGCGCAGGCGGTGGCCGCCGCCGCGGGTCTGGACGAGGCCCTGCGGGGGGCGGCTCTCGTGGTGACCGGCGAGGGGCAGTTCGATGCCCAGTCGCTGCGGGGCAAGGTGGTGGGCGACCTGGTCGAGCGGGCACGCGGTGCGGCGGTGCCGGTGGCGGTGGTCGCCGGCCGCGTCGTGGCGGCAGACGAGCTGCCGGTGGCCCGTGCGCTCTCGCTCACCGAGCTGGCCGGTTCGGTCGAGGGCGCCATGGCCGACCCGGCCCACTGGCTGGCTGCCGCAGGGGAGCGTCTCGCGCGGGAACGGTCCGTCTCGACCTGACGTTGCTCACCTCGGCCGACGAGCCGGTCGCCGGCATGTGTAGGAACGCTCCGGCGGGGCATCCACCCCTTCGGTGCGTCCAGCCCGCCAGCGCCGGCCGGCTGGGGTTCGCACGTGATGACGACGCAGGACGAGGGGACGGCGCACGGTGGTGGAGCCCACGAGGAGGAGCCTCGGGAACCGCTACGAGTTGGCGACCCTGCTGGCCTCCGGCGGCATGGGCCAGGTGTGGCGCGCGCACGACCAGCTGCTCGACCGGACCGTCGCGGTCAAGGTGCTGCGCAGCGAGTACACCGGTGACGAGCTGTTCCTGGCCCGCTTCCGCGCCGAGGCGCACCACGCGGCCGCGCTGAGCCACCCGAACATCGCCGCCGTCTACGACTACGGCGAGGAGTCGGCGGTCGACGGCTCCGGCGAGCACCTGGCCTACCTGGTCATGGAGCTGGTCGAGGGCCAGTCGCTGTCGACCGTGCTGGCCCGCGAGGAGCGCCTGTCGCCGGACCGGACGCTCGACGTGCTCCGGCAGACCGCCTCCGCGTTGGCGGCCGCCCACGCTGCCGGGGTGGTGCACCGGGACGTCAAGCCGGGGAACGTGCTGGTCCGGTGGGACGGCACCGTCAAGATCACCGACTTCGGCATCGCCTGGTCGGCCGGGAGCGTGCCGCTCACCCAGACCGGCCAGGTGGTCGGCACCGCGTCCTACCTCTCCCCGGAGCAGGCCGCGGGTGCCCACGCCACGGCGGCCAGCGACGTCTACGCCCTGGGCATGGTCGGCTACGAGTGCCTGACCGGCGCGCGCGCCTTCGACGGTGACAACTCGGTGACCATCGCGTTGCGCCACCTGCGCGACCAGCCCGCCCCGCTCCCCGCGGAGCTGCCCGAGGGCGTGCGACGGCTGGTCGAGCGCGCCATCGTCAAGGACCCTGCCCAGCGCTACCCCGACGGCGAAGCCGTCGTCGCGGCGATCGACGAGGTGCTCGCCGGGCGACAGCTGCCGGCGGTGCAGCGCACCGACACCCAGAGCTTCTGGCTGCTGCCGGACGCGGCTGCGCTGGCCGGGGCGTCGTCGGCCACCGAGGGCTCCACCCGCCGTCCCGCTCCGCAGGGCGGCCTGGGCCGGCTGCTGGTCCCGCTCGTCGCGCTGCTGGTGGGGGCCGGCATGGCGGCCGTCGTGCTCCAGGCCTTCGCCCCGACCGGGACGACGCCGATCGCGGCCGCCGTGGAGGTCCCCGGGGAGGTGGTGGCCTCCCCGGCCACCGTGGTCCTGGACGCCGCTGACTACCTGGGCCGCCCGGTCGACGCCGTCCGTGCCCAGCTGGAGGCCCTCGACCTGGTCGTCGAGGCGCAGCCCACGGAGACCGACTCCGCCGACCCCGGCACGGTCGTCGACGTGGCGCCGCTGGCGACGGAGCTCCGCGCGGGTGAGACGGTCCTGGTCAGCTACGCCGTCGCCCCCAGCGACACCCCGGCGCCGGTCCGGCCGAGCCGGGAGCGGACGGTCGACACCGTGGTCCAGCAGCCGGCTCCCGCCCCGGCGACCACCGCCGCCCCCGAGCCGACCCAGGCCCCGACCCCGACGCCCACCGCGACGACCGGCGAGACGGTCGAGGAGGGACCGGCCGAGGGAGGTGAGTCGGCAGAGGGCGGCGAGACCGAGGTGCCCGGCACCCAGGAGCCGGCCGAGGACGAGACGGACGACGGCGCGACCACCCCCGACCCGGAGACGTCCGCCCCGCCCACCGGCAACGGGAACGGCAACGGCGCGGGGAACGGCAACGGGAACGGCAACGGGAACGGCAACGGCGCGGGGAACGGCAACGGGAACGGCAAGCCCAGCAAGGACTGAGCGAGGCGCCCCCCGGCGAGGTCCCGCGCCGGTATGTTGCCCGCCACAGGCCCGGTCCGACGAGGCAGTGGCCATGGGGGGCATCCAGGGTCATGAGCGCGGGGGCGAACAGGTCGGACCACCCGATCGGCAACGGGGGTCCTGGCGCGCACCTGGCGGTGTCGTCCCCTGATCACGCGGCGCTCTTCGCCGCGATGCCCACCCCCTACCTGGTGCTGACGCCGCAGCTGGTCATCGTCGACGCCAACCCGGCCTACCTGGCCAACACCGGTCGGACCCTGGCCGAGTTGGTCGGGCGGCCGGTCTTCGAGGCGTTCCCCGGCAACCCCGACTCGACCGCCCCCGACGCCAGTGGCAGCCGCATCCGGGCGTCCCTGGAGCGGGCCCGGGACACCTGCCGCCCGCAGACCCTGCCCGTCCAGGAGTTCGACATCCCCGACGGCTCCGGTGGCTTCACCAAGCGGTTCTGGAGCCTGATCAGCGTCCCGGTGCCGGACGACGAGGGGCGTTGCCGGCACCTGCTCCAGCGGGTCGAGGACATCACCGACTACGTGCGCCAGCAGGCCATGTCCGACCACCCCAGCGGCCGGGGGCAGCGCTGGCACCGCCGGGTGCTGGAGGTGGAGAGCGACCTCTTCGCCCGCGGCGCCGAGCTCCGCGCCGCCCGGCAGGCCGAGGCGGACACCGCGCGCCGACTCGCCGCCCTCTCCGGCGTGGCGTTGGCCCTGGGGCGGGCGGAGACCCTCGACGACCTCGCCCGGGTGGTCAACGAGCGCGGCCTGGTCGTGCTGGGCGCCCACGGCGGCGTGCTCGGGGTCTGCGACGGCGAGGGCCGGTTGCGGCTGGTGCTCACCGACGGCATCGCCCCGGTCGGCGTCGGCCCGGAGACGGTGCTGCCCTTGGACGGGCCCTACCCCAGCTGCGTGGCGGCCCGCACGGGGGCGCGGGTGGTCCTGCCCGACCGCGCGGCCACCGAGGCGTTCTCGCCCGAGCTGGCCCGGCTGTCCGCGGCGACCGGCGTCCAGGCCTGGGCCGCGGTGCCGTTGGAGAGCGGTTCCCGGCGGATCGGGTCGCTGAGCGTGGGCTGGATGCACCCCCCGGCACTGGCGCAGAGCGACCTCGAGCTGCTGCACGCGCTGGCCGCCCAGTCCGCGCTGGCGCTGGAGCGGATCCGGGCCCGGGCGGACGAGCGGGCCCAGCACGCCGTGGTCGAGGGCATGGCGGAGGCGCTGCAGCGCAGCCTGCTCACCGAGCCGCCCGAGGCCGACGACCTGCAGGTCGCCGTCCGGTACCTGCCGGCGGCGTCGCTGGCCCAGGTGGGCGGGGACTGGTACGACGCCTTCCTGCTGGGCGACGGCCGGCTCGCCCTGGTGATCGGGGACGTCACCGGGCACGACCGGCACGCGGCGGCGGCGATGGCGCAGGTCCGCAACGTGCTCCGGGGCGTCGCGCACAGCCGGCGCGGCGCCCCCGGTGCGGTGCTCAGCGCGCTGGACCGGGCGCTGCAGGACCTGCAGGTGGCCACCCTCGCCACCGGCGTCCTGGCCACGGTCGAGGAGGTGGGCACCGGCGACCGGCTGCTGCGCTGGAGCAACGCGGGGCACCCACCGCCGCTGCTGCTCGAGCCCGACGGCACGGTCACCGTGCTCGAGCGTGAGCCGGACCTGCTGCTGGGCGTCGACCCGTCCGTCCTGCGCAGCGACCACACCCAGCTGCTCGTGCCCGGTTCGACGGTCGTCCTCTACACCGACGGGCTGGTGGAGCGCCGGGGCGCCGTGCTGGACGACGGCACGGCCTGGCTGGCCCAGGCGCTCGCCCAGTGGGCGCACCTCCCGCTGGAGGAGCTGTGCGATCGGCTGCTCGCGGAGCTCGACGGCTCCGTGGACGACGACGTCGCGGTGCTGGCGGTGCGGGTGCGCGGGTAGTGCCCGTGCTCAGCCCGCCGTGCCCCCGGCCCACCGGGACGGGACCAGGCGGTGCCCGGCGGCCCGGCAGCCGAGGACCAGGCAGGTCGCTGCGGCGGCCAGTGCGACCCGGCCGGACGACGCGTCGACCCCGCCGAGCAGCAGCCCGACGCCGGCGGCGGCGAGCGCGGCGGTGAGCCACTGGTCCTGCCGGCGGCGCAGCCCCACCACCGCCAGGGCCAGGGCAGCGAGGACGGCGACCCGCGCCGGGTGCCCGGCACCGGACAGCTGCCCGGCCCACGGCAACCCCAACGAGGCGAGGGCCAGCACCCCGGCGCCGAGGAACCAGCCGCGGCCCCGGGTCACTCGGGACGGCCCGGGGCCAGCACCACCGCGGCGCCCGTGGCGGCCAGGGCGGCGGTGAGCCAGAAGCCGCGGTCGCTGGCGACGAGCGGGAGGGCGATCAGCACCCAGAAGGCGGCGAGGGCGACCAGGCCACCGGCCCCGACCCGCCACGCCGTCCGGGCGGACTCCCGCCGCCCGGCCAGGGCGACGGCTGAGGGCACCAGCGCGACGAGGGCGGCGACGGTGGCGAACGCCGACCACGTGGGCACGACGTCCCACAGCGACTGGTTGACGAAGTCGAGGTTGAGCCCCAGTTCGAGCAGTGCGAGCCCGAGCACGCCGAGCAGGAGGGCCACCAGCTCCTTGCCGGGCCGGCCCGAGGAGCGGACGGCGGCGAGGCGGGAACGGACCGAGGACGACGAGGACCCGCCGTCCTGCGCGCCTGCTGACGGGGTGCCGGGTGCGGCGCCGGGGGTGGTGGCCGGGCCCGGGACCGGTGGCGGGGTGGCTGTGGACCCGGGGCCGACGTCGACCGCGCCGGTCCCGTGCACGGCGGTCGGCGGGTCGTAGGAGGGGTGGTACGGCGGGTGGCTGCCGTGCGCTCCGGCGTCCGGCTGCTCCGGCTCGACCGTCTGGCGCTGGCTGGGCGGCAGCAGGATCGACTGGGTGCGTGGATCGTCGGTCGTGCCGGTCACCGCGGGCTCGGTGGCCGGGTGCTCGGTGACGGCGTGCTCGGTGACGGGGTGCCCGGTGGTGGCGTGCTGGTCCCCGGCCGGCTCGTCGGCGGGGTGCCGGGTCGCGCCGGTCGGTGCCGGCCCCGGCTGTGGCTGTGGCTCGGGGATCGGCGGGTGCGGCTGGCTCACGTGTCCTCCTCGTGGGGTGCGCCGAGGCGCCGACGGCCTGGTCGGACCGGGCTGGACGGCGGGGCAGGGCGCTGGACACCGTAGCCGCGGAGGGCCACCGGGAGCCTGCCCCCGCGCCGTGGTCCGGCCGCCCCCCCTAGGGTCGGTCCCGTGGCAGCACGCGCGGGCATCGTCGTCACCGGCACCGAGGTGCTCACCGGCCGGGTGGCCGACCGCAACGGGCCGTGGCTGGCCGAGGCGCTGCGCGCCCGAGGCGTCGACGTCGGCTCGGTCGTCGTCGTCGGGGACCGGCCCGAGGACCTGCGGGCCGCCCTCGGCTTCCTGGCCGGCGCCGGCACCGACCTGGTGATCACCACCGGCGGGCTGGGGCCGACGGCCGACGACCTGACCGCCGCCCTGGTCGGTGACTTCCAGGGCCGGCCCTCGGCGCTGGACCCGGCCCTGGAGCAGCGGATCGCCGAGGCGGTCGCCCGGCTCAGCGCCCGCCGCGGCTGGCGGATGGACCCGGCGTCGACCGCGGCCGGGGTCGCCAAGCAGGCGCAGGTCCCGGCGGGCGCCACCGTGCTGGAGCCGGTCGGCACGGCGCCGGGCCTCGTCGTCCCGGTGGCCGACGGCCGGACCGGGCCCCCGGTGCTGGTGCTGCCCGGGCCGCCGTCGGAGCTGCAGGGCATGTGGCCGGCGGCGCTGGCGGCCGAGCCGGTGCGCCGGGCGCTGGCCGGGGCCACCGAGCTGCGCCAGTCGACGCTGCGGTTGTGGGGCACGCCGGAGTCGGAGCTGGCGGCCGCCCTGCGCCGGGTCGAGGACCAGCTGATCGGCCTGGAGGTCACCACCTGCCTGCGGGACGGCGAGCTGGAGATCGTGACCCGGTACGGCCCGGACGCCGAGCCGGCGCAGCAGCGGCTGGTGCAGGCGGTCACCGCCGACTTCGGCGACACGCTGTTCAGCGACGGACCCACGGTGGACGAGCTGGTCGCCGCTGCGCTGGACGAGCGTGGGTGGACGGTGGGCATCGGCGAGTCGTGCACCGGCGGGCTGCTCACCGCGCGGTTCACCGCGCCGCCGGGCTCGTCGCGCCGGGTGCTCGGCGGGGTGGCGGCCTACGCCGACGACGCCAAGACGCAGCTGCTCGACGTGCCGGCCGGCATGCTGGCCGCCGCGGGTGCGGTCAGCCCGGAGGTCGCCGCCGCGCTCGCCGAGGGCGCCCGGCGCCGGTTCGGCGCCGACGTCGGGGTGGGCGTCACCGGGATCGCGGGTCCGGGTGGCGGTACGGCGGAGAAGCCGGTCGGCACCGTCCACCTGGCCGCCGCCGGCCCGGACGGCGCGGCCGCCCGCTCGCTGACCCTGCTCGGGTCACGGGAGGCGGTGCGCCAGCGGACGACGACGCTGGCCCTGCACCTGCTGCGCCAGCTTCTGCTCGGCGGCCCCGCGGCCTGACGGCGGGTCAGGCCGGGTCGCCGTCCCGGCCCACCACCCGGCTGCGGCGCTCGAGGAACAGCACGTCGTGCCAGCTCGCCCGCCCGTCGACGACCCGGCGGCCGATCCGTTCACGACGGCCCACCACCCGGAACCCGAGCCGCTCGTGCAGCGCGAGGCTCGCCGTGTTGGCGGGGAACACCCCGGCCCGGATCGTCCAGATGCCGTCGGCCTCGGTCGAGTCGATCAGCCGCTGCAGCAGCATTCGCCCGATGCCCCGGCCGGCTGCGTGCGGTGCGACGTAGACCGAGTGGTCGACCACGCCGGCGTAGGCCGCCCGCGGCGACTCGCGGGTGCACGCCACCCAGCCGAGGACCGTGCCGCTGCCGTCGGTGGCCACGTGCCGGTGACCGGGCAGGCGGGAGGAGTCGAAGGCCGCCCAGGTCGGTGGCCCGGTCTCGAAGGTGGCGAGGCCGGTGGCGATGCCGGCGGCGTGGATGTCGCGGACGGCGGGCCAGTCGTCCGCCGTCATCGCGCGGAGGACCGGTGAGGGGGAGGGCCCGGGCACGCCGCCATCCTCGCGTCCGGCCCGGGCGGCGCCGAGCGGGGGTTCCACGTGGAACCTGACCTGCGCGGTGGGCGGGCGCGGGGCATGCTGGTCGGGCGCGGATGGACCGGCCTGGGTCACTCTCGGGGGCGGACCCCGGTCGTCAGCCCGCCCGGGTGTCAGTCGGCAGCTGGGCGGGCACCCGTCCGGGGTGACCACAGTGACCCTGCACGCCACCGGCCCGGTCGACCCCGGCGAGGTGTGGGACCGCTTCGTGCACCCCGCCCGCTGGCCGGAGTGGTCCCCGCAGATCAGCCGGGTGGAGGCCACCGCCCCCCGGATCGCCCAGGGCGTCACCGGCCGGGTGCACGACCCGCTGCGCACCTCCGTCCCGTTCGTCGTCGACGAGGTGTCCGACGCGGCGCGGTGGTGGAGCTGGCAGGTCACCGTCGGGCCGACCCGGCTGGGGCTGGCGCACTGGGTGAGCGCGGGCCCGGACGGCGGGACGACGACCGGCCTGCGGATCAGCGGCTTTGCGCCCCTGGTGTTCGGCTACGCCCCGCTGGCCCTGCTGGCGATCAAGCGGTTGGTGACCATCCCGACCTGAGCGTCCGGTGCGTCTCGTACGGTGCCGGGGTGAGCTGGTCGCGGTGCTGTCGTCGGTGCGTCGGAGCGGCCCGTTGACCGGCCGCCGTCGGCGTCGGGCGACGGCCCCGGGCGGCACGCCCACCGCGGTCGTGCGCCCACCGGTCCCGCCGGTGGACCCCGACCGGCAGACTGGGCCGATGACCGAGATCCTCGACGACGCGACCGGATCGGTGGACGGGCACGAGGGGTTCTCGTCCGAGGGGCCGCGCCCGTCGCTGGACCTGCTGGTGTGGGACGCACCGAACATCGACATGACCTTGGCGAACGTGATCGGCGCGCGCCCGACCGCGGCGTCCCGGCCGCGGTTCGACGCGATCGCCGCGTGGTTCGTCGAGGGCGCCGAGGAGCTCGGGGCGGTACAGCCGCCGGAGGTCGAGGCCTGCGTCTTCGCCAACGTGCCGCCGCAGCACGCCACCTCCCTGCAGCGCTGGGTGGAGGCGCTGCGCAGCTTCGGCTACGCCGTCTTCGCCCGGCCCAAGCTCCAGCCCGACGACGACATCGACCAGTCGATGCTCGACCACATCAGCGTGCGGGCGCACAGCCACCAGCTGCGCCGCCTGGTCGTCTTCTCCGGTGACGGCCGGAACTTCGCCGAGCCGCTCGAGGACCTGGCGCGCGCGGGCACCGAGGTGGTCGTCGTCGCGTTCAGCGAGGTCGCCGGCTACGCGATCAGCTCCGAGCTGCTGCAGTTCGTCGACATCGAGGACGTGCCCGGGGCGTTCGTCGAGCCGCTGGACCGCGTCCGGCTGGACGCCCTGCCGACGGACGGCGCCTGGCTGCGCCCGACCAAGAGCCTGCGGGACGCCGCCGGTCTCTTCGCCGCCCGCCGAGGCTGACGGAGGCCGGTCAGGCCGCGCGGGTGCCGCCGATCCCGGTGTCGTCGCCGAACTCCGAGACGCCCGGGGCCGTGGCGGTGGTGCGCGCAGCGTCATCGGGCCGACCTCGACCACCGCGGTCCGCAGCCTCGTCCAGCCGCGTGGCGGCGCTCTCGGCCGGTACGTCGACGACGCTCATCCGGGAGTTGGCGTAGGTGGTCACGGCGTAGAGGAAGACGACCACGCCGAGCATCTCGAGCACCTCTTCGGCCGTGGTGGCCAGGACGTACGGAGCGGACAGCATCCCGCGGTCGTCGGCCAGCCAGCTGCCCACCACCTCCATGCCGATGGCGCCGCCGACGTAGAGGGTCCCCGCCACGACGATGAGGAGCCCGATCCGTCCGGGGAGCCCGCGGAGGAAGCGGACGTACGCGGCGGCGAAGACGACCACCAGCGGGGCGGCCAGCACCCACCAGCCGAAGGTGAAGACCCCGCTCGTCTCCACGACCTTGCCCACCTGGTGGTTGGCGCGCTCGTGCAACCGCAGCAGCTCGTCGACCGAGAGGTAGCAGAACGCCGCGGCGAGGACCGTCCAGTGCCACCGCCAGCGGTCGCGGGTCCGGTGGGCCCACGCGGCCACTCCGGCCGCCGATGCAGCGGCCGCCAGCAGCAGGGCCGAGGAGAACCACGTCGGGAGGTTCGCCTCCCGGTTGACGCTGAGCAGGTCGAGCACCCCGGAGCGCATCCCCGCCGCCAGCTGGCCCGGCGTGTCGGCGCCGAGCACGACGAGGTTCAGCACGAGGCTGACGGCTCCCAGCAGGAGGCTCACCCCGGCCAGGACCACGAGCAGACGCCGCGGCCGGATGACGGTGAGCATGGTGGGTCCCTGCAGTCGACGCCCCGATCGCAGCGGCGACCCAGGTCCCCGAGCACAGTAGGTCGGTCGACGAACAGTTGACAACTGGGGGACTTCTGCGTGAACAGGAGGTGACCAACCGGTGCTGGGGCAGTAGCGGCGGACCGCACCGGCGTCCCGGTCGGTACGGCTAGGGCGTGTCTCCTAACCGCTGGCGGTTGGGGGCGGCAGGCTGGCAGCGTGTCT
>NZ_JPMX01000003.1:0-87324 GCF_000761485.1 Modestobacter caceresii
GGCGCGGGGGCGGGAGCCGGAGCCGGGGCGGCCTCGGGAGCCGGAGCCGGAGCCGGGGCGGCCTCGGGAGCCGGAGCCGGGGCCGGGGCCGGGGCGGGAGCCGGGGCCGGGGCGGCTTCCGGGGCGGGTGTCACAGCCGCCTCGGGTGCCGGTGCGCCGTCCTCCAGGCCGCGGGCGAACCGCAGCTGCCCTTCGGAGCGGGAGTCGGCACCCCCGCCGTGGAGGTCGCGGTTGCGCTCGTAGAGCGCCCGCCAGGACCCGCCGTTGGCCTCCAGGAGCGCGGCGATCGCGGCGCGCCGCTCGACGGTCTCCTGGTCTGCCGGGACGGCGGCGGGTGCAGCGGCTGCTGCGGGTGGCGCGGTGGTGGTGTGGGCCTGTGCCGGGAAGGCCAGGAGCCCGAGCGTGACGGCGGAGACGCCGGCCACGACGAGGGGGCGGACGAGACGAGGTGCAGAGTGCTTGGGCATGGTGATCTCCGATCACCGCCTGAGGGGTTAGCTGTCGGGTTCGGGCGATCGGTGCCCGGCCGGCGATGCCGGCTTCACCCCGAGACGAGCCGACTGGTGGTCGGCGCGTCGTGTGCGGTGGTTCCCCCACCCCTGCCTTGACGAGTTGCGGATGACGGTCGGCAGGCAGGGTTGGGCGGGCCGGCGTCACGCCCACTGAGTCGGCGCGACGGGCACGTTATGGAAACGAGACCGGCTTGTCCTCGTGACGCATCTCACGCCATCGGCGAGCCGCCGACGGCACGCCGACCCGGGGTCGGAAGTCGTGCCCGGTGGCGAGTCGGTCCGGACGAGTCCGTCGCCGGTGGCCTCCGGTCGCTGTGGGGAAGGCCACGAGCCGGCCCCTGGCTGTCAGCGGTGCGTGCCGTCGGTGATCCGTAGCCTGGCGGAGTGCCCTCCACGAGCCCCGGCCGCCGGCAGCACCTGACCCGCCTGCCGGACCGCGCGCGGAAGGCGATCTCGGGATCCGGGCCGCCGACGGCGCCCTTCGCGCTGCGTGCCCGGCCCAGCCCGGTCGACGCGGGCACCGCCCGCTCGGCGCTGGGTCTGGCCCTCCGCATCGGGGAGTCGATGATGGCGGTCGGGGCCTCGGCGGCCGACGTGACCGCCACGGTGCTGCGCGTGGCTGCCGGCTACGGGCTGACCGACTGCCAGGTCGACATCACGTTCACGTCGCTGACCATCAGCTACGACCCGGACGACGTCCCACCGCTCATGCTGATGCGGATCGTGCGCCCGCGGGGGCTGGACTACACCCGGCTCCAGGGCATCACCGACCTGGCGGCGGAGATCAAGACGGCCGGCCTGGGCCTGGAGGAGGCGCACCGTCAGCTGGACGACGTGCTGTCGGCGCCGCACCCCTACCGCCGATCGATCCACGCGCTCGGCTGGTCGGGCGTGGCGGCCTGTGTCGCCTTCCTGCTCGGTGGTGGCTGGCTCGTGGCCCTGGTCGCGGCGGTCACCACGGCCGCGATCGAGCAGACGATCCGCGCCCTCGACCGGCGCGGGCTCCCGATGTTCTTCCAGCAGGTGGCCGGCGCTGCGGTGGCCACCGGGGCGGCCGTCCTCCTCGTCGTCTGGGAGGTCGATGTCCGCACCTCGCTGGTGGTCGCCGCTGGGATCGTCGTCCTGCTGGCCGGCCTCTCCTTCGTGGGCGCCGCCGAGGACGCGATCAGCGGCTTCCCGGTCACGGCCGCGGCGCGGGCCTTCGAGGTGCTGACGTTGACCACCGGGATCGTCGTCGGCATCGCCGCCGTCCTGGACCTGGCGCAGCGGGCGCAGGTCCCGCTCCGCGTGCTCGACCCGGGAACGGCCGGCGTGCCGTTCGTCGTGACGCTGGCCGCGGCCGCCGGGATGGCCGGGGCATGGGCACTGGCCTCGCACGCCCGCCCGGCGGCCATCGGGGTCGCCACGGCGGCCGGCGCGCTGGCGTGGACGACGGCGTCGGCGAGCGCGGCCTTCGGTGCCGGTCCTGCGGTGGCGAGTGGGGCGGCGGCCATCGTCGCTGGGTTCTGCGGGGAGGCGCTGACCGATCGGCTCCGGATCCCGCCCCTGCTCGTCGCGGTCTGCAGCATCGTCCCGCTGCTGCCCGGGCTCACGATCTACCGGGGCCTCTTCGCGGTCGTCGTGGAGGCCGACGTCGCAGGCGGCGTGAACGCGCTCGTCGGGGCGGCGGCGATCGGACTGGCCCTGGCCGCCGGCGTCGTGCTGGGCAGGTACTTCGGCCGTCCACTGGGCAGCAGCCGCGATCGGTTCGACCGGCGGGTGCGGCGCCACGCGACCAGCTCCGACTGAGATCGGCCTGCTGACCGAGGGGTCCGGGCCGGGCAGCCCGGACGGGTGCGCGAAACGGCGAGATCGGGTGCACGCGGTGGTCCTCGGCCACCGCGGATGGGACCGAGGGTCTACCGAACAGCTCACCGCCGCCGGGTGATGCCGTCGGCGGAGCTCGCTCCGGTCACCATCCCCGCGGGACCAGTCCCGGGGTGGCCGGGCTCCGTCCGGTCCTGACGCCGTCCCCTCTGCAGAGAACGAGGCCCTCATGTCCGCACGCCGTCATCGAGCCACCGCCGCCGTCGTCGCGCCGCTCGCGGTGACCCTGGCGCTGACCGGTTGCAGCACCACGAGTGAGAGCGGCACCGTCGCGGCCACCCCTGCGGGCGGCGACACCGAGGTCGACACGATCCTCTTCGACTTCCCCTTCACCTCGCTGCCCATCTACTCGGTGCTCAGCCAGCAGATGCAGGACTACGCCGAGGAGCAGGGCGTCACCGTCGAGTTCACCAACGACAACAGCGACCTGTCGACCCAGGTGTCGAACCTGACCACCTACCTCAACAGCGACGTGGACGCGGTGGTGTCCTTCCCGATGGACCCGGCCAGCATCGACTCGATCGCCCAGCAGTACCTGGACGCCGGCAAGTACTGGGTCACCTACGGCGGCGACCTGGAGAACCAGAGCAGCACGCTGCAGTTCAGCTTCACCGAGTCCGGGCGGATGCTCGGGGAGGACGCCGGCCGGTGGGCGCAGGAGGACCTCGGTGAGCCCCCCACGGTGCTGGTGCTGGAGGACCAGCTGACCCAGATCGGGCAGGAGCGGACCAACGGGATCCTCGAGGGACTGCGCAACGCCGCTCCCGATGCCGAGATCGTCGCCCAGCAGCAGGCGGTGACCCCGCAGGAAGCGCTGACGGTCACCAACTCGGTGCTGGCCGCGAACCCCGACGTGGACATGGTGCTGGCGGCCGTCGGTGACGCCGCCCAGGGCGCCTACCAGGCGCTGCTGTCCTCCGGCCGGGCGGCGGACGACCCGGAGACCTACGTCGGCGGGCTCGACGGCAACCTCTCCCTGTTCCAGGCGATGCAGGAGGGCGACTTCGTGCGCGGCGTGGTGACCGTCAAGTCCGAGGACATCGTGAAGGCGACCATCGACATCCCGCTGGCCCTGGGCCGCGGGGAGGAGCCGGAGACCGACGTCCCGGTGTACCTGGTCACCCCGGACAGCCCCGACCTGCAGGAGTACGTCACCGCCTTCGGCGGCTGACATGACCGTCTCCGTCCGTGGCCTCACCAAGAGGTACGGCCCGACCCTGGCGCTCGACGACGTCGACCTGGACGTCGCCGCCGGTGAGGTGCACGCCCTGCTCGGGCACAACGGCGCCGGCAAGTCCACGGTGATCAAGTGCCTGGGCGGGGGCACCGCGCCCAGCGCCGGCTCGATCACGATCGGTGGGACGACGCACGACGCACTGGACCCCCGGTCCTCCATCGCCGCGGGGATCGCGGTGATCTACCAGCACCTGAGCCTCATCGACCGGCTGGACGTCACCGAGAACCTCCACCTCGGTCAGGAGACGACGACGGCGGGGGTCTTCCTGCGCCGGGCCGACCAGCGGGCGCGTGCGGTGCGCCTGCTCGAGCGGGTGGGCCTGGACGTCTCCCCGGGCACCCCGGTCCGGCAGCTGACCATCGGCCAGCGGCAGCTGGTCGAGATCGCGAAGGCGCTGAGCCGGGACGCGCGGTTGCTCGTCCTGGACGAACCGAGCGCCGCGCTGTCCCCGGTGGAGTCACGCCGGCTGGCCGACCTGGTGCGGCTGCTCAAGGCCGACGGGATCGCCGTCCTGTACGTGACCCACCTGCTCAACGAGGTGGTCGAGCTCGCTGACCGCACCACGGTCATGCGGGACGGGCGGGTCGTGTGGTCCCAGCCGATGGCCGGGGTGAGCAAGACCGACCTGGTGACCGCGGTGAGCGGCCGCGCGCACGGGGCGGCCGTGGCGCCGCGGCCGGTGGACCCGGACACGCCCCCGGCGCTGGCCATCGAGCACCTGCGGGCACCGGGCCTGCACGACGTCTCCCTGGTGGTCCGGCCCGGGGAGATCGTCGGCCTCTACGGGCTGGTGGGGTCCGGCCGGTCGCGGCTGCTGGAGACCCTCTTCGGTCGCCGGCCGGCCACCTCCGGGACGGTCGCCGTGGACGGGCGCCCGGTGCGCGTCCGCCGTCCCGACGACGCCCTCCGTGCCGGCCTCGCACTCGTCCCTGGTGACCGGCTCCGGCAGGGGCTCTTCGGCTCCCTCTCGTCGGGGGAGAACACCGTGCTGCGGGTCATGTCGCTCACCGCACGTGCGGGGTGGCGTCGGCCCCGGGCGGAACAGGAGGTCTTCCGGAGCACCGCCGCCGCGTTCGGCCTGCGCCCGGCCGACCCGGCGGTGCCGGTCTCCCGGCTGTCCGGCGGCAACCAGCAGAAGGTGCTCATCGCCCGCTGGGTCAACGACCGGGCCGGTACCCGGGTCCTCCTGCTGGACGACCCGACCCAGGGCGTCGACGTCGGCGCCCGGGCCGAGATCTACGACGTCCTGCGGCAGGTCGCCGCCGACCAGGGGCTGGCGGTGCTGTTCGCCAGCAACGACCCCGACGAGGTCGTCGCGCTGGCACACCGCTGCCTGGTGATGCGCCAGGGCCGGGTCGTCGACGACCTCGACATGCGCGACACCGACGAAGAGCAGCTGCTCGACCTCATCCACAGCGAGCTGGAGCCCTCCTGATGACGACCGCCCCACCTCCCACCGTCGACGGCGCCGACCGTCGTCCCCCGTCCACCGGTCACGCCGCCGCGGCACCGTCCCCGGTGGCCGCCGCCGCGGGCTGGCTGGTCCAGAACCCGCTGCTGGTGCTGCTCGTGGTGATGGTGGCCGGCGTGCAGCTGGCCACCGGGGCGCAACTGGGCTGGGGCAACCTGCGGGGCGTCTTCCTGGACGCGGCGGTCATCGCGATCGTCGCCGCCCCGGTCGCGATGCTGGTGATCGCCGGCTACATCGACCTCTCGGTCGGGTCGACCCTGGCCCTGGGCGGGGTGGTGGCCGGCAAGGTGGCGCAGTCCGGTGGGTCCCCGCTGGTCGCCGTCGGGGCGGCGCTGCTCGCCGGCGCCGCAGTCGGGGTGGTCAACGCGGTGCTGGCGACGGTGTTCGGGCTGTCCTCCTTCATCGTGACCCTGGGCATGCTCACCGCCGTCCGGGGCGTCGCCCAGCTGGTCAGCCCGCTGCCGCTGAGCAACTTCGGGGAGGCCTTCGGCTTCCTGGGCATCGGCAACATCGCCGGGATCCCGCTCCCGGCGCTGCTGGCCGTCGCCGTGCTGCTGACCGCCGGGGTGTTCCTCACCCGCACGCCGGCCGGGCGGCACCTCTACGCGATCGGGGTGAACCGGGAGGCCGCCTACCTGTCCGGGGTGGACACCCGGCGGATCCCGTTCCTGCTGTTCGTCACCAGCGGCGCCGCGGCCGGGCTGGCCGGCGCGATCACCGTCGCCCGGCTCAACAGCGCCCCGGCCGGCCAGCTCGGCGGCGGCTTCGAACTGGCGGTGATCACCGCGGTGCTGCTCGGCGGCGTCGCGCTCACCGGCGGCGAGGGCAGCATGGTCGACGTCCTGGTCGGGGTGCTGTTCATGGGGCTGCTCCGCAACGGCCTCACCCTGCTGGGCGTCACCACCTTCTGGCAGAACGTCGCCAGCGGCCTGGCGCTGGTGGCGGCGATCGCCATCGCCGCAGCCACCCACGTCGTCCGCGGGAAGATGCGGGCCCGGGAGGCCCACCGGCTCGACGACGCGGCCCCCACCGGCTGAAGCGCACCCGGCCGGGGGCGACTGCCCTCGGCCGGGCCCGGGCTACGGGGTGGGGTCGGTGGCGAACTCGTACGGCGGGACGGCGGGCCGGGCCAGGTAGCCGAAGTCGGAGACGACCGAGGTGCCGTTGATCGGGGAGCTCACCGGTGAGGCGAGGAACGCGGCGTGCCGGGCCAGGTCCGCCGGCTGCATGACGGGCAGGTCGCTGCCGGCGAACCCGTCGGGGCGGCCCAGGTCGGCCCGCGACATCGGGGTGTCGACGACCCCCGGGCACAGGCAGTTGACGCGCACCTCGGGGTGGTCGACCGACAGGGAGCGGGTGAGCATCAGCACCGCGCCCTTGGAGGTGTTGTAGGCGCTCATCCCCTCGAACGCCACGAGTGCCGCATCCGAGGCGATCAACACGATGGTGGCGACCGGGCTGGAGCGCAGCGCGGGGACGGTGTGCTTGGCCAGCAGGAAGTTGCCGCGGACGTTCACCGCCATGACCTGGTCCCAGTCGGCGACGCTCACCTCCGCGGCCGGTGTCCCGGCCGGGCCGGAGATGCCCGCACACCCGAGGACGGTGTCCAGCCGGCCGAACCGGTGGAGGACGGCGGCGACGGCCGTGCGCACGTCCGCCTCGACCGTCACGTCGGCCCGGACGAACAGGGCGTCGTGGCCCCGGTCGCGCAGCAGTGCGGCGACCTCCTCGCCGGCCGGGTCACGGTCGAGGAGGGCGGTCTTCGCGCCCTCCTCGGCGAGCGCGTCGGCACACGCCCGCCCGATGCCGGAAGCACCACCGGTGATCAGCGCGACCCGATCGCGCAGCTGCAGGTCCATGATCCGGTCCTCCTGTCCTCAGGGTCGGTCGACCGGGCGGCCGTCGACCGACACCCGGGGGTCGAAGGGCACCGTGCCCACGTCCACGGCCACCTGCCCGCCGTCGACCGGGACCACCGCTGCGTTGACGTAGCGGGCCTGGTCCGACAGCAGCCAGGCGATGCACGCGGCGACCTCGTCGGCGCCGGCCGGCCGACGCGCCGGGACCAGTGAGGTCACCAGCCCGTAGGCGGCGCTGGGGGAGAGGCCGCGCGGACCGCCGAACTCCGCCATCTCCGCGTCGGCCATCTCGGTTGCCGTCCACCCGGGGCACACCACGTTGGCCCGGAGTCCCTGGGGGCCGTAGTCGACGGCGAGGGACTGGGTGAGCGCGGTGGCGGCCGCCTTCGAGGCGGCGTA
Source organism: Modestobacter caceresii (assembly GCF_000761485.1). Taxonomy (GTDB): domain Bacteria; phylum Actinomycetota; class Actinomycetes; order Mycobacteriales; family Geodermatophilaceae; genus Modestobacter; species Modestobacter caceresii. Next base: position 7,345 of record NZ_JPMX01000003.1, read on the forward strand.
GACCGACATCTCCGCGCTGGCCCGCAGGCCGGCCACCGAGGCGACGGTGACCACGGCGCCGCGTGACGCCAGCAGGTGCGGCAACGCGGCCCGGAGCACGTGGTAGAGGCCGCCGACGTTGACCCGCAGCGTCGCCTCGAACGCCTCGGGGGAGACGTCCAGCAGCGCGCCGGGGTGCATCACCCCGGCATTGAGGACCAGGCCGTCGAGGCGACCGAAGTGGTCGACGGTGCGCTGCACGACCCGGGCGGCGTCCGCCGGGTCTGCGACGTCGCCGGCCACGGCGAGCCCGCCGGTCTCCTGCGCCGTCCGCTCCAGCGGTTCCGGCCGGCGACCGCAGACGACGACCCGGGTCCCGGTGCGCGCCAGCGTGCGGGCGGTCGCCGCACCGATGCCGGCGCCGCCGCCGGTGACCAACGCGACCCGGGGAGGGGTCACGGCGTGGTGACCGGCGGTGCCACGGACAGGGGCTGTGCGTAGGCGCCCATCGTGAGGTCGACCAGCTCACCGCTGAACTGGTCGAGCGCGAACTGGATGCCCACCGAGCGCAGCTGGGTCAGGTCGACCAGCACCATGCCCTCGACGCCCAGCAGCTTCTCCAACCAGGAGAAGAGGTACACCCCTTCGCGGATCTTCCAGTGCACGCACCGCTCGGTGTCCGCCTCGCCCTGCTCGGCACCGCCCATGCAGACCCAGGTGAACAGGCGGTCGGTGAGGTAGACGTGGTCGTAGACGTCGTCGCTGCTGTAGCGGTAGCGGATCCGCCGGCCGACCAGTTCGGTGGTCGGCTGGTGGGGGTGCGGGTCCGTCCGCCCTCCGTCGACGGTCGCCTGGAACCACTGCTGCCGGGCGCGGTGCGGGTGCGGCTCCAGACCGAGCTGGGCCAGGGCCCCGGTCGCTGCGCCGTTGCGGAGGTCCAGCGCCATGGACGCTGCCTCGGGCTGGGGGAGGCCCTGCCACAGCTGGTGCACGTAGAACAGCTGGTCGGCCAGCTCGAAGGCCTGGTAGCCGGCGGTGCCGCTGCGCTCCGGGCGGTCGCCGACGCGCAGCACCCAGTCGAGCCGGCGGTCGTCGGTGAACCGCTGCTCGAGTGAGAACCCCTCGCCGCCGTCGGTCAGGGCGCCGGTCAGGGTCACGGTCCGGCCGACCAGGGCGCCGGACACCGGCGGGCGGAACTCGTCGAAGCCCTCGGCCATCTCGGTCAAGGGGGTCCAGGACTGCGCGTCCCAGGCGAAGTCGCCTCTGCCGCTCACGGTTCTCCTCGTCGTCGTGCTGGTCAGGTCGGTCTCGGCCCAGCCGAGTGGGGTCACGGGCGGGTGGTCGGCTCGTCGGCGGTGTGCACCAGTCGGCCGGCGAACCAGGTGCGCAGCACCTGGGTGGCGTGCACCTGCGTCGGGTCCACCGCGAAGACGTCGCGGTCCAGGACGATGAAGTCCGCGGACCGGCCGGGGGTGAGCCGTCCGGTCACGTCGCCGAGCCCCATCGCCTCGGCCGGGTGCGTGGTGAAGGCGGTGACCGCCTCCTGCACGGTCAGCGCCTGCCCGGGGTTGAGCGTCCCGGGCACCGCGGGGTCGGGGTTGCGGCGGGTGACCATGGCCTCCAGCCCGGTCCACGGGTCGGGGGTGGGTGCGGCACACGGCCAGTCCGACCCGGCGGCGACCACCGCACCCGAGTCGAGGAGGTCGCGGAACGGCCAGGACGCCGCGACCACCTCCGCGGGCACGTGGGCGGCGATGCTGTCCTGGATCACGCCGGGGAACCAGATGTAGGGGGAGGCGTCGGCGACCACGTCGAGCGCGGCGAACCGGGGCAGGTCGTCGGGGTGCACGTACTCGGCGTGGGCGATCTGGAAGCGCGGCCCGGTCCCGCGGCGGGCGCGCACCTGCTCCACGGCATCGAGCACGAGCCGCACCGAGGCGTCCCCGGTCGCGTGGAACTTCGCGCCCAGGCCGAGGTCGTGGCACCGCTCCACCTCGGCGACCAGGTCGGGCAGGTCGTAGTACAGGTCACCGGTCGTGGCGGGCTCGCCGTGCCGGCACTGGTAGGGCTCCAGCAGTGCCGTCGTCCGGGTCATCGGGACGCCGTCCAGCACGATCTTCACGAAGTCCGGGCGCACCAGCTCGCTGCGCTGGGCCCGGGCCTCCGCGATGAGCTCCCCGCCGACCGCGCCGTCCTCGAGGAACGGGCGCACCGGGAGGGAGGCGACCACCCGCAGCGTCAGCTCACCCGCCGCCTCGAGCTCGCGCAGCGTGGCCAGGGGTGCGCCCATGGTCGCGGCCTCCTGCACGCTGGTGATGCCGTAGGAGTTCAGCACCCGGATCGCGGTGGCCACCGCTTCCCGCATCCGCGCCTGCGGATCGGCGACCGACGCCGCGAAGGCCGACTCGGCCCGGGCGGAGGCCAGCTCGTGCAGCACGCCGGTGAGCCGGCCGGCGTCGTCCCGGACGTAGCGGCCGCCCTCCACGTCCGGGCTGTCCGGGCCCACCTCCATGAGCTCCAACGCCCGCGAGCTGACCCAGCGGTTGTGCATGGTGTCGTCGCGCAGCAGCACCGGCCGCCCGCCGCTGGCCTCGTCGAGGGCCAACCGGTGGCGCTCCTCGGCCAGCTGACCGAGGAGCGTGCTGCCGAGGATGCCGCCGACGACCCAGGCGTCCGGCTCCAGCCGGCCGGCCCACGCCCGCACCTTCGCCAGCACGTCGTCCAGCGAGTCGCTCGGCAGCAGGGGCAGCTCGAACGCCGCCTGGGCGCCGGCCAGGTTCAGGTGCACGTGCCCGTCGACCAGCCCCGGGAGCACCAGCGCGCCGGCCAGGTCGTGCACCTCCGTGTCCGGGCCACGGTGCCGGGCGACCTCGTCGACCGTCCCGACGTCCAGCAGCAGCCCGTCCCGGACCGCCAGCGCCTCGGCCCACGGGCGCGCCGGGTCCGACGTCCAGACGCGTCCTCCGGTCACGACGAGGTCAGCGGCGAGCGGGGTGGGGGACATCGGGCCTCCGGGTGGACGTGGGCGGGCGGGGGACGCGCGGTGCCCGGAGCCACCGGCGGGGCGGTCGGCTCGCCGAGCGGGGCCGGCCGGCCGGCGACGGGCTGCACCGACGCCGGTGAGTCCACGGCACCGCGGGGGAGGGGCTGAGCCATCCCGTGCACGGCCTGTCGCCATCTCGTGCACGGGACTGGTCGGCACCCGGTCAGGCGGCCGTGCTCTGCCGACGACGGAGCTGTGCCGGGGACTCGCCGAAGGCCGTGCGGAACTGTCGCGCGAGATGGGTGACGTCGAGGATCCCCCAGCGGGCGGCGATCGACGGCGTGCTCCGGCCGGCGAGCGTCGGGTCGAGCAGGTCGCGGCGGATGCGCTCCAGGCGGCGGCGCCGTATCCACGCGGCGGTGGTGAACCCCTCCTGGGCGCACATCTTGTGCACCTGGCGCACCGAGACGCCGAGGGCAACCGCGATCGACTCGACGCCGAGGTCGGGGTCCCCGAGGTGGGCCAGCGCGTACGTGCGCACCCGGTCGGCCAGGGTGGGCCCGCTGCCCCCGGGCACCTGGGGGAGTCCGGCGTAGACGGCGAGCACCATCGACACGAGGGCGTCACCGAGGTGGCAGGCCGCGGGGGAGTCGCCCGAACCGGCGTCCTCGCACCTCGACAGTTCCTCCAGCATCGAGGAGAGCGCGCGAGCGGGGCCGCTCGTCGCCGGGACGGGGACCGCGGTCCGCTCGCTGAATGGTCGGAGGTGCGGTTGCAGCCGGTCCCGCGGCACCGCGACGACGACCGCCTCCCAGTTCGTACCTGCGCTGTCCAGGTGGTACGGCCGGGTCGTCTCGTAGGCCACCAGGTCCCCGGGCCTGGCCTCCCCCCGACGCCCGTCCTGGCTCAGCCGGCTGACGCCGGAGCGCTGCCAGATCAGCTTGAGGAACTCCGGGTCGGTGGAGCTGAGCAGGCGCCCGGTACGGGAGACCGAGTTGGGGCTGGTGCGCAGCGCGGTGACGAGCAGCCCGTCGGCGGTGGCACTGCGCAGCCGGCCGTGGAAGGCGACGCCCTCGACCGGCCGCACCCGCACCGGTGCGCAGGCGGAGGACACCGCCGCCTCGAAGGTGCCGAGGGCTGCCTCGGCGTCCAGCGGCTCGGCTGCGGGGCTGCGGGGCGTCGTGACCACAGGCTGCCTCGTTCCACTCGGAAAGCGAACGACATGTCCGTTAAGAGGGAACGCTAGGTCATGTGTGACCTGCTGCACAACGATTGACCGTCCACGGACGGTCAGTCAGTGGGAGTCGGGGCCTGGACCACCGTGCCGGCGGCCAGCAGTGCGTCGACGTCGGTGATGCCCCAGTCCGACAGTGCCGCCCGGGTGTGCTCCCCGGCGCGGGACGGCGACCGGTCCAGCGTGGCCGGGGTGCGGGAGAACCGCGGCGCGGGTGCCGGCTGCACGACGCCGTCCCGCTCGACGTAGGTCTGCCGCGCCGCCAGCTGCGGGTGGTCGCGGGCCTCGGCGAAGGAGAGCACCGGGGCCACGCAGGCGTCGCTGCCGGCGAACACCTCGGCCCACTCGTCGCGGGTCCGCCGGCCGATCGCGTCGGCGAACAGGCCGCGCAGCACCTCCGGGTCCGCCCCGGCCCGGTCCGGCACGCGGCCGGCCAGGCCGAGCCGGTCGACGAGCTCGGCGTAGAACTGCGGCTCCAGGGCGCCGACCGCCAGGTGCCGGCCGTCGGCGGTCTCGTAGACGTCGTACCAGGGGACGCCGGAGTCCAGCAGGTTCACGCCGCGGGTGTCCTGCCACACCCCGCCGGCCAGCATGCCGACGATCATGGTCGCCAGGTGCGCGCTGCCGTCGACGATGGCGGCGTCCACCACCTGGCCCCGGCCACTGCCGCGGGCCTCCAGCAGCGCGGCGAGCACCCCCACCACCAGGTACATCGCCCCGCCGCCGAAGTCGCCGACCAGGTTCAGCGGGACCTGCGGCGGCCCGCCCGCCCGTCCGATCGCGTGCAGGACGCCGGTGACCGCGATGTAGCCGAGGTCGTGCCCGGCCGTGGTCGCCAGTGGGCCGTCCTGACCCCAGCCGGTCATCCGGCCGTAGACCAGGCGGGGGTTGCGGGCCAGGCACTCCTGCGGCCCGATGCCCAGCCGTTCGGTGACCCCGGGCCGGAAGCCCTCGAGCAGCACGTCCGCGCGCTCGGCGAGGCGCCGGACCAGCTCCGCGCCGTCCGGGTCCTTGAGGTCGACGGCCACCGACCGCCGTCCGCGGGCCAGCAGGTCGTGCTCAGCGGACGGCGTGGGCGGCCGGGCGCCGGGACGGTCGATCCGCAGCACGTCGGCGCCGAGGTCGGCGAGGAGCATCGCCGCGAACGGGGCGGGGCCGAGACCGGTGAGCTCGACGACGCGCAGCCCGGCGAGGGGTCCGGTGGTCATCGGAGAACCTGACGGCACCGTGACGCCGGTCGTCAAGGGGCGGGTGCCGAGGGTGCCCCGGGCGACCGGCCGGTCGGCGGGGGGACCATGGACGTCGGGCACTAGCCTGACCCGCGGTGGACGGCGAGGTGGAGCTGCGATGACGACGGCGGGCGACCGGGCGGCCGACGGTCCGGCCGACCGTCGGCGCGTGGTGCCGCGGAACCGGGACGAGCTGGGCGACCGGGTGCTGACGCTGCCGAACGTGCTGTCGGTCGTCCGGCTGCTGGGCGTGCCCCTGTTCCTCTGGCTGCTGCTGGGCCCGCACGCCGACGGCTGGGCCATCGTCGTGCTCGCGGTCTCCGGCGCCACCGACTGGCTCGACGGGAAGCTCGCCCGCGCGCTGGGACAGGCCAGCCGACTCGGCGCGTTCCTGGACCCGGCCGCCGACCGCCTCTACATCGTCGCGACGCTGGTCGCCTTCGTCATCCGGGACGTCGTGCCGCTGTGGGTGGTCGTCGTGCTGCTGCTGCGCGAGGTCGTGCTGGCCACGACCCTGCTGGTGCTCCGGCGCGCGGGCTGGCCGCCGCTGCAGGTGCACTACCTCGGCAAGGCCGCGACCTTCCTGCTGCTGTACGCCTTCCCCCTCCTGCTGCTGGCCGACGGCGAGGGGTCGGTGGCCGCGGTGGTCCAGCCGGTCGCCTACGCGCTCACCGTGTGGGGGGCGGCGCTCTACCTGCTCGCAGGGGTCTTCTACGTGGTCCAGGCCGTCCAGCTGCTGTCCGGGCGTCGCCCGGCCGGAGTGGAGGCGTGAACGCGCCCGCACCCGGGCGGCCACGTTCGCTGGGTGCCTCCCTGCTGGACCAGGTGCTGGCCGACACCCTGGACCCGGCCTACGCCCAGGTCGCTGCGGCCCGGGCGGCCCGGGCCGCGGAGGAGGCGACCGGACCGACGGCCCAGCCCGGTCCGGCTCCCCGCCCCTCCTGGCTGCAGCGCAACCGGGGGCAGCTGCTCGTCGCCGCCGCGATGCTCCTGGCCGGCCTGCTGGCCGCGGTGACCTACCAGGAGGCGGCGGCCGGCGCGCAGGGGCGTGAGGCGGCCCGGGAGGCGCTGCGCGACGACATCGTCCAGGAGTCCGCGACCGGCGACGAGCTGGCCGCCCAGCTGCAGGAGCTCACCGCAGAGGTCGCCCGGACCCGGCAGCAGGCGCTGGACACCAGCGTGGTCGGGCAGCGCGCGCTGAGCCGGCTCGCGGCGGCGCAGCAGGGCGCCGCCGCGGTGGCGGTCTCCGGGCCCGGGCTCCGCGTGACGGTCGGCAACGCCCCGCCGGCGGCGGACAGCGACCCGGTCGGCGGGTCCGACCAGATCGCACTGGCCGGCCGGGTCCAGGACGGCGACCTCCAGCTGGCGGTGAACGCGCTGTGGGCCTCCGGTGCCGAGGCGGTCAGCATCAACGGTCAGCGGGTGGGCCCGACCACCGCCATCCGCCAGGCCGGAGACGCCATCCTGGTCGACTTCCGACCGGTGATGAACCCCTACGAGATCTCCGCGGTCGGCGACCCCGACGACCTGGCCCGCGCCTTCCTGGCCACCCCGGAGGCCAACGAGCTGGCGACGCTGACGAAGGACTTCGGTGTGGTCTTCGACTTCGCCCGGGCCGACGACCTCGAGCTGCCGGCCGGCAGCAGCGCGGAGCTGCTGTTCGCCGAGCCGCTCCTCGCACCCGAGGGACAGGGTGAGGCAGCGGCGCCCGCCACCCCCGACCCGCCCACCGACGGAGGCTGACGCGTGATCCCGATCCTCGGACTCGCAGTCGGCGTGGTGCTGGGGCTGCTGCTCGACCCCAGCGTCCCGCTCTGGCTGCAGCCCTACCTGCCGATCGCGGTGGTCGCAGCGCTGGACGCGGTGTTCGGCGGGGTGCGGGCGCGCTTCGACCGGATCTTCGACGCCAAGGTCTTCGTCGTCTCCTTCGTCTCCAACGTCGTCGTCGCAGCGCTGATCGTCTTCCTCGGTGACCAGCTCGGGGTCGGCGCGCAGCTGTCCACCGCCGTGGTGGTGGTGCTCGGCATCCGCATCTTCGGCAACGCCGCGGCGATCCGCCGGCACCTGTTCCGCGCATGAGCGAGGAGCCGACCGCCGATCGCCGGTCCGATGCCGCGTCTGCCGGTGCCGACGACCCCGGGACGGGCTCCTCGGCGGCAGCGACCCCCGAGGCTGGCACCCCGGAGGCTGGCACCCCCGGTGCCGACGGGATGGGGGAGCGGGAGGCGGTCGGCCCGCCGGACGGTGCGGACGGCGCCGGGGCCACGCCGGTGGCCGGACGACGGCGCCGCGATCCGCTGGCGGCCTTCCTCATCGGCGTGCTCACCCTGCTGCTGGGCTTCGCCTTCGCGGTGCAGGTCCGCAGCACCGACACCGACCAGCAGCTGGCCGGCCTGCGCGAGGAGGACCTCGTCCGCATCCTCGACGACCTCTCCTCCCGGGAGGACCGGCTCCGTCAGGAGATCAACGACCAACGGGCGGCGCTGGCCCAGCTGGGCAGCTCCGACAGCGCCGCGGCCGCCGCGCTGGCGGAGGCCGAGGAGCGGGCCGAGGCGCTCGGCATCCTCAACGGCACCGTCGCCGCCCGCGGTCCCGGGCTCGAGGTGGTCATCCGTGATCCCGCCGACCGGGTCACCGCCGGCGTCGTGCTCAACGCCATCCAGGAGCTGCGCGGCGCCGGCGCGGAGACGATGCAGATCGACGGCGTCCGGATCGGCGTGAGCAGCGCCATCACCGGCGAACCCGGTGCCCTGGAGATCGACGGGGAGCCGGTGGAGGCGCCCTACACGATCCGGGTCATCGGGTCACCCGAGGACATGGCCACCGCCCTCAGCATCCCCGGCGGGGTCTCCGCGATGGTCAACCAGCGCCGCGGCGACGTGGCCATCACCCCCTCCCAGGACGTCGTGGTGGACGCGTTGCGGCCACTGGACACGCCTCAATACGCTGAGCCGGCCGAGGGGGACTGAGGAAGGACCTCGGTCCTCCCAGACCTCGCTCTGCTCGGCCGGGCCCCTGCACCGAGGCCGGTGCCAGCACTGCAGCCAGCGACCCGGCCCTGATCCCGACACTGGAGATGCCGCATGACCACACCCGATGACCGCCGTTACACCGACCAGCACGAGTGGGCGCTGGTCCAGGGCACCGAGGGTGCCGCGACGGTGGTCCGGGTCGGGATCACCGACCACGCCCAGGACGCGCTGGGGGACATCGTGTTCGTCCAGCTGCCCGAGGTGGGTGCGGAGGTGGCCCCCGGCAACCCGATCGGTGAGGTGGAGTCCACCAAGTCCGTCTCCGACGTCTACTCGCCGGTGGCCGGCGTCGTGTCGGCGGTGAACGAGGCCCTGACCGACGCGCCGGAGACGGTCAACAGCGATCCCTACGGTGCCGGCTGGCTGGTCGAGGTGCAGGTGACCGGGCAGGACGGCGACCCGACCGCGTCGCTGCTGGACGCGGCGGCGTACCAGGCGGTCGTCCAGGGCTCCTGAGTCTGCCCTGACCGGGCCGGCCGGATCGGCCCGTCACCGTGCTGGCCCCCCGCCGTCCGGTCGGGGTGGTCGGCGATCACTATCATCACTGCGACGGTCGGCCGTGCGCTCCACGGCGTCCGACCCTCACCCTGTACGTGCGGTTGACCCTCGGGTCGGCCGCTGGTTCCATGACCCCCGGCCCGACCGTGATCCTGCGGTCGGCCGACCTACGACGGGCCGTCCGGTCCGTCGTCCGCCGGCCGACCGCGGCCCGTACCACCAGGCCCGCGGCGGTGCCGCCTGCACCGGAGGAGACAGACGTGCTCTGCACTCGATGTGGCCACCAGAACCCAGAGGGCAGCCGCTTCTGCGCGCAGTGCGGGGCGGCGCTGAGCCCCGAGCGGGTCGGCGAGTCGACCAGCATCATCCCCAAGGTCGGCGGTGAGGACTCCGGCGAGCAGGCCGAGGTCGCCGAGTCGACCGCGGACGCGCACGCCGGCGCGGTCGAGTCGCTGCCGGCCGGGTCCGCGCTGCTCGTGGTGAAGCGTGGCCCCAACGCGGGCAGCCGCTTCCTGCTCGACCAGGAGGTCACCACCGCAGGCCGGCACCCCGACAGCGACATCTTCCTCGACGACGTGACGGTCAGCCGCCGGCACGTGGAGTTCCACCGCGAGGGCGGCGGGTTCACCGTCCACGACGTGGGCAGCCTCAACGGCACCTACGTCAACCGGGAGCCGGTCGACGTGGCCTCCCTCGCCGGCGGCGACGAGGTCCAGATCGGCAAGTTCCGCCTGGTCTACCTGACCGGGCCGCGGACGGGCGAGCCGGCCGGCGCATGACCGCCATGTCGTGCACGGAGCGGGCCGAGAGCGGACTCCGGTCATGACGGCGGTGCCCCAGCCCAGCCCCAGCGCTGACCGGGACACCGCCGACGCCCGGGACGCCGCTGACCGCGGAGACGCCGCGGACGCCAGGGACACTGCTGACACCAGGCCCCGGTTCACCATCGGCGAGGTGCTGTCCGCCCTGCGCGGCGACTTCCCGGACGTGACGATCAGCAAGATCCGCTACCTGGAGTCCGAGGAGCTGGTCCACCCGCAGCGGACGCCGTCGGGCTACCGGAAGTTCTCCGTCTCCGACGTGGCCCGACTCCGCTACGTGCTGGCCGCCCAGCGGGACCAGTACCTGCCGTTGCGGGTCATCAAGGAGCACCTGGACGCCCTGGACCGGGGGGAGCCGGTGCCCGGCGGCGGGACCGCCGGCGGGGTGGCCGGCCAACCGGTCGGGACCGCCCCCCTGCCCGGCCCCGAGTTCGCGGCGGCCGCCGGCCTGACGGAGGCCCAGCTGGCCGACTGCGTCCAGTTCGGGCTGCTCAACGCCGACTCCCAGGGCCGGCACCGCGTCACCGACCTGCCCGTGGGCCGCGCCGTTGCCGGCCTGGCCCGGCACGGCATCGAACCGCGGCACCTGCGGGTGTACCGGACGGCGGCGGAGCGGGAGGCCGCCCTGCTCGAGCAGCTGGTGGCCCCGGTGCTGCTGGCGCGCTCCGAGGAGGCTCGCGCCCGGGCCGGTGAGCAGCTCCAGGAGCTGGCCGCGCTGTCGGCACAACTGCACGGCGGGCTGCTGGAGTCGCGCCTGCGCGAGGTCCTCGGCGGCTGACCCCTGGCGTACCGTTGCGGGGGTGCGGGCACCCCTGGCGCACCGGCCGGCCGCCGCGCGGTGGACGGTCGGGGAGCCGGCGGGTGACGACGGGGAAGTCAGCGGAGGGGAGCCAGACGTGCAGGAGCTCAGAGTCGTCGGCGTCCGGGTGGAGCTGCCCGGCAACCAGCCCATCCTGCTGCTCAAGGAGACCCAGGGGGAGCGGTACCTGCCGATCTGGATCGGCGCGACCGAGGCCGCGGCGATCGCCTTCGAACAGCAGGGCGTCCGGCCGGCCCGGCCGATGACCCACGACCTGCTGCGCGAGGTCGTCACGGCCCTCGGCGCCACGCTGGAGGCCGTCCACATCACCGAGATGCGCGACGGCATCTACCTCGCGGAGCTGCAGTTCGGCGACGAGCGCACGGTGAGCGCCCGCCCGTCCGACGCCGTCGCCCTCGCCGTCCGCACCGGTGCGCCCATCTACGGCGCCGAGGCCCTGCTCGACGAGGTCGGGATCGAGATCCCCGACGAGCAGGAGGACGAGGTGGAGAAGTTCCGCGAGTTCCTGGACAACATCAGCCCCGAGGACTTCGGCGCCGGGTCGGGCTCCGGCGGCAGCTGAGCCGCCGGCTCCCCGGAGCCACCCGCGCGGGTGAGTCCAGCGACACGCCGCGTCCCTCGGTTGACCGTGCCCCGGCCCCCGCCTACGGTCAGCGAATCACGTGCGTGGAAGTCCCTGAGTCGCGCCCGTGACCGTTCCCAGCGACAGCACGGGAACGGCCCAGGTGCTGGGTGTCGGAGTCGAGGAGGCGCTGGAGTGAGCGGGCCCGCGATCGACGGCACGAACCCAGCAGCGCCGCGACCGCGGCAGATGAGCGCCAGCGAGGAGTGCCCGTGAGCGACCAGGACAACGGTTCACAGGGTCAGCTGTTCAGCGACGCAGCGGTGGGCGTCCCCTCCTACGACGAGGTCGACACCGACGTCGTCGGCTACCGCGGCCCGACGGCGTGCGCCGCCGCCGGCATCACCTACCGGCAGCTGGACTACTGGGCGCGCACCGGGCTGGTCGCACCGTCCGTGCGGACCGCCACCGGGTCGGGCACGCAGCGGCTCTACTCCTTCCGCGACATCCTGGTGCTCAAGGTCGTGAAACGGCTGCTGGACACCGGCGTCTCGCTGCAGAACATCCGCAAGGCCGTCGACCACCTGCGCACCCGCGGGGTCAAGGACCTCGCCAACATCACGCTGCTCTCCGACGGCGCCACCGTCTACGAGTGCACCTCGGCCGAGGAGGTCGTCGACCTGCTCGCCGGCGGCCAGGGCGTCTTCGGCATCGCGGTCTCCGGGGCCCTCCGGGAGCTCTCCGGGGAGCTCGCGGAGCTGCCGGCCGAGCGGCTGGACGGGGGCGGCTCCGTCGCCGACGACGAGCTGTCCGCCCGCCGCCGCCGGCGCGCCGCCTCGGCCTAGGCCACACCCCGCCGGCCTCGGCCCGCTCTCAGCTCCCGTCCGCAGGCGGCTCGACCCTGCCGTGTGCGGCTCGACCCTCGGGCAGGCCGGCTCCGGCGTCGAGGTCGACCCGGCGCGGCCGCGGTCGAGCCACCTCGGCCTGGACGGCCCGAGCCGCTGACCTCGCGCTGGTACCGTCCCAGCAGTGGCCGACCGGACTCCTGGTTCTGATCCCGCACCCCTGACCGGGTCGCTCCCCGCGCTCTCCGCGCTGTCGACGAGCGGGTCGTTCGCGGCCCGGCACATCGGCCCCCGCCCGGCGGACACCGCCGCGATGCTCGAGGTCCTCGGCCACGCCTCGCTCGCCTCGCTGGCCGATGCCTGTGTGCCGGAGGGCGTGCGCGACCGCACCCCGTTGGACCTCCCGGCGGCCGCCGACGAGGCGACGGTGCTGGCGCAGCTGCGGGAGCGGGCAGCGGCCAACGAGGTGTTCACCTCGATGATCGGGCTGGGCTACAGCGACACGATCACCCCGGCGGTCATCCAGCGGAACATCCTGGAGAACCCCGCCTGGTACACCGCCTACACGCCCTACCAGCCGGAGATCAGCCAGGGCCGCCTCGAGGCGCTGATCAACTTCCAGACGATGGTCGCCGACCTCACCGGGCTGCCGGTCGCCGGCGCCTCGATGCTGGACGAGGCCACCGCCGCGGCGGAGGCGATGACGCTGGTGCGCCGGGCCGGGCGGGCGAAGGGCGACGCCGTCTTCGTCGTCGACGCCGACACGCTGCCGCAGACCGTGGCCGTGCTGCGCACCCGGGCCGAGCCGCTGGGCATCGGCCTGCACGTGGCCGACCTCTCCGCCGGCTGGCCCACCGACCTCCCGGAGGCAGGGGCGTTCGGCGTGCTGCTGGCCTACCCGGGCGCCAGCGGCGCGGTCCGGGACCACCGCGAGCTGGCCGCGGCCGCGCACGCGGCCGGTGCCGCCGTCGTGGTCGCCGCCGACCTGCTCGCCCTCACCCTGCTGGAGGCGCCGGGGGAGTGGGGCGCCGACGTCGCCTGCGGCACCACCCAGCGCTTCGGCGTCCCGATGGGCTACGGGGGCCCGCACGCCGGGTACCTGTCGGTGCGCGAGGGCCTGGCCCGCCAGCTCCCCGGCCGCCTGGTGGGGGTCTCGGTCGACGCCGACGGCGACGTGGCCTACCGGCTGGCGCTGCAGACCCGGGAGCAGCACATCCGCCGGGAGAAGGCCACCAGCAACATCTGCACCGCCCAGGTGCTGCTCGCCGTCATGGCCGGCGCCTACGCCGTCTACCACGGAGCCGAGGGGCTCACCGCGATCGCCGCCCGGGTGCACCGCACCGCCCAGGTGCTGGCCGGCTGGCTGCGCGCCGGTGGCCTCACCGTGGTGCACGAGCACTTCTTCGACACCGTCGTCGTCGCGGTGCCCGGCCGGGCCGCCGAGGTGGTGGCCGCCGCGGCCGCCCGCCGGGTGAACCTGCGCATGGTCGACGACGACGCCGTGGCGATCGCCTGCGACGAGACGACGACGCCCGCCGTCCTGCGGCTGGTCGCCGAGGCGTTCGGGGCCGGCACGGACGACGCGGGCCTGGACGACGCCGGGGACGCGGCGCTCCCGGCAGCGCTCCGCCGGCGCACCCCGTTCCTCACCCACCCGGTCTTCGCCGAGCACCGTTCGGAGACGGCGATGCTGCGCTACCTGCGCCGGCTGTCGGACAAGGACCTCGCGCTGGACCGCACGATGATCCCGCTGGGCTCGTGCACCATGAAGCTGAACGCCGCCACCGAGATGGCTGCGATCACCTGGCCGGAGTTCGCCGGCCTGCACCCCTTCGCGCCGGTCGAGCAGGCCCGCGGGTACGCCCAGCTGATTCAGGAGCTGTGCGACGGGCTCGCCGAGGTCACCGGGTACGCCGCGGTCAGCGTGCAGCCCAACGCCGGGTCGCAGGGTGAGTTCGCCGGCCTGATGGCCATCCGCGCCTACCACCACAGCCGCGGCGACGTCGAGCGCGACGTGTGCCTCATCCCGTCCTCCGCGCACGGCACCAACGCGGCCAGCGCCGTCATGGCCGGCATGCGGGTGGTCGTGGTGGCCTGCGACGAGGCCGGCAACGTCGACCTCGCCGACCTGCGGGCCAAGGTCGACGCCCACGCCGAGCGGCTCGCCGCGATCATGATCACCTACCCCTCGACCCACGGGGTGTTCGAGGTGGAGGTGCAGCAGATCTGCGCCGCGGTGCACGACGCCGGCGGTCAGGTCTACGTCGACGGCGCGAACCTCAACGCCCTGGTCGGGCTGGCCAAGCCCGGCCGGTTCGGCTCCGACGTCAGCCACCTCAACCTGCACAAGACCTTCTGCATCCCGCACGGCGGGGGTGGCCCCGGCGTGGGGCCGATCGGCGTCCGGGAGCACCTCGTGCCCTTCCTGCCCGGCCACCCGCTGGTGGAGACCGGGGGCAGCGGCCCGGCGATCTCCGGTGCCCCGTGGGGCTCGGCGGGGATCCTGCCGATCTCCTGGGCCTACCTGCGGCTGATGGGCCCCGACGGGCTGCTCCAGGCCACCGAGCAGGCGATCCTGGCGGCCAACTACGTCGCCGAGCGGCTGCGGCCGCACTACCCGGTGCTCTACACCGGTGCGACCGGCCTGGTGGCGCACGAGTGCATCCTGGACATCCGGCCGCTCACCAAGGCCACCGGCGTGACCAACGACGACATCGCCAAGCGGCTGATCGACCTGGGCTTCCACGCGCCGACGATGAGCTTCCCGGTGGCCGGCACGTTGATGGTCGAGCCGACCGAGAGCGAGGACAAGGCCGAGCTGGACCGGTTCGTCGAGGCGATGGTGCACATCCGCGGGGAGATCGAGCGGGTCGCCACCGGCGAGTACGACCGCCAGGACAACCCGCTGCGCAACGCCCCGCACACGCTGAAGATGCTGGCGGGGGAGTGGGACCGCCCGTACTCCCGCGAGGCGGCCGTGTACCCCGTCCCGGGGCTGGTCGGGCGCGGCTACCTGGCGCCGGTGCGGCGCATCGACGGGGCCTACGGCGACCGCAACCTGGTCTGCTCCTGCCCGTCGCCGGAGGCGTTCGAGGAGCCCGCGGAGCCGCGCCCGCCGGTGGCGACCGAGCCTGGCCGCGCCGAGGGGGCACCCGATGACCTGGGGACGGCGCAGGACGTGGTGGGCGCCCGGTCCTGACACGCCGGGAAGGGGTCGACGGCGCGGCCCGGAAGGTGCACGATCCCCGTGCATGGGGACCCTGGTACGTCGGTCGTCGGTCGGTGTGGTAGCGCTCGTCGGGACGGCGGTCCTGACCTCCTGTGCGAGCCAGCTGGGCGCCGCCGGTCCCACCGCGGTCAGCGAGGCGGCCGCCTCCGGCAGCGTCGCGCCGGCCGCCGACGAGGCCGCCGCGGAGGAGCTGGCCGGCGCGCTGCTGCCGGAGTCCGCGTTCGGCCCGGACGCCACGGTGCTGCAGCTCCCGTCGGAGTGGGTCGGCCCCTGGTCGGGGTCCTGGGCCGGGCCGTGGTCGGGTGACGGGTCCTGGGGCGGCCACCGCGGCTGGGGCGGCCACCACGGCTGGGGCGGCCACCACTGGTGGGGCGGCCACCACTGGTGGGGCGATGCGGACGGCACCGATGCGGACGGCACCGTCGAGGACGGCACGGCAGCGGAGCCGTCGGTCGAACCGGCCGCCTGCGCTGACGCGCTGGCCGCCCTCCCGACGCTCGAGGACGAGGAGATGCCGGCGGTCGCGGCCCAGGTGGCCGCCACCGATCAGCAGCGGACCTTCCAGGTGGTCGCCGAGGGGCCGGCCGTCGAGGGGCTGGAGCTGCCGGCCGACCAGCTCGTCCAGGCCTGCGCGGACGCGACCGTCGACGTGCCCTGGGGGATGCAGGTCGGGATCGGCCTGTCGGCGCTGGACGTCCCGGAGCGCGGGGACTCCGCTGCCGGGCTGGCGGTCACGATGACCCACCCGGTCGGCACGGTCTCGATGCTGGTCGCTGTGGTCACCGACGGCCCGCGCGCGGTCATGCTGAGCCAGACCGGCACCGCGGACGCTGCGCTGGACCAGGCCGCGTTCGTCACGCTGCTCACCCAGGCCGCCGACGCCGCAGGCGTGGGCTGAGCCGACCCGATCAGCCGGCGGAGGCGCCGGCCAGGGCCCAGGGGCGGGTCAGCACGACCTGACCGTCCGGGAGCAGTTCGCCGTCGTCGTCGAACACGACCACGCCGTTGCACAGCAGCGTCCACCCCTGTTCGGGACGGCGGTGCAGCGGCACGGCCAGCACGCGGCCGTCTGCCGTGGGCGGGGGACAGGTCGAGGGGTGCGAGCACATCGGGGTCCACTCCAGGGGAAGCGAGGCAGGGTGCGGCCGCGGCGCTGCGGTGAGCCGAGTGTGCGCCGCGTCACTCTCGGCGGGCGGGGACGCGACCTCACGACGTCGGCGGGCGTGCTCGGCACTTCCTGCCAGCGGACGCTCAGAGCTTGCGCAGCAGCACCCGTCGCACGGAGTGGTCGGCGGCCTTCTGCAGCACCAGGCGCGCCCGGGACCGGGTGGGGGCGATGTTGAGGCGGAGGTTCGGCTCGTTGACCGCCTCCCAGATCCCCCGCGCCGTCGTCGTGGCCTGCTCGTCGGTGAGGTCGGCGAAGCGGTGGAAGTACGCGCCGGAGTCCTGGAACGCCGTGCGGCGCAGCGCGAGGAAGCGCTCCACGTACCACTGGGAGATGTCGTGCTCGGTGGCGTCGACGTAGACGGAGAAGTCGAAGAAGTCCGAGAGGAAGACCTCGGGCACCCGGCCGTCGTTGCGCGCGCCGGCCTGCAGCACGTTGAGCCCCTCCAGCACCAGCACGTCGGGGGAGTCGACGACCTGCCGCTCGTCGGGGAGCACGTCGTAGTACTGGTGGGAGTAGAGCGGGGCGCTGACCGCCGGCTTGCCGGACTTCACGTCGGCCAGGAAACGCAGCAGCGCCCGCCGGTCGTAGCTCTCCGGGAAGCCCTTGCGGCCGAGCAGGCCGCGGGACTCCAGGACGGCGTTGGGCAGCAGGAAGCCGTCGGTGGTGACCAGGTCGACCCGCGGGGTGTCCGGGGCGGCGGCCAGCAGCGCCTGCAGCAGCCGCGCGGTGGTGCTCTTGCCGACGGCCACGCTGCCGGCCACGGCGATGACGAACGGGACCTTCGCGGTGCGCGCACCGAGGAACTGGGTCTGGGCGGCCCACAGCCGCCGGCTCGCGGTGACGTGCAGGTGCAGCAGCCGGGCCAGGGGCAGGTAGACGGTGGAGACCTCGTCCAGGTCGATCCGGTCGCCGAGCGTGGCCAGCTGCCGGACGTCGGCGTCGTCCAGGGGCAGCTCACCGCCGGCAGCCAGCGCCCGCCACGACTGTCGGTCGAACGCGGTGAAGGGCGAGACCTGCGCACGCGTTCCGGCCGTCACGGCGCCCATGGTGCCGTCTGCCTGCCGAGCGCCCCCCGACCGGGTGGGTCGGGGACGGCTGCCGGCCCGTCCTCCACCGCGGGGCCGCTAGGGTCCGGGGCGTGTCGTCGCCCGGGCTGCTCGACCGGATCGAGCGCTACTTCGCCCTCGCCCCGCTGACGGAGGCCCGGGTGCACTCCGTGGGTGCGCTGCAGGTGCCGATCGGTCCGCCGGAGTGGCCGCACTCCGCCCGGCCGCGGCCCGGCTTCGAGGGCGAGGTCGCGGTGGACGACGTCCGGGCCGCGATCGCCCTGCAGGAGCGGGCCGGCCTGCCGGCGTCGCTGGAGTGGCTCGGCGACCGCTGCCGCGGCCTGGCCACGGTGGCGCGGGCAGCGGGGCTGGTGGTCGACGAGCTGCCGCTGCTGGTGGCCGACGACCCGGTCGAGGTGCTGCTGCCCAGCGAGGTGCGGCTCTACCTGGTGGGCGCCGACGACCCGCGGCTGGGCCTGTACCAGCGGCTGGCCGCGCTGGCGTTCGCCACGCCCGCCGGCGCACCGGCGGACGACGCCCCCCGGGACACCCCGGAGGTGGCCCGGGACGACCCCGGCCCGGCCGCCGTCCCGCCGACCGAGGTGCTGCGCGACCGCGTCGCGTCGGGCTCGACGGTGATGATGGTGGCCGTCGAAGACGGCGAGCCGGTCGCCATCGGCTCGCACCAGCCGGTGCAGGTCGACGGCACCGAGATCAGCGAGGTCGTCGGCGTGGCCACCCTGCCCCGGTTCCGTGGCCGCGGGCTGGGGGCCGGGCTCACCTCGGCCCTGGTCGAGCACGCCCGGCAGACGGCCGACCTGGTCTTCCTCTCCGCCGGCGACGACGACGTGGCCCGGGTCTACGAGCGAGCGGGCTTCGCCCGGGTGGCCACCAGCTGCGTCGCGGAGCGTCCGTCCGGCTGAGCCGCAGAGCGGCTGTCCGGCTGGGGCGGCCGGAGCCCCGCCGCCCCAGCCGGACGACGGGTCACTGCACCTCGTAGGTCGCCACCAGGGTGGCCCGGGCGAGGGTGTGGCTGAACAGGTTGAACCCCAGGTAGGCTGGGCTCGCCTCGGCCGGCACGCCCAGGTCGTCGGTGTCCAGCGCGTGGACGACGACGAAGTACCGGTGCCGACCGTGCCCGGCCGGCGGGGCCGCTCCGACGTAGCCGGGGAACCCGGCGTCGTTGCGCAGCTGCACCGCGCCGTCCGGCAGCCCGCCGTCCGCGGCACCGCTGGGGAGCTCGGTCACCGAGGCCGGGAGGCCGGCCACCACCCAGTGCCAGAAGCCGCTGGCGGTCGGGGCGTCGGGGTCGTAGACGGTGACCGCGAAGCCGCGGGTCTCGGCCGGGAACCCGGACCAGCTCAGCTGCGGTGACCGGTCCCCGCCTCCGGGCACGCCCATCTTCCCGCTGACGTGCGGCTGGGGCATCGGCTCGCCGTCGGTGAGGTCGGCGCTGGTCACCTGGAAGGCGGGCACGGGGGGCAGGAACTCGTAGGGGTCGGGCGGGGTCGGTCGACCGGCCATGCCGGGTCCTCCTCGGGTCGTCGGGCTCCCCGGCAGTCCCGCCGGCGAGCGGGGGCGTGGTGCCCGCCGCCGACCCTAGGCAGCCGCGCCCGCCGGCGCCCAGCGAGCTCCGCGACTCCGACGGTGGACCGTTATCCCCAACAACGGCGCCACAAGACCAGCTCGCGTCCCCGGCCACCGTTCCCTCCGGGCACGGCTCAGCAAGGGAGGTGGGCCGCCCGAGAGGTCCTGTCGATCATCTCGCCGTAGCGTGTCGGGCGTGCTGGGACTCCCTGACGACATCCGGGCCTGCCTGTTCGACCTCGACGGGGTCCTGACGCAGACGGCCAAGGTCCACCAGGCTGCCTGGAAACGGACCTTCGACGAGTTCCTGCGCAGCCGCGACCCGGGGGCGGCGGAGTTCAGCGCCGACGACTACAACCAGTACGTCGACGGCAAGCCGCGCAAGGACGGCGTCCGTGACTTCCTGACCAGCCGGGGGATCACCCTGCCCGAGGGCAGCGACGACGACCTCGCCGACGCGCCCACCGTGGCCGGCGTCGCGACGCGGAAGAACGAGCTGATCATGGCCGAGCTGGACGAGCACGGCGTGCAGGTCTACGAGGGCTCGATGCGGTACCTGCGGGCGGCGCGGGACGCCGGCCTGGCCACCGCCGTCGTCACGGCGTCGGCCAACGGGGAGCACGTGGTCGCGGTCGCCGGGTTCGCCGACCTCATCGACGCCCGGGTCGACGGCGTGGTCGCCGCCACCGAGGGGCTGCGCGGCAAGCCGGCCCCGGACACCTTCCTGGCCGGCGCACGGGCCCTCGGCGTCGAGCCGGCGCAGGCCGCGGTCTTCGAGGACGCCCTCTCCGGGGTCGCCGCCGGGCGGGCCGGTGGGTTCGGCTACGTCGTCGGGGTCGACCGGGTGGGCCAGGCCGACGGGCTGCGCGAGCGCGGCGCCGACGTCGTCGTCACCGACCTGGACCAGCTCCTGGGGGAGACCCCGTGACGGAGGGGCGCGCGCACTTCCTGGTCGAGCCGTGGTCGCTGACCGAGGTCGGCGTCGACCTGGCCTCCCTGGGGGTCCACGAGTCGGTGTTCGCCCTGGCCAACGGGCACATCGGGATGCGCGGCACGCTCGACGAGGGTGAACCGGTCATCGTCCCCGGCACCTACCTCAACGGCTTCTTCGAGGAGCGGCCGATGCCCTACGCCGAGGCCGGCTACGGCTTCCCGGAGCAGGGCCAGACCGTGGTCAACGTGACCGACGGCAAGCTGATCCGGCTGCTGGTCGGGGACACCCCGCTGGACCTGCAGTACGGCGACGTCATCGACCACCGCCGGACGCTGGACCTGCGCAACGGGCTGCTGCGCCGCAACACCGAGTGGCGCGGGCCCAGCGGACGTCAGGTGCGGGTCACCAGCACCCGGCTCGTCTCGCTGACCCGGCGGTCGATCGCCGCCATCGAGTACACCGTCGAGTGCACCGACGACCAGGGCGACCTCTACATCGCCCTGCAGTCGGACCTGCTGGCCAACGAGTTCGTGACCACATCCCAGTCCGGCGACCCCCGCGCCGCCTCGGCGATGACCCGGCCGCTGGAGTCGGAGCTGCACGTGGGTCGCGGCCGGCACGCCGTCCTGGTGCACCAGACCGCCCGCAGCCGGCTGCGGATGGCCGCCGGGATGGACCACGAGGTCGACGTCCCCGACTCGGCCACCGAGGACCTGGAGGTCTCCCCGGACCTGGCCCGCTACACCCTGGCCGCCCGGCTGCCGGCCGGCTCGAAGCTGCGGCTGGTGAAGTACCTCGCCTACGGCTGGTCCAGCCGCCGCTCGTCGGCCGCCGTCCGGGACCAGGTGGAGGGGGCGCTGGCCACGGCGAAGCTGGCCGGCTGGAACCGGCTGGTGCGGGAACAGCGGGAGCTGCTGGACCGGCACTGGGACGAGGCCGACGTCGAGGTGGAGGGCGACGACGAGCTCCAGCAGGCGGTGCGGGTCGGCATGTTCCACGTCCTGCAGGCGGGCCTGCGCGCCGAGCGGCAGCCGATCCCGGCCAAGGGGCTGACCGGTGACGGCTACGACGGCCACACGTTCTGGGACACCGAGACCTACGTGCTGCCCGTGCTCACCTACACCGCGCCCGGAGCCGTGCGCGATGCGCTGCTGTGGCGGCACTCGACCCTGGACCTGGCCCGCGAGCGGGCCCGCGTGCTCGGCCACACCGGCGCCGCGTTCCCGTGGCGGACCATCCGCGGGGAGGAGACGTCGGGCTACTGGCCGGCCGGGACGGCGGCCTTCCACATCAACGCCGACATCGCCGACGCCGTCGCCCGCTACACCGCGGCCACCCTGGACGACGAGTTCGACCGCGACCACGGCACCGAGCTGCTGGTCGAGACGGCCCGGCTGTGGGCCTCGCTCGGCCACTTCGACGACGGTCGGGGCTTCCGGATCGACGGTGTCACCGGGCCCGACGAGTACACCGCCGTCGTGGACAACAACGTCTACACGAACCTGATGGCGCAGCGGAACCTGCGGGAGGCGGTCGCGGCCGCCCACCGCCAGCCCGACACCGCGGCGCGGCTGCAGGTGGGCGAGGACGAGCTGGAGCTGTGGGCCCGCGCCGCGGACGGCATGCGGGTGCCGTTCAACGCCGACCTCGGGGTGCACGAGCAGTCCGAGGGGTTCACCCACCACGAGGAGTGGGACTACGAGGGCACCCGGCCCGACCAGTACCCGCTGCTGCTGCACTTCCCCTACTTCGACATCTACCGCAAGCAGGTCGTGAAGCAGGCCGACCTGGTGATGGCGCTGCACCTGCGGGGGGACGCCTTCACGCTCGAGGAGAAGATCGCCGACTTCGCCTACTACGAGGCGCGGACGGTGCGGGACTCCTCCCTGTCGGCCGCGGTGCAGGCGGTGATCGCCGCCGAGACGGGGCACCTCGACCTCGCGCACGACTACTGGGGCGAGGCGGCCCTGACCGACCTGCAGAACCTGCACGGCAACAGCGGGCACGGGCTGCACATCGCCTCGCTGGCCGGGGGCTGGATGGTCGCGGTCGGCGGGTTCGGCGGGATGCGCGACCACGGTGGCCGCCTGACCTTCGCCCCGCGGTTGCCCAGCCGGATCCGCCGGCTGCGCTTCCGGGTGGTGTTCCAGGGGAACTGCCTGTCGGTCACGGTGACCCCGGAGAAGGCCAGCTACCGGCTGGTCTACGGCGACGGACCGCTGGAGACCGCGCACCACGGGGAGCCGATCGTGGTCACCGCCGAGACGGTGGAGCGGGAGATCCCGCCGCCTCCCGACGTCGACCCGGTGCGCCAGCCGCCGCACGCCGCCCCCCGCCGCCGCAACCGCCCCACCAGCGACTGAAGGAGGCCCCCCCTTCACCACCAAAATGGCCATCTTGGTGGTGAAGGGGGTCAGAGGGGGGCGGTGTCGCGGAGGAGCCACCAGCCGCCGAGGAGCAGGGCACCACCGTCGACGAGCAGGAAGACGGCTACCCACACGATCCCCGGCAGCCCGGTGAGCCGGGCCAGCTGGTCGGCGTCGGAGTCCCGGGCCGTGCCCGAGCGGCGCTTGGCCTGGAGCTCCAGGACGGTCTTCGGCGCGGCCAGCAGCAGGAACCAGGTGACGCCGGCCGCGAACGCCGACTGTCCCACCGCGGGCAGCCACCAGGTGGCGGCGAAGACCAGGGTGCCGGTGACGAGCACCGACCACAGGCCGTACCAGTTGCGGATCTGCACCAGCAGCAGGGCCAGCAGCAGCAACAGCGCCCACAGCAGGCCGATCGCGAACCCGGCGGCCAGCAGCGCCGCCGCGCCCAGCCCGAACAGGGCCGGGCCGGTGTAGCCCGCGGCTGCGGTCAGCACCATGCCGGGGCCGGTGGGCCGGCCGGCCGACACCGTCACACCGGAGGTGTCGGAGTGCAGGCGGATGCCGGCCAGTCGCCGGCCGGTGACCAGGGCGGCCAGGCCGTGCGCGCCCTCGTGCGCGATCGTCACCGAGTGCCGGGCCCGCTGCCACAGGGTGGGGGAGAGGACCAGGGCAGCGGCGAGCGCCGCGGTCAGGACGAGCAGCCAGAGCGGCAGCGGGGGAGAGGTCGCGGAGACCTGCTCCCAGAGCGAGCTGACGACGTCCACCCGGGCATCGTCGCCAGTGGACCTGTGCGTGAGGTCAGCGCCACGCCGCTGGACGCCCGGTGACCGACCCGACATCTCCGCGACATCCGCGCCAGGGATGCTGGGGCCATGGAGAGCACTGTCCCGGTGCCGGCGCTCGCGGAGACCCCGCAGCTGCCGGTGACCGTCTCCTTCACCCGGCGGGCCGACCCGGCCCACACGGTGGAGATGACCGCCTGGATCCGGGCGGGACTGACGATGGCCGAGAACTTCCCCGGGTTCCTCGGCGGTGGCTGGGTCCGCCCACGCCACGACGCCGACGAGTGGCACATGCTGTGCCGCTTCGACTCACCGGCGACGATGACGGCCTGGGAGGCCAGCCCGGAGCGACGCTGGTGGCTCGGGTCGGCGCAGGGGCTGGCCGAGGTCACCCGCACCGAGCGGCGCACCGGCATCGAGGGCTGGTTCGACGCGCCGGCCGACGCGGCGACGGAGCTGCCCGCGTCCACCGCACCCCCGCGGTGGAAGCAGGCGGTCACCATCTGGCTGGTCTTCTTCCCGCTCAACCTGCTGGCCACGGTCACCCTGGGTGCGCTGCTGACCGAGGCCCACGTCGTCCTCCGGGTGGCGGTGATGACGCTGACCCTCACCCCGGTGATGACCTACCTGCTGCTGCCCTGGATGACCCGGCGGCTGGGGTGGTGGCTCCGGAAGGACCCCGTCCCCCTCACCCCTCGCAAGCTCGGGGCGAGCCTCCGGACGGGGCCGAACTGGCGCGACCGCTGAGCCCGGTCGACCGACGTCCACCGACGGAGGGCAGGAGGGGCCGAGGTCAGACGAGGTCGGCGTCGTGGGTGAGCAGGGCGATCTGGACCCGGTTGGCGACGTCCAGCTTGACCAGCAGCCGGGAGACGTGTGCCTTCACGGTGGCCACGCTGAGGTACAGCTCGGCGCCGATCTGGGCGTTGGACAGCCCACGCCCGACGGCGAGCGCCACCTCGCGCTCCCGGTCGCTCAGCAGGTCGAGCCGTGTCCGCGCGCGCGTCTGCCGGTCCTCGGCCGGGCCGGCCGGCCGCACCGCCGAGACGTGCGCGATGAGCTGACGGGTCACGGTGGGGGAGAGCATCGGCTCGCCGGCCGCCACCCGGCGCACGGCCTCCAGGATCGCGACCGGTGGGGTGTCCTTGAGCAGGAACCCGCTGGCCCCCGCGCGCAGCGCCCGGAGCACCTGGTCGTCGGCGTCGAAGGTGGTCAGCACGATGACCTCGGGGGCATCCGGCGTCGCCTGCAGCAGCTCGGTGGCCGTCAGGCCGTCGGTGCGCGGCATCCGGATGTCCATCAGGACGACGTCCGGGGCGCTCGCCGCCACGGCGGCCGGCACCTCGTCGCCGTCGGTGGCCTCGCCGACGAGCTCCAGGTCCACCGCCCCGCCGAGCACCATCGCCAGCGCCGCGCGCACCAGCGGGTCGTCGTCCACGACGAGGACCCGGACGGGTTCCCTCACGCCGTCTCCGGCCAGGGCAGCTCGGCGCGCAGCCGGAACTCCCCGTCGGGCGTCCAGCCGTGCTCCAGGTGCCCACCGCCCAGGCTGACCCGCTCCAGCAGACCCACCAGTCCGGTGCCGGCGCTGGGCAGCGGCGCGGAGTGCTCCCCGCCGGCCGGCGGCGGGTTGCGCACCTCCACGGTGAGGCCCCTGCCCGGGCCCCCGGCCACGACGACGGCGGCCACCGTGCCCGGCGCGTGCTTGCGCACGTTGGTCAGGCCCTCCTGGACGACGCGGTAGGCGTTGCGCCCGGTGGCTGCCGGGGCCGAGCCGAGCTCGGGCACCCGGTACTCCGCCCGCACCCGGACCCCGGCCCGCCGGCACTCCTCGATGAGCGCGGGCAGGTCGGCCAGCCTCGGCTGCGGGCGGGTGCTCGGGTCGCCGTCCCCACCGTCGCGGAGCACCCCGATCACCTCCCGGAGGTCCTCCAGCGCCTGGCGGGCACTGGCCCGGACCACGCCGGCGGCCCGGGCCACCTCGGCCGCGGGGGCGTCGGGGCGGAACTCCAGCGCCCCGGCGTGCATGCTCAGCAGGGACAGCCGGTGGGCCAGCACGTCGTGCATCTCCCGGGCGATCCGGGTGCGCTCGAGGTGCCGGGCCTGTTCGACCCGCAGCTGCTGCTCGTCCTCGGCCCGCACCGCCCGTTCCCGCAACGACACCACCAGCTGACGGCGGGCACGGACGAACAGGCCCGAGGCCACGACGGCGGCGGTGAGCACGACGCCGAAGCCGAGCAACAGCGGCCACGGCATGTCCTCGGTCGGGCGCAGCAGGCTGTAGGTGACGACCGATGCGAGGTTGAGCCCCGTCACGGCCAGCACCGGCGGGAGCCGGCGGTGCACCGCGACGGTGAACAGCGCGATCAGCACCGCCGCGCCGCTCATGTCGGAGAAGCTGCCGATCAGCGCCAGCACCACGGCCACGCCGACCGGCCACCGGCGCCGCCACCACAACAGCAGGCAACCGATGGACCCGGCCAGGACGTCGGCAGCGATCAGCGCATCCGGGTGCGGGCCCGGTTCGCTCAGGGTGATGCCCACGATGACCATGCCGAAGGCGATCGCGAAGAGGAACGCCGCGACGTCGACCGCCCAGTCGCGGACCGAGCGGCGGACCCGGCGGCGTCGGCCCGTGCCGGACGTGGTGTCCGGGCTCCGCTCGGGCACAGCACCCGGGTCACCCAGGAGCTGGGCCGGCACCAGCGAGGGGTGTTCCACGCCGGGGGCGGACCCCGGTCCCGTCGCCACGCTCACAGGAGGAGGCTACGGACGCCCGTCGGTCGCCGGAACAGACCAAGGTCTACGTCTGCGGCGTCGGTAGCCGGGGGGAGCGGGTGATCACCTACTTCTGGCCGATGCGCGGAGCCGGTCGGACAGAGCAGGGTCTGCACCATGATCACGATCGAACACCTGACGAAGGCGTACGGCGGGCAGCTCGCCGTCGCCGACGTCTCCTTCTCCTGTCCGCCGGGCACCGTCACCGGCTTCCTCGGCCCCAACGGTGCCGGCAAGTCCACGACGATGCGCGCACTGGTCGGGTTGGCCGAGCCGACCAGCGGCACCGCGACCGTCGGCGGGCGCCGGTACCGCGACCTGCCCAACGCCGGTCGCTCGGTGGGCGTGCTCCTCGACGCCGGTGCCCAGCACGGTGGGCGCACCGGGCGGGAGGTGCTCACCCTGGCCTCCCGGGTCCTCGGCGTCGACCGTCGCCGGGTGGACGAGGCGCTGGAGCGGGTGGGCCTGGCCGGGCGGCCGGCCGGCAAGCGCGTCGGCCAGTACTCCCTCGGGATGCGGCAGCGGCTGGGCCTGGCGACCGCGCTGCTCGGCGACCCGCAGGTGCTGGTGCTCGACGAGCCGGCGAACGGGCTGGACCCGGAGGGCATCTTCTGGATGCGCGGGCTGCTGCGCGACTTCGCCGACCGCGGCGGCACCGTGCTCCTCTCCTCCCACCTGCTGCACGAGGTCGAGGCGGTCGCCGACCAGCTGGTGGTCATCTCCGGCGGGCGGATCGTCGCGCAGGGCAGCAAGTCCGAGCTGCTGGCCGGCACCGGCGGCACCTTGGTGCGCGGTCCGGACCGGGCCCTGCTGGCCAAGGCGCTGGAGGTGGCCGGCATCGGCATCTCAGCCGGACCGGACGACGCCCTCGTGGCCGACGCCGAGGCCCTCGCCGTCGGTCAGGCGGTGGCCGCGGCGGGCGTCGTGCTCACCGAGCTGCGGGCCGCCGGGGGAGCGGGGCTGGAGGACCTCTTCCGCTCCCTCACCGGTTCCTCGCACGAGGTCCAGGAGGTGCAGGCATGAGCACCGCGACCCTCACACCGGAACAGCCGCGCACGCTGGCGGACCACCCGGCGCCGTCCCTGCTCCAGCTGGTGCGGGTGGAGCTGCGCAAGTCCTACGACACCCGCGCCGGACGGTGGCTGCTGATCGTCATCGGCCTGGCTGTGCTCGCGGTGGTGGCGCTCTCGCTGTTCGTCGAGGACGTGCCCAAGACGTTCACCGACCACTTCGGCTTCACCCAGCTGCCGATCAGCATCCTGCTGCCGGTGCTCGGCATCCTGCTGGTGACGAGCGAGTGGTCGCAGCGCACCGCCATGACGACGTTCACGCTGGTGCCGCGCCGCTCCCGGGTGCTCGTCGCCAAGGTGCTCGCGGCCACGCTGCTGGCGGTGCTCGGGGTCGTCGTCGCGGCGCTGGCCTCCGTGCTCGCGACCGTGCTGACCCCGGTCTTCTCCGACGCGGAGAGGGACTGGAGCCTCAGCGCCGCGCTGGTGGGCCAAGTGCTCGTCGTCCAGGTGGTGACCGTGCTGGCCGGTGTCGCGTTCGGCATGCTGCTGCTCAGCTCGCCCCTGGCGATCGTCCTGTACTTCGTGCTGCCTACGGTCTTCACCATCCTGGTCAGCCTGGTGGCGGCGCTGGACTGGGTGCGCGACTGGCTGGACCTGTCGACCACCTCGATGCCGCTGTTCGAGGACGGAGTGGATGCGCAGGGGTGGCTGCAGTTCGGCACCTCGGTGGGGCTGTGGGTGGCGTTGCCGATGCTGCTCGGCTGGTTGCGCATCCTGCGGACCGAGGTCGCCTGACCCGACGGTCGGCGGCGGGCGTCGTCCCGCCGCCGACCGGCTCAGGCGTGCTCGCCGGGGACTCGCAGCGCCCCGCTGAGGTGCCGGGCGGTGTTGACCAGGCCGACGTGGCTGAAGGCCTGGGGGGTGTTGCCCAGGTGCCGGCCGGTCCGCGGGTCGTACTCCTCGCTCATCAGCCCGAGGTCGTTGCCCAGGCCCAGGAGCCGCTCGAACAGCTCCCGGGCCTCGGTCGTGCGGCCGATGCCGTTGAGCGCGTCGGCGAGCCAGAAGCTGCACAGCAGGAACGGCGCCTCCTCACCCGGCAGTCCGTCGACCCGGCCGTCGGCGTGGGTGTGGTAGCGGAGCAGGAAGCCGTCGGAGGTGAGCT
This sequence comes from Modestobacter caceresii, assembly GCF_000761485.1. Lineage (GTDB taxonomy): Bacteria > Actinomycetota > Actinomycetes > Mycobacteriales > Geodermatophilaceae > Modestobacter > Modestobacter caceresii. The sequence continues at coordinate 35,413 of NZ_JPMX01000003.1, forward strand.
CGCGCTGCACCGCCTCCACCGTGCCCACGACCCGATCGTCGTCCCAGGGCAGGAAGCCGACCTGGGGGATGAGCAGCAGGGCCGCGTCCAGGCCCTCGGAACCGTAGAACTGGGTGAACGTCCGGCGCTCGGCGTCATAGCCCCGGGCGCAGACGTCGTCGTGGATCCGCTGACGCAGGTCCCGCCAGCGCTCGACCGGCCCGTCCAGCCCGTGCCGCTCCACGGCCTCGATCGCGCCGTTGACGCCGGCCCAGGCCAGCACCTTGGAGTGCACGAAGTGGCGCGGCTCGCCCCGGACCTCCCACAGGCTGCTGTCCGGGGTGTCCCACACGCCCTCCAGGAAGGCCACCAGCTCCTTCTGGACCGCCCAGGCGTCCTCCAGTGGGGACAGCCCGGACTCGCGGGCCAGGTGGAGCCCGTCGAGCAGCTCACCCCAGACGTCGAGCTGGAACTGACCGGCGGCGGCGTTGCCCACCCGCACCGGGGCCGAGCCCTCGTACCCGGGCAGCCACGGCAGCTCGTACTCCGGGATCCGCCGGGACCCGTCCAGCGCGTACATGATCCGCAGGTCGGCGGGGTCACCGGCGACGGCGCGGAGCAGCCACTCCCGCCAGGCCCGCGCCTCCTCGAGGTAGCCCGTGCCGAGCAGCGCCTGCAGGGTGAACGCCGCGTCGCGCAGCCAGCAGTAGCGGTAGTCCCAGTTGCGGCTGCCGCCGAGCTCCTCGGGCAGGGAGGTGGTCGCGGCGGCGACGATCCCGCCGGTGGGCCGGTAGGTCAGCGCCTTGAGGGTGATCAGCGAGCGACGGACCGCCGGCCCCCACTCCCCGTCGTAGCTGCACTGGCCGATCCACTCGGCCCAGAACGCCTCGGTGCTCGTCAGTGCCTCCTCGGCGTCGACCGCCTCGGGCCGCGGCAGGTGCGAGGCGTGGTGGGTGAGCACGAACGGGACCCGCTCACCGGCAGCGACCTCGAACTCGGCTGCGGTGGTGTGGTCCTGCCCGTGCAGCTGGACCGGCGTGGCGAGGGAGACGGCGTCCGGGCCGGCGACGGCGACCAGGTCGCCGTCCACCGAACGCACCCAGGGCACCAGGTGGCCGTAGTCGAACCGGAGCACCAGGTCAAGCCGCATCGGCACCCGGCCGGACACGCCCTCGACGATGCGGACGACATCGGGGCTCTCGCCCCGCGGCGGCATGAAGTCGATGACCCGTACCGTCCCGGTCGGGGTCTCCCACTCGGTCTCCAGCACCAGTGAGTCACCTCGGTACCGCCGGCTGGTGCAGGTGCCCGCTCCAGCCGGCGCGAGCTGCCACCGGCCGTTGCGCTCGTCGCCCAGCAGCGCGGCGAAGCAGGCAGCGGAGTCGAAGGACGGCAGGCACAGCCAGTCGATCGAGCCGTCCTTGCCGACCAGCGCAGCGGTCTGCAGGTCCCCGATCAGTCCGTAGTCCTCGATCCTGCTCGGCACGGGTGGTTCCTCTCGAGTGGGTCGGCCCGCGGGTCAGCCGCGGGTGGCACGCGGGAGGCGCCCTGCGCCCCCTACCGACCAGCCTCTCGCCGCAAACCCCTCCACCCGTTCGTTCGACCGTTATCCCCAACACAAACGCGGCACTGGACAAGGGAAGGACCAGCTCCAGCAGGGGAGGGGGTGGCCCTGCCGCCGGTCGGTGTCGAAGCGGGGCCTCCTGTCGGTGGTCCGGTCTAGCGTTCCCGCTGTCGCACGAGCCGCTGACCAGCAGGGGAGACCGTCATGAGCACGCTGCCCGACCGACCGCACACCGCACTCATCGTCATCGACGTCCAGCAGGGCGTGGTGGCCGAGGCGCCCCGCCGGGACGAGGTCGTCGGCAACATCGACGCTCTGGTCGAGAAGGCGCGCGGCGACGGGGTGCCGGTCGTCTGGGTGCAGCACTCCGACGAGGAGCTGGTGCGGGGGAGTGACGAGTGGCAGTACGTCCCCGAGCTGGTGCGGGCGCAGTCCGAGCCGTTGGTGCACAAGTCCTACGGCGACTCGTTCGAGGGCACCGACCTCGAGGACGTGCTGGCCGACCTCCGCGTGGGCCGCCTGGTCGTGGCGGGGGCAGAGTCCGATGCCTGCATCCGGTCGACGATCCACGGGGCCTTCACCCGGGGCTACGACGTCACCCTCGTCGGCGATGCCCACACCGCCGGCGACAAGAGCGCCTGGGGCGCGCCGCCCGCGGAGCAGGTCATCGCGCACACGAACCTCTACTGGCAGTTCCAGGCGGCGCCCGGTCGCACGGCCGGGGTGGTGGAGACGCGGGACGTGACCTTCTGCGGTTGACCGGGTGGTGAACGACCGCTGCCACGACCCGTTGACACATGCAGGTGAACACCTGCATGATCCTGTTCATGGACGCCGAGGCGAGCGGGATGGACGCCGTCTTCAAGGCGCTCGCCGACCCGACTCGGCGGCTGTTGCTCGACCGGTTGCGGGAACGGAACGGCCAGACCCTCGGTGAGCTCTGTGCGCACCTGGGCATGGCCCGGCAGTCGGCGACCCAGCACCTCGACGTCCTGCAGCGAGCCAACCTCGTCACCGTCGTCCGGCGGGGTCGGGAACGGCTGCACCACCTCAACCCGGTGCCGATCCACCAGGTCCAGGAGCGTTGGATCTCGGCGTTCGACCAGCCCCGGCTTTCCGCCATCAGCGCGATCACGCAGCAGGCAGAGGAGCAGGCCATGGCCACCAGCACGAGCACGTCCGGAGTTCCCGACTACGTCTACGTCACCTACATCCGCGCGAGCGCCGAGCAGGTGTGGCGCGCGTTGACCGACGCCGACCTGACCGCCCGGTACTGGGGGCACGCCAACGTGTCCGACTGGCAGACCGGGTCGACGTGGGAGCACCGACGCACCGACGGGTCGGAGGAGGTGGACGTCGCCGGGCGGGTGCTCGAGTCGGTGCCCCCGACCCGCCTGGTCATCACGTTCCAGGAGTCGGCGGCGGACGGCGACGAGGACCCGGTGGGGGAGCCGTCGGTCGTGACCTTCGCGGTCGAACCGCACGAGGGCATCGTCCGGCTCACCGTCACCCACGAGCGCCTCGCGGACCAGGCCAGCCACGACGGTGTCTCGCACGGGTGGCCCGCGGTGCTGGCGAACCTCAAGTCGCTCTTGGAGACGGGCGAGGTGCTGCCGGCCGAGCCGTGGCAGATGACGCCGGTGCGCGGCGCTCGTGCACACGCGGACGCCTGAGCGACGTCGTGACCGAGCTGAGCCAGAGCCCACTCGGAGCGGACGTCGCGCTGGCGGCCCGAGCCGGTCGCTACGCCCTGGACGAGGTCGGGGCGCTGACCATCGGCGACCTGGACCGGCCGACGCCCTGCGCCGACTGGGACGTCCGGTCCGTCGTGGCGCACCTGGCGGACGTCGCCGATGCCCTCGCCGGCCTGCTCGCCACCGGTCGGCTGACCATGCCCGGGTCGCCGGCGCGGCCCGCCGACGACCCGGTGGCCGGCGCTCAGCGGCGGGTCCAGCAGTTGCTCGACCAGTTGCAGGCAGCCGGTGAGCAGGGGAGCGACGGACACCCGGCACCGTGGGCGGCCGAGGCGGCCCACGGTGCCGCGATCGAGTTCACCGTCCACGGCTGGGACGTCGCCGCTGCACGAGGCCGGGCACACCAGATGCCGGCAGACCTCGCTGGGGACGTCCTGGCCCTGGCTGGTCGACTGCTCGACGACTCGGCCCGCGGGGCGTCGTTCGCCGCCCGGGTGACCTCCGGACCGGACGAGTCACCTGTCGAGCGCCTGGTCGCCTTCATGGGCCGAGACACGGCGCGGTGGACCCGGTCGTTGACCGCCGGCGCGTGAGGAGACCGATCGGGGTCTGCCGTCTCCACTACTTGACATAATGTCGATTATCGGCGCACTGGAAGAGGCTGGTCGGAGGGGCTTCCTGAGCTTGTTGGCTGGTCCGAGACGCAACATGCGGCGGCGTGTGATCGCCTCGGCCCCGACCAGGTGATCGGTGTCGAGTCCCCAGGGTCCACGTCCGGTCGTCGGACCCGGTGAGCATCCCGTGGCGTGCTGCACGGGTCCGGCGCCGAGGGCCGGAATGCCATGTTGATCATCTCGAGCCCGCTGACAGATCGGACGATCGTGATGGGTCTCCGGATCTGGACATGGCGGACGTTGTTCGTCGTCATCGGCGGCCGCGACCCCCTGCAGGCCCAGGTCCCCTGGTCCTGCTTATCAGGCTCCAATACGTCACTCTGACGGAATGACCGCGCTGCAGGGTCTCGGTCGACCATGATCATGCGCTCCGCATGGTCGCGCGGTGGGCCGCGGCACCCGAGTGCCGGCTCGGTCGCCCTCGCCCTCTCCGGCGCTGACCCAAGGAGGTTGTCCCGGCGGTTCGACGCGCACCCGTCGCGGCGCCGATCGAGGACCTGGGTGCCACTCCCCCTGGACCGAGTGTGCCCAGGTGACAAACGTCACAGTGACGCATCGGCAGCCAACTCCTCGGTCGACCGCCGGTGGCTCAGCCGGCGGCCTTGCCGTTCAGCCAGAGCCGGTCCAGCCGACCGGTCGACCGCACCAGCTCGGCCAGGGACCGCTCGAGCTCGGCCTTGGTGGGCTTCTCGGTGAGCAGCGTCTGGACGTCCTCGATGGCGCAGCGCAGTTGGTACAGCCGGTCCTGGAGGCCGTCCAGCTCTGCCCGGGTCACCAGGACGACGTCCGCGGACAGTCCGGCCTTCGCCGTCGCCGACCGCTGCTCGTACGCCCGCTGCCGGCACGCCTGGCCGCAGTAGAGCCGGGGCCGGCCGACCGACTCCTGCGCCGGCAGGACGTTGCGGCACCAGCCGCACCGTCGCTCTTCGCCCTCGGGACGCCGCGTCCGAGGGACCAGACGGGCCTCGACGCCCTGCTCTACCGTCACGGCTGGGACGGTAGACGCCCGGCCCGCCCGTCCGCCGCGGACACGCCCGAGGCCGCTCCCGGCGGGTGGGCGCGTCGCCACCTGGACCACCTCCGAGACGCTGCGGACCACCGCACTAGCGTGGGGGCGTGCCGGGCTCGCGTTACGCCTTCCTCGACGGCCCGACCCCGGTGGCGATGGCCCACCGCGGTGGGGCGATCGAGCACCTGGAGAACACCCAGCCGGCCTTCGAGGCGTGCGTGGAGCTGGGCTACCGGTACATCGAGACCGACGTCCGGGTCACCTACGACGGCGAGCTCGTGGTCTTCCACGACCCCACGCTGGACCGGGTCACCGACCGCACCGGCCGGGTCGACAGCCTGCCCTGGCGGGAGATGCGCACGGCGCTGATCGGTGGCCGTGAGCCGATCATGCGGCTGGAGGACCTGATGGGTGCCTGGCCCGACGTCCGGTTCAACCTCGACATCAAGGCCGCCGGCGTGCTGGCGCCGCTGGTGCACAGCGTCCGGCGGCTGAAGGTCGAGGACCGGATCTGCCTCGGTTCCTTCTCCGACGCCCGCATCGCCGCGGCGCGACGCCTCTTCGGCCCGGACGTCTGCACCTCCCTGGGGCCCAAGGGCGTCGCCGCGCTCCGGCTGTCCTCCTACTCCCCGCGCGCCGCGGGGCTGGTCCGGATCCAGGCCGGGTGCGCGCAGGTGCCGCTGGCCCTGGGGGGCCGCCCGCTGGTGGACGAGCGGTTCATCGCCGCGGCACACGCCCGGAGCCTGCAGGTGCACGTCTGGACGGTCGACAGCGAGGCGGAGGCCACCGAGATGCTCGACCTGGGCGTCGACGGCGTGATGACCGACCGGCCGGCCATGCTCCGCGACCTGCTGGTGTCCCGGGGGCAGTGGACCGGCGCGTGAGCGTCGTCCGCCAGGCGGCTGCGCACCGACCGGTCGGGCACGGCACGCACCGGCAGTCGGGCCGGTGCTGGACCGCCGTCCCCGCGCCTGGCACCCTGCGCCGGTGAGCGCCGCCCCGCAGGTCGACCCCGCACCGCCGCCGGACCAGGCGCTGCGCCGCGAGCGCGCCGGTTGGTACTCCTACGACTGGGCGATGTCGGTCTTCAACACCTCGGTGACGACCGTCTTCCTCGCGCCCTACCTCACCTCGATCGCCGAGGCGGCCGCCGACGCCGAGGGCCGGATCCACCCGCTGGGCATCAGCGTCCCGCCGGGCAGCTGGTTCGGGTACGTGCTGTCGCTGTCGGTCGTGCTGCAGGTGCTCGTGCTGCCGATCACCGGGGCCATCGCCGACCGCAGCGGCGCCAAGCGCCAGCTGCTGGCCACGTTCGCCGCCGTCGGCTCGCTGTGCACCATGTCGCTGTTCTTCGTCGCCGGTGAGCGCTACCTCCTGGGCGCTGCGCTGTTCATCGCGGCCAACCTCTCCTTCGGCGCGGCGACCGTCGTCTACTACTCCTGGCTGCCGGACCTCGCCGGGCCGGACGAGCGGGACGTCGTCTCCAGTCGCGGCTGGGCCTGCGGCTACCTGGGCGGGGCGCTGCTGCTGGCCGGCAACCTGGCGCTGTTCTCCCAGTACGAGGCGCTGGGCATGACCGAGGGCGAGGCGGTGCGGATCTGCCTGGCCTCGGCCGGGATCTGGTGGGCCGGGTTCACCGTGGTCAGCGTCTCGCTGCTGCGCAACCGGCAGCCGCGCGAGTCCGCCGTGGCGGTGCCACCCGGGCAGGGGGCGCTCTCCGGTGGCTTCCGGCAGCTCGCCGCGACGCTGCGCGACCTGCGGCGGTACCGGCTCACCCTGTGGTTCCTCGGCGCCTACCTGCTGTTCAACGACGGCGTGCAGACGATCATCGGGGTGTCGGCGCAGTACGGCGCCGAGGAGCTCGACCTCGACCAGTCGACGCTGATCTCGGCGATCCTGCTGGTGCAGGTGGTGGCCTTCTTCGGGGCGATCGGGATGGGCCGGATCGCCATGGTGGTCGGTGCCAAGCGCACGGTGCTGGGCAGCCTGGTGCTGTGGGTCGGCGTCCTGGTGGCGGCGTACTTCGTGCAGTCGGGCGCCGTCGTCCAGTTCTACCTGCTCGCCGTCTGCATCGGCTTCGTGCTCGGTGGCACCCAGGCGTTGTCCCGCTCGCTGTTCAGCCAGCTCATCCCGCCGGGCAAGGAGGCCGAGTACTTCGGCTTCTACGAGATCAGCGACCGTGGGACCAGTTGGCTCGGCCCGTTCCTGTTCGCCCTGACCTACCAGCTCACCGAGTCCTACCGGTACGCGATCTTCAGCCTCGTCTTCTTCTTCGTCGCCGGCGGCTGGCTGCTGGCCCGGCTGGACATGCGCCGCGCGATCGTCGAAGCCGGCAACACCCCTCCGGAGCGTCTGTGACCCCCACTCCCCCCGCCGGTCAGCTCGCCGCCCTCGACGCCTCGCTGGACGTCGTCCCGGCCGCCGGCGACCGTCGTCGGCACCCGGCGCCCGCCCATCTGGTCTTCTTCCACGGGCCGATGGACTGCGGGAAGTCCACCCTCGCCCTCCAGGTCGACCACAACCAGAGTCGGCAGGGCCGGCACGGGCTGCTGCTGACCCAGGGCGACCGCTCCGGAACCCCGCAGATCAGCTCCCGGGTCGGGCTGCAGCGGGCGGCGATCGAGCTGCACGCCGACACCGACGTCCGGCTGCTGGTGCGCGACCGCTGGGCCGCCGGGCAGCGGGTCGACTACCTGATCGTCGATGAGGCGCAGTTCCTCACCGGCGCGCAGGCCGAGCAGCTGGCCGAGCTGGTCGACGAGTCCCACGTCGACGTCTACGCGTTCGGGCTGACCACCGACTTCCGCACCCGGCTGTTCCCGGGCACCCAGCGGCTGTTCGAGCTGGCCGACGACGTGCAGCGGGTGCAGGTCGAGGTGCTCTGCTGGTGCGGCCTGCCCGGCCTGCTCAACGCCCGGGTGGTCGGTGGCGCCGTGGTGCGCGAGGGGGCCACCGTGGTGGTCGCCGACACCGCTCCGGCGTCGCAGCCGCCGGCGGACGTCCCCGAGGTCGCGTCCGGCGGGGACGCCGCCGTCCGCTACCAGGTGTTGTGCCGGCGGCACTACTACCGCGGCCAGCTGGGTCCGACGCCGACCGTGGCGGGGCAGCTGGCCCTGCGCTGAGCCGGTCGGTTGCTCACCCGTCGGGGTGGTTGAGCGCTGATACATCACCCCGTGCGATGATGTACGACTGACGACACGGAATCTCTTTCCTTCATCTGTCGTTGACCCCTGCGACACCCCGCACCGGATGCGTGAGCATGCGGCTGCCCGGGCAGTCCAGATCTGACCGACATCAGCACGAGAGGACGGTGTGCCATGGGCGAGCGTTCGCTACGCGGAAGCCGACTGGGCAGCGTGAGCTATGAGACCGAGCGCAACACCGCGCCCATCGAGCGGCAGTACGCCGAGTACCGGTGTGCCCAGGGGCACCTCGTCACGGTGCCCTTCGCCGATGACGCCGAGCTCCCCGACACCTGGGAGTGCAAGTACGACGGTTCGGCCGCCAAGCTGGTCGGCGGCGCGGAGCCGGCTCCCAAGAAGGTCAAGCCGCCGCGTACGCACTGGGACATGCTCCTGGAGCGTCGTTCGGTCGACGACCTGGAGGAGGTCCTCGCCGAGCGGCTCGAGGTGCTCCGTGGTCGCCGGACCCGGGCGTCCTGAGCGTCTTCGACTGAGCTCGCGCTGAGCTGAGCACGGCACGGCCCCGGTGGGAGTCCCCACCGGGGCCGTGCTGTGTCCGGGGGCGGACGGTCAGGGGTCCGTGCGCTCCGGGGCGACCTCGCCCTCGATCACGCGGCTGGCCGGCCCCGCGCGGAACGGCTGGTCGGGGCCGGCGACCGGCTCGGTGCGGGTCGAGCGCACGTACACCGGGCCGCGCAGCCGGTCCGGCAGTCGCCGCAGCAGGCCGCGGGTGATCAGCGCGCGGGGCAGGGCACGGGTGGCCGGCAGCAGGCACAGCAGGCCCAGCAGGTCACCCAGGAAGCCGGGCAGCACCATCAGCAGCCCGCCCAGGGCGACCAGGCCGGCGTCGCCGAGGGCCCGACCGGGGGCCCGGTGCTCCTCGGCGCGCAGCCGCAGCTCCCCGAGGGCCTTGGTGCCCTGCCGGGCCAGCAGCGCCCAGCCCAGTGCGCTGGTGGCCAGGGTGGCGAGGATCGTCCAGCCCAGCCCGATCCAGGAGGCGACCAGGACGTAGACGACGACCTCGGCCAGGGCGCCCAGCCCGATCGCCGTCCGCAGCCCCGACGACCTGCGTCGTGGGGCGGTGTGGCTGGTGGCCATGCGTTCTCCCTCCGCCCGCGGGGCGGTGGGTCCTCCCTACCGGAGGACCCTGGGCCGCCGCCCGTCCCGGGCTCGTGCTGGCACGGGCCGGGTCACCCGGCCCGGCAGCCGATCGGCCAGCCGGTCCAGGATGCCCCACCAGGTCACCCGTACCAGTGCTTCTCCAACGATCGAACCGCTCATCTTGCTCCGCCCGACCGTGCGTTCGCTGAAGGCGATCGGCACCTCGACCACCCGGGCACCGGCCCGGACCGCCCGCCAGGCCCAGTCGACCTGGAAGCAGTAGCCCTGACTGGCGACCGTGTCGAAGGGCAACCGGCGGACCAGCTCCATCCGGGCCGCCCGGAACCCGCCGGTCGCGTCGGCCAGCGGCAGCCGCAGCGCCCACCGGGTGTAGAGGTTGCCCAGCCGGGACAGCGCCAGCCGGTGCGGCGGCCAGTCGAGCACCTCTCCCCCGGGCACGTACCGGGATCCCAGCACCAGGTCGGCGTCGGCGAGGGCGGCCAGCAGCGCCGGGAGCCGCTCGGGCGGGTGCGAGCCGTCGGCGTCCATCTCGACCACCACGCCGTAGCCGTGCTGCTCGGCCCAGCGGAAGCCGGCGACGTAGGCCGGGCCCAGTCCCGCCTTGGCGGTGCGGTGCAGCACGTGCACCCGCTCGTCGGCCGCGGCCCGGGCGTCGGCCAGCTCGCCGGTGCCGTCGGGCGAGGCGTCGTCGACGACGAGGGCGTGCGCGGTCGGCACCGCCGCGTGCAGCCGGTCCAGGACCGCCGCCAGGTTCCCGACCTCCTCGTAGGTCGGGACCACCACGAGCACCGGCCCGGGGGCCGCCGGGCCGGTCACCGGCCGCGCTCGGCCCGGCGCCGGGCCAGGGCCGGGAACGCCACCGCCAGGACGGCGCCCACGCCCAGCGCCGTCAGCACCCACTCCGGGGCCGCGCCCAGCCGTTCGGCGACGGTCGAGGAGTCCCGCTGGGCGATCTCCTCGACGAAGGTGTCGGCGGTGAACAGCTCGGAGCGCTGCACGAGGGAGCCGTCCGGGGCGACGACGGCGCTGATCCCGCTGGTCGCCGCGACCACGACCGTGCGGCCGTACTCGACGGCCCGCAGCCGGCTCATCGCCAGCTGCTGCGCGCTCTCGTCGGTGTAGCCGAAGGTCGCGTTGTTGGTCTGCACGACCAGCATCCCGGCGCCGGCGTCGACGACGTCGGAGACCAGCCCGTCGTAGGCGACCTCGAAGCAGATGACGTCGCCGACCCGCGCCCCGCCGACGTCCAGGATGCCGACCTCGGTGCCGTGCACGAAGTCGGTGACCCGGTCCACGAGCGGGCTGAAGAACCGGAAGAACGGCCGGGCCGGCACGTACTCCGCCAGCGGCACGGGGTGCCGCTTGACGTAGGTGTCCCCCGGCCCGGTCACCGGGTCCCAGACGATGGCCGTGTTCGCCACGTACTCCCCCGGCAGCTGCACCACCGCGCCCACCAGGATGGGCGCGTCGATGGCGACCGCGGCGCGGGTGATGACCCGGGCGGCGTCGGCGTTGGTGTACGGGTCGATGTCGGAGCTGTTCTCCGGCCAGATGACCAGGTCGGGCTGCGCGGCCTCACCGCGCGCGACGGCTGCGGCCAGCTCGAGCGTCTGGTCCGCGTGGTTGTCCAGCACCGCCCGCCGCTGGGCGTTGAAGTCCAGCCCGGCCCGCGGCACGTTGCCCTGGATGACCGCCACCGTGCGGTCGGGCCCGCCCGCGGTCAGCGACGACCCCGCCAGCGGCAGCTCGGCCAGCACCGCGACCAGGGGGACGGCGAGCGCACCGACGAGCGCCAGGGCCGCTCCACGCCGTCCGGCTCGCCGCTCGCCGGGCCGGCGCGTGGCCCGGTGCAGGCCGACCAGGCCGGCGGCCAGCAGCGTGCCGGTCAGCGCGACCGCGAAGCTCACCAGTGGGACACCGCCGTAGGCCGCCAGCGCCGTGAACGGCCCGTCGGCCTGACTGAACCCGAGCCGTCCCCACGGGAACCCGCCCAGCGGCTGCCGGCCGCGTAGCGCCTCGGCGCCCACCCACAGCGCAGCCGCCCACAGCGGCCAGGCCGGCAACCGGGAAGTGGCGGCCAGGGCGCCGCCGAGGAGCGCGAAGTACAGCGCCTCGAACACCGCCAGCACCAGCCAGGGGAAGGCGCCGACGTAGATGCCGGTCCAGGACAGCAGGGGCACCAGGAAGACCAGGCCCAGCACCAGACCCAGCCACGCCCCGCTGCGCGCCCGTTCGCCGCGGACGGCGAGGGTGAGGGCGGCCGGCCCGAGCACGGCCAGCCCGGACAGGTCGTGCCCGGGGAAGGCGAGGTACATCGCCAGGCCACCGGCTGCTGCCACGCCGGTGCGCCAGGGCCATCGGCGACGGGGGGCCGGGGGCTCCGCCGGGGTGTTCGAGGTGGCTGACTCCACCGTGCCGGTCGCCACCACTGCCGGCACCGCCGCCTTCGCGCTGGCCCGGGTCGAACCCGGGACGCCTCGGACCCGGCGTGCCGCGCGGACCCGGTCGTGGCACGGACGCCACGACCACGTCCAGCATCCCACTCCCGGCGGGGCGACCGCCGCAGCTCTCTCCGCCCGGCGTCCGTCCCCGGGGCACCCCGCGCCTTCGGGCCGGGACACCGGCCGCTGGCTGCGGCCGCTGCTCCGTTGTCTGGTGACGCGGGGCCCCGCCGGAGCGGACGTCGGGAGTGGGACGTGCACCCTCGGGTCCGCGGCTCCCCCTCGGCCTGGTGGGGACACGCAGCCGGCGACGCGAGGTGCGTCACCGGACTGCGTCACCGAGGGACGAGCGCGCGACTGTGCCGAGGGGGAAGCACACCCCGGTCTCCCGGGATGGGGCGACCCCGACCCTAGGCACCGACCCGACGTCGGGGAACCCCCTCAGCGCCAGTGGTTCGGAGCGTCACCGCAGTGGGACACCGGGTGGCGTGCAGATGTCCCGGCGGGGTCAGGCGGGGCCGCCGGGGACGACGAGCGTCGCCACCGCCTCCACCACCCGCAGCGGCGGGTCGAGCACCTGGGCGGCCGAGGCGCTGCGGGAGGGGTCGGCGCGGGTGACCACGTCGGCCCAGCAGCGCAGCTCCCGGCTGCGGCGGCCGACCCGCACCACCTCGCAGGACGCCTCCAGCACGTCGCCGGCCTGCACCGCGGCGAGGAAGGAGACCTCCGAGTAGCCGGCGAGCAGCCCCTCGTCGCCGTCGGTGCGGATCGCCACCTCGGTCGCGACGTCGCCGAACAGGCCGAGCGTGTAGGCCCCGTCGACGAGCGAGCCCCCGTAGTGGGCGTGCGCGTACGGCACGTAGCGGCGGTGGGTGACGACCAGCCCCAGGCGGGGGTCGGTCACACGCGGGTCGGTCATGCGGATGCCTCCTCGGGGACGAGCGCGTGCACCAGGTAGCTGGCGACCTCGCCGGGCGTCGTCCCCCGGCCGAAGACCTTGTCGACGCCCAGGTCGGCGGCCATCGCCGGGTCGAAGCGGGGGCCGCCGACGACCAGCAGCGGCCGGGACTCCCCCATCGCCTCGCGGAACGCCCCGGCCAGCTCGCGGGTGTTGCGCAGGTGCGCGTCCCGCTGGGTGACCACCTGGGAGACCAGGACGGCGTCGGCCTTCCGGGCCCGGGCGGCGTGCACCAGCTCCGGCACGCTGACCTGGGCGCCGAGGTTGGCCACCTGCAGCTCCCGGTAGTACTCCAGGCCCTTCTCCCCGGCGAAGCCCTTCAGGTTGAGGATCGCGTCGATGCCCACGGTGTGCGCGTCGGTGCCGATGCAGGCCCCGAGGACGACGAGGCTGCGCCGCAGCCGGGTCTTCACCGCGGCGTTGACCTCGCCCGGTGACAGCAGCGGGTAGGGGCGCTCCTCGACGTGGACGGCGTCCAGGTCGACCAGGTGCCGCACACTGCCGTAGACCACGAAGAACGTGAAGGCGGCGCTGTCGCCCGCCGCCCCACCCCCGGATCCGATGCCGTGCGAGTGCACCACCATCGCCGGCTCGATGCCCATCTTCTGCGCCAGCTGCAGCGCCGCGCCGTCGGCCTTGGGCCCGGGCGGGACGGGCAGCGTGAACGACGTCTGCACCATCCCGTCGCCGGTGGTGTCCCCGTACGGCCGGACGACGCTCCCACCCGTTGAGGGGCCGAAGTCGCGATCTTGGCCCTGCTCAGGCACGGGACACCTCGCGGGTGAGCAGTTCGGTGGCCGGGTCGTGGTGGTCGGGGGCCTTGCGGACGACGCCGTCCAGGCCCTTGCCGCCGTCCGGGGACCGTTTGGTGATGCCGAAGGTGCCGTCGGCGATCGCCTGGATCAGGCCCTGTGGATGGGCGGCGATCCGCTCCAGCAGCTCGACCGCCTCGGTCAGCACGGTGTGCGCCCGGCGGTCGATGAACCCGCCGGGCTGCGGGGCGAAGTCCTCGTGCAGGTTCCCGGCGGCCTCGAGCACGTAGCGGACGTTGCGCAGCGCCAGGTCGCGGTCGGACAGCCAGGGGGTGACCACGGCCTCGGTCATCATCCCGACCAGCAGGATGCCCTGGCCGGTCAGCGCCCCGGCCAGGTTGAAGAACCCGTCCAGCAGGTAGCCGCGGAAGACGTCGCCGGTCATGTGCTTGGTCGGCGGCATCCACTTGAGCGGCGCGTCCGGGAACAGCCCGCGGGCCAGCAGTGCGTGCGCCAGCTCCAGCCGGAAGGACTCGGGGACGGCCGGGTCGATCTCGAAGGCGTGCCCGAGGCCCAGCTGCCAGTCCTCGAGCCCGGCCTCGTGTGCGAGCCGCTCGTTCAGCAGCTGGCTGACGGTGACGGTGTGCGCCTCGTCGACGGCGTCGGCGGTGGTGAGGTAGTTGTCCTCGCCGGTGTTGATGATGATCCCGGCGCGGGCGTGCACCATCCGGCTGAACCGCTGGTCGACGAAGGTCCGGTGCGGGTTGATGTCGCGGAAGAGGATCCCGTACATCGCGTCGTTGAGCATCATGTCCAGCCGCTCCAGCCCGGCCAGGACGGCGATCTCCGGCATGCACAGCCCGGAGGCGTAGTTGGTCAGCCGGACGTAGCGGCCCAGTTCGGCGCTGACGTCGTCCAGCGCGGCCCGCATCAGCCGGAAGTTCTCCTGGGTGGCGTACGTGCCGGCGTAGCCGGTGCGGGTGGCGCCTTCGGGCACGTAGTCCAGCAGCGACTGCCCGGTGGAGCGGATGACGGCGATGACGTCGGCCCCGGCGCGGGCGGCGGCCTGCGCCTGCGGGATGTCCTCGTAGATGTCACCGGTGGCCACGATCAGGTAGATCCACGGACGGCGCGGCGGGTCGCCGTGGGTGGCCACCAGCTCCTCCCGGCGGGCCCGGTTGGCGTCGATCCGGGCGATCCCGGCACCGACGGCCGCGCGGCTGGCCTCCCGGGCCCGGTCGGCGGCGGCGCCCTCGGGCACGGTGAACCGGGCGGTGCCGGCGCCGACCTGCTCGGCGAGGTCCTGCAGCGTGCCGCCGGAGCCCAGCGCGTGCCAGGCCGGCAGGGCGACGCCGTGCTCCAGCCCGACCTGGTCGCGGACCGCGTCCACCACGCGGTTCACCCACGGCACCTCGCCGTCGCCGTCCACCGGGTCGGTGCCGGTCAACCCGGCGAGCCGCAGCGTGGCCCGTTCCACCGAGACGGTCGTGTAGGTCGCGGCCAGGTCCACCACCGGCGCTGCCGCCCGGGCGGCGAGCTCCCGCGCCCGCGCCACCAACGCCTGGTCCAGTTGCAGTCGGCTCATCGCACTCCCCTGTGTCGGGTCGGCTCCGGTGCAGGAGGCAGAGGCCTCCTGCCGGGGACGACGACGCG
This sequence comes from Modestobacter caceresii, assembly GCF_000761485.1. Lineage (GTDB taxonomy): Bacteria > Actinomycetota > Actinomycetes > Mycobacteriales > Geodermatophilaceae > Modestobacter > Modestobacter caceresii. Next base: position 50,441 of record NZ_JPMX01000003.1, read on the forward strand.
GCTCCGCGCCGGCTGCGGTGTGCCCTGGCGGGTCAACACGGCTCCCCGGCGACGATCAGCTGGCGGCAGGTGGGGCGGGCACGGGCGGCGAGGACGGCGGAGAGCGTCAGCTCGGTCGCCCACAGCGCCAGGTCCGCCGGCGCACCGACCGCCAGCGGCCCCTCCGGGTGCTCCCCGCGGGTGGCGACCCAGCCGCCGTGGGTCGCCGCGTCGAAGGCGTCGAACGGGCGCATGCCGGAGCCGGGGGTGGTGTGGTCGACCGCCGCGTGCACCCCGCCCCACGGGTCCAACGGGGTGACCGGGGCGTCGCTGCCGATGGCCACGGCCACCCCGGCGTCGACGAGGTCGGCCAGCGGGTTGCAGCCGGCGGCCCGCTCGACCCCCAGCCGCTCGGCGTACATGCCGGCCGGCCCTCCCCAGGCGGCGTCGAAGGCGGGCTGGACGCTGGCGACCATCCCCCACCGGCGCAGCTGGTCGATCGCGGCGTCGCCGACCATCTCCACGTGCTCCAGGCGGTGCCGGCAGGCCCGGACGGCGTCCCGGCCCAGCTCCGCGACGACCGCGCCGACCGCGGCCAGCACCTGGTCGACGGCGGCGTCCCCGATGCAGTGGAACCCGGCCTGCAGCCCGGTGACGGTGCAGGCGCGGACGTGCTCGACGAGGGCCGCGGTGTCGAAGCGCAGTGCGCCGGTGGTCTCCGGCCGATCGGCGTAGGGGCTGCTCAGTGCCGCGGTGTGCGAGCCGAACGCGCCGTCGCAGAACAGGTCACCGCCGGCGCCGGCCAGCCGGAGCTCCCGGACGACGTCCAGCCCGCCACGCTCGGACAACTCGCCCCAGTACCCGACCACCCGCGGCCCGGGCGCCTCGGCGGCCAGCGTGAGCAGCGCGGCGAGGTCCTCGGCGCTGGACACCTCCGGGCCGGCCATCTCGTGCACGCTGCCGATGCCCAGTGCGGCCGCGGCGTCCAGGGTGGCCCGCTGGGCGCTGCGGCGCTGGTCCGGCGGCACCGACCCGTAGGCGGCCTGCCGGGCGGCGTGGTGGGCGTCGAGCCGGAGCCGGCCGTCGGGGCTGTACCCGGGCAGCTCGGTGATGCCGGGCACCCGGTCCAGCAGGGCGGTGGAGACGGTGGCCGAGTGCACGTCGACCCGGGCCAGGTAGGCCGGCCGCTCCCCCACCACCGCGTCCAGGTCGTGCCGGGTGAGCCCGCGGCCCTCGGGCCAGGCCGTCTCGTCCCAGCCGGTGCCGAGCACCGTGCCGGTGGGGGCGGCGGTGGTCTGGGCGGTGACGCCGGTCAGCGCGGACCGCAGGCTGTCGGCGCCGTGCAGGTCCAGCCCGGTCAGCGCCAGGCCGGTGGCGGTGGCGTGGACGTGGGCGTCGACGAACGCGGGGGTCAGCAGCGCTCCCCCGCCGTCCAGCACCCGGGCTGCCGTGGGTGCGTCGGCCGCGGCGCCCAGCCAGGCGATCCGCCCGTCGACGACGTGCACGGCACGGCCGGGCCGGTCGCCGACCGTCACGTCCCGGATGAGCAGCCCGCTCACGAGGCGCGGACCCGCGGCTCGATCAGCGACCGCACACCCGGCGAGTGCCGGTAGAGGTCCATCGCCAGGGCTGCGTGCCCCGGCGTGTAGCCGTTGCCCACGAGCATCGTCACGTCCGCCGCCATCCCCTCAGCTCCCAGGGCCGCCGCCGAGAAGGACGTGGCCATGGAGAAGAAGACCACGGTGCCGCCGTCGGCCGTCGCGAGGACCGCCCCGTGCTCGGCGCCGGGGGTGTCGACGCACACGACGGTGACGTCGACCGGCTGGCCGACCGCTGCGGCGACGGCGAACGGATCGGTGGCGTCGGCCACGACCACCTCGTCGGCCAGCCGCGCCGCCCGCAGCGCCGTGGCCTCCCGCTCGTCGCGGACCACGCCGACCAGCCGGCCGGCGCGGGCGTCCCGGGCGGCGGCCAGGCTCAGGCAGCCGGACTTGCCGGCCGCACCCAGGACGGCGACCGAGGGCCGGTGACCCGAGCGGTGCACGACCCGTTCGGTGGCCGCCGGGGCGCCACAGACGTCGAGCACCGCCAGCGCCACCTCCTGGGGCAGGTCGTCGGGGAGGACGGCGGCGATGGAGCGGGCGAAGAGGACCGCCGTCCCGGCGGCCGGCACCTGCTCGCTGCGCCCGTCCCACTGCGCCAGTCCGTCGGTGATCCGCAGCGGGGTGAGCGTGAGGGAGACCAGGGTGGCCACCCGCTGGCCGGGTTCCAGGCCCAGCGGGGAGTCGTCGCCCACCTCGTCGACGACGCCGATGAGCATCCCGCCCGAGCCGGTGACCGGGTTGTGCATCTTGCCCCGGCTCCCGACGATCCCGAGGACGGCGGCGCGCACCCGGTCGCCGTCCCCGCCGTGTTCCTCGGCCAGCTGCCGGTAGGAGGCGGCATCGAGGTTGAGCCGGTGCACGGCGATGCGGACCTCGTCGGGGCCGATCCGCGGGTCGGGGTCCAGCCGGGCGGCCGCCTGGGGCAGCACGCCGGCCGGTTCGAGCACCCGGTGCACTCCGAGGCTGCGGTGCAGCGCGTTCATCGCCACCGTCGTCCCTTCGTCGTCTCCGGCTCGACACCGGAGAACCTATCGTGATCTGCCCCTGATGCCGCACTTCTTCCCGTAGGGTCGCGGTGTCGTAGTCGAAGACGTCGCGCGGACAGGAGTTCCGGTGCTGGAGCAGCCCTACGAGTACACCGCCCGTGAGCTCATCGAGCCCGACTGGCGGCGGTTGCCCGGCTTCGCCGAGGTCACCGACGAGGACTGGCGCAGCGCACAGTGGCAGCGCGCGCACTGCGTGAAGAACGTGCGCCAGCTGCGCGGTGTGTACGGCGACCTGCTGGACGAGTCGTTCTACGCCGACGTCGAGGCCGACCAGGCCGGGCGGGCGACGATGTCGCTGCTGCTGCCGCCGCAGATGCTCAACACGATGGTGCCCGCGGCGCTGCCCTCGACCGCCGCGATGCTCGCCGACCCGGTGCGTCGCTACATGCTCCCGGTCGCCTCCGACCGGCTGCCCGGCGACGAGGCGAGCCACCCGCACGCGGCCCGCGACTCGCTGCACGAGCACGAGATGTGGGCCGTCGAGGGCCTCACCCACCGCTACCCGACCAAGGTGCTGGCCGAGCTGCTGTCCACCTGCCCGCAGTACTGCGGGCACTGCACCCGGATGGACCTGGTCGGCAACTCCACCCCGGCGGTGGACAAGCTCCGCTTCGACCTGAAGCCGGTCGACCGGCAGGCCGAGATGCTCGCCTACCTGCGCCGTACCCCTGGCGTCCGGGACGTCGTCGTCTCCGGTGGCGACGTGGCCAACCTGCCGTTCAAGAACCTGGCCGCGTTCGTCGAGGGGCTGCTCGAGATCGACTCGATCCGCGACGTCCGGCTCGCCTCCAAGGCGCTGATGGGCCTCCCCCAGCACTGGCTGCAGCCCGAGGTGGTCGACGGGATGGGCCGGCTGGCGGCCATCGCGCGGGCACGCGGCGTCTCGCTGGCGGTGCACACCCACGTCAACGCCGCCCAGTCGGTGACCCCGCTGGTCGCCGAGGCCACCCGGGCGCTGCTGGCGGCCGGCGTGCGCGACGTGCGGAACCAGGGCGTATTGCTGGCCGGGGTGAACGCCACCGCCGGGCAGCTGCTGGACCTGTGCTTCGCGCTGCTCGACGGCGCCTCGATCACGCCCTACTACTTCTACATGTGCGACATGATCCCCAGCGCCGAGCACTGGCGGGTCTCGCTGGGCACCGCGCAGACCCTGCAGCACGACGTCATGGGCTACCTGCCGGGCTTCGCGACGCCGCGGATCGTGTGCGACGTGCCCTACGTCGGCAAGCGCTGGGTGCACCAGGTCGCCGAGTACGACCGCGAGCGCGGCATCTCCTACTGGACGAAGAACTACCGCACCGGCATCGAGCGCACCGACGCCGACGCCCTCGACCGCCGCTACGCCTACTACGACCCGATCGCCGGCCTTCCCGCCGAGGGCCGCGCCTGGTGGGCCGCCCAGCGCGACCGCCAGCTCACCCCCGCCGGCGGCTGACGCCCCGGTCACCGCCCCCTCCCGCTCCACCGACGGTGATCAGGTGACCTGATCACCGGCTTTCCTCCCTCACCAGCGTTGGTGCGGGGGGACAGTTCTCGATCAGGGGACCTGATCACTGCTGGGAGGGCGGCGGGGTTTCGACCGGGCGGACGGCGGTAGGCACCTCCGGGTGGAACTGCTGTGCACCGACCGGCTGCGGCTGCGGGCCTGGACGACGGACGACGCCGACCTCGCCCGCCTCGCCGACCTGTACAGCCGGGACGAGGTGACCCGCTGGCTGGGCGGTGCACCCACGGTGTCGCCCGCTGAGCTCGTCGAGCGCTGGCGGCTGGTGCACCAGCTGGACCCGGCGCACGGGTGCTGGGCGATCGAGCCGCGCAGCGGCGGCCCACCGGCGGGCACGGTGCTGCTCAAGCCCCTCCCCCACGGCGTCGGTGAGGTCGAGGTCGGCTGGCACCTGCACCCGGACAGCTGGCGGCTCGGCTACGCCACCGAGGCGGCCCGGGCGGTCGTCGACCGGGCGTTCGACGACGGGCTGCTGGAGGTCTACGCCGTCGTCCGGCCGGGCAACGAGGCCTCGCTGCGGGTCTGCCAGAAGCTGGGCATGCAGGCGCTGGGCCGCACCACCCGCTGGTACGGCACCGAGCTGGAGGCGTTCCGGCTCGAGGCCCCGGCGGAGTGAGCGGAGGCCACCGTGGACTGGTTCGCCGACCCGGGCGCCTGGATGGGCCGCTGGGTGTTCACCCGGGGACTCGCGCTGGTCTACCTGATCGCGTTCGTCGCCGCGCTGCGGCAGGGACGGGCACTGCTCGGCACCCACGGCCTGACGCCGGCCCCCCGGTACCTGGAGCGGGCCTCCTGGAAGCGCGCGCCGAGCCTGTTCCACCTGCACTGGTCCGACCGGTTCTTCGCCGGCTGCTGCTGGACCGGCATCGCGCTCTCCGCCGCCGCTCTCGGCGGGCTGGCCGACCGGCTGCCGCTGGCCGGCTGGATGGCGCTGTGGGCGGTGCTCTGGGCGCTCTACCTGTCGATCGTGAACGTCGGGCAGATCTGGTACGGCTTCGGCTGGGAGTCGCTGCTGCTGGAGGCCGGGTTCCTCGCCGTCTTCCTCGGCCCGGCGCACGTCGCACCACCCGTGCTGGGCATGTGGCTGCTGCGCTGGCTGCTCTTCCGGCTGGAGCTCGGCGCCGGGTTGATCAAGATGCGCGGTGACCGTTGCTGGCGGGAGCTGACCTGCCTGAACTGGCACCACGAGACCCAGCCGATGCCCAACCCGCTGAGCTGGTGGTTCCACCGGCTCAGCCCCGGGCTGCACCGGGTGGAGACGCTGGCCAACCACGTCACCCAGCTGGTCGTCGTGTTCGGTCTGCTGGCGCCACAGCCGATCGCCGGCGCGGCGGCCCTGGTCATCGTGGTCACCCAGGGGTACCTGCTGATCAGCGGCAACTTCGCCTGGCTGAACGCGCTGACCCTGGTGCTGGCCCTGTCGGTGGTCGACGGGCGCTGGCTGGCCGCCGCGCTCCCTGTCGACCGCCCCGACGAGCTCTCCTCCCCCACCTGGTTCGTCGGCGTGGGGATCGGGCTGGCGCTGCTGGTCGCCGTCCTCAGCGTGGCGCCGGTGCGGAACATGCTGTCCCCGGGGCAGCGGATGAACACCAGCTTCGACCCGCTGCGGCTGGTGAACAGCTACGGCGCCTTCGGCTCGGTGACCAAGGTGCGCCGGGAGCTGGTGGTCGAGGCCACCGACGGCACCGGGCCGGACGCTGTGTGGCGGGAGTACGAGTTCCGCGGCAAGCCCGGCGACGTCCACCGCCGTCCGCCCCAGTGGGCGCCCTACCATCTGCGGCTGGACTGGCTGATGTGGTTCGTGGCCCTCTCGCCGGCCTATGGCCGGGCCTGGCTGCTGCCCTTCCTCGGCAAGCTGCTGGACGCCGACCCGGCCACCCTGCGGCTGCTGCGGTCGGCGCCCTTCGGCACCGACCGCCCCGCCGCGGTCCGGGTGCTCGTCTACCGCTACCGGTTCACCACCCGCCAGGAACGGCGGGAGACCGGTGCGTGGTGGCACCGCAACTATGAACGGGAGATGGTCGCCCCGCTCACCGCCGACGACGTCGGCGTGCGGGTGCGCTGAGGGTCAGCGGCGGACGCGACCCAGCAGCGCCTTGGCCCGGGCCAGCGGGTGCGGGGCCTTGACCCGCGTCCGGTTGCCGGCGGCGTAGTCGGCGTCGTTGATCGCGGCCACCTCCGGGGTCGGCGCGCTGCCGCCCAGGTGGGCCGGCTGCCACCAGCGGTCGCCGTCCCCGGCCGGCTGGTCCGGGTAGGTGCGCTGCGCCTCGTCGAGCAGCTCGACCATCGCCGCCTTGGTGCGCCGGAGCAGGGCCTGCGGCTTCTCCCCCGGCTCGGGGACGATCGGCTCGCCGATGATCACCGTCACCGGCACGTCCCGGCGCAGCACCACCTTGTGTGCCTTGGTGGCGATGCGCTGCCCGCCCCAGACGGCGGCGGGGACGATCGGCACCCCGGCCTCGACTGCCATCCGGGCTGCCCCGGCCTTGACGTCCTTGACGGTGAACGAGGTGCTGATCGTCGCCTCGGGGAAGATCCCGACCAGATGGCCGTCCTTGAGCGCCCGGACGGCGGCGTCGAACGCCGAGGCACCGGCCTTGCGGTCGACCGGGATGTGCTGCATGGCGCGCATGAAGGGCCCGGCGAACCAGTGCCCGAAGATCGCGGCCTTCGCCATGAACCGCACCAGTCGGTGCTGCGGCAGCGCGGCGAGCCCGAGGTAGGTGAAGTCGAAGTAGGAGACGTGGTTGCTGCAGATGACCGCGCCACCGGTGGCCGGGACCTGCTCGGCCCCGCGGATGTCGAACCGGAAGCGGAACAGCCGGAAGACGACCAGCACGATCCGGATCACCGACCGGTAGGGGCGGTCCCGAGGGTCCGGCTTCGGCCCGAACAGGTCCCGGCGGGCGACGTCGCCCCAGCTGGCCGTGTACATGGGCGGACCCTAACCAACCCGGGTCCGAGAGCGGCGCTCCGGCCTCAGTCGCCGTGGGTGGCGGCGACCGCGGCCCGGACGACGGCGGCCGGGTCGCCGGTCTCGTCGAAGACCTCGCGCTGCAGGATCGCCCCGGTGCCGCGGCGCAGGAGGTCGGCGATGCCCGCCTCGACCCGCTCGGTGTCGCCACTGTCACCCAGGGCCGGGCGGACGTGCTCGACCAGGGCGGTGACCACCTCGGCGGCCGGGGCCGGCTGGCCGGTCCGCGGGTCGACCAGGTCCCCGGTCAGGCCGGAGCGGCCGGCCCGCCAGCCGGCGACGCGGAGCACCTCGGTCCGCACCTCCGGCGCCGGGACGCCGGACCGCCACTCCCGGGCCGCGGTCTCGACCAGGCCGCGCACCAGCCCGGCCAGCAGGACGGCGTCCTCCACCCGCAGCGCGACGTCGGACACCCGCACCTCCACCGTCGGCCAGGTGGCCGAGAGGCGGGCGTCGAAGTAGACCATCCCCTCGTCGAGCACCGTCTCGGTCGCGACCAGCTCGGCGATCAGCTGGTGGTACCGGGCCGGGGTGCCGAACACGGCGTTCGGGCCGGCGGAGGGCCACCGGTTCCAGACCTGGGAGCGGAAGCTCGCGTAGCCGGTGTCCCGCCCGGACCAGAACGGCGAGTTGGTGGTCAGCGCGGTCAGCACCGGCAGCCACACCCGGATGCGGTCGAGGACGGCGACCCCCTCCTCGTCGTCGTCGACGGAGACGTGCACGTGGCAGCCGCAGGTGAGCACCTCGGCGGCGGTGAGGCCGAAGACCTCGACCGTCTGCGCGTACCGCTCCCCCGGCGTCGTCTCCGGTTCCACGGCCACCGGTGAGCTGGCCAGGGCCGCCACCCGGGCGCCCACGGTCGCGGCGGCCGCATCGGCCCGGGAACGCCAGTGCCGCAGCTCCGCGGCCACCTCGTCGAGCTCCCGGCAGACCCGGGTGCCCAGCTCGATCTGCTGCTCCTTCAGCTCGGGCACCAGGCGTGGACCGGCCGGGGCCCCAGCGGCGTCGGTGTCGGGCGCCGCATCGGACTGCTGGGCCCGGTCGTGCTCTCCGACCGTCTCCCCCTCACCGCGGCGGGCGGCCACCTCCAGCGCCTCCGGGGCCAGGGGCACCGGCACCCCCGCCGGATCGACGACCAACAGCTCTTCCTCGACTCCGACGGTGCGCACCGACCCATGATCACGGGCATCCCGGTCGTCGTGCTCGCTGGGCTCAGCCCCGGGTGGCGGCGTTGCTGATCCGCGCCCGGAGGGGCGCGGCGGGTGTCTTCGGCAGGTGACGACAACGATCTGTCGCGACATTGTTGGGGATAACGGTAGTGTGCTGACATGCCAGGTGCATGGCAGCCGCCGCTGCCCGACATGCCTGCCCCTCCGCCGGCCCGCGCCTGGGCCCGGCTGCCCGTGCCGCCGGGGTACGAACCGCAGTGGCGGCGGCTGGTCGAGGCGGCCCTCGAGCAGGGGCTGGGGCCGGACGCGCTCGCCGAGACCGGCTTGGAGCCGCTGGTCGCGGCCCGCGACTGGAAGCCGGCCACCGTCGCCCTGTACAGCAAGGTCGCTCGCTACGGCGGGGTCGGGGTGCCGCGGGCCACCACCCCCGAGCCCGATCCGGTGACCCTCGACCTGCGGGAGCTGACCCGGGTGCGCAGCGAGGCGCCGGAGCACCTGCGCTCGGTCGCGTGGTGCGCGCTCGCGCTGGGCTGGCCGGCGACAGTGGGGCAGTTCCAGGGGTTGCGCCGGGACCAGGTGCAGGCGACCGGACGCCGCCTCGTCGTGGCCACCGAGGACGGCGAGTGGTCGGTGCCCGGGGCGCTGACCGCCTGGCACGCCTGGGAGGAGGTCCGCAGCCGGTTCCCCGGCCTGGCGGCGAGCCCGTGGGTGCTGCCGGCGCTGCGGCGGGGCCCGGGGCCGAACTCGCACGTCGGTGGGCAGCTGTCCACGCAGGCGCTGCAGGTGACGTTCGCCAAGCACGCCGTGCGCACCGCGACGGCGATGCGCGCCACGGCCCCGCCCAGCCGCCGTGCGGACGTCGAGGAGCTGGCGGCGGACTACCTGACGCTCTCCTACGACTCCTACCGTCGGCTGGCGCTGGCCGGTGGTGCGCCGCCGGTGGGCCCCCGCGGCGCCGTGCGGGCGTTGCGCACCGTGGGCCGTCGCGCCCGGCTGGCCGGCTGACCCCGGCTCCCCTCCCCCGTGTCAGCCCGACGCCGGGTTCAGCACAGCGACAACTGCTCGGGCGCCTCGTCGATCGGCGCGACCTCCGGCCGTCGGGTGGGCAGACTGCCGGCGGGGAAGCCCACCGACTCGTCGCCGGGCAGGCCGAGGCTGCTGCCGGGGTCCACGCCGCGCGCCACTCCCCCGCTCTGCCGGTCCAGGCCGTACCGGGCCAGCACCGGGGCCACCCGGCCGGCGAGCCAGCTGCGGTACTCGGCCGGCACGTAGGCGCCGCGGCCGTAGAGCTGGCGGTACCGGCCGACCAGGCCGGGGTGCTCCCGGGACAGCCAGGCGGTGAACCACTCCCGGGCGCCCGGGCGCAGGTGCAGCGGCAGCACGGTGACCCCGGTGGCCCCGGCCGCGGCGATGGCGCCGATCGCCGCCTCCAGGTGCTCCATCCGGTCGGTGAGGCCGGGCAGCACCGGGGCCAGGAAGACACCGCAGGGCAGCCCGGCGTCGGTGATCGCCCGCACCAGGTCCAGCCGCGCACGGGGCGTGGGGACGCCGGGCTCCAGGGCGGCGTGCAGGTCGTCGTCCCAGATGGCCATCGACACCCCCATCCCGACCGGGACGTCGCGGGACGCGGCGGCCAGCCGGGGGACGTCGCGCCGGGCCAGCGTGCCCTTGGTCAACACCGAGAACGGGGTGCCGGACTGGGCCAGGGCGTCGATGATCCCGGGCATCAGCCGGTAGCGGCCCTCGGCCCGCTGGTACGGGTCGGTGTTGGTGCCGAGCGCCACGTGCTCCCGCTGCCAGGACGGTCGGGCCAGCTCGCGCCGCAGCACGTCGACGAGGTTGGTCTTGACCACGATCTGCTGGTCGAAGTCGGCCCCGCTGTCCAGCTCCAGCCACTCGTGCGTCCCCCGGGCGAAGCAGTTGTGGCTCACGACGCCGTTCGCGATGAAGTCGCCCGTGCCAGTGGTGATGTCGTACATCGGCATCTCGAGACCGAGGTCCTGGACCTCGGTCACTCGTAGATCAGCCGTGCTCTTGATGGCTGTGCCCTGTACCTGGCACTTGCGGCGGATCGCCGGGTCGACCAGGTGGATGAAGCGCAGGTGCTCCTTCAGCCCGCCGCGCAGACGAACGGTCCGTACCCGGTTCGCCAGGCGCCTGTCCTCCAGAACGCTGTCGAAGCCCAACGCGGTGAAGGCGGCACTCGTCCGTTCGAGCATCTCGTCATCGGCGTTGGTGACCCGCAGGACGTGCTGGCTCCGACTGCCCTCGGCGTCGAAGACGCCGGCCAGGAAGCCCCGCTGCCAGGCATCCGATGGCTGTTCCGGCCAGGCGATGAGCTGGAAGATCCGGGCCACGGAGGCGGCTGACGACGTCCTGATCGCGCTCATCGCTCGGCGCTCGGGGGTGACAGCGGAGAACTCGAACCAATCAGTCGACACCCCCGCCTGCGCCAAGTAGGCCTGAGAGCGTCGAAGACCCTCCTGGTCCGCCAACGCCAGCCGGAAACGGTGCACGTCCCCATGCACTCGCCCGGCTCGCTGGTAGCGATACACCTTGAGGTGGGCGTCGCCGCGGACCATGCCGGTCAGGTAGCCCCGCCGGTAGTCCTCGCAGGCGGCCACCGCCGGAGCCGAGCGGCCGAAGCCGAGCAGTTCGTCGTTCGTCGTCAGGTACGGGCGCTGACCCGTTCCGCAGCTCGCGCCGGTGACGTGCTTCCAGCCACGCCCGGTGAGGAACCGATGGTCAGCGCTGGCGACGAGGACGGTGCCGTCGGCGAGCGTCACCCGATGGGCTGGTTTGACCGTCGACCAGTGCGCCAGCACCTCGGTCTCGACGTACCGGCGGTAGCGGTCGCCCTTCTCCGTCCCGATGATCCGGTCCCCCACCCGCAGGTCCGCGATCGCCCGCTGAGAGCCGTCGGCCATGAGCACCTGCGTGTCTCCCGAGAGGCAGTACACGCACGCATGGGAGCAGCCCCGGTAGGGGTTGATCGTGTGGCCGAACGGCATCGCGGAGCCCTTCGGTACCGCGTTGAGTGCGCTCTTGGCCCGCACCTCGTGGAACGTCAGGCCCGGGAACTCCGGGACCTGCACGCTGCGCAGCAGGCCACGCACGTCGGGCAGCCCGGGCAGGGTGCTGGGCTCGTCGAAGTCCAGCCGCTGGGCGTCCCACCGCATGCCGACCATCCGAACACATGTTCGATGCCCTGTCCACCGGCCCTCGCAGGCCCGCTGCGAGCCTGCGAGGGGCGGGGGTCCTCCCTCAGACCGGCGGACGGTCCTCGTAGAAGGTGGAGAGGACGACGGTGGTCCGGGTGGTCACGTTGGCCGCCGACCGGATCTCGTGCAGCAACGCCTCCAGCGCGTCGGGCGAGGCCACCCGCACCTTGAGGATGTAGCTCTCCACCCCGGCCACCGAGTGGCAGGCCTCGATGGCCGACAGGTGCGCCAGCCGGGTCGGCGCGTCGTCGGGCTGGGCGGCCTCGATCGGGGTGATCGAGACGAAGGCGGTGAGCGGCAGCCCGAGCGCCTTGGCGTCCAGCTGAGCCGCGTAGCCGGTGATCAGACCACGTTGTTCCAGCCTGCGGACCCGCTGGTGCACCGCGGACACCGACAGCCCGACGCGGTCGGCCAGTTCGGTGAAGCTCGCCCGACCGTCGCGGGCCAGGGCGCTCAGCAGCTCGCGGTCGACGTCCTGGGTGGCCGGCGGCCCGCCCGGCTCAGCCGGGGAGTTCGACGAGCTCACGGGGACCGTTGTTCAGGTTGCGGACGCCGTCGTCGGTGCAGACGACGATGTCCTCGATCCGGGCGCCGTAGCGCCCGGGCAGGTAGATGCCGGGCTCGACCGAGAAGGCCATCCCCGGCTCCAGCGGCAGGTCGTTGCCGGCGACGACGTAGGGCGCCTCGTGGGTGTCCAGCCCGATGCCGTGCCCGGTGCGGTGGATGAAGTGCTCACCGAAGCCGGCCTTGCTGATGACGTCGCGGGCGACGGCGTCGATCTGGGCGCACGTGACCCCGGGGCGCACCGCGGCGACGGCCGCCGCCTGGGCCCGCTGGAGGACGGCGAACCACTCGGTCAGGCCGCGGGCGGCGTGCCCGCCGACCAGGTAGGTGCGGGTGCAGTCGGAGCGGTAGCCGGTCGCCGTCTCCCCGCCGATGTCCACGACGACCATGTCCCCGGCCTCCACCACCCGGTCGGAGACCTCGTGGTGCGGGCTGGCGCCGTTGGGGCCCGAGCCGACGATCGTGAAGTCGACGCCGACGTGGCCCTCGGCGAGGATCGCCGCCGCGACGTCCGCGCCGACCTCGGCCTCAGTGCGGCCGACCCGCAGCCACTGGCCCATCCGGGCGTGCACCCGGTCGATCGCCGCACCGGCGATCGCCAGCTCCTCGACCTCGGCCGGCGTCTTCACCATCCGCAGCCGGTCGATGACCGGGCTGGCCAGCTCCAGCGCCGAACCGGGCAGCGCCCGCTGGATGCCGAGCGCGTGCTCGGCCCAGGTGCGGGACCCGACGGCCACCCGGACCGGCGCGCTGCCCAGCCGGGCGGTGACCGCCTCGGCCAGCCGGGCGAAGGAGTCGTCGGTCTCGTCCCAGGGCAGCACCTCAAGGCCCAACGACCCGGCCGGGGAGGCCTCGATCATCGGCGCCTCCAGCCGCGGCACCACCAGCAGCGGCTCGCCCCGGCGGGGCACGGCCAGCGCGGTCAGCCGCTCCATGGCGTGCGCGTCGTAGCCGCACAGGTAGCGCAGGTCGGAGCCGGGCGTGACGACGACGACGTCGATGTCGAGCTCGTCGGCGAGAGCGCGGGCGGCGTGCACCCGGTCGATGGACACCAGCGGGGAGGAGGGAGAGACGGCGACCACGTCCGCAGACTAACCAGCGGGAGCGACAGCCCCGGCCGTCGTCATCGCACCGTTACCGTGCCCGGCGTGACGACGATGCTCCTGGACGCCGCGAGCCTCTACTTCCGTGCCTTCTACGGGGTGCCGACCAGCGTGACCGGCCCGCACGGCCGACCGGTCAACGCCGTCCGCGGCTTCCTGGACATGACCGCCCGGCTGGTCGCCGCCCACTCCCCCACCCGGCTGGTCGCCTGCTGGGACGACGACTGGCGCCCGGCGTTCCGGGTCGCCGCGCTGCCCAGCTACAAGGCGCACCGGGTCGCGCAGGAGGGCGGTGAGGAGGTGCCCGACGAGCTCGGGCCGCAGGTGCCGGTGCTGGTCGAGGTGCTCGCCGCCGCCGGGCTGACCCGGGTCGGCGCCCCCGGCTACGAGGCCGACGACGTCATCGGCACGCTGGCCACCCGGGCCCGCGGGCCGGTCGACGTGGTCACCGGCGACCGGGACCTGTTCCAGCTGGTCGACGACGCCCGCGACGTGCGGGTGCTCTACACCAACCGCGGCATCAACGACCTGGAGTTCGTCGACGAGGCGGCCGTCGCGGCGAAGTACGGCATCCCCGGCCGCTCCTACGCCGACTTCGCGGTGCTCCGCGGCGACCCCAGCGACGGGCTGCCCGGGGTGTCCGGCGTCGGGGCGAAGACGGCAGCGGCGCTGATCAACGAGTTCGGGTCACTGGCCGGCATCCGGGAGGCGGCCGCCCGCACCGCCGTCCCCAAGGCCCCACTGACCGCGGCGGTGCTGAAGAAGCTGCACGCGGCCGCCGACTACCTCGACGCCGCACCCGAGGTGGTCGCCGTCGTCACCACCATCGACCTGCCCCCGGTGGACGGCGAGCTGCCCCGCCACCCGGCCGACCCCGACGCCCTGGCGTCGCTGGCCGAGGCGCACGGGCTGGAGTCCTCGGTGCGCCGACTGGGGTCGGCGCTGGGGTGGCCGCAGGGCTGAACGGCCCGGTCAGGTCGCCGCCCAGGTGTAGTCGCCGTCCTCGCCGGTCAGCGTGATCGTGATGCTGACCGGTTCGCCGTCGACGGTCCGGCCCGCGCACGAGTAGGTGGCGCCGGCGCGGACCGGGAGCTCGTCCTCGCAGCTGAGGTCGAGGGCGACGCCCTCCCGGTCCTCGAACTGGTCGGCCACGGCACGCTCCACCGCCGCCGGGTCGAGCCGGGTGGCGCTCAGCGGGGACGGCAGGCTCAGCGCGACGACCACCAGCAGGACCGCCAGCGTGACCAGCACCAGCTTCGGCGGCCGGGACCGTCTGCTGGCCGGCTGCGCCGGTGGACCCCAGCCCCCGGGAGAGCCGAACTGCGCGGACGGCGGCCCCCAGCCACCGGGCTGCCCGTACTCGCCGGGCCGGCCGTACCCGGGGGCCTCCCCCCAGCCCTGGTACCGCGGTGGCTGCCCCGGTCCGCCCGACGGTGGACCCCAGCCGCCCTGCGGGGCGCCCCACCCCGCTGCCGCCGACCGGGGACCGGGTGCGCCGCCGGGCTCCCGGTCCGGGCGGGCCCAGGGGGACTGCGGGTCCTCGCCCTGCGGCGGCTGGCTCATCGTCACTCCTCGATCGGCTCTCCGGTGCGGTGCACCGGGGACGGCCGATTGTGGCCCACCGGCCGCGGATCAGTCGGTGACGGCGACCGCGACCACCCCGCGGCGCACCCGGCCCACCGCGGCCCGCGCGATCCCGGCCAGCGGGTCGTCGGCGACCTTGGCGAGCTGGTCGAGCAGGTCGACCAGCTGCCGCGCCCAGCGGACGAAGTCGCCGCCGGAGAGCTCGGTGCCGGCCTGCTGCGCCCCGGCCAGCACCCGGTCCAGGCTCTGGCCGTCGGCCCACCGGTAGGCGGCCCAGACGAAGCCCAGGTCCGGGTCGCGGGTGACCGGCACGGCGTGCTCCCGCTCGAGGTCGGTGAGCGCGGTGTGCACCCTGCGCATCTCGGCGAGCGCACCGGCGACCTTGCCGGCCGGCACGGAGGGCTGGGCGGCGCTCTCCCGACGCGCCTCGAACACCAGGGCGGAGACGCAACCGGCCAGCTCGGCGGGGGTGAGCCCGCGGAACACACCGGCCCGCAGGCACTCGGCGGTCAGCAGGTCGGTCTCCGACCAGATCCGGCCGAGCCGGCGGCCGGCCTCGGTGACCACCGCTGCGGGCGGGGCGTCGTCCTGCGGAGGGGCCGGGTGCAGGTAGCCCAGCTCGGTGAGGACGTCGCAGGTGCGGTCGAACTGCTGGGTCAGCGAGCTGGTGCGGTCGGCGATCTGCCGGCGCAGCCGCTCGCCGTCCCGCACCTCGCGCAGCCAGCGGTCGGCGGCACGCACCCGCTCCTCCCGGTCGGGCAGCCCGTGCACCGGGTGGGCGCGCAGCGCGTGCCGCAGGTCGGCGAGCACCGGGTCGTCGTCGGCCGCGGACCGCCCCTTGGTCCGCCGGGCACCCAGGCCGTTCTCGGCGCGGGCGTTGCGCAGGGTGGAGGCGAGGTCCCGGCGGGCGTGCGGGCTGCGGTGGTTGAAGTTCTTCGGCACCTTGACCCGGGCCAGGGCGCTCACCGGCGACGGGAAGTCGACCGAGCCGAGTCGGCCGGCCCACTTGTCCTCGGTGAGCACCAGCGGCCGGGGGTCGGTGAGCTCGGTGACCCCGGGGTCGAGCACCACGGCCAGGCCCTGGCGCCGTCCGCTCGGCACCCGGATGACGTCGCCGGCCCGCAGGGCAGCGAGGGACTCGGCGGCCTCCAGCCGGCGCTTGGCCTGCGAGTCCCGCGACAGCGCCTTCTCCCGCTCGGAGATCTCCATCCGCAGCCGGGCGTACCCGGCGACGTCCAGCACCGCGGCGCTGAGCCCGGCGTTCATCTCCTTGAGCAGCCGGGCGGCGTCCTCCTCGTGCCGGGCGGCCGAGCGGGCCAGGCCGACCACCGACCGGTCGGCCTGGAACTGCGCGAAGGAGGAGGCGAGCAGCTCACGGGCGTGCGCCCGGCCGAAGGCGCCGACCAGGTTGACGGCCATGTTGTAGCTGGGCCGGAAGGAGGAGCGCAGCGGGTAGGTGCGGGTGCTGGCCAGCCCGGCCACGGCCGCCGGGTCGACCCCTGGCGCCCAGACGACGACGGCGTGCCCCTCGATGTCGATGCCGCGCCGGCCGGCCCGGCCGGTGAGCTGGGTGTACTCCCCCGGCGTCACGTCGGCGTGGGCCTCGCCGTTCCACTTCACCAGCCGCTCCAGGACGACGGTGCGCGCGGGCATGTTGATGCCCAGGGCGAGGGTCTCGGTGGCGAACACCGCCTTGGCCAGGCCGCGGACGAAGCACTCCTCGACGGTCTCCTTGAACGCCGGCACCAGCCCGGCGTGGTGGGCGGCGAAGCCGGCGAGCAGCCCCTCCCGCCACTCCCAGAAGCCGAGGACGTGCAGGTCCTCCTCGGGCAGCGACCCGGTGCGCCGGTCGATGATCTCGGCGATCGCCCGACGCTCGGTCTCGTCGGTCAGCCGCATCCCCGAGGCCAGGCACTGGTGGACGGCGGCGTCGCAACCGTTGCGGCTGAAGACGAAGGTGATCGCTGGCAGCAGCCCGGCCCGGTCCAGCCGCTCGATGACCTCCGGCCGGGACGGCGGCCGGTACCGGGGCTTGTGGCTCAACCCGCCGCGGGTTCCGCCACCGCCGGGCCAGCTGTCGTGCCGGCGTTCCTGCTCGTGCACGTACCGGACCAGCTCGGGGTCGACCACCGCGCGGCCGCGCTCGCGGGTCGACAGCCCGCGCGGGGTCTGCTCCCACTCCCCCGCGTGGGCGGCGGGCCGCAGCGCGAACAGGTCGAACACCCGGCCGCCCACCAGCATGTGCTGCCAGAGCGGGATCGGCCGCACCTCGCTGACGACGACCGCCGTGTCCCCGCGGACGGTGACCAGCCAGTCGGCGAACTCCTCGGCGTTGCTCACCGTGGCCGACAGCGAGACGAGCCGGACGTGCTCGGGGAGGTGGATGATCACCTCCTCCCACACCGCGCCGCGGAACCGGTCGGCGAGGTAGTGCACCTCGTCCATGACGACGTAGCCGAGGTCGGTGAGCGCCGGGGAGTCGACGTAGAGCATGTTGCGCAGGACCTCGGTGGTCATCACGACCACCGGTGCGTCGCCGTTGATGGCGTTGTCCCCGGTGAGCAGCCCGACCTTCGCCGCCCCGTACCGGTCGCAGAGGTCGCGGTACTTCTGGTTGCTCAGCGCCTTGATCGGCGTGGTGTAGAAGGCCTTGCGGCCCTCCTGCAGCGCCTTGTGGACGGCGAACTCCCCCACCACGGTCTTGCCGGCGCCGGTCGGGGCACAGACCAGCACACCGGAGCCCTGCTCCAGCGCCTCGCACGCCTCGACCTGGAACGGGTCCAGGGAGAAGCCGAGTTCGGCGGTGAAGTCCGAGAGGGTGGGGTGCGCGTTCCGCCGGCGGGCAGCCGCATAACGCTCAGCCGGGCTGGACATGCCCCCACGTTAGGCGCTCTCCCTCCGCGCCACCGGTCGTCCCTCTCCACCACCGAGATGGCCGTTCTGGTGGCAGGGCGGGTCAGCCGAGGACGGTGAGGGCGCCGGGTACGCAGACGGTCGTGGCCGGGAGTGCGCCGATCGGCTCGCCGTCGGCCCAGGTGGTCAGGCCGGCGCCGGTGAGGCCGATCTCCCGGCCGCGCAGCACGGTGACCGCGGGGTGGCCGACGTGGCTGCCGGCGGCCAGCCGAGGGCGGGTGCGCACCAGCTCCCGGCGGCTGACCGGCCCGATGACGACGACCTCCAGCAGCCCGTCGGCCGGGTCCGCGCCGGGGGCGATCCGCAGCCCGCCGCCGTACCAGGGGGTGTTGCCGACCGCGACCAGGGTCACCTCGTGCTGGCGGACGGCGCCGTCGACGGTGAGCGTGACCGCGCGGGGCCGCAGCTGGGCGAGCTCGAGCAGGATCGCGACGTCGTAGCGGCGGGGGCCGCGTGGCCAGCGCAGCCGGTGCGCTCGCTCGGTGACCGCCGAGTCGAAGCCGCAGCACAGCACGGTGGCCCACCACCGCTCGCCGGTGCGCGCGGAGTCGAGCTGCCGGGTGCGGCCGGCGTGCAGGTCCGCGACGAGGTCGGCGGCGGCCCGCACCGGGTCGGTCGGCACACCGAGGGCGGTGGCCAGGTCGTTGCCGCTGCCGGCCGGCAGCAGCGCCAGCGGGGTGCCGGTGCCGGCCACGGCCTGGAGGACGGCGTGGGCGGTGCCGTCGCCACCGAGGGCGGCCACTGCCCCGACCCCGTCGCCCACCGCGACCGTGGCCAGCCGTTCCGCCTCCGCCCGGGTGCGGGCGGCCAGCGCCCGGGGCCGCACCCCACCGGCGGTCAGCGCTGCCACGACGGCGGGAACGGCCCGGGCTGCGCGGCCCCGCCCGGCGGCGGCGTTGACCAGGACGGCCACCTCGGGCCGCGTCATGCCCGCCCGGACCGGCTCAGCGCTGCAGGTGCGCCGGCTCGTCGAGCGAGCTCGGGGTGGTGTCCAGCGGGCTCGCCGCGTCGATGCTCGGGGATGCCTCGTCGTCGTCCAGCCCGGCCAGGCCCTCCGCGGCCTCCCGCTTGGCCCGCCGCTTGTCCACGAACCGGGCGATCTGGATCGCGATCTCGAACAGCACGCACATCGGCGCGGCCATCAGCAGCATGGTGAACGGGTCCTGCGTGGGGGTGATGAACGCGGCGAACACGATGGTGAGGAAGTAGATCCACCGCCGGCTCTTGGACAGCGTCTCGTAGGAGAGGACGCCGATCAGGTTCAGCACCATCGCGATCAGCGGCAGCTCGAAGCTCACCCCGAAGGCGACCAGGAGCGAGATGACGAAGCCGATGTACTCCTGCGCGGTCAGCGCGACGGTGACGCCGTCGCCGGCCAGGCCGATCAGCAGCTCCAGGCCCTTGGACAGGGCGATGTAGGCCAGTGCGGCCCCCAGGGCGAACAGGCTGCTGGACGCCGCGACGAACGCGACGCCGTAGCGCTTCTCGCTCTTCTTCAACCCGGGGGTGAGGAAGGCCCACACCTGGTACAGCCAGAACGGCGAGGACAGCACCACCCCGACGATGAAGCTGATCTTCAGCCGGATCAGCGCACCGCCGAGGACGTCGATGACCAGCAGGTCGCAGTCGCCGTCGGGCTGGCTGGGCAGCCCCCGGGTGTCCGAGGCCAACCCGCAGTAGGGCGCCCGGATGAACTGGCCCAGGCCCTGCTCGTACCACCAGAACGCCACCGCGGTGCCGATCAGCACGAAGAACAGCGCGATGCCGATGCGGTTGCGCAGTTCGCGGAGGTGGCCGATGAGGCTCATCGTCGCCGCGGCGTCCCGTTCGGGACGCCGCGGTCGACGGTCACGCACTCGCCCTGCCAGGGTCACGGGCGGCAGCGGTCGGTGCTGTGGGTCAGCGCGTGCCGTCGGCGGCTGCCGACGAACGCACCTGCTCCGCACGCGCCCGGGCCTCGGCGGCCCGGGCCTCGGCGGCGGCCGCCTCGGCCTCGTAGTCGACGGCACCCGGGGTCACCGCGGGGGCCACGATCTCACCGGTGACCGGGGACGTGCGGGCCTCGTCCTTGGCGCGCACGTCGTCGTCCTTCATGCCCTTCATCTCGGACTTGAAGATGCGCATCGAGCGCCCCATCGAGCGGGAGGCGTCGGGCAGCTTCTTGTAACCGAAGAGCAGCAGGACGGCCAGGATGATGAGGCCGATCTCCATGGGGCCGAGGTTCATCGGACTCCTCCTAGTCGTGGCGGACGTGCCGGGCCGACTCTACGCCGGGAACGCCGTGGGTCCAGGGCTGCGGACGGCTGTACGCACGCCGTCCATCTCGGGTTCAGTCGTCGGTCTCCGACCGCTCCGCGCGCTGGGCGGCGGCCTTCTCCGCCGAGGCCTGGACCTCGGCCAGCACCGGGCGGACGTCGCGCTCCAGCGCCCGCAGCTCGCCGTCCAGCCGGCCGGCGGCACCGAACACCCCGTACGCCAGGACGCCGAGCACCAGCAGGGCCAGCACCGGGACGACGATCCACACGATCAGCAGCACAGGGCGAGCCTAACCGGCGCTGCCCGGCCGGGGCTCGGCTGAGCTGCCGGTCAGTCCGCGTACCGGGCCAGCGCGGCGCGGGCCTCCTCGGCGACCCGGGTGGCGAGCTCGGCCGGCTCGTCCACCGTCGCCGCCCCGCCCAGCGACGCCACCAGGCGGCGGGCCCAGCCCAGGTCCGACGTCCGCACCGTGACCGCCAGCCCACCCGGCGGGTCGGTCACCTCGGTCTGCTCCTCCACCGGGTAGTAGTCGGCGACCCAGCGGGCGGTGCGGGCCAGCCGCAGCCGGACCAGCGGCTCCTCCGCGCCGGGCTGGTAGAGCCCGTCGTCCAGGTCGCGCTCGTGCGCCTGGGGCGGCGGGGCGGCCGGCTCCTCGAGCACCGCGACGTCGTCGATCCGGTCCAGCCGGAACAGCCGCACGCCCTCGGCGTTCCGGCACCACGCCTCCAGGTACCAGTGGCCGTCGACCAGCAGCAGCCGCATCGGGTCGACGGTGCGCTCGGTGCGCTCGTCCCGGCTGGGGACGTAGTAGTGCAGGTGCAGGGCGCGGCGCCGCTCCACCCCGTCACGGACGACGGCGAGGGACTGCGCGCGGGCGTCGACGCTGACCGCCACCGGCGCCTGCACCTCGGCGGGGTGCCCGGCGGCCGCCGAGACCTTGGCCAGCGCCCGGCTCACCGCCTCGCCCTCGGCCAGCCCGGGCAGCTCCAGCAGCGTGCGCAGGGCGACGATCAGCGCGACCGCCTCGTCGGTGGACAACCGCAGCGGGCGGACCATCCCGGCGGTGAAGGTGATCCGCACCCGGTCGCCCTCGAAGGCCAGGTCGATGAGGTCGCCCGGGCCGTGCCCGGGCAGGCCGCAGAGCCACAGCAGGTCCAGGTCGCGGCGCAGCTGGACCTCGGTGACCCCGAAGTCGGCGGCCGCGTCGGCCAGCCGGACGCCGTCGGGCCGGGCGGTCAGGTAGGGCACCAGCGCCAGCAGCCGGGTCATCCGCTCGGCCGTGCTGGGCGCCGTCATGCCCGCTCCCCCGCGGCGGCCAGCCGGCTGAGCCGTTCCACGACCGCCTCGCGCATCCGCTGGGGCGCCTCGACGAGCACGTCCGGGCCGTAGGCGGCCAGCTGGTCGGCCAGCGCCCAGGGCGCGGTGGTGCGCAGCTCCAGCCGGTCGTCGCCGTCGTCCGCGGCACCCAGCGGGGTGGCGTGCCGGCGCAGGCCGATCGCGGTCCCCGGCCGGGCGCGGACGACGACGAGCTGCTCCTCCCGGCGCTCCGAGCCGGCCACCACCGAGGCGAGGTCGAGGTCGGCCGGCGGCTCGAACGCACCGGCCGGGCCACTGGCCCGCGGCGTGCCGGTGACCCGGGAGAGCCGGAAGACGCGGGCTGCCTGCCGGTCCAGGTCGTGGCCGACCAGGTACCAGCGGCCGTGCCAGGCCACCAGGCCCCACGGCTGCACCCGGCGGCGGCTGGCGGTCTGCTCGTCCGGACGGCGGTAGTCGAAGGCGAGCGCCCGGCGGTCGCGCGCCGCCGCATAGCAGGGTTCGAAGGCGGGCTCGCCGGCGTCCAGGCGCGGCTGGATGGACAGCCCCCGGGACTGGTCGACCTCCACCCCGGCGGCGCGGAGCTTGACCAGGGCGCTCTGCGCGGCGCCGGCCAGCTGCGCGGACTGCCACAGCCGCAGCGCGAGCCCCACGGCAGCGGCCTCCTCACCGGTGAGGGTGATCTCGGGCAGCTCGTAGTCGGCCCGGGCGATGCGGTAGCCGTCCTCGGTGTCGAACGCGCTGGTCCGCCCGGTCTCCAGGGGCACGCCGATCTCGCGCAGCTCGGCCTTGTCCCGCTCGAACATCCGCTTGAACGCCTCGTCGGCGCGGTCCGTGCCGTCGTCGGGCTCGTACCCGGGGACGATCGAGCGGATCTTCGCCGCCGAGACGTACTGCCGGGTCCCGAGCAGGGCGATGACCAGGTTCACCAGTCGTTCTGCCCGCTTGGCTGCCACGGGCACAGGCTAGTGCGCGGCGGCCGGCGCGCTCGCTGGTTAGCCTCCCCCGGTGACTGATGCACCGTCTCCCGCCCCCGGTTCCCGGATCCGCTGGCGCCGCGGCCGGGTCACCGCACTCGGCCGGTCGTGGCGCGACGCGCAGGAGCTGACCGTCGAGGTGCCCGAGGACGGCACGCTGAAGGCGCTTGCGCACCCCTCCCTGGTCGGGTCACCCCAGGTGGACGACGAGGTGCTGCTGAACACCACGGCCTGGGCGCAGCGGCTGGGCACCGGCGGGTACGCCCTCGTCGTCGCCGTCCCGGACCGGCTGCCGCCGGACCCCACCGGCCCCGGGCACCTGGTGAAGGGCCGCTACACGCCGCTGCAGGTGACCGTGCAGGGCGTCGACGAGCAGGAGACGCCGCACCACGACACCATCGCCGGCGCGGAGGACCTCGACGGCATGCCGGTGGTCGTGGCCGACCTGCACTCGGCCCTGCCCGCGGTGCTGGCCGGCGTGCACGTCACCGACCCGGCGCTGCGCGTGGCCTACGTGATGACCGACGGCGGGGCGCTGCCCGCGGCCTTCTCCCGGACCCTGGACACCCTGGTCGGCTCGCTCGCCGGGGTGGTCACCGTCGGGCAGGCGTTTGGTGGCGACCTGGAGGCCGTCACGGTGCACACCGGGCTGCTGGCCGCCCGGCACGTGCTCCGGGCCGACGTCACGATCGTCACCCAGGGGCCGGGCAACCTGGGCACCGGGACGCCGTGGGGCTTCTCCGGGGTCGCGGCGGGCGAGGCCTGCAACGCCGTGCACGTGCTGGGTGGGCGGGCCGTCGGCGCCCTGCGCATCTCCGACGCCGACCCGCGCCCCCGGCACCGCGGCGTCTCGCACCACTCGCTGACCGCCTTCGGCCGGGTCGCGATGGGGGGCGTCACCCTGGTGGCGCCCCGCGGGCTGGGATCGGAGCTGGGCACCCAGGTCGAGGAGGACCTGGCCGGGCAGCCGGAGCGCAACCCGGTGGAGTGGGTGGACTCGCTCGGGCTGGAGGACGCGCTGGCCGCCTCGCCGGTGCGACTGTCGACGATGGGCCGCGGCCTGGCCGAGGACCGCGCCTACTTCCTGGCCGCGGCCGCGGCAGGGCGGTTCGCCGCCCAGCTCACGCTGTTCGGCCCGCCCCCGGCCTGAGGGCGTCCGCGTCGGGAGGCTCTGTCCTCGGCGCGGGTAGTGGCGGTTCTGCCGGCATCTTGGAGGTAGAGTTGGGGATAACGGTGCTGAGACGAGAGTGGTCCACCCGCTCACCGCTGGCGCTCACCGGCTCAGGCCCAGCGGCGGAAGCCGCCCTCGGCGTCGATGGTCTGGCCGGTGACCGAGCGGGCGTCCGGGCCGGTCAGCCAGGCGACGACGGCGGCCGCCTCCGCGGGGCTGTTCCAGCGCCCCCGGGGCATCAGCCGGCCCACGCCGTCCTGCTCGGCCGGATCGGCCCAGCCGGTGTCCGTCGGGCCGGGGTTCAGGCAGTTGACGGTGACGTCGGCGTCGATGAGCTCGTCGGCCAGGGACAGCGTCATCTGCTGGATCGCCCCCTTGCTGATCGCGTAGGGCAGTTCCCGGGACATCGGCCCGCGGTGCTGGCCGGAGGTGAACAGGACGACGGCGCCCGGGCCGGCGGCCGGCTCGTACTGGGCGGCGAAGGCCTGGGTGAGCAGCAGGCTGCCGCGGGCGTTGACCGCGAAGCAGAGGTCGACCTCGGCGGCCGTCACCTCGGCGAGCCGGCCCATGGCGCTGCGTGCGTGCGCGGCGACCAGGGTGGTCAGCGGACCGACCGCGTCCCGGGCGGCGGCGACCAGCTCGCCCGGCGCGCCCGGCTCGGCCAGGTCGACGGTGACGTGCGGCGGGTCTCCCAGCTCGGCGAGGACGGCGGCCAGGTCGTCGCCGCCCCACGGCTGCTCCGCGTCGTGCGGCGCCCAGGACTGGACCACCACCCGGTCCCCGCGGTCCAGCAGCCGCCGGGCGACCGCGAAGCCGATGGAGCTGCGGCGACCGACGCCGGTGACGAGTGCGGTGCCCACCGCGGCAGTGTGGTCGGCACCGCCGCGCAAGGCCAATGGTCTGCCGGGCCGACGGCATCGGGCCAGGTGCCCGGCCGGACCGCCTCCCCCTTGTCGACGCGGTCGGTCTTCCCGGGACGGGCGGCTGTGGGTTGGGGATAACGGTCATACAACGACACGGCGATCAGGTATGGCGACGGTGGCGCGCTCCGTGCGGTTCGACGCCGACCGGGAGCTGACGAGGGCGCCTGGCCGGTACACCCGAGCCCGGCACCGCGCCGTCCCCCAGCCCGTCCTGAGCCTCCGCGCAGGACGCCGAGGTGGTCACATGCGACGGCGTGGGCCCTGGCGGATCGCCGACGCGGTGGTCCCCGGCCGTCACATGGACGCGATGAGCTTCTCCACCCGTTCGTCCACGGACTTGAAGGGGTCCTTGCACAGGACGGTGCGCTGGGCCTGGTCGTTGAGCTTGAGGTGCACCCAGTCGACGGTGAAGTCGCGGCGCTTGTCCTGGGCGCGCCGGATGAACTCCCCTCGCAGCTTGGCCCGGGTGGTCTGCGGCGGGACGTTCTTGGCCTCGAAGATCGCCGGGTCGTGGGTGACCCGCTCGACCTGGCCGGCCTTCTCCAGGAGGTAGTACAGGCCGCGGTTGCGCCGGATGTCGTGGTACGCGAGGTCCATCTGGGCGACCCGCGGGCTGGACAGCGACAGGTCGCGCTTGG
This sequence comes from Modestobacter caceresii, assembly GCF_000761485.1. Lineage (GTDB taxonomy): Bacteria > Actinomycetota > Actinomycetes > Mycobacteriales > Geodermatophilaceae > Modestobacter > Modestobacter caceresii. Next base: position 75,381 of record NZ_JPMX01000003.1, read on the forward strand.
CCATGTACCGGTGCAGCAGCTGGTGCTTGATGGCCCAGTCGATCTCCCGGTCGATCAGCGAGAGGTCGCCGCTGTCGACGGCCTTGAGCGTGCGCCCCCACAGCTCCAGCATCTGCCGGTGCACCGGGCCGTAGCCCTCGCGGTCGACGAACTCGGCGGCGCGGTCGTGGTACTCCTGCTGGATCTCCAGGGCCGACATCTCCCGGCCGTTGGCGAGCCGGACCTTGCGGCGGCCGGTGAGGTCGTGGCTGATCTCCCGGATCGCGCGGATCGGGTTCTCCAGGGTCATGTCCCGCAGCACCACGCCCTGCTCGATCATCCGCAGCACCAGGTCGGTGATGGTGACCTTGAGCAGCGTCGTCGTCTCGCTCATGTTCGAGTCGCCGACGATGACGTGCAGCCGGCGGTACTTCTCGGCGTCGGCGTGCGGCTCGTCGCGGGTGTTGATGATCGGCCGCGACCGGGTGGTGGCGCTGGAGACGCCCTCCCAGATGTGCTCGGCCCGCTGGCTGACGCAGTAGACCGCGCCGCGTGGGGTCTGCAGCACCTTGCCCGCGCCGACCACCATCTGCCGGCTGACCAGGAACGGGATCAGGACGTCGGCCATCCGGCTGAACTCGCCGTGCCGGCCCACCAGGTAGTTCTCGTGGCAGCCGTAGCTGTTGCCGGCCGAGTCGGTGTTGTTCTTGAACAGGTAGATGTCGCCGGTGACGCCCTCCTCGTTCAGGCGCTGCTCGGCGTCGACCATCAGCCCCTCGAGGATCCGCTCGCCGGCCTTGTCGTGGACGACGAGCTCGGTGACGTCGTCGCACTCAGCGGTGGCGTACTCGGGGTGGCTGCCGACGTCGAGGTAGAGCCGGGAGCCGTTGCGCAGGAAGACGTTCGAGCTACGGCCCCAGGAGACCACCCGGCGGAACAGGTAGCGGGCAACCTCGTCGGGTGAGAGGCGGCGCTGCCCCTTGAAGGTGCACGTGACGCCGTACTCGGTCTCGATGCCGAAGATCCGTCGTTCCACCTCGCCGAGCCTAGGCGTCCGCGGCGTACTCGGCTCGTGTCCCGAGTACGCCGCGCCGCTCACTGCTCGCTGTCCGGGGTCTCGCCGTCGGTGCCGCCACCGACGCCGTCCTGCGTGCTCGGCTGGGCGGAGGCCTGCTCGCTGCCGCCGGCGGTGTCGACGGCCGCCGGGTCGCCGAGGCCCGGCGGGGTCCCGGGCGCCGGGGCGCTGGGCGCGTGGGTGCCGGCCGCCTCCGCGGGGCTCTCGGCGGGCTCAGCGGCGGTCCCCTGGTCGGAGAGCAGGCTGGTCAGCGCGGCGCCCACGACGCGGCGGAACGCCCGCTTCGGACGCCGCCGGTCGAGGACGGCCACCTCGAGCTGCTCGGCGGGCAGCTGGTCGTGCGCCCCGCCGTTGGCCGCGGTGGCCGGGCTGACCGCGGACAGCGCCCGGACGCCGACCTGCAGGGCCTCCGCCAGGCTCAAGCCGGGGGTGAAGTGCTCACGCAGGTGGCTGCTCACCGCCTCGGCCTGCCCGCCCATGACCACGAAGGAGGCCTCGTCGACTATCGACCCGTCGAAGGTGAGCCGGTAGAGCTGGTCGGAGGCGGAGTCCTCCCCCACCTCGGCGACGCAGAGCTCGACCTCGAAGGGCTTCATCTGCTCGGTGAAGACCGAGCCGAGGGTCTGCGCGTAGGCGTTGGCGATGACCCGGCCGGTGACGTCACGCCGGTTGTAGGAGTAGCCGCGGACGTCGGCCAGCCGGATGCCGGCGACCCGCAGGCTCTCGAACTCGGAGTAGCGGCCGACGGCGGCGAAGCCGATGCGGTCGTAGAGCTCGCTGACCTTGTGCAGCGTGGCGCTGGGGTTCTCGGCGATGAACAGCACGCCGTCGGCGTAGGTGAGGACGGCGACGCTGCGACCGCGGGAGATGCCCTTGCGGGCGTACTCCGAGCGGTCCCGCATGACCTGCTCGGCCGAGGCGTAGTACGGCATGGTCATGGCTCAGCCCTGCCCGTCTGCGGCCGAGCGCTCGGCGACGATGGTGGTGGCGATGGCGGCGACCTCGTCGTCCGGGAGCCGGACGGCGCCCTCGGCGTCGACCCGGTAGACGATCGGGTAGAGCCGGCGGACGGTGTCGGGGCCGCCGGTGGCGGAGTCGTCGTCGGCGGCGTCGTAGAGCGCCTCGACGAGGGTGCGGGTGGCGGCGTCGGCGGACAGGCCGGGGCGCCAGGTCTTCTTCAGGGAGTTGCGGGCGAACAGCGAGCCGGAGCCAACGGAGGCATAGCCGCGCTCCTCGTAGTTCCCGCCGGTGACGTCGTAGCTGAAGATCCTGCCCGGGCTGACGCCCTCTGCTGCGTCCAGGTCGTAACCGGCGAACAGCGGGACGACGGCGAGGCCCTGCATCGCGGCACCGAGGTTGCCCCGGATCATCGCGGCGAGGCGGTTGGCCTTGCCGTCGAGGGACATCGTCATCCCCTCGATCTTCTCGTAGTGCTCGAGCTCGACCTGGTAGAGCCGGACCATCTCGATGGCGATGCCCGCGGCACCGGCGATGCCGATGACCGACCAGGAGTCGGCGGCGTAGACCTTCTCGATGTCCCGGCTGGAGATCAGGTTGCCCATGGTCGCTCGCCGGTCGCCGCCCATCAGCACGCCGCCGTCGAAGGTGGCGGCGACGATGGTCGTGGCGTGCGGGGCGAGGTCAGCCATGGACATCGTCGGGACGGTGCGCCGGCCGGGCAGCAGGTCGGGGGCGGTGGTGCCCAGGAAGTCGGTGAACGAGGAGCCCACCCGGTCCAGGTACGCGGGCGGGAACCCGCTCCGACCAGCTGACGTCTCGGTCACCCATCCGCCTCTCCTGCCGTCGTGCGACGGCGGTCCGTGCTGCTGCGTCTGCTGCGCCGGCCGGCCGCGGAGCTGCCGGGTCGACGCCCCGCCGACCCTACCGGCGGGCAGTCGCCGCGCATGTCCACGGATCGACGTCGGGCCGCACTGGGTCACAGCCAGCGCGTGGTCGTCAGTCGGTCCCTTGCATGGCCCGCCACCGGGCGAACCCGTGGCTGCCCACTCCCGCCCGCGGTGACCCGGCGGGCGCCCGGTGGGTCGACGGCGCGAAGTCGTCGGCCGCCAGTCGACCGGCGAGGGCCATCAGTGCGGCTCGGTGCTGTTCGACGTAGTCCGCCGCTGCCCGCAGAACGACCGGGTCGTCACGGAGAAGCCCAAGACCCTGATTGCAGCGCTGGCACAACAGCGCCCTGATCCGCCCGGTCTCGTGGTCATGATCGAGATGCTCGGGCTGCGACGCGTCGCAGATGGCACACGCATCCCCCTGGGCAGCCCGCAGAGCGGCAACGTCGCTCCGGGTCAGTCCGTAGCGGCGCTTCCAGTAGGCGTCGTTGCTCGACGTGCGGTGGCAGGACAGACAGAGACTGCCGAACCCCGAAGCCTGCTTGGCGTTCCGCGAGAAGTCCTCATGGGGCACGGCGTGACGGCATCCGGGGCACCAGCGGAAACCCTCCGGGACCCACGAGTGGTCGCGAACGGACTTGCCCATGGCCGCCCGCGACTGTCGATACCAGGCGCCGTTCCGCCGGCGATCGCACTCCGAGCAGTAGAACGAGAGGCCGTCGGGCAGCGACCTGTTCCGACCGAATGCAGCCGACGGCTTCTCCACATCGCAGTCTGGGCAGCGCTTCATCTCAGTAGTTACAGGGAGTGATCAGACCTTCACTCTCCGCCCTTCTGCACGTACGATTTCACGAACTCCTCGGCATTCTCCTCGAGGACGCCGTCGATCTCGTCGAGGATGGAGTCGACGTCGTCGGTCATCTCCTGGCGCCGCTCGGCGGCCTCGGCGTCGACCGACGCCTCGACCTCCTCGGTCTCCTCGCGCGTGCGCGTGGCCTTCTGCTGCCCGCCGGTGTCCCTCGTGGCCATCTCACCCTCCGGAGCTCGCTGCTGGGTCGGTGCTGAGGCAGAAGCTACCCGCGCCGGGTGACAGTCCGCCGCGTTCGCGGGCTCGCCCCCGTCAGGTCAGCGCGCGGTGATCCGGTCGACCAGCTCGGCCGCGGTCGACGTCGACTCGAACAGCGCACCGACGTGCTCCCGGGTGCCCCGCAGCGGCTCCATGGTCGGGATGCGGACCAGGTTCTCCCGGCCGACGTCGAAGACCACCGAGTCCCACGACGCCGCGGCGACCTGGGCCGGGTAGCGGCGCAGGCACTCGCCGCGGAAGTAGGCGCGGGTGTCCGGCGGCGGGCTGGTCATCGCCCGGGTCACCTCGTCGTCGGTGAGCAGCCGCTGCATCGAGCCACGGGCCACCAGCCGGTGGTAGAGCCCCTTGTCCGGCCGGACGTCGGAGTACTGCAGGTCGACCAGCTTCAGCCGGGCGTCGCCCCAGCTGAGCCCGTCGCGCTGCCGGTACCCCTCCAGCAGCCGGAGCTTGGCCGGCCAGTCCAGCCGGTCGGCGAGCCGCATCGGGTCCACGGCGAGCTCGTCGAGCACCTCGGCCCACCGGAGCAGCACGTCGGCGGTCTGCTCGTCGTCGTCCCCGTTGTCGGCGACGAACTTCTGCGCCCGCGACAGGTACTCCCGCTGCACCTCGATCGCGGTCAGCCGGCGGCCGTCGCGCAGTCGCACCCGATGCGTCAGCGACGGGTCGTGGCTGATCGCCTGCAGCGACTCGACCGGCTCCTCGATGGTGAGGTCCTGGGTCAGCGCCTTGGCCTCGATCATGGCCAGCACGAGCGCCGTCGTCCCGACCTTGAGGTAGGTCGACAGCTCGGCGAGGTTCGCGTCGCCGATGATCACGTGCAGCCGACGGTAGTCGTCCGGGTTGGCGTGCGGTTCGTCGCGGGTGTTGATGATGGGCCGCTTCAGCGTCGTCTCCAGGCCCACCTCCACCTCGAAGAAGTCGGCCCGCTGGGACAGCTGGAAGCCGTCGGTGCGGCCCTCAGGGCCGATCCCGACCCGGCCGGCGCCGGCGAAGACCTGGCGGGTGACGAAGAACGGGATCAGCCCGCGGATGATGTCGATGAACGGCGTCGACCGGCTCATCAGGTAGTTCTCGTGCGCCCCGTAGGAGGCGCCCTTGCCGTCGGTGTTGTTCTTGTAGAGCTGGATGGGCTGGGTGCCCGGCACCCGGGCGGCGCGGCGGGCCGCCTCGGCCATCACCTGCTCCCCCGCCTTGTCCCACAGCACGATGTCGCGGGGGTTGGTGACCTCCGGCGTGGAGTACTCCGGGTGGGCGTGGTCGACGTAGAGCCGGGCCCCGTTGGTGAGGATGACGTTGGCCATCCCCGCGTCGTCGTCCAGGTCGTTGTGGTCCAGCGCCTGGGCCGGGGAGAGGTCGAACCCGCGGGCGTCGCGCAGCGGCGACTCCTCCTCGAAGTCCCACCGCGGCCGGCGCGGCGTCGGTGCCTCGGCCACCGCCCAGGCGTTCACCACCTGGCTCGACAGCGTCGTCGGGTTCGCCCCTGGCTGCCCCGGCACCGAGATGCCGTACTCGAGCTCCGTGCCCATGACCCGACGCACGCTCATGCCCCAACCCTAGGCCGCGGCCGCTCGACGGCAGGATGGCCCGGTGAGCACGCCACCCCTGGGACTCCTGCTCGACGTCGACGGCCCCCTGGCCAGTCCGGAGACGCGCGCCGTCGACCCGTCCCTGCTCGAGGACCTGCGGCGGCTGCTGGCCGCCGGCGTCCCCGTCGTGCTGAACACCGGCCGGTCGGTGGACTTCGTCGGCGAGCGGCTGCTGGGCCCGCTCGTCGCCGCGGGGCTTCCCGACGGCGCCCGGCTGCACGCGGTCTGCGAGAAGGGCGGCCTGTGGACCACGGCCGACGGCGGGGACGTCCACGTCGACCCGGGGCTCGCCGTCCCCGAGGTCTGCCACGCCGTCCTGGCCGAGCTGGTCGGCGGCGAGTACGGCGAGGCGATGTTCGTCGACACCGGCAAGCGGACGATGGCCACGGTCGAGGCCCGGACCGACGTCCCCGCCGCCTCCTTCGCCGAGTGGCAGCAGCGCTTCGACGCCGAGCTCGCCGCACGGCTGTCGGCGGCCGGGTTGGGCATCCAGCTGGGCGACCGGCTCCTGCCCGACGCGGACGGCCGGACGCCGTGGCGGATCGACCCCTCGGTGATCGCCACCGACGTGGAGTCGGTCCGGTCGGGCAAGGCGCTCGGCGCCAGCCGCGCCCTGGACCTGCTCCGGGAGGACGGTCCGCTGCCCGCCAGCTGGCACACCGTCGGGGACTCCCGGTCCGACTACGCGATGGCCGACCACCTCCACGGGCTCGGCGCCGACGTCACGCACGTCGACGTCGGTCCGCGGGCTCCGCTCGACCGTCCCTACCGGGTTCGCACCGTCCCCGGGGCCTGGTACGAGGCTGCGGGCGGCGCGCACCTGCGCGAGCTCGTCGCGCGCCTGACCTGACACCGGCGGACCGGGCCCGTCTCCGGGCCCGGTCCGCCGGTGCAGCGCTGTTACAGGTACTGGCCGGTGTTGGTCGCGGTGTCGATCGCGCGGCCGCTGTCGGCGCCCTTGCCGCTGATGAGCGTGCGGATGTAGACGATCCGCTCACCCTTCTTGCCCGAGATCCGCGCCCAGTCGTCGGGGTTGGTCGTGTTGGGCAGGTCCTCGTTCTCCTTGAACTCGTCGACGCAGGCGTTCATCAGGTGACCCACGCGCAGGCCGCCGACGCCGGTCTCCAGGCGGTCCTTGATCGCCATCTTCTTCGCCCGGTCGACGATGTTCTGCAGCATCGCGCCGGAGTTGAAGTCCTTGAAGTACAGGACCTCCTTGTCACCGTTGGCGTAGGTGACCTCCAGGAAACGGTTCTCCTCGGTCTCGGTGTACATCCGCTCGACGGTGCTCTGGATCATCCCGGCGATGGTCGCCTCGCGACTGCCGCCGTGCTCGGCCAGGTCGTCGGCGTGGATGGGCAGCGTCGTCGTCAGGTACTTGGTGAAGATGTCCCGCGCGGCCTCGGCGTCCGGCCGCTCGATCTTGATCTTCACGTCCAGGCGCCCCGGGCGGAGGATCGCCGGGTCGATCATGTCCTCGCGGTTGGAGGCGCCGATGACGATGACGTTCTCCAGCCCCTCGACGCCGTCGATCTCGCTGAGCAGCTGGGGCACGATCGTGCTCTCCACGTCGGAGGAGACACCGGACCCGCGGGTGCGGAAGATCGAGTCCATCTCGTCGAAGAAGACGATGACCGGCGTGCCCTCGCTGGCCTTCTCCCGGGCCCGCTGGAACACCAGCCGGATGTGCCGCTCGGTCTCCCCCACGTACTTGTTCAGCAGCTCGGGGCCCTTGATGTTGAGGAAGAAGGACTTCCCCTGGCTCCGGTCGGAGTCGCCGTTGAGCTCGGCGACCTTCTTGGCCAGCGAGTTGGCCACCGCCTTGGCGATCAGCGTCTTCCCGCAGCCGGGCGGGCCGTAGAGCAGGATGCCCTTCGGCGGGCGCAGCTCGTACTCGCGGAACAGGTCGGCGTGCAGGAACGGCAGCTCGACGGCGTCCCGGATCTGCTCGATCTGCCGGGAGAGCCCACCGATGTCGGAGTAGTCGATGTCGGGGACCTCTTCGAGGATGAGCTCCTCGACCTCGCTCTTGGGGATCCGCTCGTAGACGTAGCCCGAGCGGGACTCCAGCAGCAGCGAGTCGCCGCTGCGCAGCGGCTGCCCCTCCAGGGAGTCGGCGAGGTAGACGACCCGCTCCTCGTCGGTGTGCCCGATGACCAGGGCGCGGCGCGGGACGCCCGGCAGGGGCTCCAGCAGCTCCTTGAGCATCACCACGTCCCCGGCGCGCTCGAACCCGCGGGCGGCGACGACGTTCATCGCCTCGTTGAGCATGACCTCCTGGCCGTGCTGCAGCTCGGCGACCTCGACGGCCGGCGACACCGACACCCGCAGCTTGCGGCCGCTGGTGAACACGTCGACGGTGCCGTCCTCGAACCGCTCCAGGAAGACGCCGTAGCCGGACGGGGGCTGCCCCAGCCGCTCGACCTCCTCCTTGAGCGTGACCAGCTGCTCGCGCGCGTCGCGCAGCGTGCCGGCCAGCTTGTCGTTGCGCTCGGAGAGGAAGGCCGCGCGGCCCTCCGCCTCGGCGAGCCGCTCCTCCAGCGCACGCACCTGGCGCGGGCTGTCGGTGACCTTCCGTCGGAGGAGGCTGATCTCCTCCTCGAGGTAGGAGATCTGCTTGACCAGGGAGGCGACGTCACGCTCACGCCGCGCTCGGAACTCGTCGGGGCCAGTGCCAGTACCGGGGCCCATCGCGCACCTCCACACACATCGGGGGGAGCCAGGACGCCAATCTATACACGCGGGAGGCGACGGCGCCTCAGGCTCGGAACGGGTGCGCGCGGTGCGCCCGGACGTCATCGCCCCGACACGTGCGGCACGTGTCGGCCCAGGCGTCAGGCGAGCTTCTTGCGCCGCTGCCGCATCGGTGCGACGGCCCCCTCGGCCAGCCGGCGGGCAGTGACCAGGAAGGCGGTGTGCGCGACCATCCGGTGCTCGGGGCGCACCGCCAGGCCCTCGGCGTGCCAGGGCCGCAGCATGGTCTCCCAGGCGTACGGCTCGGTCCACACGCCCTGGGCCCGCAGCGCCTCCACGTAGGTCGACAGCTGGGTGGTGGTCGCGACGTAGCCGATCAGCACACCCCCGGGGCGCAGCGCGGCGGCGACGGTGGGCAGCACGGCCCATGGCTCCAGCATGTCCAGGACGACGCGGTCCACGACCTCGGCGGCCGGGTGGTCGGCCAGGTCGCCCAGCCGCAGCGACCAGTTCTCCGGCACCTCGCCGAAGAAGGCCCCGACGTTGCCGCGGGCGACGTCGGCGAAGTCCTCGCGCCGCTCGTAGCTGGTGAGGGTGCCGGTCGAGCCCACCGCGCGCAGCAGCGAGCAGCTCAGCGCGCCCGAGCCGGCGCCGGCCTCCAGCACCCGCATGCCGGGGCCGACGTCGCCGAAGCCGACGATCTGGGCGGCGTCCTTGGGGTAGATGACCTGCGCCCCGCGCGGCATGGAGAGCACGAAGTCGGCGAGCAGCGGGCGCAGCGCCAGGTAGCCGGTGTTCGCCGTCGAGTGGACGACGGAGCCCTCGGGCGAGCCGATCAGGTCGTCGTGGCTGATCGCGCCGCGGTGGGTGTGGAACTCCTTGCCCGGCTCCAGGACGACGGTGTGGTGCCGGCCCTTGGGGTCGGTGAGCTGCACCCGGTCACCGACCCGGAAGGCGCCCTCGACCGGCTCGGGGGCGTCGGTCGGCGCCGGCTCGCCCTCGACCACCACGGGCTCGAGCGGCACGTCGGCGAGCACCTCGGTCGCGGTCGGGGTCTCGTCGGCGGGTTGCTGCTGCTGTACGTCCACGTGGGACGAGGGTACGGACGGCGAAGAGGCCACTCCCCGGCGCGCGCACTCGGAACTGTCAGGGGGCACACCTAACCTCGGGCGCATGACACTGACGGCGGAGACGGGAACCCAGGAGACCGACCAGTCCCCAGCGCGGACGGCGGCCGCGGACTCCGCTCCCCGGCGTCCGTCCCTGTCGCCCTCCCGGGCCGCGGACTTCAAGTCCTGCCCGCTGCTCTACCGCTTCCGCACCATCGACCGGCTGCCGGAGAAGAAGTCGCGGGCCGCGGTCCGGGGCACCCTCGTGCACGCGGTGCTGGAGAAGCTCTACGACCTGCCCGCCGCCGAGCGCACCGTCGCCGCCGCCCAGACGCTGGTGGCGCCGGCGTGGGACGAACTGCGCGAGGAGCCGGGCGTCGCCGAGCTCTTCGAGGCGCCGGAGGGTGAGCAGGCCGAGAGCCTGGAGGCCTGGCTCGCCTCGGCCGGTCAGCTGGTGGAGACCTACTTCCGGCTCGAGGACCCGACCCGCATCCAGCCGCACGGCCGCGAAGAGCTGGTCGAGGTCACGCTGCCCGACGGGCTGCTGCTGCGCGGCTACGTCGACCGGCTGGACGTCGCCCCGACCGGCGCGCTGCGGGTGGTCGACTACAAGACCGGCGGGATGCCGCGGGAGGCCTTCGAGGCCAAGGCGCTGTTCCAGATGAAGTTCTACGCGCTGGTGCTGTGGCGCACCCGCGGCGTGGTCGCCGCACAGCTCAAGCTGCTGTACCTGAAGGACGGCGACGCGCTCACCTATGCCCCCGACGAGGCGGAGCTGCTGCGGTTCGAGCGCACCCTGCAGGCGATCTGGGCCGCCATCGAGCGTGCGGTCGCGACCGGCGACTTCCGGGCGAACAAGAGCCGGCTGTGCAGCTGGTGCGACCACCAGGCGCTCTGCCCGGCGTTCGGCGGCACTCCCCCGCCGTTCCCGGCCGACGCCGCGGCTGCCGCGGGCTGGCGCACCACCCTGCCGCTGACGGTCGCCACCGACTGACCCGATCCACACCCCGTGCGGAGTCGATGCAGTCGCTGTACCGAGTCGGCCGGGCGGGTGGCGCGGTCAGACCGGGGTCGGCGCGTGACCGCGGTCGGCGACCAGTCGGCGCAGGTCGGGGACGGTCAACCCGGCGAGCGACGACCGCAGGGTCAGCCCGGGCAGCGGTTCCAGTGACTGCATCGACGGCACACCCAGCACGGCTGCGCCGGAGGCCAGCCCCGCGGTGACCCCGACGTGCGAGTCCTCGATGACCAGGGACCCGGCTGGGTCCATGCCCAGCTCGCGCATCGCTTGCAGGTAGGGCGCGGGGTCGGGCTTGCAGGCGGGCACCTCGTCCCCGCAGACGGTCAGGTCGAAGGGCGACTGCCCCAGGTCCGTGGTGATGTGGTCGATCACCAGGGCGGCGATCCGGCGCGGCGTCGTCGTCACCAGGGCGGTGGCCAGGCCGGCGTCGCGCACCGCGACCAGCAGTTCCCGGGCCCCCGGCCGCCACGGCATCCCGCGGCTGGTCATCAGCCGAGCGGTCTGCTCCTCGACCCAGGCCGCGTCGGCCCGGTGCTGCTCCTCGCTGCGCTCGACACCCAGGTCGGCGTGGAGGACCTCCATCGCCACCCGCATCGAGGTGCCGACGGTCTGCTCCCGCGCCTCGGCGGAGAAGGTGCCACCCAGCTGGACGGCGAGGGCGGCCATCGCCTCGCCCCACAGCTCCTCGGTCTCCACCAGCGTGCCGTCCATGTCGAACAGCACCGCGTGCAGCGGCTGCACCGAGTCAGACGGGTTGCCCATCGAGGTAGCCGACACCCCCGCAGTCTAGGAACCGGGGCCGTCGCCCCCGCTCAGGCAGGCTCGGTGCGCACCAGGGTCGCGAAGGCGATGACGTTGTCCTCGTAGCTGCGTACCGCGGAGTCGAAGTCCCCGCCGCAGGTGATCAGCCGCAGCTGGGCGTCGGCGGTGTCGCCGTAGACCTCGATGGTCGGGAAGTCGTCCTTGGGGTGGCGCTCGACGCGGTCGACGGCGAAGACGGCGACCGTGCCGTCGGCGCGGGCCACCTCCACCTCGTCCCCGGGCTGCAGCGCGCCCAGGTCGAAGAAGATCCCCGGTCCGTGCTCGGCGGAGTCGACGTGCCCGAGGAGGACCGCCGGGCCCGCGTCGCCCGGGGCGGGTCCGCGCTCGTACCAGCCGGCCTGGTCGTCCGGGCCCAGCGGCGGCACCTCGACGGTGCCGTCGTCGTTGAGGCCCAGGCGCAGCAGGTCGCTGGTCACCCCGATGGTCGGGATGCCGACCGACACCGGCTTCGCCACCGCCGGGTCAGCGGCGGCAGTGTCGGTGTCGGGCCTCGCGGGCGGGGCGCTGGGGGCTCCCGTCGCGCCGTCCGCCGAGTCCGTCCCCTGGGCGGGAGCCGCCACCGGTTGCGGGGCCTGCTGCTGTCCGGTCACCGCCACCACGACGGCCACGACGGCCACCACGACGAGCGCGACGGCCAGCGCCGTCCACGTCCGGGGGCCGGGTCGACGGCTGGGCTGCTCGCTCACAGGGGTCCTTCCAAGAGGGTGGGAGAGGGGGCGGGGCG
>NZ_JPMX01000003.1:87440-145369 GCF_000761485.1 Modestobacter caceresii
ACGACGGCGGTAGGCGATCGCACCGGCACCCGCAGCACCGGCGGCGGCCAGGACGCCGACGCCGATCACGGCGGTGTTCTCGGTACCGGAGGTGCTGCCGGCACCGGTCTCGGCGCCGCCGGCCGGCGCGGCACCCATCTGCGCGACCTCGAGCGCACCACAGGCGGCGGGGGCGGTGGCCTCCATCGGCAGCGACGGGTCGAGGTCGCTCATGACGTCACCGTCGTAGGCACCGGAGTCGTTCTTGTCGACGCCGTGCACGACCAGGACGGCCGTGCCCGCCTCGAACGCCGCGTGGACGTCGTCGGTGACCTCGAAGGTGCGCTCGTAGCTGAGCGTGCCGTCGTCCGCGGTCGGGAAGCGGTCGATGGCCAGGCCGCTGTCCGGGCTGGTGTCGCCGGTGGTGGTCAGCGACGTGCCGATGGCGCCGTAGGCCGGTGCACCCTCGGTGGTGCTGAGGAAGCCGTCGCCGTCCGTGTCGTCGGCGTCGGTCGGGCACTCGCCCAGGGCGCCGATGTGGAAGTGCTGGGCGTGCGGCGAACCCGCCAGCAGCCCGGACGCCTCGATCATGACGGTCGCCGTGTTGCCGTCCAGCGTGACCATCCCGGTGCCGTCGACGCCCGACTGGTTGAGCGCACCGAGGTCGGCCTGGTAGCTGGTGGCCCCCTCGTGGGCGAAAGCGGTGCTCATGGTGAGCAGCGGGAACGCTGCAGCGGCGATGGCGATGGCCGGGAATGCGTGTGCCTTGCGCAAGGTGTGCTCCTCGTGATCGGAGTGCCGCACCCACCGTGAGGTGGGAGCAGCGGACGGCGGCTGACACCGCTCGTCCGGTCGGTCGGCGGGTGCACCGTTGCCCCCACCGCGGAACAGGTCTGACGACCCCGGACAGCCGACGGATCCCCCAGCGGGGATCTCCCCACTGCCGCGCTGACCACCCGACATTCGGGAGGTGGTGCGGGATCGGTTCACTGCCGCCCAGGAATTTCCTGATGCCGGGCTGTGCAGCGGGTGGGAGTCCGGCCTCGTACGGGCGGAGACGACGATCAGCACATGGCGTTCGGCGAGGGCCGGACCAACCGGAAGGGCGGTCGCGGACGAAGAACGGGCATGACTGTTCTGCGCGCCCTCCCGATCGCCGGTCCGCGCCCCGGGCCGGTGCTGCTGGTGGGGTTGCTGACCGTGCTGCTCCTCGGCATCGGGGCGCCTCCCGCCCGGGCCCATGACGCGCTCGTGAGCAGCAGCCCGGTAGCCGGCGCCGCCGTGCCGACAGCTCCGTCCTCGGTGGAGCTGGAGTTCAGCGCGACGCCGCTGCCGCTGGGCACCGAGGTGCTGGTGCTCGGCCCGGACGGCGCCGTGGTGTCCACCGGCGCCGCCGAGATACGGGACACGACCGTCGTCCAGTCACTGACCGCCGAGCTCTCCGCAGGGAGCTACACCGTGCAGTGGCGCAGCACCTCCTCGGACGGGCACCCGCTCACCGGCTCCTGGGACTTCACGGTCGCCGCGGGGAGCACGCCGGCCCCGGACGCGGCGACCCCGGACGCGGCGCCCCCGTCGGTGGCGGCCGCGGCGGCCGACCCCGCCCTCCCGGTCGGCTGGCTGGTCGGTGGCGTCCTGGCCCTCGGGGCGGCGGCTGCGCTGGTCCTCGGCCGGCTGCGCAGCCGGCGGTGACCAGCACCGTGGTCCGCCCGGACCAGGAGCAGCGTGCGCCGCAGCGGGCCCGGTGGCGGGTGCCGACGGCCACGGCCGCGGTGGCCGGCCTGCTCGCGGTCCTGGGCTGGGCGATCGCCGTGGGCAGCGGCCCGACGACTCCCGCCGCCGTCGGGCTGCGCGAGGCAGGCCTGCTGGTGGAGTGGGGTGGGCCGGTGATCACACTGGCCGCCCGGATCGCCGCGGTGGGCACGGTGGGGACCCTGCTGTTCGCCGCCGTCCTGCTCCCCGCAGGCGCCGGGCAGCTGGCCCCACAGGCCAGGCGCGCCGTGTCGACGGCGTCGGCGTGGGCGCTGGCCTGGGCGCTGGCGACCTCGCTCGGCGGCCTGCTCACCGTCAGCCGGCTGGTGGGCGTGGCCCCGACCGCGCTGGACGGGTCCTCGGTCCGGGTGTTCCTCCTCGACACCGGCGCCGGCCGTGCCGTGCTGCTGGTCACCGCGATCACCGCAGGGCTCGCGGTGGCGGCCCGGCCCGGCACCGGCCGCGGGGGTGCGCGGCTGCTGCTGGCCGGTGCGCTGGCCGCCCTGGTCGTCCCGGTGGTGCTCAGCGGGCACTCGTCGGCCGCGGAGGACCACCTGGTCGCGGTGACCACCCTCGCCGTGCACGTCGTCGCGGCGAGCCTGTGGGTCGGCGGGCTGGGCGCCCTGCTGCGGTACGGCCGGGCCACGCCGGCGGCCGCCGGGCGGTACAGCGCGGTCGCGCTGTGGTGCTTCGGGGCCACCGCGGTGTCCGGGGTGCTGGCGGCGGGGGTCGTCCTGGGCGGCGCCGGGGCCGTGGTCGCCGCGCTGGGCACCGGCTACGGCGTGCTGCTGCTCGGCAAGACGCTGGGGCTGACCGTCGTGGGCCTGCTGGGCTGGCAGCACCGGCGCCGCACCCTGCCGCAGCTGCGGGCGGGGCAGCCGGGCGCCTTCCGGCGGCTGGCCGTCGTGGAGACGGCCGTGCTGCTGGCGACGGTCGCCCTGGCCGTGGCACTGGCGGCATCCCCGCCCCCGGTCGCGGCCGGGGTGGGGTCAGCGACGGCCGCGCCGGCAGCTCCCGCGGCGGCTGCGGACCCCATGGCCGGGCACGACCACGGCGAGCTCTCGGTCGGCGTCCTGGTCGACGAGGACCGCTTCCACGTGGCCGGCCCGGTCGCCGCAGGGTCGCGGGTGACCGTGCACAACGCCAGCGGTCAGCCGGTGACGATCACCGCGGACGACGCCTCGTTCGACGTCGATGTCGCCGCCGGGACGCTGCTGACCTTCGCGGCGCCCGACCAGCCGGGTCAGTACGCCTTCAGCAGCCGCCACTCGGCGACCTACACCGACGTCCTCGTCGTGGAGTGAGCCCGGCTCACTCGTCCTCGGTGCGGTAGCCCAGGTTGGGTGAGAGCCAGCGCTCCGCCTCGGCGACCGTCCAGCCCTTGCGCCGGGCGTAGTCCTCGACCTGGTCGCGGCCGATCCGGCCCAGCACGAAGTACCGCGACTCCGGGTGGGCGAAGTACAGACCGCTGACCGCCGCCCCCGGCCACATGGCCATGCTCTCGGTGAGCTGGATGCCGGTGGCGGCCTCCACGTCGAGCAGCTCCCAGATCGTCTGCTTCTCGGTGTGCTCGGGGCAGGCCGGGTAGCCCGGTGCGGGGCGGATGCCGGCGTACTTCTCCGCGAGCAGCCCGTCGGCGTCCAGGTGCTCGTCGGGGGCGTAGGCCCAGAACTCGGTGCGCACCCGCTCGTGCAGCCGCTCGGCGAACGCCTCGGCCAGCCGGTCGGCCAGCGACTCCAGCAGGATCGCGCTGTAGTCGTCGTTGGCCTTCTTGAACTCGGCCACCTTCTCCGCCGAGCCCAGGCCGGCGGTGACGGCGAACGCCCCCACGTGGTCCCGGAGCCCGGTCGCCTTGGGTGCGACGAAGTCGGCCAGCGACTTGCGCGGCGAGCCGTCCCGGCCCTCGGTCTGCTGCCGCAGCTGGTGCAGCGTCGCCCGGACGGCGGTGCGGGACTCGTCAGTGTAGACCTCGATGGAGTCGCCGTCCACCTGGCTGGCCGGGAACAACCCGAAGACGCCGCTGGCCCGCAGCCACCGCTCGGCGATCAGCTGGTCGAGCATCGCCTGCGCGTCCTCGTACAGCCGGCGGGCCGCCTCCCCGGTGGTCGGGTTGTGCAGGATGTCGGGGAACCGGCCGCGCATCTCCCAGGCGTTGAAGAACGGCTGCCAGTCGATGTACTCCCGCAGCTCGTCCAGCGGGTAGTCGGCGAAGCTGCGCACGAACTGGGTGGCCACCCCGTGCCGGTGGTCGCAGCTGGGCCCGGCGCAGACGTCCTTCGTCTGCTGCAGCAGCATCCGGGGCCGCGGCGGGTGGTGGTCGGACCAGTCGATCGGGGTCGCCGCCGCGCGGGCAGCGGCCAGCGGGAGGAGCGAGCGGGTGTCCTGCCGGGCCGCGTGCCGTTCCCGCAGCGCGGCGTAGTCGGCGTCGGTCTCGGCGAGCAGGGCCGGGCGCTGCTCATCGGACAGCAGCGCGGCGACGACCGGCACCGACCGCGAGGCGTCCTTCACCCAGATGACCGGCCCGGAGTACTTCTGCGCGACCTTCACCGCGGTGTGCGCGCGGGAGGTGGTGGCCCCGCCGACCAGCAGCGGGATGGTGAACCCCTGCCGCTCCATCTCGGTGGCCAGGTTGACCATCTCGTCGAGGGAGGGGGTGATCAGCCCGGAGAGCCCGATGATGTCGGCGCCCTCCTCCTTGGCGGCGTCCAGGATCCGCTGGGCGGGCACCATCACGCCGAGGTCGACCACGTCGTAGTTGTTGCACTGCAGGACGACGCCGACGATGTTCTTCCCGATGTCGTGGACGTCGCCCTTCACGGTGGCCATCACGACCTTGCCGTTGCTGCGCTCGGCGTCCCCGGGCTGCTTCTCCGCCTCGATGAACGGGATCAGGTGCGCGACGGCCTTCTTCATCACCCGTGCCGACTTCACCACCTGGGGCAGGAACATCTTCCCGGCGCCGAACAGGTCGCCGACGACGTTCATGCCGGCCATCAGCGGCCCCTCGATCACCTCGATGGGCCGGCCGCCGCGGGCGCTGATCTCCTGGCGCAGTTCCTCGGTGTCGGTCTCGACGAACGCGTCGATCCCCTTCACCAGGGCGTGGGTGATCCGCTCCCCCACCGGCAGCGACCGCCACTCCTCGGTGGCGACCTCCTTGGCCGCCCCGTCGCCGGCGAAGTCCGCGGCGATCTCCAGCAGCCGCTCGGTGCTGTCCGGGCGGCGGTTGAGGACGACGTCCTCGATCCGCTCGCGCAGCAGCGCCGGCACCTCGTCGTAGACCTCCAGGGCGCCGGCGTTGACGATCCCCATGTCCATGCCGGCGGCGATGGCGTGGAACAGGAAGACGGCGTGGATCGCCTCCCGCACCGGGTTGTTGCCGCGGAAGGAGAACGACACGTTGGAGACGCCGCCGGAGACCAGCGCGCCGGGCAGGTTCTGCTTGATCCACCTCGTGGCCTCGATGAAGTCGACCCCGTAGGTGGCGTGCTCCTCGATGCCGGTGGCCACGGCGAAGACGTTGGGGTCGAAGATGATGTCCTCGGCCGGGAAGCCCACCTGCTGGGTGAGGACGTCGTAGGCCCGCCGGCAGATCTCCTGGCGGCGCTGCAGGCTGTCGGCCTGGCCGTCCTCGTCGAAGGCCATCACCACGACCGCGGCGCCGTACTTGCGGCAGAGCCGGGCCTGGGTGACGAACTCCTCCTCGCCGTTCTTCAGCGAGATGGAGTTGACGATCGCCTTGCCCTGGACGCACTTGAGCCCGGCCTCGATGACCTCCCACTTCGAGGAGTCGATCATCGTGGGCACCCGGCAGATGTCGGGCTCGGTGGCGACCAGCTTCAGGAACCGGTCCATCGCCGCGACGCCGTCGATCATCCCCTCGTCCATGTTGACGTCGATGACCTGCGCGCCGGCCTCGACCTGCTGGCGGGCGACGGCGAGGGCGGTCGGGTAGTCGCCGGCCTTGATGAGGTTGCGGAAACGGGCCGAGCCGGTGATGTTGGTCCGCTCGCCGACGTTGACGAACAGGCTGTCCTCGGTGACCGTCAGCGGCTCCAGCCCGGACAGCCGCAGCGCCGGGGCGACCTCGACCGGCGTCCGCGGGGCCCGGCCGGCGACCGAGCCGGCGATGGCGGCGATGTGGGCCGGCGTGGTGCCGCAGCAGCCGCCGACCAGGTTCACGAAGCCGCTCTCGGCGAACTCCCCGACGATCGCCGCGGTCTCCTCGGGCGACTCGTCGTACTCACCGAAGGCGTTGGGCAGCCCGGCGTTGGGATAGCAGGAGACGAAGGTGTCCGCGATCCGGGAGATCTCGGCGATGTAGGGCCGCATCTCCTTGGCACCCAGCGCGCAGTTCAGCCCCACCAGCAGCGGCTCGACGTGCCGTACCGAGTGCCAGAACGCCTCGGTGACCTGCCCGGAGAGGGTGCGCCCGGAGGCGTCGGTGATCGTGCCGGAGATCATCACCGGCCAGCGGCGCCCGCGGTCGGCGAACAGCGTCTCCAGCGCGAAGATGGCCGCCTTGGCGTTCAGGGTGTCGAAGATCGTCTCGATCAGCAGCACGTCCGAGCCGCCGTCGACCAGCCCGTCGGCCTGCTCCAGGTAGGCCTCGACGAGCTCGTCGAAGCTGACGTTGCGGGCGCCGGGGTCGTTCACGTCGGGTGAGATGGACGCCGTCCGGCTGGTCGGGCCGAGCGCACCGACGACGTAGCGCGGCTTCTCCGGTGTGCTGACCGCGTCGCAGGCGGCGCGGGCGAGCCGGGCGGAGGCGACGTTCAGCTCGTACGCCAGGTCGGACATCCCGTAGTCGAGCAGCGAGATCCGGGTCGCGTTGAACGTGTTGGTCTCGATCAGGTCCGCGCCGGCGTCGAGGTACTCGCGGTGGATGCCGCTGATGATCTCCGGGGCGGTGATGCTGAGCAGGTCGTTGTTGCCCTGGACGTCGCTGGGCCAGTCGGCGAACCGCTCACCGCGGTAGCCGGCCTCGTCCGGCCGGTCCCGCTGGATGGCCGTGCCCATCGCCCCGTCGAGCACCAGGATCCGCTGCTGCAGCAGCGCGGTGAGCGCGGTCGTGGCGTCAGGGCGGACGTGCGGGGATGCAGGCACGGGCAGTCCTCGGTGGTCGATCGGGCACGGTCACGGAGGCGTCCGGCGCCAGGGCCCTGGCAACTCCGACGGGCGAGCGGCCTCGTCGTCCTCGAACAGCGCCCCCATCGTCGCACTTCCCTCCCCTGCCCGGGTGCACCCCGTGGCCCGGGCGGTCCCGGACGCCCCACGAGCAACCGGGGCGGCGGGCCAGATCGACGTAGGCTCGAAGGGTGATCGATCCGAAGTCCGACGCTGACGACCTGCCCGAGCTGGACGACCCCGTGGTCGTGGTCGCGTTCGAGGGATGGAACGACGCCGGGGACGCCGCCACCGGTGCCGTGGAGCACCTGGAGCTGACCTGGAACGCCACCCCGCTCGCTGCGCTGGACCCCGAGGACTACTACGACTTCCAGGTCAACCGGCCGACCGTCTCCCTGATCGACGGCGTCACCCGCCGGGTCGAGTGGCCCACCACCCGGCTGTCGGTGGTCAAGCCGCCGGGCAGTGAGCGGCACGTCGTCCTCATCCGCGGCATCGAGCCGAACATGCGCTGGCGCAGCTTCTGCGACGAGCTGATCGAGCTGATCCAGGAGCTCGGCGCCCAGACGGTGGTCGCGCTCGGCGCGTTGCTGGCCGACACGCCGCACACCCGGCCCACGCCGGTGACCGGCTCGGCCTACGACGCCGAGTCGGCGCGGCAGTGGGGTGTGGAGACGTCCACCTATCAGGGTCCGACCGGCATCCTCGGCGTCTTCGCCGATGCCTGCGTGCAGGCCGGGCTGCCGGCGGTGAGCTTCTGGGCGGCCGTGCCGCACTACGTCTCCCAGCCCCCCTCCCCCAGGGCGACGATGGCGCTGCTGACCCGGGTCGAGGAGGTCCTCGAGGTCACCGTGCCGCTGGGCACCCTGCCCGACCAGGCCGACGAGTGGGTGAAGACCGTCGACGAGATGGCCCAGGAGGACGAGGAGGTCGTCGAGTACGTGCGCTCCCTGGAGGAGCGGCAGACGGCCAGCGACCTGTCCCAGGCCAACGGCGACCAGATCGCCCGCGAGTTCGAGAGGTACTTGCGCCGCCGCGGCGGCACGAGCTGACCTGCGGCCCCGTCGCAGGGGCCCGCCGCGAGCCCGCGAGTGGTGGGGGGCGGCGGGGTCCTTCCGCTGCGCCCCCGCGGCGGCACGAGCTGACCCCGGTCGCTTCAAGATCAGAACGGGCTGAAGGTCGTCATCTCGACGGGATGACGACCCTCAGCCCGTTCTCGTCGCCAGCCCTTTCTCAGGGTGTGACGAGCAGCGGGCGCATCCGGACGGTGGCCGTGTCGTCGAAGAGCCGGTCGTACGTGGCGAGGGCGAACCGGTCGGTCATCCCGGTCACGTAGTCGACGACCTGGGTGACCAGGCCGGCCTCGGTGTCCCGGTAGCTGGCCGGCATGAGCTCGGGATGGGCCAGGTGGTGGTCGACCAGCCGGCGGATCACCTCGATCGCCACGTGCTTCTGCCCGGCGGCGATCTCGGACTCGTAGACCCGCTCGAACATGAACGCCCGCAGCTCGTTCATCGCCTCGAGGGCGTCCGGCGCCATCCGCACGGCCGGTGCCGGCGGGCCGCCGGGGACGGCGTGTCGGGCCTCCTCGCGCGCCGAGGCGTACGTGCCGTCGACGACCGCCTCGATCATCGCGCCGACCATCGCCCCGCCGGGCGGGCCGAAGGTGGCCAGCGTGCGGGCCGGCAGGTCACCGGCGCGCAGCACCCCGGCCCGGACGGCGTCCAGCGCGTCGTGGGAGAGGTAGCCGATCCGGTCGGCGAACTTCACGCACTCCGCCTCCCGGGTGGCCGGCGGCGGGGTGATCTTCCAGCTGTGTGCCCGGACGCCGTCGCGCACCTCCCAGGTGAGGTTGAGGTCCTCGAGCACCTCGACGATCCGCACCCCCTGGGCGGCGTGGTGCCAGCCTCCTGCGACGTAGGGCTCCAGGGCCTCCTCACCGATGTGCCCGAACGGCGAGTGGCCCACGTCGTGGGCCAGCGCGATCGCCTCGGCCAGGGTCTCGTGCAGGCCCAGGGCCCGGGCCAGTGACCGGGCGACCTGGGTGACCTGGAGGGTGTGGGTGAGCCGGGTGACGAAGTGGTCGCCGTCGGGGTGCAGGAAGACCTGGGTCTTGTGCTTGAGCCGGCGGAAGGCCTTGGCGTGCAGCACCCGGTCGCGGTCGAGCTCCCAGCAGGTGCGGAGTCCGTCGTCGGGCTCAGGGCGCGCCCGTCCCCGGCTCCGGGAGGACCGCGCGGCCGCCGGGGCAAGAGCTGCCTCGGCGTCCTCCCGTGCCTGCCGGTCGATCCGGGTGAAGGCAGGCGGGTACGCCAGCCACTCGAACCCCGTCCCGCCCTCGCTCACGGCGTGAGAGCGACGCCGAGCAGTGCGTCGACCACGTCGCGGACGACGGCCGGCGACTGCTCGTCCCAGTCGTCGGTGGCCTGGGCGGCGGGCAGGCCCGGACCGGAGGCGGCCTCGGCGAGGCTGGCGGCGGCCCAGCGGTCGACGGCGGCGATCGCGCCGGGGGTGTCGAGGTCGTCGGCCAGCCGCTCCCGGACGGCGGCCAGCACGGGGCCGGCCGGCGCGCCCAGCGGCAGCTCCACGGCCCGCCGCCAGGTGTCCAGCCGCCGCTGCGCCTGCGCCAGCAGCTCGGGGGCCCAGGCCCGGTCGGTGCGGTAGTGCCCGGACAGCAGGGCCAGCCGGATCGCCATCGGGTCGGTGCGGTCGCCGCGGAGCCGGGAGACGAAGACCAGGTTGCCCCGGCTCTTGCTCATCTTCTCGCCGTCCAGCCCGATCATCGCGGCGTGCACGTAGGCCCGGGCGAAGGGCTTGGTGCCGGTGAGCGCCTCGGCGTGGACGGCGGAGTACTCGTGGTGCGGGAAGACGAGGTCGCTGCCGCCGCCCTGGACGTCGAAGCCCATGCCGATCCGGTCGAGTGCGATCGTGGCGCACTCGACGTGCCAGCCCGGGCGGCCCGCGACGCCGCGCGGACCGGGCCAGGACGGCTCGCCCTCGCGAGCCCCTCGCCACAGCAGCGGGTCGAGCGCGTGCCGCTTGCCCGCCCGGTCGGGGTCGCCGCCCCGCTCGGCGGACAGCCGCAGCATGGTCGCCTCGTCGTAACCGGACTCGGAGCCGAACCCGGGTGCCTGGGCGACGTCGTGGTAGACGTCCCCGGTGCCGTCCTCCAGCTGGTAGGCCAGGCCGGCGTCCCACAGGCTCTCCACGTGCGCGGCGATCCGCGGGATCGACTCGACGGCGCCGACGAAGTCCTCCGGCGGCAGCACCCGCAGCGCGGTCATGTCCTCGCGGAACAGCGCCGTCTCGCGCATGCCCAGCACGATCCAGTCCTCGCCGTCGCGGTCGGCCCGCTCGAACAGCGGATCGTCGACGTCGGTGACGTTCTGCACGTAGTGCACGGCGTGCCGGGCGTCGCGCCACACCCGGTTGACCAGGTCGAAGGCCAGGTAGGTGGCCGCGTGGCCGAGGTGCGTGGCGTCGTAGGGCGTGATGCCGCAGACGTACATCCGGGCGGTGCGGCCCGGGGAGGTCTCGACCACCTCGCCGCGGGCGGTGTCGTACAGCCGCAGAGCGGGGCCGGACCCGGGCAGGGTGGGGAGCAGCGGGGCAGGCCAGGAGAGCACGTCAGGAGCCTAGATCCGGCCACCGACAGGGCGGCAATGCACCCGGTCCCCGGCGCGCTCCACCGCCGTCCGGCGGTCCGTCAGGGCCAGGTGGTGGCGTGCCGGTCGAACTCCTCACCGGTCTGGACGCCGACCACGCAGAACAGCAGCCCGGCGGGGTCCTTCATCTGCCAGAACCCGCCCATGTCGGCCATCCGGAGCGCCCCGAGGGCCTCGAGCCGGGCCACCTCCGCGTGCACGTCGTCGGTCTCGATGTCCACGTGCCAGCGCGGCGGGGTGCCCACCCCGGTGCGCTGGACCTCCAGGTGGAACCCGTCGGCGAAGGAACCGAGCGAGGACCACGCGTCGTCGATGGTGTCGGGCTCCACGGCGTGACCGGTGGCGGCGGACCAGAACTGCTGGCCCCGGTCGTGCAGCTGGGGAGGGAGGTCGATCAACAGGATCGCGAGTCGGCTGCGATGAGGCACCCACCCACCCTGGCAGCCCGCGCCCGGGAAGTCAGCCGCCCGGGCCCGGCCACTGCCGCTGTGCTCTAGAACGGGGGCCAGGGCAGCGCGGGCCAGTCACCGCTGGGCTGGGGGTGCAGCCCGCTGCGCAGCAGCTCGGCCACCCGCTGCTGGGTGCGCCGCACCTCGCGCCGGGTGAGGTGCTCGTGCAGCTGGTCACCCAGGTCGCCGCGGAGCTGCTCGGCCAGCTGCTCCAGCACGGCCAGGTGCTCCGCCAGCAGGGGCCTGCCGGCCCAGCGCCACAGCAGGGTGCGCAGCTTGGGTTCCACGGAGAAGCAGATGCCGTGGTCGACGCCGTACACGTGTCCACCGCGCATCGGGATGATGTGGCCGCCCTTGCGGTCGGCGTTGTTCACCACCGCGTCGAAGACCGCCATCCGGCGCAGCTCGGGGACGTCGAGCCGGACGAACTCGGTGAGCTCGACGGCGGGGTCGGCGTCCATCCACAGCTGGACCATGCCGGGGCCGAACGGGCCCTCGCGCAGCACGGTGGGCGGCACGATCGACCAGCCGGTCGCCTCCGACACCAGGTGCGCGCTGATCTCGCGGCCGGCGAGGGTGCCGTCGGGGAAGTCCCACAGCGGCCGCTCCCCCGCCACCGGCTTGTACACGCAGGTGGCAGCCAGCTGGTCGGTGCGGATCCCCCCGATGAGGGTGACGTTGCTGGCGTCGAGGAGGCGGCCCTCCATGTCCAGCACGCCCTCGCGCAGCAGGGCGGTGACCTCGTCGGCGCCGCTGGGTGGCCGGCGGTCACCGTGGTCGAACGCGGCGACATCGAGCTCGACGACGTCGCCGTCGTCCCCCTCGAACTCGTCGTCGTCCAGCTCGTCGTCGTCCAGCTCGAGGGGCTCGTCGGTCAGCGGGTGCTCCAGCCGGTCGTCGCGGGGATCAGGCGCGGTCATCGCAGCGCCGGCTCAGCGGCGGTAACCGTTCTGCCGCGGGCAGACGTGGCCGGTCGGGTCCAGCGGCAGGGAGCACAGCGGACAGGAGGGCCGGCCGGCGGCGATGACCCGGCGGGCGCGGGCGACGAACGCCCGGGCCGCGACCGGGGTGATCGTCACCCGCAGGGCGTCGGGGCCCTCGTCGCTGTCGGAGAGGATCACGTCCTCCTCGATCGGCTCCTCGCCGGCGGCGACGGCCTCGACGACGACCGCGTCCTCCTCGCCGTCCCAGGCCAGCCCCATCGCGGCGACGCGGAACTCCTCGTCGACGGGCGCGGTGAGCGGTTCGAGGTCGTCGACGTCGGCGTCGGGCGGGACGACGACGGCGGCGCGGTTGGCCACCTCGTCGAGCAGCTCGCTCATCCGGTCGGCCAGCACCTGGACCTGCGTCTTCTCCAGCGCCACGCTGATCGTGCGGCCGGCCTCGTCGGAGGCCTGCAGGTAGAAGGTGCGGTCGCCGGGCTGGCCCACCGTGCCGGCGACGAACCGGGTGGGACGGTCGAAGAGGAAGACCTGACGAGGCACGGCGATCAGGTTACGCGGCGCCGGAGCCCGCGCCGCCGCCGACGACCGCGTCGGAGGAGGGCTTGCGCCGACCGCGCTTCTTCTTGGGCGGGATGAGGGCGGAGACGTCGCCGCCGGTGTCGTTGACCCGCACCAGGAACGGCCGGGTGTCGGTGTAGGTGACCACCGACAGCGACGCCGGGTCGACGACGATGCGCTGGAAGGAGTCCAGGTGCATCCCCAGAGCGTCGGCCAGGACCGCCTTGATCACGTCACCGTGGCTGCAGACCAGCCAGACGGCGTCCGGCCCGAGCTTCGCGTTCCACTCCCGGACGGCGGCCACCGCGCGCGCCTGGGTCTGGGCGAGCCCCTCCCCCTCCGGGCCGGGGAAGACCGCGGCGGAGGGGTGCTGCTGCACGACCTTCCAGAGCGGGTCCTTGGTCAGCTCCTTGATCGGGCGGCCGGTCCAGTCGCCGTAGCGGGCCTCGCCGAACCGGTCGTCGGTCTGCACCTCCAGCGCACGCCCCTCGGCGACCGTGCCGGCGGTCTGCTGGCAGCGCTCCAGCGGGCTGCTCACCACCGCGGCCAGCGGCACCTCCGACAGCCGCTGCGCGACCGCCTGCACCTGAGTCTGGCCGGTGTCGTCCAGCCGCACCCCGGGGGTCCAGCCGGCCAGCACGCCGGCGGTGTTGGCCGTCGTCCGGCCGTGTCGGAGCAGGATGACCGTCGTCATGGGGCTTGCCTCCTCGATCGGCCCGCGAGCAGGGGCCCGGCGCGAGCCTGCGAGCGGTGGGGGGCTCGCGGGTCCTTCCGCACTCCGCCGACTCTAAGGCCCCGCCCACAGGCTCGCCGCGAGCTCGCGAGGGGCGAGGAGGACGGGGTCCTTCATCAGGTCGGCTCGAGGACGCCGGTGCCGACGAGCACCAGCACCAGGCCGCCGAGCACGATCCGGTAGACCACGAACGGGGCGAAGCTGCCGTGGGCCAGGTACCGCAGCAGCCAGGCGATGACGGCGTACCCGATCCCGAAGGCGATGACGGTGGCCAGGATCGTCGGGCCCCACGAGAGCGCCTCGCCCTCGGTGTCGCCGGTCAGGGACTCGTAGGCCTGGAAGAACCCGGCGCCCAGCACGGCGGGGACGGCGAGCAGGAACGAGTAGCGCGCCGCCGCGGCGCGGTTGTAGCCGAGGAAGCGACCGGCGGTGATGGTGCCGCCGGAGCGGGAGACCCCCGGGATGAGCGCCATCGCCTGGGCGAACCCGAAGGTCAGGCCGTGCTTGACGGTCAGGTCGGGCAGGTCGCGCTCGGTGCTGCCCACCCGGTCGGCCCAGTAGAGGACCAGCGAGAAGACGATCAGGGCGACGGCGATGATCCGCAGGTCCCGGAACGTCGTCTCGATCGAGTCCTGGAACAGCAGCCCGAGGACGACGATCGGCAGGCTGCCGATGATGATCAGCCAGCCCATCCTGGCGTCGGGGTCGCTGCGGGCCGAGCGGTCGAACAGCCCCCGGACCCAGGCCGTGATGATCCGCCAGATGTCGTGCCGGAAGTAGATGAGCACGGCGAGCTCCGTGCCGATCTGGGTGATCGCGGTGAACGCCGCCCCGGGGTCGCCCCAGCCGAACGCCTCGCCGACCACCCGCAGGTGGGCGCTGGAGGAGATCGGCAGGAACTCGGTGAGGCCCTGGACCACCCCGAGGACGAGAGCTTCGAACCAGCCCACGGTCAGCGCCTCCGCTGCTCGGCCGGGCGGTGGTCAGGGCAGGTCGGGGGCTCGCGCACGACAGGCACCCTAGGTGGCCGGGACACCGGGGCCCGGCACCTCGGCAGGAGACGTTCGTCGCTGCCGGGGAGCGTCGGTGGGCAACGGTAGGTTGACCCGTCGTGGAACAGCGGGCGCTCGGGCGCAGTGGGCTCGTGGTCTCCCGGCTGGGGCTGGGCACCCTCACGTGGGGCCGGGACACCGACGAGGACGAGGCCGCGATGCAGCTCACGGCGTTCGTCGACGCCGGCGGCACGCTGGTCGACACCGCCGACGTCTACGCCGACGGGGAGAGCGAGCGCACGCTCGGGCGACTGCTGGCCGACGTCGTCCCGCGCGACGACGTGCTGGTCGCCACGAAGGCGGCGGGCCGCACCGGGCCCGGGCCGATGGGCCGGGGCGCCTCCCGCGGGCACCTGCTCTCGGCGCTGGACGCGTCCCTGGAGCGGCTGGGGATCGACCACGTCGACCTGTGGCAGCTGCACGCCTGGGACGACGCGACGCCCCTGGAGGAGACGCTGGCCGCCTGCGACCTGGCCGTCTCCTCCGGCCGGGCCCGCTACGTCGGGGTGAGCAACTTCTCCGGCTGGCAGACCGCCCAGGCCGCCACCTGGCAGCGCGCCTGGCCCGGGCGCACCCCGATCGTGAGCACCCAGGTCGAGTACTCGCTGCTGCAGCGCGGCGTCGAGCGGGAGGTGCAGCCGGCCGCGGAGGCGCTGGGGCTGGGCATCCTGCCGTGGTCGCCGCTGGGCCGGGGGCTGCTCACCGGCAAGTACCGGGACGGCACACCCGCCGACTCGCGTGGCGCGTCCGCCCAGTGGCTGGGGTTCATCGACGGGCTGCGGTCGGCGACCGCGGACCGGGTGGTGGAGGCGGTCGTCACCGCCGCGCAGGGGCTGGGCACCACGCCGCTGGGGGTCGCCCTCGCCTGGCTGCACGACCGGCCCTGCGTGGTCGCCCCGATCGTGGGCGCCCGGACCGCCCAGCAGCTGCAGGCCGCCCTCGATGCCCAGGGGGTCCGGCTGCCGCCGGCGATCACCACGGCGCTGGACGACGTGTCCGCGCCGCACTTCTCCTATCCCGAGCAGCGTCGGGAGCACTGAACAGTGAGCACCCGAACCGTGAGCACCGAGTTGTGAGCACCGAGCCGTGAGCACCCCGACGCCTGCGGGCGACCCCGTCTTCACCGCCTTCTGCGCCGCCGGCCTGTGGCCGGGCCTGGGCAAGCGGACGGCGGCCGACCTGCCGGCCGCCGGCATCACCGGCCCGGACGACGTCACCGCCGACCGGCTGCTCAAGCTGCCCCGGGTGGGCCGGCAGCGCGCCGAGCGCTTGTTCAGCTCGTTCCTGGCCGCCAGGTCGACCTACGAGGTCGTCGAGCTGCTGGTCGGCGCGGGGCTGAACGCCCGGCTGGCGGTGAACTCCGCGGACGCCCTCGGCCCCGACGCCGCCCGCCGGCTCCGGGACGACCCGTGGGCGCTGCTCGGCCTGACCGGGGTGACGCTGGCCGACGCCGACCGGCTGGCGATCGCCGTCCTCTCCGGTGCCGACCGGCAGGACACCCGCCGCGGCCGGGCGATCGTGGCGCTGACCTTGCGCACCGCGACCCGGGACGGGCACACCGTGCTCCCCGCCGACCTCGTGGTAGCGGCGCTGCGCGCGGAGCAGATCGACGACCCGGCGGCCGCGGTGGTGGCCGCGGTGGAGTCCGGTGAGGTGCTCGAGCACGCGGAAGGACCTCGGTCCCCCCTCCACTCGCAAGCTCGCGAGGGAACCCTGACCGAGGCCGAGGACGAGGACCCCGATCACGAGGACGAACCGCAGTCACTGAGCCTGTCGCTGGCCCGGTACGGGATGGCGGAGGAGGCGGTGGCGGAGAACGTGCACCGCCTGTCGGCCACCAGCGGACGGATCGCCGACCCTGCCTCGGTCCGGTCGGTGGCCAAGGGCCTGGACCCGGCGCAGCAGGCTGCGGTGGCCCAGGTGCTCGGCGCCGGCATCTCGCTGCTGACCGGCGGGCCGGGCACCGGGAAGAGCCGGACCGTCGCCTCGCTGGTGAAGCTGCTGCAGGCCAAGGGCACCGAGGTGGCCCTGGCGGCGCCGACCGGCCGGGCGGCGAAGCGGCTGGAGGAGCTGACCGACCACCCGGCGGTGACCGTGCACCGGCTGCTCGGCGCGCAGGGCATGACCGGTGGGTTCGCCCGCAACGAGGAGTGGCCGCTGGACGCCGACGTCGTGGTGGTCGACGAGGCCTCGATGCTGGACGTCGAGCTGACCGCGGCGCTGCTGGAGGCCTGCCCGGACGGCACCCACCTGCTGCTGGTGGGCGACCCGGCACAGCTGCCCTCGATCGGCCCCGGTCACGTCCTCGGTGACCTGATCGACTCCGGCGTGGTGCCGGTGACCGAGCTGACCACGCTGCACCGCCAGGCCGAGGGTGGGGCGATCGCGCGGCTGGCCACCGGGGTGCGCGGCGGTGAGCTGGTGCACGTCGACTCCCCCGACCGGGAGGTGGTGATCGTGCCGGCCACCGGGAGCGCCGAGGCGGCCAAGCGGGTCGTGCAGCTGGTCACCGACTCCATCCCGCGCGCGCTGGGCATCGACCCGTCGACGGTGCAGGTGGTCACCCCGGTGCACCGTGGGCCGGCCGGCACCATCGAGTTGAACAAGGCGCTGAAGGCGCAGCTCAACCCCGGCGAGGGCACGGTGTTCGGGTTCGACGTCGGCGACCGGGTGGTCGCGACGGCGAACCACCTCGACCTGGAGCCGATCGGGTTCGCCAACGGTGAGGTCGGTGTCGTGACCGGCACCGGTGAGGGCTCGCTGGACATCGCGTTCGCCTCCGGGCCGGTCAAGGTGAACGGCAAGGCGCTGTCGGACCTCCGGCACGGCTGGGCGATCACCGTGCACCGGGCGCAGGGCTCGGAGTGGCCCGGTGTCGTCGTGGTGTTGCCGCCGGAGGCCGGCGGGATGCTGTCCCGGCCGCTGGTCTACACCGCCCTCACGCGGGCGCAGCAGCACCTGTCGATCGTGCACGCCAGCGGCGCTGCGCTGGCCCGGGCGGTCCGGGAGGTCGACGTCCGGCCGCGGCGGACCCGGTTGGCGACGCTGCTCGCCGAACTGGCGGAGTGACCCACCTGTCAGGTGGACCACGTTTCACAGGTTGATCTTGAGGGCACCCACGAGGACATGGGCATCATCGGTTTTCTCGTCTTCGGTCTCATCGTCGGTGCGCTCGCTCGGCTGATCAAGCCGGGCAAGCAGAACCTCAGCATCCTGGCCACCCTGGCCCTCGGCGTCGTCGGCTCCCTGATCGGTGGCGTCGTGGCCACCCTCCTGGGCACCGGTGACTTCGGCGAGCTCAACATCATCGGCGGGATCGTCGCGATCGTCGCCGCCGTGCTGTTGATCGGCGTGGCCGAGGGCATGAGCGGCGGTCGGCGCAAGGTCCACTGACCTCGCCCCCGCTCGACGCACCACTCCCCTGCCCGGGGCGCTGACCTCGCGGTCAGCGTCCCGGGCAAGCGCGTCTCGCGGCGCAGAGCAACCGGTGCACCGCCGGGCCGAGGTCGTCGGCACAGGTGACGGGCGCGGTGAAGGGCACGCGCACGTCCCGGTGGCCCGTGCGCTGCTCGATCCGCAGCCGGAACCCGTACCGGTCCAGGCCCAGCGGGCGGACGACGTCGCCCCTCCCCACCCAGGCGGCCGGCACCCGGGAACACAGCAGGTCCAGCTCCTCGGGGTGGGCGACGTCGAGGTGCTGCAGCGCCGGCCCCTCCACCGCGATCAACGGGTCGGGCGCCGCGGCGAGGAAGTCGTCGGGGTCGATCTCGGTGACCGAGCCGCACTCCCCCAGCACCACCTCGGCCAGGTCCAGGCGCAGCAGGGTGGCGCTGCGCCCGACGTCCAGCAGCGCGCCCACCGGGGCGACGTCGGCGAACGCCAGCGCAGCGTCCCGCTGGTCGGTCTCGAGCAGCGGCGTGAGCCACCCGGACAACCAGACCTGGGCGCGCACGGGCTCGCGCAGGGGCACCGGGGCGTGGTCGGTGACCATCAACAGCGCCGCGAGGTCGCCGTCGGCAGACGCCTGGACCGTGCGGCAGACCTCACCGTCGGTCGGCACCACCACGAGCACCTGCCCCTCGGCGGTGAGGGCGTGCCCGAGCACACGACTGCCGTCGATGCCGGCAGCACAGACGGCGGCCGCCGGCCGGGCCGCCACGGTGCGCGCCCGTTCGGCTCCGGTGGGCCGGAGGGCGTCGGACGAGGGCCCGGGGGCGGCGGGGCGGGTCGATCGTGTCATGCGGCACTCCGGGTTCAGGACGACTCGACATCGCGGTAAGGTGAGCCTAACCGAACCGGAGGATCGTGTGAACAGCTCCCGCCCCAAGGTCCGGCGCTCACGTGCGCTGGGCATCCCGCTCACCCCCAAGGACGTGCGCTACTTCGAGCGGCGCCCGTACCCGCCCGGTGAGCACGGCCGCAAGCGCAAGAACACCAGCGACTACAAGACGCGACTGCTGGAGAAGCAGCGGCTGCGCGCGCAGTACGACATCAGCGAGACCCAGCTCCGCTCGGCGTTCGACCGGGCCAAGCGCACCGGCGGCAAGACCGGCGAGGAGCTGATCACCCACCAGCTCGAGGCACGGCTGGACGCGACCGTGCTGCGCGCCGGGTTCGCCCGCACGATCTACCAGGCCCGGCAGACGGTCAGCCACCAGCACGTCACGGTGAACGGCAAGCGGGTCGACCGGCCCAGCTACCAGGTGCAGCCCTACGACGTCGTCGAGATCGCCGAGCGCAGCAAGTCCAAGCTGCCGTTCCAGGTCGCCGCCTCCGGCGCGCACGCCGCCGCCCCGGCCTACCTGGAGGTCCAGCTCTCCGAGCTCCGCTGCGTGGTCGTCCGCCGGCCGCAGCGCTCCGAGGTCCCCGTGGTGTGCGAGGAGCAGCTGGTCGTGGAGTACTACTCCCGCTGAGCCGGGCCGGGGCCCGTCAGGCCCCGGCCCCGGTCACCGGTCCGCTGTTGACCCGGATCGCGCGCTGCATCTTCCGCCGCTGTACCAGGGGGATGCCGACGATGGCGGCGATGCTCACGAGGCCGAACCACGGGATGTCGGACAGACCACCGACGACCAGGTCGTGGACGACGTTCGACACCAGGCCGACGAACCACACCACGGCCACCGGGCACACGATCCGCTGGGCACGGGAGCCACCGCTCCACAGGACGTCGAGCTGCACCACCTGGCTGCGGGCCACGTCGACCGCGGCGGCACGGAGCCGATCGTCGTCCAGCGCGTGGCCGCGGTTGACCGCTGCTCCCACCCGGGACTGCTCGGCGGGGGTCAGGCGGTGCCTGCGGACCAGGTCACCCCAAGGGTCCGGGTCCCGGCGGGGCTGCAGTCGGCCCCACAGCGAACGGCCACCGACCCACCAGGCCAGCAGCGGCAGCCCCACGAGGATGAGCAGCACGGTCGTCAGCGCGGCGGTCACGGGCGCGATCCTCACCCGCCGTGACGGGCGGTGCGGACGACCGGCGCCCGGACCACCCGATCAGGCGATGCCCGACACCCGGCAGCCCGTGGCCCCGGACGGGGTCAGCCGCGCTGCTCGTCCTCGTCGTCGTCCGGCACGGCCGCCCGCTGCTCGAGGACGTCGTACTCGTCGGCCTCCGGGTCGGCGTCCCGCATCGTCGAGTAGGTGCCCGGGGTCGCGCTGAGCTGCTGCTCGATGGCGTCGGCCTCGGGGACCTCGGCGCCCAGCGGCGGCACCTCGTCGGCGAGTTCCGGGCCGGTCGAGGCGGTGGTGCGCTGCTGCTCCAGGCGGTCGGCGTCGTTGGCTTCGGGGTCGGTCATGAGGGCTCCTCGCCGGTCGGGGGCCCGGCCGGGTGCCGGGCCGCGCCGTCCTCCCCTGCCCGCACTCCGCCGGGGCGACACCCGGACCGGGTGGCTCCGTGGTGACCACCACATGACCCGCAGGCGTCCGGCAGGCACAATCGACGAGGTGTCAGCACCCGGCGAGTACGAGTACGCCCCGCTGCGCATCCCGGCGGGCATCTCCCGCTCCGCGGCGGCGCAGCTGATGAGCATGCAGTCCGACACCGGCGGCTGGGAACTCGCCCGGCTCCAGCTGCACGCCGACGGCACCCGCAAGGTGATCATGCGGCGCCGGATGCGGCTGTCCTACCTCCCCCGCCCCATGGTGTGAGGACCCTGTTGCCCCCACCACTCGCGAGCTCGCGGTGCGGCCCTGCTGATGGCCCCGTCCAGCGGCTCGGCCCGAGCTTGCGAGCGCTGAGGAGGACGGGGTCCTCTCTCAGGGGGTGAGGACGACCTTGCCGACGGTGCTGCGGTCGGCGATGGCGGCCATCGCCTGCGGCAGGTCGGTCAGCGGCAGCGACTGACCGACCAGCGGGTCGATCGCCCCGTCGGCGAACAGGTCGCACAGCGCCTCGTGCACCAGCCCGATCCGGGCCGGGTCGTGCTTGCGGTAGAGGCCCCAGTGCAGCCCGACGATGCTGTAGTTCTTGACCAGGGCGTGGTTGACCGGCGCCTGCGGGATCGTGCCGCTGGTGAAGCCCACGACCACGAGCCGCCCCTCGAAGGCGATGCACTTGCGGGACTTGTCGAACACCTCCCCGCCGACCGGGTCGTAGACGACGTCCGCACCGTGGCCGCCGGTGATCTCCTTGACCAGCGGGACGAAGTCCTCCGCGGTGTAGTCGATGACGTGGTCGGCGCCGAGTGAGCGGCAGACCTCGGTCTTGCGCTCCCCGCCGGCGGTGGCGATCACCTTCGCGCCGGCGGCCTTGCCGAGCTGGATCGCCGCCGTCCCGACGCCGCCGGCGCCGGCGTGCACCAGCAGCCACTCCCCCGCCTGCAGGGCTGCGCGCCGGTGCAGGCCGACGTAGCCGGTCTGGTAGGTCAGGTACAGCGAGGCGGCCTGCTCGTCCGACATCGCATCGGGCACCGGCCAGGCCGCGGCGGCGTCCATCAGCGCGTACTCGGCGAACGCCCCGGGACCGCCGGACGGCGACCCGAGCACCCGCTGGCCGGTCTCCACGATCTCACCGCACAGCTCCACGCCGGGGGTGTAGGGCAGCGGCGGCCGCTCCTGGTACTGGCCCATCGCCATCAGCACGTCGGGGAAGTTCAGCCCGGCCGCCCGCACCTTGACCAGCACCTGGCCGTCGGCGGGGATGGGCTGCTCGACCTCGTCGAGGGACATGACCTCGGCCGGGTTCCCGAGGCTGTGGACTCGCCATGCACGCATGCCCGGCACCTTGCCAGAGCGACCGTGACGCCGATCACCCGGGCTGTGCCCGTGCAGACGTCAGCGCATGGACGGCGGGCGCAGCGCAGTCGGGACGACGGCGGTCTCCCCGCTCGCCGTCCGGGCGGCCGGCACGCCCTTGAACTTGTAGGGCACGGCGCCCACGCCCGGCTGGACGACGTAGGCCGCGCCCGGCTCGGCGCCGGCCCAGGCGGCGACCATCGCCTCGGCGACCTCGCCGGCCGAGAGCACCGGGAAGTCGGCGGCGGCGAACTCGTCGCGGAGCGGGTCGATGATGGCGGTGTCGGCGAACCCGGGGCAGATGGCGGAGATGGTGATGCCGTCGTCCACCAGGCGGGAGGACATCGACCGGACGAACGCCACCGCCCCGCCCTTGGCCACGCTGTAGCCGGGGTCGGTCGCCATCGGCGAGAGTCCGGCCAGCGAGGCGGTCACCACGATCGACCCGCCACCGGCGCGGCGCAGGGCCGGCAGCGCGGCCTCGGTGCCGTAGACGACGCCGAAGAGGTCGACGTCGACCACCTTGAGGAACTCGTCGACGTCCAGGCCGTGCCGGGACTGCCCGGCGATGCCGGCGTTGAGGAAGACGGCGTCCAACCGGCCGTGCTCGGCCTCCACCGCGGCGACCACGGCGGCGTTGGCCGCCCGGTCGGTGACGTCCAGGGCAGCGAAGTGTGCGCCGAGGCCGGCGGCGACCTCGCGGTTGGCCGGGCTGTCGAGGTCGGCGAGGACGACGGTCACCCCGCGCTCGCGGAGCAGCGCAGCGAGGGCGCGGCCGAAACCGCCGGTCCCTCCGGTGACGAGGGCGACGTCGCCCTGGGCGGGCGAACCGGGCGCGGGAGTGGTGTCGGTCACGCCCGGCATCACATCACGCCTGGCGCAGGAACCGGTCGAGCACCCGGATGCCGAACTGCATGGAGTCGATGGAGATGCGCTCGTCAATGCCGTGGAACAGCGACGCGAAGTCGAGGTCGGCGGGGAGCTTGAGCGGAGAGAAGCCGAAGCAGCGCATGCCCAGGGTTTCGAAGCTCTTGGCGTCGGTGCCGCCGCTCATGGTGAACGGGACGGCGCGGGCGCCCGGGTCCTCGGCCTGCAGCGCCTGGACCATCAGGTCGACCGACGGACCGTCGAACGTCGTCTCCACGGCCTGGTCGTAGGTGATCCACTCGCGGCTGACGCCCTCGCCCAGGAGCTCGTCGAGCTGCTTCTCGAACTCCGCCTCCTGCCCGTACAGGAAGCGGCCGTCGACGGTGGCGCTCGCGGAGCCGGGGATGACGTTGGTCTTGTAGCCGGCGTCGAGCATCGTCGGGTTGGCGGTGTTGCGCAGCGCCGCGCCGATCATCCGGCTGATGCTGCCGAGCCGGGCCAGCGCCTCGTCCGGGTCGTTGGGGTCGATCTCGACCCCGTACGCGTCGCTGACCGCGTCCAGGAACTCGCGCATCGGCGGGGTGAGCACGGTGGGCAGCCGGGTGGAGCCGATCCGGGCGATCGCCTCGGCCAGCCGGGTGACGGCGTTGTCCTCGTGCACGAAGGAGCCGTGGCCGGGCCGCCCCTGGGCGGTCAGCTTCATCCAGGCCAGCCCCTTCTCGGCGGTCTGCACGAGGTAGAGGCGGAGGTCGTCGCGGACGGTGATGCTGAACCCGCCGACCTCGCTGATCGCCTCGGTGCAGCCCTCGAAGAGGTCGGCGTGGTGGTCGACCATGAAGTGCGCGCCCTTGCGGCCGCCGGCCTCCTCGTCGGCGACGAAGGCCAGCACGATGTCGCGGTCGGGCTTCACCCCGGTGCGGGCCCAGTCGCGCACCAGCGCCAGGGTCATCGCGTCCATGTCCTTCATGTCGACCGCGCCGCGGCCCCACACGTAGCCATCGCGCTGCTCACCGCTGAACGGGTGGACGCTCCACTCGGCCGGGTCGGCCGGGACGACGTCCAGGTGGCCGTGCACCAGCAGCGCCGGGCGGTCGCGGTTCGTGCCCTCGATCCGGGCGACCAGGTTGGCCCGGCCCGGCTCGGACTCGTGGATGACGCTGTCGATCCCGACCTCGTCGAGCTTGGCGGCGACCCACTCGGCGGCCTTCCGCTCCCCCGCGCTGGTCGCTGAGTCACCGGTGTTCGTGGTGTCGATGCGGATGAGGTCGGAGAGCAGGTCCGCGACCTCGGACTGGGCACCGGCCAGGGGCGTGGGCTGCGACATGCGGTCGATGGTGCCACCGGCCCCTGTCCCAGACCGGCGGTGGCCTCGGTTATGCTCATCGAGGCGCTCCGCGGAGTGCCCACCTTGTCCGGGTGGCGGAATGGCAGACGCGCTAGCTTGAGGTGCTAGTGCCCTTTATCGGGCGTGGGGGTTCAAGTCCCCCCTCGGACACAAGATCGTGGGAGCCGTCCCACCCTCCTTCGGGTGAACTGCACCCGGTTCGGCCCAATCCGAGCCCCGCTGGCGAAACGCCCGGCACAGCTGCGGCCATGCCCCGAACAGCACCACCGGCCCCGCTGCACGCCCGGCGCCGCGGCGGCCAGTCCGCACGCACGCACAGCTCCGCGCTTCAGGCGGCCACCGTGCCCGCCGTCACCAGCCCGGCAGTCGGCCCGGCCCCGGCCGGCGGCTGGGCGTTCGGCGGCGGCGCACCGTCCGCGGCGGAACTCACCGAGCTGTGGCTGAACACCGACCTGCTCCAGGAGCGTGCCCAGCGGCCGCCGGCCGCCGTCGACTTCACCCCGTTGCACGCCCGCGCCGCCGACCCGGCGCCTGCGCGCACGGAACTGACCTTGACCAAGCTGGATACCAAGGGCCGGCTTCCGCTGCCCCTGTGCCCGGTGCTCGACGCGCAGTTGCCGGCCGAACGTGACGGCGGTGTGCTGGTCGTCTTCCTGCCCGGTGGCTCCGCGGCTCCGCGGCCCGGCTACGGCACCGCGCCGCTGCGCGTCGACGGCCGCCGCCGGCTGCTGCTCGGCCCGGCGCTGCGTGCGCAGCTCGGCCTGGCCGCCAACGCCACCGTCGTCGCCCGCACCGACACCGAGCGTGGCGTGCTGGAGCTGATGCCCGCCAGCCGCCTCGAGCCGCAGCTCGACGAGCTGTTCGACAGCCACCGCGCCCCTCGGCGGGGCACGCCGCCCGGCGCGGAGGAGCAGCCCGTGCCGCGACTCACCGCTCTGCCCGGCGGGCGAATGCACCTCTCCCCCGGCGCCGCACCGTCTCCGTCGACGGTGGCCCCCGCCGCCGACGACGCGAACTGAGGAGACGACATGACCGACCAGACCATCGCCGGCCAGCCCGGCGACGGGGACGACTTCGCCGCCCGGATGGCCGAGATGGTCACCGAGGCCCGCAGCCGCGGCGTGGACCTGAGCAGCGTGCTCGCTGCTGCGGACGGGACTTCGCTGCGCGAGCAACTGGACCTGCGGCTCCCGGTCTTGCGCCGGGACCACAAGGGCACCTACGGCACCTGGGCGCTGTACCTGCGTCGCCTGGCCAATGGGCTGCCCGACTTCTGCCCGTGCGTGTGCCTGCCCTGCGCCTCGGGAACCTGCCCCTGCTCCGCCGGAACCCACTCCGAGGGCTGCTCCCCCGATGCGGATGTCGACTGCGGGGACCGGATGGGTGCCCGGGGCGACGATTCCGTGCGCGTCGTCACCCGCCACCACATCGCCGACGCGGCGTGGTGGGCCCGCCGGCACGCCATGCAGCGCACCGTCGTGCGCAACGCCAAGCGAGAGGCCGCCGGCCGGGTGCTGCACGACCACGACGGCCGCGGCGCCCAGGAGGCCATGGTGCAGGCCTGCCGCTGGCTGTGGAATGAGATGCGCCGCGACGACGTCGTACCGGCCAACGTCGCCCGCGACGTCCGTCTGCCCACGCGTCAGGAACGCGGGGCGCGCAGCCTCGACGTTCCCGACTTCCTCACCGTGCACAGCCTGGCCACCACCACCGGGGACGACCCGGCTCTCGACGGCCTCATCCTGCGGCACATGG
Organism: Modestobacter caceresii; assembly: GCF_000761485.1. GTDB lineage: Bacteria > Actinomycetota > Actinomycetes > Mycobacteriales > Geodermatophilaceae > Modestobacter > Modestobacter caceresii. The sequence continues at coordinate 112,894 of NZ_JPMX01000003.1, forward strand.
TCATCCAGGCCACCCGCCGCGGCGGTGTCCTGGCCCTGCGCTGCCGCGGCATCAATCGCGACGACTGCACCATCACCTACTGGGACGAGAAGCGGGACACCTACCGCACCCGTCCCTCGACGCCCGACCACCTCGACGCGCTGGTCGCGCACGCGCTCGAGCGGGGTCCGCGCGTACCAGCGCCGGCGGACGCGCCCGACGAACTGCGGCGAACAGGCATCCCGGACCTGTCGCCCAACAACGCGGTCTTCTACTACCAGCCGAAGGACGTCCTCGATGTCGACGGGTTCCTCGTCGCCCGTGAGGCGCGCCCGCTGACCCGCAAGCGCTTCGAGACGCTGTTCGGCCGCATCCGCCGTCACCACCCCGGTTTCGATGCCCGCGGCCTGCGGCCACACGACATCCGCCACACCAGCGGCCGCCTCTTCTACGAGGCCGGTGGCGAAGCGGCCGCGAAGTTCCAGCTCGGGCACGACGGCGGCTCCACCAGCGAGCATTACTACAAGGAGCACATGGACACGCTCGGGCAGCTCAAGCGCGCCCTGTTCTCCCCACCCGGCGCTGCCACGGAGAACCCAGAGGCCTGATGGCCTGCAAGCTGCAGGGGAATCGCTTGCCGAGTCCCCTTCCCCCGGCTGGAACGCTGGAGGCAGGTGCGGCAGAGCGCGGGACGACCGCCTGGCCGGCGGCGCACTGTGGCCTCCCCGAGGTGCTCCGACCCTGGCGCGCCACGGTCGACGGCCGGGTCGCCGGCCCATAGGTACGCCGACGTGACAGCCGAACAGCACTGCTGCGTCGACGTGCTCGCCGACCGAGTGCCCCCAGCGGGTGAGCGGTGGAGCGCGCTTGCGCCGCCGGGTTCAGTCCGAGTCGGCGAGGGCCGATAGGAATCACATGCCCAACTGGACCGACAATCTGCTCACCGTCACAGGGTCCGCTGATCGTCTCAACGAGTTCCTGGCTGCGGTAAATGGCGAGAACGGCGTCGTCGACTTCGCGACTCACCTACCGCAGGCCCCGGTCGATGACGAGGGTCACGAACAGTCCTGGTGGGGCTTCAACGCATGTGCCACCGAACTCACCGAGCACACCCCCGCGAGACTCGTCTTTTATTTCCAGACGGGATGGGAACCTCCGCTGGCGTGGGCGGAATGCGTCGCCGAGAAGTACCCGGATCTCCGGATGTCATTGCTCTACGCCGAAGAGGGCGAGGGCTACGCCGGACTGTGGATCTCGAACGAGAACGGAACAGCGGACAACTGGCTCAACGTCAATGTGGTCGGCTATCCCGCGGTGTGGGCTTTTCTCGACAGTCTCGGCTGTGACTTTGGGTGGAACGCCCCCGACAACGAGCCTTACGACCGTGACTCGGTCCCCCAGGTTGGCTGACCCGGACTCATGACGCGAGGGCAGACATCGCACACGCCCTGACGGCAACGTCGGTGAGTCTGCGTGGCATGACGGCCACAGCCCGCGGACGCGTGTCGACTCTGCCGGCCGCTCGTCTGAAGCTCGGATCGGGCTGGTGCGGCCAAGGGATGAATCTGCCGGGGTGTGCCTCGCACTCGCGCGAGAGATGTCCCCGTCCTCGCCCCCGAAGTCGCGGCGAACAAGCGAAGCCGCACGTGGCATACATCACTCGTATCCGACTGCGCTGTCCGCGCTCCTCCGCACCGTCCAGGTGGCCAAGACCACGAGCCCCTGGAGACCCGTTGACCCACACCGCGATACCCACGCACGTCCACGTCCAACTCGCTGATGCTGCCTCCGTCCCCGGCGCAGGCATTCAGCTTCGTCCGCATCAGCTCGCGGCCCTTTTCGCCGCCACGGAGGCCCTTGTCCATCACGACCGCGGGCAACTGCACATGGCCTGTGGCACCGGCAAGACCCTGACCGCGCTCCGGCTGGCCGAGCGGCTGGAGGCCGACCTGGTCCTGGTGCTGGTCCCGAGCCTGTCTCTGCTTGCGCAGACCCTGCGGGAGTGGCGTCAGCATTGCCTCAGCCCGTTCGACGCCATCGCCGTCTGTTCCGACGACACCGTCACCGACGCCGAGGCGTCAGCCGCGGCCGCCGACATCCCGGCACCGGTCACCACTCACCCGGACGTCCTCGCCGCACACCTCATCGGCCGGCGCGCTGGCCGGACGGTGGTGTTCGCCACGTACCACTCCGCGCTCGTGGTCGCCGCTGCCCAGACGATGGGCGCACCTGCCTTCGACCTGGCGCTGGCCGACGAGGCTCATCGCACCGCCGGACAGGCGGCAACAGCGTTCCGGCTCATCCTGAATGGCGACCGCATCCACGCCACGAAGCGGGTCTTCATGACCGCCACCCCACGGCTGACGAAGGGCGCGTCTGCCACGTCGATGGACGACGAGACCCTCTACGGGCCAGTCATGTACCGCTTCGGCTTCGCGGAGGCCATCGAGGCTGAACTCCTGTGCGACTACCAGGTCGTCGTCGTCGGCGTCACGGACGACTCCATCCGGGAGCAGCTCGAGGAGGGCGCGGAGCTCGTCGTCGGAGAGCACGTGCTGACTGGCCACGAGGGTGCCGCAGCCGTCGCTGTCCTCAAGGCGATGGAGGACTACGGCATCACCCGCATGATCACTTTCCACGGAAACGTCGACCGCGCACAGCGTTTCGCGACCGCGCTGCCAGACGTCGCCGCATCGCTGCTCGCCCCGGGCGAGGCGTTCCAGCTGTCCGCAGGACATGTCAACGGCGGGATGTCAGCCGGCGAGCGAACCGAACTGCTGAACAGCCTGCGCACGCTGGCCCCGGGACATCGGCGCGTACTGACCAACGCCCGCTGCCTCACCGAAGGCGTCGACGTACCGGCCATCGACGGCATCGCCTTCATCGACCCGCGCAGTTCCTACGTCGACATCGTCCAGGCCGTTGGCCGGGCGAACCGCACCCGGCAAGACCATCGGCACCATCCTGCTGCCCGTCTACCTCAGCGCCGACGAAGACCCCGAGACAGTCCTGTCCTCGTCGGCCTTCGACGACGTGTGCACCGTGTTGCACGCGCTGCGCGACCACGACCCAGCGTTTGGTGCCGCGCTGGACGCCGCTCGAGGGCAAGTCGGCACACGAAGGATGACGCCGTCGCTTCCAGGCAAGGTCATCGCGGACCTCCCGGACCGACTCGATGGCGACTTTCATACAGCCCTTTGCACGCGCCTACTGATGCAGACCACGAAGCCCTTCTGGGAACGGCTGCAGCAGCTCGCCGATTACATCAGCGCGCGCGGCGACCTCCCTGGGCCGAGCACGGCGCCGGAGCTGCACCAGTTCGTGAAGACTCAGCGCAATCGCCGTCGCCACGGCTACATGGGTTCGGAGGAACTAGCGGCTCTGGAAGCGCTTCCAGGTTGGCTCTGGCAGGCACCGCGCATCAGCGAAGAGCTCAGGTCCCGCGCGAGGGCCATGCGCGACGCCGGCCTGTCCCTCAACGACATCGCCAATCACTTCGCGACCGAGGGCGTCGAAAGCGCCTCCGGTCCAATCACCTGGAAGAGTTCCGCCATCAGAAGCATGCTCACCACTAACGAGGAACGCACGGCCATCGCCAGTAGTCGAGACGAGCGCTGGGAGCGCCGGTACGCCGCGCTTAGGGAATGGACCGAAGTTGTGGGGGCGCTGAAGTGGCGCAACGCTGGAATGGACCCGGTGTTGCAGCGCTGGATGATTCGCCAGAAGTCCGACTACCGAGCAGGCAACCCTCGGATGACGTCCGAACTGGTCACTCGGCTCGAGGCGCTCCCCGGCTGGTTCTGGGAGCATGCGAAGCCCGCTCGGGGCGACCGCGAGGCGGCTTGACAGGTCATGGCAGGCAGTCGCCGTGGTGCGATTGCAGTACCAGGGTTTCCAGGCCTTGGGTACGGCCGTCGGGTATTGACCGGCGTCTGCCTACGTCCAGCTGCTCGACGTCTGACGAAGCCACGCCATGCCGCCGGGCCCCGCACCACTAATCTGGGTGCGGGGCTTGGAAGGCGGCGCTGCCGTATCGCAGGGTTCGAAAGGAGCATGGGGCCAGCGCAGTACCTGGTCAGATCAGCCGCCGTCACCGACTGACGCCGGGGGCTCCGTTGCGGCGGCCGGGTTGCGACTCCTCCGACCGGCGGCGACGTACTTGCCGACGATTCGTCGGAACTGCTGCTCTTCGGCGGGGGTTAGGTCGATCTCGTAGGTCTGCCCCTCCAGGCCGAACCGCACCGGTGTTGCGCTGGCCGGCCGGGGCCGAGACCGCCGAACCGGCGTTCGTCCGGTGCCGGTGGTGGTGAAGCGGGCGGGCAGGGAGTACAGGTCGTCGGCGGTGAGCACGAGTAGCTCGATGCCCAGGTCGGTGGCCATCTGCCTCTTTGCCTGGATCTTGCCGAAGTAGGCGGGGTAGTCGAGCATCCCGGCGTACTCGATCATCGTGCCGTCGAGCAGTCGCCAGTCCGCGCGCAGCCGACCGTTCGGGTTGACCTGCGGATGAACCGGCCAGGCCGGTTCGTGCACGTGGGTAATGCCGTGGGCTGTGAGGAAGTCGTCGACGGTCTTCTCCGCCAGAGAACGCATCCACTGTCCGTCCTCGGCCAAGCAGTGGGTGCCGCGCGCGGGGCGCCACGTGTCGCCGATGATGCCGAGGCCGCGCAAGACCGCGGTCCAGGGGCGGCCGTAGTCGGCGTACAGCTCTTCGATGCCGGGGACGGCGGCCAGGGCGGCGACGATTCGGTCCCGCCGCTGGAGGTCGGCCGGCAGTGCGGCCAGCCGACGGTAGCCGGCGCCGCCATCGATCAGACGCAAGTCAGGAATGGCGCCGAGCTGCTCGACCAATCGCAGCATCGCACGAGCCCGCTGCTCGCGGGTGTTCGGTTCACCTTGCCATTGAGGCCGGCCGTCATCGGGCCTGCGGTAGCCGGATTGCGCGGTCAGCGCACGGATCGAACATCCGTAGCAGTAGCGCAGGCCAGGCAACCGGAGGGCGATCGTGTCAGTGAGGTCGGCGTCTCTAACGCCGATCCGCAGATCGGGCACTGCCCCCGGCCGCGGGATTCGACGATCCCGCCGCGGGTGCTGGCTAGGCGGAACACCGCTTGGTGGAGCAGGGTGACGCCCACGAACGTGTCGCCGTGCCTACGGACGTGATACGGGAACTTGCGCGCCGCAGCCGGGCCAAGGATGTCGATCAGCCGGGCGTGCAGCTCCGGTAGACGTGTGGACAGGGCCCGGACGGCGAAACGGTCCCAGAAGCCACCGTAGCGTTCGGCGAGCTCGTCGGTGAGCGCCTGCCCCTCGTCCGTCCATGCCGCCTGCATGCGGGCCCACAGCCCCCGCGGCCACGGCTCGCCCCACAGCTGGTTGAGGTAGCGGCGCGGGACCGGGTCGTAGTCGACGCGCGTGATCGGAATGGGCACCTGGTAGCTGTTGATCGCCTCGGCCAGCCACGGCTCGGTTGCGGCGAGCCCACCCATGGGCCGGTCGGGGGCGATGATCATCGTGCGGATCGCATCGACCACTCGGAGAGCGACCGAGCCCTGCTCCTTGCTGGCGGCCGCGTAGGAGACGGCGAGCCGGAGCGTGCGGTCCCCGCCGACGGAGCTGTGCACCCCCAGCCTGCGCCACCGGGTGCCGCGCTGCGGGGCGAGCACCAACGCGAACTCGCCATGGGCGAAGTCGTTGATGGCAGTGTCGTGTATGTCAGTTGCCGCGATTACCGGCCCGGGAACCCACTGTCGCGACTTTGGTGGCCGCGCGAGGAATACCAGCGCTGTGCTCGTGACCAGCAGAATCGCCGGGCTCAAGAGCGGCGAGCCGGAGCGGCCGTTGACTTTGACTGGGCTGATGGCGCGCACCGTGTCAGCCGGATCGGCGGCAGCCAAGTACCTGATCAGCGCCGCCCTAGCGGTCTCTCCCGGCAGAGGCGCGCCGGGTCGGCCGGTCAACAGGAGCGCAACGTACTCATCCAGCTTCGCTAGGTTCAGCCCGGAAAGCAGTTCCGGCGTCAGCGGCGGACGTGGAGGCTCCGGGGCCGGCCGTGGAGGCATAGGCCGGATGGTCGCATCCATCCATGGACGACCGATGCATTGACCGGATCCGCGTGCCGCGGCCGCTCGACGTTGAGAGGCAGCCCGACCGGCCAGCGCTTCAACGTCGAGCACTACACCCGTCCTGTGTGCGCCCGCCCTGCGCAGCAGGTCGGTGTCTGCTGACGAACATCTGCCGGTCGACAGTCTTGCGGCTGCAGTTCTCGCCCCGACGGTCCAAGTCGGACATCTGACGTGTCCCGCGCGGATCCGCCGGGACAGCGTGTCCTGGCACGCGCCTCTCATCGGAGGGCCGCATGCCCCAACCGATCACCCGCACCGCCTCGAGCGCCGCTCGGCCGGTGCCCCGCCAGCGGAACCAGTCACGGCCGCCGCTCCTCCGTCACCTGCGTGAGCAGGAATGGCGGACGATGGTCGGAACGTACCGCCTGCTGTCCCGCCTCATAGTGGAGCGCAGCAAGCACCACCTGGTCGACGAGGCGGACGACTACGCTCGGCAGGCGACAGCGGTCGAGGAGGAACTGGAGCGTCTCTTCGCGCTCCGCTGGGCACGCCGACGGCCCAATCTCCTGCTGGAACAGGCCCGCTGGTGGAGCGAGCCGCACGAAGACGATCCACTGAACTGCCGCTTCTGCCAGCTGCAGATCGGAAACGCTCCCGAGCGAACCAGCCTCTCGCCCCTGCGTCGCGACTAGGGAAGGCACCCCCGATGGCCCCGCCTTAGAGCGGGGCCATCGTCCTCTTCAGCCAGTCTTGGCACCCCGCTCCCTTGCTCGGCCGACCGGAAGACGCCTCGCCGCCCGAGGATGAGGCACGTAGAGCGGCGTGCCCCAGGGCAGGTTCCGCGACACTGATGGCGCTCAGTTGAAAGTCCTCAGTCCTGCTCACTGAAAGTCCCCACCTGTGGAGCTCCGCCGAGACGGCGGGGGCTCCTCCGAGGATGGCGGTCTCTGACCACCGCACCACCTCGAAGGAGCCCTGCCTCTCATGCTCACACGGGAGGACGACATCGACGTGCACGCGCTACGTCGCCAGGGCTGGACGATCTCGGCGATCGCCCGGCACCTGGGTCGCGACCGCAAGACCATCCGCGCCTATCTCAACGGCCGCCAGGCCGGGGTCCGTACCCCGGCCGGCCCGGACCTGTTCGATCCGTTCGTCGACTACTGCCGGGCCCGGCTGACCGAGGACCCGCACCTGTGGGCCATGACCCTGTTCGACGAGGTCACCGGGCTGGGCTACGACCGGGCGTACTCCACGTTCACCCGCCAGCTGCGGGTCCGGGGCCTGCGCCCGGCCTGTGAGCCGTGCGCGCCGGCGAAGGGCCGCCCGGCGGCGGTGATCGACCACCCGGCCGGTGAGGAGACCCAGTGGGACTGGGTGGAGCTGCCCGACCCGCCGGGCTCCTGGGTCGCCGCCGGCTACACCGGCCGGGCGTTCCTGCTGGTCGGGGCGCTGGCGCACTCCGGCCGCTGGCGCGGGGTGCTCTGTTCCTCGATGGAGCAGCCACAGCTGATCGACGCCCTGCACCGGGTCACCGTCGCCCTGGGTGGGCTGACCCGTAGCTGGCGGTTCGACCGGATGGCGACGGTCTGCCACCCCGGCTCGGGGAAGGTGAGCGCGTCGTTCGCCGCGGTCGCCAAGCACTACGGGGTCACCGTGGCGATCTGCCCGCCGCGGCGCGGAAACCGCAAGGGCGTGGTGGAGAAGGCCAACCACACCGCCGCCCAGCGCTGGTGGCGCACCCTGGGCGACGACGTCACGCCGGAGCAGGCGCAGGCCGCACTCGACGAGTTCTGCGCCACCCGGGGCGATGCCCGGCTCCGCACACTCGGCGGCCGGCGGGGCACCGTCTCCAGCTTCCTCGCCGACGAGCGGCTCGCACCGCTGCCGGCCCCGTTCCCCGCCGTGCTCACCGCGGAGCGGAGGGTCTCCGCGCAGTCCTTGGTCGCCTACCGCGGCAACTTCTACTCCGTCCCGCCGGAGCTGACCGGCACGACGGTGACCGTGGCCCACCGTCTCGGCGCCACCAGCATCGACATCACCACCGGGCAGACCACCGGCCGGCTGCCGACGGTCATCGCCCGGCACCGGCTGGCCGCCGACGGGGCCGGGGTCATGGTCCGCGACTCGATCCACATCACCGCGCTGGAGACCGCCGCGCTGGCCGCGTTCACCACCGCCGCCCCGCACCGCCGCAAGCAGCGCATCCCACCCGGCCCCGCGGCCCAAGCCGCCGCCGACCATTTCCGCGACAAGACCACCGCGACCGCCCCAGATCCGGGCCGGGTCGTCATCGACCTGGCCGCCTACGACCGCGCCGCCCGAGGAAGGAACACCCTCCGATGAGCACCCCACACACCACACCACCGCCCGAGCCGAGCACGAACCTGCAGGCCAGCGTCTACCAGCAACTGCGCGGGCACCTGGCCACCCTGAAGCTGCACGCCGCCGCCGAGGCCCTGCCTGGGGTGCTCGACGCCGCCCGCGCCGAGAACCTGAGCCTGACCGCCGCCCTCGAACGCCTGCTGGCCCTCGAGGTGAACGACACCGAGGCCCGCCGGCTGGCCGGCCGGCTGCGGTTCGCCTCCCTGCCCAGTCCTGCCTCACTCGAGGACTTCGACTACGACGCCGCCCCCGGCATCGACCGGGCGCTCATCCAGGAGTTGGCGACCTGCCGCTACCTGGAGTCAGCGACGAACGTGCTGCTCATCGGCCCACCGGGAGTTGGCAAGACCCATCTCGCGGTCGGCCTCGCGCGGGCCTCCGCGCAGGCCGGCTACCGCACCTACTTCACCACCGCCGCCGACCTGGCCGCCCGCTGCCACCGCGCTGCGATCGAGGGCCGCTGGGCCACCACCATGCGCTTCTTCGCCGGCCCCACCCTGCTAGTCATCGACGAACTGGGCTACCTCCCGTTGCCCGCCGAGGCCGCCTCCGCCCTGTTCCAGGTCGTCTCCCAGCGCTACGGCAAGACCTCGATCGTGCTCACCACCAACCGGGGAGTCGCCTCCTGGGGTGAGGTCCTCGGCGACACCACCGTTGCCGCCGCCATGCTCGACCGGCTCCTGCACCGCTCGGTCGTGCTCAACCTCGACGGCGACAGCTACCGGCTCCGCGACCACCACGCCCGCACCGACACCCTCCGCCGCGCCGCCACCGGCACCCGACGACCGCTAACCTGACCGCGCACCCGGGTGGGGACTTTCGATGAGCACCCCTGGGGAACTTCGGCGAGCGCCATCAACACCGTCGCCACCGGCGGGGGCCGGACCTGAGTGGAGCCCACGAACCTCTGGGGTCCGAGACTTCGAGGAGTTCGCCGGTTCAGCCGTCCCCCGGGACTGCCGTCGGAGACCAACGGAGCAGCTGTGCCCGCTCGGCGTAGTAGACGTTCTCCGCCACATTGACCAGTCCCGTCATGGTCGCCGCCAGCTCGACGTCGCTGCCCTCGGGCATCGTCCCGAGCCTGCTCTTGGTCGACGCAGTCACCCGGACGCTGCCCGTCCGAGTCTCGATCCGCAGCCAGACGTTCCGGTACGTCCCGCTGTAGCCGTCGCCGCACTCGGCGACCGTCCCCTGGATGCGTACCCGCTCCCGCCCAGTGGCAGCGCTGAGCAACTGCTTGCGGGTCTTGACCATCATCAGCTCGTGGGCCGGCATGGCTCTCCGCCTCATCGCCCCGGGTCGTGCCCGGCTACCAGGGAACGTCCCGGCCGCTTCGCGGAGCACAAGCAGGTGAGCGGGTTCCGGGGTCGCCGCCATTTCATGCCCAGCCGGACGGCCCGCGCTGCCGGCAGCGTCTCGCAGCGGCGACCCCAATGGCTCGCACCCACCGTCGAGGCTCGCCGGCATGAAGCCTCCTCCAGCACGCCCGCGGGGACTCCGGGTGTGCGGTGCTCAACCAGAGGACGTCACAACGCTGCACCGTGGCGCCGCCGGACGGCGCAAGTCGCCTACGCATGACCGGGGGCGCGATCCACGGCGATTCCGTCAACGGTGACACCCGCCTACGGACTCAAGGCCTGGGGCGGCAACGCCTCACGCGCGGGCTTCCACGCCTTGTCCACCAGTCCGGCGAGCCGCCGGGATCGGGCGAAGTCGTAGCGGCACTCGCGCATCACGTAGCCGCGCAGGCTGTCCCTGAACAGGGTGGCGTGCTCCTTGCCGGCCAGCACGTCACGTAGGCCTGGGCCGCCCGACTCGGCCAGACCTTCGAGCAACTCCAGTTCCACGGTGTCGACCACTTCAAGCGGGCCGATGTTGGCTTCGGTCAACAGACCCCGCTGTCGGACCCGGTTGCGCAGCAACTCGACCGAGACCGGATTGACCGGGAACCCTTCGGCGACGACCAGCAGCGGGAAGAACCGCCGCGTCGGGCCGCTCGGGGCCCCGGTGAGCCGGCTGGGATCGGCGCGCAGTGCGGCGATTGTGTGGTCGAGCTGTTCCACCTTGTCGACCAGCTTGTCCAGATCCCGGCTAAGCGCCTCCATGTCAGCCCCAGCCACGGTGTCGCGCGTGAGCCGGCTGGTGGTGATCTCCACGACGACCCACGCATCTCCGTAGTCAACGGCCGCATCTGCGATCCGGCGTCCCCGCTGTCGGTAGGCGGTCAGCAGCGTGGCTTCGTCGAACACCCGCGGGCACGCTTCGCCGCTTCCAACCAGCGAGTGCAGCACCTCCAGGGCGTAGGCCTCGCCCAGGTGCTGGAGGTAGGCCTGGATCTGAGCAGCGCGCTTCGCGCCGGCCGTGTCCCCGCGGGCCTTGAGCGCGTCGATGACGTCGAAGCCCAGGAGCCCCCCGAAAATGCGGCGGACTAGCAGCTGGACGTCCAGGACGAGCAGCGACCCGTCGTCGAGGCGGGCGACCGGGTACCGCTCCAGTGAGCTGAAACCCCACACCGGGCCGTGCGCGTCCAGTTCCGTCCGCAGCGCACGACGCAAGGTCGGTAGGTCGGCGGTGTACACCCCCAGCGCCGCCTGCAGGCGCTGGTCCGTCCATCCGAGCGCAGTGAAGTAGTCCAGGCGCACCTGTGGAAGGCCCTGCAGCGTCGCCGTCCACAGCAGGATTGCGGTGATGGTGACGTCCCGCACTGACGACCCTGTCACGGCGGCGAACTCGCGCTCCAGGTCGACCACCCCTGCGGCGTCGGCTCGCTCCCGCGGCAGCTCGAGCCACTGACGGACCAGCCGTGCCATCAAGTGGACCTCGTCGCCGGGCCGGTTGAAGTACTGGCTGATCAAGGCGAACTGGGACAGCTCTCCGACGGCGGTGTCGACGACCACCTCCTCGTCGCCCTCGTCGAGATGGTCGGTGGCGTCGTCCAGCACCTGCAGCGCGCCGAAGTACGTCAGGACGAGCATCTGGGGTTCCGCGTCGGGCGACGTCGTGGTTCCGCTGTCTCGGGCGGCCAGCTTCGCCAGGGAGTACAGCGCCTGCGGCACGACCAGCCGTCGGGAAGGGTCTCGCAGCAGGTTCCGGGCGCGCAGCAGCGCCTCGTTGGCCAGTTGCTTCTCGGCGAAGTCCCGGTCCGTCTGACGCACGTCGATCCGTGGATTCCGGTACCCCGCGAGTGTGGCGGCGATGAACCCCAGCACGTCGGTGAACGACAGCTGTTGCAGCCAGTCGCGGGTGAGAGCCTCTGACGGGGCGGCCCCGAACAGCTCGTCGGCGCTGATCCAGCACAACGTGTCATCCAGTGGCTGGGGGGCCGCGGCGGCGGGGACGAAGAGTCCGCTCGTCAGGCGGACGAACGGGGTCCGGAGTGGCGGCAGGGTCGTGCCGGTGACCATGACCTGCCCGTCGGTGATCGGCGTCAGATGAGTCCGGACGGCTCCAGTCTCTCGGCCGGCGAACACCGTGCGCAGTCGCGCCAGCTGAACGCGCAGCTGTGCGGACGTGCCGGGCTGGCGAGCCTGCACCGGCGGAAGCATGGCTCTCCTTGGTTCCGATGGCGACTACAGGTCGGTGGCGGTGCGCAGTCAGCCGATCACATGGGTCCGACAGTCCTGGTCAGACGTCCCTTCCCCTAACCGGCATTGCGCTGTCTCACGGCGCTTTCACGGTTGCCGGGCATGACTGCTGGCTGCCCGACTCGACTTCCCGCCAACGACGACGATGCGCTCTCTGCCTTTCACGCCGAGCTTGCCCACCTGATGTCCCTGAGTGAGGAAGCCTTCGCCGTGCTGTCCCCAGACGCTCTGACGCCGCTCGTCGCGAAAGTCCGGGCGACCCCCAGTGAAGTCTCCCTCTCGTAGGACTCGGCGCTGGTTTCGACCATCGCCAACTTCTTCAGCAAACCGATTGCCTTGCTGGACCTCGCGCGCACTGTGCAGCCCGCCGTCTCGACGAAGGAGGAACGATGGCAGGACTGGAGTCGCTGTACACGCCGCAGAAGGTCTACCGGCCGTTGGCCGATGTACTGGACGTCGCGCGTGACGCTGAGGAAGTGCACTACGACCGGTACAGCGTGCAGGACGGCAGCGGGATCGAGAGCCAGGTCGCGCGACACTGCGCCCTGTACCCGGACGACCCGGACGTCGCCGCCTACCGCGAACTGCCTTCCACGGCATTCGACAGCCCCTCCGCCGGGATCGCCTACGGCATCCGCTGGCTGAGCCTGGCCGACATCCATCACAGCCTGACCGACCGTCGGCCGGTCGTCGCCGTCGTGGTGATCGGCAGGACGGTGTTCTTCCGGGTCGAGCTGTCGGCGGTGGAGCGACAGATCCAGCGTGCCGACGGCGACTCGGAAAATGCTTTCACGGCGCTGGTCCTGGCGGTGACCAACCACCTGCGCGGGCTGCGGGTGAGCCGGTGGGCCGACGACGTCACGCGAGCGGCGCGCGAGAACGTCAACTGGGGTCTCATCATGCGCCGACACCACGAGCGCGGAATCTCCATGCGCCTGGGTGGGGTCGTCTACAACCTCGCGAAGAAGGGCGACCGGACCAGCCTCAAGCTGCTGGGCGCGGTGGGTTCTGAGGACGACCCCGAGCGCCGCAAGAAACTGCTCGGCGCCCGGTTGACGGCCATGCTGGCCGGCGGCGCGGCGCTGGCGGAGGACCAGATGCCCTATGGCTGGACCCTCGACAAAGACGGCCGCGGCCGTCCCCGCCGGGTCAAGGGGCAGGGCCTGGTCCCGGTCGCGGCGGTCGCCGATGCGACGGCGCTGGCCGAGGTCTACAGCCTGCACGCCGAGGGGGCTACCTATGAGTCGATCTGCACCAAGCTCGCGGAGCTCGAGAAGGACGGCGGCATCCGCCGGCGCAGCGGCCAGCGCTACGACCTGACCTTCACCGACGCCCTGGGCGATCGCATCCGGATGTACGACGCGGCACTCACCGTCTTCCAGGGCCACTGGCCCACCGGCGTGCCACGGCCGACGGCACCGAGCGAGGAGCAGGTGCTGGCGTACGAGGCCGGTACCGACCCGGCGCAGCTGTTCACCTACGAGCAGCGGCTGGTCATCGCCCGGCCGGAGCTGGTGCGCACCGGCGTGCTGCTGCGCGCGATCGTCAACGACATACGCGAACGGGGGCTCGAACTCGCCGGACTGACCCCTCGCTACGCCGATGACTACGACGAGACCGGCGTCTTCTACGTCGAGGCTCGCTGGCCCTGGCCGGTCGACCCGAGCACCGGCGCGGAGCTGATCCGCTTCGGTATCCCGGACGAGACGTTGCGTCTGGCCGGAGGGCGGCTGCTGCGCTCGCTGCGTGCGCCCCGGAAGCGCACCGGTGGCCAGGCACACGTCAGTCGCCCGGAGCGGCGGGTACTGCAGGGCTTCGGCGCCTGGCTGCTGTCGGACGATGCGGAGGCGACTCTCATCGCCCGAGCGAACAACAACGGCCGCGCCAACCTCGTGCTCCTCGTCCGGGCCGAGGGGGACGGACGGCCCCGGCCCGGCGCGACGCACCGGCGTGGGTGGACCGAGCAGCTCAGCGACCCAAAGAAGTCCGTCGCCGGGACCCTGAACCTCGACATCCTGTGCGGCGACGTCGCACATCGCATCACCGAGGCCGTTGCCGCGCAGATCGACCCGGCGATCCTCGCCCCGGTGCGTGCTGTGCTGCACGTCGACCTGGCCGAGCAGACCCAGCGGCTGCGGTCTGGACTGCTGGCCCGGGCGCAGGCGGCCGACGACGCGGCGGAGAAGGCGGAGAAGGCCGCCCGCGGTGCCCGGACCACCGCTTCGCTTGCGGCGGAGGACGGTGACATGGAGGAGGCCCGGGCGTACCGCCGGGACGCGGCCCGCCACACCGAGCGGGCACGCAGGTCTCGCCAGGAGGCCGAGAGGCTGCGGGAGCAGGCGGCCGCCCTCCACGAGCAGCTGCCCGACGACGAGCGGAACGTCGAGACAAACCTGTCCACAATCGCCTATCTCGTCGCGGGTCTGCGGCGCGCGGCCACCAACAACGGCATCGGCCTCGCCGTCCTCGGCGAGCTCGCCGACAAGCAGCTTCACGGCTGGCGTGCGTGGCCCGAGCAGGACAACCAGGGCCGCTGGATCGACTACGAGGTGACGCTCCGGGTGCCGGTGCTACCCCAGGGGCACGTCGAGTTGCCGGTCCGCGGGCGGGTACGCGACGTGCGGCCCCGTGGCGACAGCGCCGGCAATCGTCGCGCCGGCAAGTCCGGCGGTCGGGCCGGCACCGCCGAGGCCGTCTTCGCGAAGGGAATGCCGGTCGATGACCTGGTCACCGACGACCTCAGTCGCAAGACGTTGTTCACCAAGCACGTCATGCCCTGGCTGACCGAGCACGGCGTGACTGCCCGCGGCGCCAAGTGCTCGCTCGTCGATCACCCGCTCCCCGCGGTCCGCCAGGTGCTGTACGCCCAGCTGACCGGGACAACCCTCCCCCAGCTGGCTGCCTACTCCGCCGGCTGGCGGGCCCACGTGGCGGCGACCTACCTCGACGCCGGGCTGCAGTGGCACAACGCTGCCTGTCCCGACGACACCACCCTCGTCCGGCAGCTCGTCGCCACCCTCGGGCAGCCGGCCCCCTACACCTGCGGCATGGGGCTGGACATCGCGGCGATCACGCGGCACTGCGCCGTCTCCCCCGACGCCATCCGCGAGTTCGTCGTGCCCACCAAGCGCCAGGGGCTCAGCTTCGACCGGCCGCAGTACCTGGCCTACGCGGACCGTCGCAAGAAGCGCGTCCGGATCATCGCCTGTCCCCACGGGTGCCGGCGCGGCCGGTGCGACGTCGTCGTCCTGCTGCCCGAGGTCGCCACCAGCGGCTACGGCGTCCTCTGCAGCACCTGCTGGCGCGCTCCCAACGTCACCGACACGAAGTGGGCGGCGATCGTCTTCCCGCCGGCCTACGCCGCCCCGGTCACCCGGGTGGCGGCGAGGGGGTCGCTCCGGTCGGTCGCGCAGACGGTGCTGGCGGCACCGGCGGTTCCCCTGGCGATCGCCTCGACCGCAGGCTGAAACCCGTCGCGCCCAGTCCAGGCTGCACCAGGACAGGGCGGTGGGCAGGAGGGCGATGAGGTCAGGCCAGCGCGGACGCTGGAAGTCCGTCGCGCTTGAGGTCGGCCAACGTCACTCCGAGCGGGTCGCGAAAGTCCAACTGGTCTCGGTTCATCAGGTGGGCCAGGGTGAGGGGTACGCCGACGTAGCCGCACCGCGGAGCGTCATCCCACGTCGGGTCAATCACCCGTCCGGCAGCGTCGACCGCCCAGGCGTGCTCGACTGCGAGTTCCAGGGACGCTGGGAGAGCGAATCCCTCGCAGTAGGTCAGCTGGTCCGCTGTTCCCAGGCTCTCCACGACCGCGTGGAACGCGTTGTTGTAGCACTGCCTCATCGGGCCGAGCTCGTGGCCGACGGGAATGCGCACCTTGGTGAAGCGGCGGCCGTAGGCCAGGACCACCGATTCGAGACTGGCGAATCGCTGGCGCGGGGACCGCTGCCCCTCATAGCGCGCCGCTTGGGCGGTCAGTGTGTTGACCAGAGTGGCCGAGCCTGCTCGGACGGAGTGAATGCGCCCCGGGCGAGGCGAACGGGGTGGGCGCGAGGTCACGGTGGTTTGCGTCATGCGGGGACCGGTCCGGCCGTGCGGACTCCCGTCAAGCAGGTAAACCACGGGTCCCTCTGAAGGGGTAGCCGCCAGCGGACGTCGCCGGGCCGTCGTGGGCGTCAATGCCACGGCAGCGGACGGCATCCTCCGGGGCAGCGCCCCGCGGAAGGCGGTGTTCTACGTCACTCGAGACCTACTGGCGTCGTCCTCCGACGAGCGCACTGTCCGGGCCGTCCGCACCCCACACCCCAGGAGAGACCCGTGACAGACCGAATCACCATCCTCGAGGCCATCCACACGCGGCTGGCCGACGCCGCTCTCGGCGGCACACTCGTCGTCGACGACCCGCTCTGGGTCGGCGTGCTCACGAGCATGGCCCCCGACCCCGAGACCATCCGCCGCGGAAACCGCTGGGTGGAGAGCCGACACGAGCGACTCGAGGGAGGTCGGGCCCTCTTCGCCGTCATCTCTCGCGATGGGGACGGCCAGTCCCGGGTGACTGCCCACAGTGACGCTTGGACGATGGGTTCCGAGCTACGCCGCATCGCCGAGGACATCCTCGGCCGGCCGCGAGGCGTGCGCATCCAGAGGATGAACGCCCTCGAACTGCTGCACCGAACCGTCGTCAACGATAACGGTGCTGTTTTCCACGTGGGCGGCCTGTACCTGAACGCCCGCAACGGGCGCATCGTCATCGACCTGCTCGAGTTGGACGACGAGGACAACCCCATCCCCGGCACGGAGTGCGGCCTCGAGACTCTCGAGGGCTGGCACGTGCACTGAGGTATGTCGCTTCCCGAAGCCTCCGCTGGCGCTGCCGCCTGTGGAGGCTCTCGGCTTCGGGAACCACCCGCATACGCAATCCCCATGACGAATGCAGCAAGGGACCGCGACGGCAGTGTCCTCCCGCGGTGCTGGTGAGCCCCGTCCCCGCCGGCGGGTCGTCGGCCGCGCCCGTGGGGGCTCCCTGTGCTCTTCATTCCCATCGACGCCCGGGGCGCGCACGTCATGGTCTGCGACGACGTGTGCCTGAACGCCGTGCGTGATCAGCTGCCCGCCGAGGGCCCGCTGGCACTGACGACGACCGTGGTGTGTGCGACTTGCCTCGCCTGCTCGCTCACCGTCGAGGGCACCCACTGTCCGTGCAGCCGGCTGGAGGTCAGTTGCTCGAGGCCGTCGTGGCTGCTCTGCACCCAGGCCCGGACTGCGTTGGACACGATTTACGAAACCTGCGGCCCGACGACCCTCACCGATGCCGACTGGCAGCAGCTGCTCGGTTGGGCCGAGGAGGTGTGGAACGGCGGCCTGGTGGGCCTGCTGTGGGCGCGCGAACACCAGCCTGACGCGGGTCAGTGACTGCCCTTGCGTCAGCCATCGGCGCCGCAACTGTGCCCCGTGGTGGACGAGAGCCACCCCGCGGGACTTGCGGGGGGCTGTCCTCCGCGCCGCGCGACCCATGGGGGTCACGTGTCATCACAACCCATCAACCTGCGCCCGCTGCCTGGGCGGCGCACCGCCGATCTGGCGCACCGCCGCCGTGACCTGCACCGCCTGCTCACCCTTCGGTGGGCACTGGGCGGTCGGCTGATCACCGCACAGGCGCACGGCGGGGCCGACGACCACGCCGAGCTGGCCGACACTGTCGCCGCCCTCGAGGACGCTCTGGACTCCAGGCATCCGCTGATGTGGCACGCCATCGAGGCGGATCTGCATCTGGCGCTGCTGGACGCCGAGCACCCCGGTGACCGGTCCACACCGACAGCCGACTGCCTGGTCTGCCGGCGGCTCGCCGACGGCCTGCCGAACTCGATCAGGCAGCTGGTCGGCCTGGGGATGGCGCGATGACCGCCATCCCCGCACAGCGCGACCATCGGGTCGACCCCGTCAGCGTCACCGATGACGCTGTCGAGATCTCGCGGATCCGGGTCACCCACCCGGAAACGGTCGCGATCGCCCGGCGCGAACTCGCCGAGCACGGGCCGTCCGCACTGGCCGACACCGTCGCCACCGCCGTCGTCGTCGGCATGGTCGCCACCGGACTGCAGCGCAGCACCGGTGACACCACCGCCGCAATGCAGCGAGTCCTCGCCGGCTTCGACGAGGCTATGCAGGCGCGCGCGGCGAGCACCGTTGCCCAGCTGGACGGGCTGCTCGGGCGGATCGACACCACCGAGCAGGCCACCCGTGAGGCGGCCACCGCAGCTCTGGCCGGGCTCCCCCTCCAGATCGAACGCGGGTTGACCACCGCACTGGCTGGCGGGGCGAACGACGTCCAAGAGGCCGTCCGTAAGGCCGCCGCCACGGCTCAGGCCGAGGCCGTCACCGCCCTGGAACGGGTGGTGGCCCTGCACAGCGAGCAGGTGCGCGCGGTCGTCTCCACGGAGAACCCCGGTTCACCGATCGCCGCCCTTCGCCGTGACCTCACCGCCACGATGGAGGGCACAAGACGCGAACTCACCGAGGGACTCGCCACGGTGCGCGCTCTCGTCCAGGCCCAACAGGCCGGACACGCCGCCGCCCAGAAGAACTCGAACACCGTCGGCAAGGACTGGGAGGACGCCGTCGCCGAGGCGGTGGCCGGATGGAGCCAGGCCAGCGGCGACGTCGTCGAGCATGTCGGGACCCGGCCTGCTCCCGGGTCCAGCACCCGCAAGACCGGGGACGTCCTCATTCGCGTCATGACCGGCACCCACCCGGTAGTGATCGTGGAGGCCAAACGGCGGCAGAAGGCCCTGACGATGCGGCAGTACCGCGACGAGCTCGCCGAAGCACGACGGATCCGCCGTGCCCATGCGGCCTTGGCCGTCGTCCCTACGCCGGAGGGCGTACCGGGGCCTGGGCGCTGGGCCCGCGTCGACGCGAACTCGTGGGTGGTGGCCGCCGACGACTACGGCCTGCTCAACCTCGTGCTGGCGGTCGTCCGGGAGCTGGCGCTCCTCTCGGCTGCGGCTGACGACGGCGAGAGCGCCGTGAACGCTGGCCAGGCGAAGACCGCAGTTGGTCACGCGCTCGACCTGTTGTCCCGGTTCGATGACGTCACCAAGCACGTGTCAACCGCGGAAGGCGCCCTCGCGAAGGTGAGGAGCACGGCCGATGGCCTCCGGGCCTCCCTCCTGACCCAAATGCAGGAGGCGACCCGGGCGCTGCGACCCGGAACGACCGAGGCATGAACACCGCTGGGGGGAGGAGCATCACGCTCCTCCCCCCAGCCCATCTGCAGCTGTGTCAACGCGACCTTCACTCGTTCGGGTCAGGACGTGGGCAATCCCCATGTCGCCCCTGCCGGGCCTCGCACGGTCCCCGCTCGTCAAGCCCAACCCACGAGTGGAGGACACATGAAGATGCGTGAAACGGACCGGGGCCCCCTGCCCGCGGTCGCCGAAGTCACCACCGGCGATGAGGCGGCCGTCCAGTGAGTGCCCTGTCCGCCGCCCTCGAGCACGCCGTCCGTGGAGCCCGGCGCCTGAAGGAGGCGCAAGTTCGAGACACCCACGACCCCACGCGTGGGGCTACCGACATCTCGCCGGTGATTCAGGGCTGGCGGGGGGCGCAGCCCGTCGTCCTGCTGGCGCCGGCACGGGTGAACCGCGACGACGCTCTGTACGCCGCGCGACTGGCCGCCGTCGGCTTCGGTTGCGACATCCTGTCGTTCACCGTCGAGGGCTGGCAGGCCGCCGACCCTGAGCGCAACCCGACAACCGGGAAGCTCTGGGGACCCGGGGAGATGCAGCGCGCAGTCGAGGAAGAAGGCGCGCTCGAGGCCGGCTGGATTACCGAGGCCCTGACGACCAACGTCGTCAATCGCGCCGGCGACGTGCTCGGCGCGGTCCTCCCCTACCGGGTCGACCCGCGGGTGTCTGCGCTGGACATCACCTCCTACGGCCTCGAGTGGGGTCAGCAGCCGGACCTGGCGCAGGAGGCCGAATGGGGCGGCCTGGTCGTCGACCACCTGGTCGACTTCATGAACGAGCCACCGGTGGATGCGCTCATGGCTCAGGCCGACCTGCCGCCGGCCGATTCGTTCCGTCTGTCCGACGAAGAGGCACGGGCACACATCGACTGCGCCGTCGTGAAGACCCTGCGCCGCTCCGGATTCGAGGGCGCAGTCATGCTGCAGGCCGACTCCCCCGTGCGGGCTTCGGTCATCGAGCGTTCGCTCGTCGGCTACAGCGGCATACCCAGTCCGTGGTGACCAGCGAACAGTCCTGGGCCTTCCTGGACTGACACTCCTCACGCCCTCCACCGACGTCCGACTCTCGACCGACAGCCCCTTGACGGTCGTTGAGGACTCGGGACTCCGGACGTTCACAGACGTCGGTGGCACGACCCGCCCCAACCAGCCTCGCGGGCACAACCGGTTTCACACTCCCCGAGGCGCCCACGGCTGGCGGCCACCGACCTGCTCAGCCCCCGGGCTCTACCGGTTCCCGGAGGCTTTCGAAGTAGACGAGCCACCGACTGTCTTCTCGCTCGAACTGCAACGGTTATCCGCGGTGCCGCTGGTGCGCGCCCGCGTGCATCAGGCGGTTTCTGCCTCCCCGGTGAGGCGTCGGTAGACGCGTCGACGCAGGTAGTTCTTGATCAGCCCGTTGAAATCCTGATCGTCCATCAGGCGACGGAAGAGGTCTTCGTTGGCGGTCTGTCGATCGATGATTGCGCCCTCGAAGGTCTTCTCGAAGCCGTAGGAGAAGTTCTCCTCCGTGTTGGCTTGGGCCTGCGCCGCCAGCTCGCTGTCTTCGGTGAGGGCCTGCTCCAGTTGGTCGAAGTACAGCTGGTCAGCCTGGGTCAGGTTGGTGCCGAACCGCTCGTTCAGGGTGTCAATGATCTTGGACAGGCGCGCCTTCTCGGCCTCGTGCTGCCGGCCGGTGCCCTCACCGGTGAACCCGGGGAGCATCTGGTCGCCGCTGCCCCCGCCGAGGGACACGTCATGCAGGCCGGTGGCCTCGATCCGCAGGTGAGACAGGCGGACGTCGTCGCCGAGGTCGACGGTGGGTTCCGGTCGGCCGGGCAGGCGCAGCAGCAGGTAGCGGGCGTAGAGGTAGAGCCGTTCGAGGTCCGGGTCGCCGTAGGACAGCACCTGGGCCAAGAAGGCGTAGGCACGCGTGTAGCCGGTCAGCAGTCGCCGGAACTCGTCCTGGTCGTCGACCGACAGCTCCTTGAACCGCGCCACGGCTGGGCCCAGGTGGGCATACAGGGATGCGTGCGTGCCGGTGCCGGTGCCGGTGCCGGTCCCGGTCAGCGCCGCGACGAACGCGTCGGCGTCGGCCTCGGCGATTACGGCGTAGCCGTCGATCTCATCGGCGTAGGCGTACAGCAGGTGGTCGTCGGTGGGCTCGGCGATGGTCGTCTCGTAGAACGGCTTGAACTGCTCACCGATGTCCTCGGCAGTGTTGACGAAGTCGAGCACGAACGTGTCGACCTTGCCCGGCGCGGTGCGGTTGAGCCGGGACAGCGTCTGCACCGCCTTGACGCCATCGAGCTTGCGGTCGACGTACATCGTGTGCAGAAGTGGCTGGTCATAGCCCGTCTGGTACTTCTCGGCCACGACGAGCACTTGATAGTCGTCGGAGTCTAACCGCTCGGGCAGCTCCCTCTCGGAGAAGCCATTCATCCCGGCCTCGGTGTAGACGACGTCGGCGCCGACGGTCTCCGCGTCTATGACCTTTCCGGAGAACGCGACCAGCGCGTGCAGGTCGGCGTAGCCCTTACGAGCCAGGTAGGCGTCGATCGCCTGCTTGTACCGAACGGCGTGCAACCGGGAGCGGGTGACGACCATCGCCTTCGCCTTGCCACCGATCTTGGCCGCGGTGTGCCGGCGGAAGTGCTCGACGATGATCTCGGCCTTCTGCGCGAGGTTCGTCGGGTGTAGCGAGACGAACCTCGCCAGCGCGGCGGCGGCCTTCCCCTTGTCGACCTCGGGGTCGTCGACCGCGGCGTTGGCCAGCTTCCAGTATGTCTTGTAGGTCATGTAGTTGCGGAGAACGTCGAGGATGAAGCCCTCCTCGATCGCCTGGCGCATCGAGTACAGGTGGAACGGCCGCAGCTGCGCACCGCCGGGGCCGTCGACGCGGGTGCCGAACAACTCCAGCGTCTTGCCCTTCGGGGTGGCGGTGAACGCGAAGTACGACAGATTGGCTTGCCGGCCGCGGGCGCTCAGCGACGCAACCAGGGCCTCCTGCGGGTCGTTAGCCTTCTCGAGTGCGGCGTCGAATGCCTCCGCCGCCGACAGGACCACGTCGCTCAGCTCGTCGTCGGCGGCGCCAACCGCGCCGGCGCCGAGGACGGCCTTGAGCGCCTTCGCCGTCTCGCCGGTCTGCGAGGAGTGGGCCTCGTCGACGAGGATCGCGTAGTTTGCGTCGGTGAGTCCGGCGACCTGGTCGAGGACGAACGGGAACTTCTGCAGCGTGGTGATGATGATCTGCGCGGTGCCACCAGCCAGCGCCTCGGCCAGCTGCGAAGAGCGCTTGTCGATCCGGGCAACCACGCCGGGGGTGTGGTCGAACTGGAAGATCGTGTCCTGCAGCTGCTTGTCCAGCACCACCCGGTCGGTGATGACGATGACCTTGCTGAACACCTTGCGATTATCCGCGGTGTGCAGGCTCATCAGCCGGTGCGCCAGCCAGGCAATGGTGTTCGACTTGCCCGACCCGGCGGAGTGCTCGACCAAGTAGTTGTGCCCGGCGCCGTGCTCGCGGGCGTGCGCGATCAGTGCCAGGACGGCGTCCCACTGGTGGTAGCGGGGGAAGATGATCTCCCGCTGGGACGGCTTGGCCTTCGCCGCGCGCTTGGCCCCGCCCTTTGCGGGTGCGGCGTGCACGAACCGGGCCAGCAGGTCCATCCATGCGGCGCGGGCCCACACCCGCTCCCACAGGTAAGCCGTGGCGTACCCGTCGGCCGGCTGAGGGTTGCCGGCGCCGCCGGGCAGGGCCGGCCCGCCGCTGCCCTGGTTGAACGGCAGGAACCGGGTTTTCGGTCCGGCCAGCCGAGTGGTGAGGAAGACCAGGTCCGGGTCGACGGCGAAGTGCGCGACCGCCCGCCTGCTAAGCAGCCGATCGTGCGGGTCTCGGTCGCGGCGGTACTGCTCCTTCGCGTCCTCGACGTCCTGCCCGGTCAGTGGGTTCTTCAGCTCCGCGGTCGCGGTGGGGACGCCGTTGACGAACAGCGTCACGTCGAGGGTGTTGTGATGGTCGGGACTGTAGGGCAGCTGGCGGGTGACGGTGAGCCGGTTGGCGGCGTAGGCCGTGGTCGTGGCCTCGGTCAGCGCGTGCGCCGGCGCGAAGAACGCTAACCAGATGGTCTGCCCCTTGACCTTGACCCCGCGGCGCAGCACGTCGACGGTGCCGCGGTGGTCCAGCTCGTCGGCGACCAGCCGGGCGAACTCGCGCTGCGCCAGGTTCGGGTCGCCGCCATAGCGGGCCACCACCGCGTTCCAGGTCTTGACTTGGGTGGCCCCGATGAACACGAACAGCTCCGCGGTGTCCAGCGCGAGCTTGCGGTCGTAGTTGCCGACATCCCCGCGGCCCCAGCCGACTTTGAGGAGATGGTCCTCGACGGCGTCCTCGAACCGACGCTCGGTGTGCACCCCGGCACTCATGCTGCCTCCCTCGTGACATCCATCCGGCCGGTCACGGCCGTGGTGATCAGTGCTTGCCGACGCTCTTCTAGCAGCTGCAGTTGGTCATTGACGGCTTCGCGGAGTTCGTCGAGCAGGGCGTGCTGCTGCTGCACGGCCCGCACCGCCGCCTCCTGCTCAGCGCGCGGCGGCATAGGGATGACGATCTGCTTCATCGCCTCAACGTTGAAGTGGGCCTGCCCTGACCCGACCGAGTGCCTGGCGATGTGCTGGCGCGTGATGTCTGCGTTGATGACGAGCTGCAAGTAGTCCGGCGAGAGCTGACGACCGGGCCGGATGAGGACAAGGTCGATGCAGTTGGCTCCGTCGTATCGCTCGGGGACGACCGCCGCAGCACCAGTTCCCGCGCCCGTGCGCACCACAACGACGTCGCCCTCCCGCAGCGCGGACTTGGCGTGCAGCCCGTGTCCCTCGGTACTGATCTGGATCACCTCGTCATCGACGAGTCGTCCCGGCCGGACGTTCGCGCTGCGGAGCGCGGGCACGCCCCCGCTCTGCACGTAGTAGGCGCTGGGGGTCACGACGATCCCGACGGTCACCCGGGCGAGGTACTTCAGCGGGCGCATGGTGGCAGTCGGGTGCAGACGTTCCAGGGCCTCGGTGACCGTCGCCTGCCTGCGCTCGCCGATCAGCCGGGCCAGCCCCAGCAGCTGGTCTCGCATCTCGTCAAGCACCGCAGTCTCCGCGTCGAGCGCAGCCGCGATCGCGCGCTGCTGCGGCAGCTGCGGCAGATCGACGTGGAAGTCACCCAGCTCGGAGGCGTTGATCGCGGGGTAGCTGACCCCCACTGAACGCGCCACTACCTCCTGCACGAACGGTTCAGAGCGGCAGAGGTAGAACAGGTAGCCGGGATCCACGCGAGCGGTCGGCGTCAGCACGGCGAAGCCGGTAGAGAAGACGACGGGGTCCTCCACAGTCGGCACGCGGGCGATGGCGCGCAGATACGTGCGCACCGTCGAGACGATGACGTCACCGGGCGCAGCGAGGCGACGCGCCCGGCTTGGAGCCGCGTCGAAGGTGACCTTGTTGTCCGGCAGGCTGATCTTGCCGTCCGGGTTGACGCAGGAGATGTCGATGTAGCGGAACGCAAAGTCCGACGCAGAGCTGTCAGGCAGCGCTCGCTGGTTGATGGCGACGATGTCCTTGAGCCGTACGGCTGTCATCGAGCGACTCTGCTGAGTAGGCGCTGGATTTTCTCCTCGGCCAGGCGAAGGTCGGCGTCGATCTCGGTCACAGGACGCGGCTCCACGTACCTGAAGAAGTGGCGCGTGAACGGGATCTCATAGCCGATCTTGGTCTTGCTGAGGTCAGCCCAGGCGTCGGGTGCGTGAGGGGTGACCTCGCGCTGCAGGTAGCCGGCGATGGAGTCGGATAGCGGCACGTTCTCGTAGTCACGGGCGTCTGGATCCGCCAGCGGGTTGCCCTTGCGGTCGGTGACGATTGGGGCGTCGGGATCGCTGACCGCGAGGGAGTCCACGACCGTCTTCGTCAGCGCTGGACTCAGGCCGACAGCCTGGGCGGCAGCTGCCTTCTTCAGCTGCTTCTCCACGTCGGCCCTGTCGATACCGGCGAGCCCGCTGAGGGACTCGAGAGCACGCTGCAACCGCGTCTGGTCGACCGGCGCGTTGGCGTCGTCGACAGGGAGCTTCGTGACCGGTCGGCTCGCCAGTGCCGCAGCGACGGTGACCTCGCTCACCTCGTAGCGCAGTCGGAGTGGCTGGTCGACGGTGATGCGCTGGTAGCCGAAGTCGGTGGCTTCGAAGACCTTGACGTGCGGGTCGCCGTCAGCGAGCGGCAGCGCGTCGGTGAACCAGCGGGTGATGGTGGCGACCTGTTCCTCGCTGATTGCCTTGCGCTTCTCGCCGAGGCTCTTGGGCATCTTCACCCACTGGTCACGGGCGTCGATGAGGACGACCTTGCCGACACGGTCGTCGGGTTTGCGATTGCTCAGCACCCACACGTAAGTGGTGATGGGGGTGTTGTAGAACAGCTGGTCGGGCAGGCCGACGATGGCCTCCAGCCAGTCGTTCTCGAGGATCCAGCGGCGAATGTCGCTCTCGCCGGAGCCGGCGGCGCCGGTGAACAGCGGGCTGCCGTTGAAGACGATGGCCAGCCGCGAGCCGCCGGCCTCGACCGGCTTCATCTTGCTGATCATGTGCTGCAAGAACAGCAGCGAGCCGTCGTTGATGCGCGGAAGGCCAGCGCCGAATCGACCGCGCAACATCTTGGTCTCGTGCTCGTCGCGGACGGCCTTCTCGATCTTCTTCCACTCCACACCGAAGGGCGGGTTGGCGAGCATGTAGTCGAACCGGCCGTCGGGCTCGCCGTCTGCGGTGAAGCTGTTGCCGAAGTGAATGTGGGTCGGGTCCTGGCCCTTGAGCATCATGTCCGAGCGGCAGATCGCCCAGGTCTCGGCGTTGAGCTCCTGACCGAACACCTCCAGGCGGGCGTCCGGATTCAGTTCCCGCAGGTATGCCTCGGCGACCGAGAGCATGCCGCCGGTGCCGCACGCTGGGTCGTAGAGGGTGCGCACGGCCCCGGGCACGGCAAGGGCATCTGAGTCCTCGGCGAAGACGAGGTTGACCATGAGCCGGATGACCTCGCGGGGGGTGAAGTGCTCACCGGCGGTCTCGTTCGACTGCTCTGAGAACCGCCGGATGAGCTCCTCGAAGAGGTAGCCCATCGCCAGGTTGCTGACTGCGTCCGGGTGCAGGTCGACGTCGGCGAACCGGGCGACGACCTGGTACAGCAGGCCAGCCTCGTCCAAGCGCTTGATCTGGTCGTCGAAGCCGAAGCGGGTGATCGCCTCGAGGGAGCCCAGGGAGAACCCGGCGATGTAGGCCGTGAGGTTCGCGGCGACGTTCTCCGAGTCGTCGCGGAGCTTGCCGAAGGTGAGCGGGGAGACGTTGTAGAAGCTCTGCCCGGACGTCCGCCGCAGTACCGGGTCGACGTTGTCAATCCTTCCGGCGAGCGCGGCAGCCTTCGCGACGACGGCGTCCTTCGTCGGCTCCAGCACGCAGTCGAGCCGGCGCAGCACGGTCAGCGGCAGGATCACCTTGCCGTACTCGGACTGCTTGTAGTCGCCGCGGAGCAGATCAGCGATCGACCAGATGAAGCCGACCTTGTCCGCAAACCCCTCCACGGGCCCTCCCAACGGTTGCGCCTGGCCTCGCAGGCGGATGAGCTGAAGAACCATCTTCACCCGTCATCGTCACGCGACGTTGCAGCGTGGTCTCCTTGCGTTCCCGCGTCGCTGCCTCGCCCCTCGTCGCGAAGGCCCTCTTCATCCCCACCGCGGCTGACTCGACGCGTACGCCCGCAGCGGCGGACCAGGGCGCGCCCAGGTTGGTCAGCGAGATGGCCCGTCCTAACGGACACTCGCGAGGCTTCCAACCCGGGCGCAGCTTCCGGCGCCCCCGGCATCCGGGCCTCAGAACGGGTCTGTCGAGGCCCAACTGCCCGCGGCTGCACCGCCCCCGAACCCGCGACCCGAACTCATTGTTGTCGTTGGCTTCTGCGTACCGGCGACCTTGCGGCCGTCCTCTGTGGGGCGCCAGACCGCGGCGCCCACCCCGGGAGCGCCGCCACGCGTGCCGGCCTCTTCGTCGGCGAGGCCGGCCTTCACCAGCTGGCGAAGCCTCCGCCGCGCCTTCTCCACGTCATTCGCCTTCGGAGCGTCCACCGTCAAAGCCGCCGCGGCCGCCGCCGTCAGCGCTCCCTTCTGCACAAGCGCTTCGAGCATGTCGAACTGCTCCTGCACCTGAGAGACACCCGCCTCGTGGTCATGCACGACATTCAGCAGACCGACGTCGTCGTTCACGAGCTTGAGCATGGACAGTTCGACGACAAGGTCACCGGTCTTGCCCCAGAGGTTGACGATGCTGCCGTGGCCGGCGGTCAGCCACGTCGACCCGTAGATGTCGTCGACGCTCTTGGCCTTGTTCGCGTTGTCCGCATTCGCTTTCCGCGGATGGTGCAGGTCGCAGACCTGGATACCGGCGACCAGGCACATCTGGATGGCGGTGTTGTAGTTCGACCCGTGCTCGTCATCAGACAGCTTCGCGACGGCGTCCTTCAGCGAGTCGACGACGATGACGTCGCAGCTGAAGTGGCGTGCCAGGTCCCGCAGCAATGCGGGATGGCTCAGGAGTGGCGCCGGTAGAGGCCCCTTCCAGACGACCAAACGCTCGTCGACGACGGCGCGCTCCTTCTCGGTGCAGGTCGCGTAGAGCCGCTTCATGGCCCGCGCCGCCTGCCGCGGACGGTCCATAGCGAGATACAGCACCTTCTTGCGGGTCGGCGCGACCGCGAACCCGAGCACCTCGGGCTGCAGGCCGAGGAGCGCCTTCACCAGCTGCTGCGCCAGCGTCGTCTTCCCGGTGCCCTGCGGGCCGTGAATCATCACGGCCTCGCCCGCCGCCCACAGCGTCTGGTCGGTCGAACCCCAGATGGGCTCGAGCTCCGCGTCCGCGCCGAACAGGAACTCGCCCCCCTGCACAGCCCGGCTGAGGTCCAACCCGTCCAGGCCGCCGCCTTCCCGGCGAGCCTGCGTCTGCTCGGCGACTCGTGCCTGGGCCTCCAGGCGTGCCTTTAGCCTCCGCTCCTCGGTCTCGACCATCCGGGCGTACGGGTCGCTACCGGCTGCGGTCTCCTCCTGGTCGAGCAGACGGCGAGCCTCACGATTCGCCTTCTCCCGGACGAGCGCCTCGGCGAGCATCCAGTCGAAGTCCAGTGGGTCACGGGCCAGTCGGCGCGGCTCAACGTGCTGAGCAGCGCGTGTCTGATGGAGTTGAGTGAGCCCGCCGTCCTTGTCGCGGGCATCCCAGCCGGCCCACATGTCGTCAGGGGTGCTCACAGCAGCTCCAGTTCTGCCGCGAACCGGGGGACCAGAAGAGCCGGTCCAAGTGGTAGCCAGCAGGCGGCGACCGAGACCGTTCGAACAATCCGCGGGAACGCATGGGGCCCACCCGAAGGAGTGATCAGCGCCAGGGAAGAGCCCCCGGCTACCACCCCGGGGGCCCTTCGAGCGGTCGGAGCCCAACCGCCCGCCCCTGCCCCTGGGACTGTGCGGGCGAGCCAGCGCAGCGCAAGTAGCCTGCGGGGCCGTGGAGGCAGTGCGTGTGGGCGGGATCCGGGTGCCTCGGGTCGAGGCTTGCGACCACACCCGGCAGTACCTCACGGACGGGTCCGGATGGGGGCACCCGGCCTATGAGCGGTACGAGGCCCGTCGGGCGCTCGGGCCGCTGACGGACGCCGACCTGCTGGCGCCACCTCTGCTCAACGTCCAGCCCTTCGACCTGGGCGTCTACGAGAGCCTGCAGGCGGTCCGGCCGCAACTACAGGAGTCGCTCGACCAGATCCGGCCTGCGGCGTCGGTCTTCGATGCGACTGACAACGAGCGCGAGCACGTGCGCCGCATGTTCGCGCTGATCGACCGCCGCGGGATCCCCGGCGCGAAGGGTACGATCCTGTCGAAGGTTCTGCATCGCAAGCGGCCGGACCTCATCCCGCTGTGGGACGGCAACGTCGAGAAGGTCTACCAGTACGGCGAGACGCCACGGATCCCGCCGGTGAATGGCCGCTCCTGGGGTGAGTTCCACCTCGTCTTCTCCGACGCTGTCCGGGCAGACATCGAGGCGGACCCGGGGTTCTTCGAGGACGTCGCCGCGCTCGCAGTCGATCCGCCGATCTCGCTGCTCCGGGCGGTCGACGTCGTGGCCTGGTGGGCCGGAGACCCGAAGCGCTGGCATCGCTTCCGCGACTCCGGACCGAGGTCCAGTGCGGCGGTCGACAGCGGCACCGCGTCGATGGACGTGCCGCGGCTGTAGGCCAGAACGGGACTATCCGCGGTTCCATCCGGTAGTACGCAGGCGCCAGCTAGTGATGAGCGCCTCCTCCGCGGTGACGAGCTCCGCCTGGGGCAGTGGGCGGACCCAATGACGGACCCGGCGGCCGAGCGCATGCTCGGCCGCGATGAGATGTTGACGCGCTGGCGGGTGACACCAGCGTGCTTCGGGCGGCCGTATCGCTGGCCGCCGCGGGCGCCGCCCGAGCGAGGCAGGTACCCCTTCGTCACCATCCACAGGTGGCTGGTGAGCCCGACGTAGGCGACGTGCTGGACAGCACCGTCAGACATCGTGAAGGCGTACAGCCCTGGATCGTCCGGGACGTCGCTGAGCGTCGTCCAGGAGCACCCCATGCCGGTCGCGAGTGGAACCGGGTCGACCGCGAACCGCAGCTCGAGCGGGACGAACCCGAGTGCGCACAGCTCGGCGTCCGGGACCGGTGTCCCGGGCAGCGCCGCGGCCACCGTCACGTCGCGGGGGCGTCGTCAGGGGTGAGGTACCCGACCGCGCGCGCCAAGTTCCACCACGACTCCCCCATCCCTTCGAGGTCGTCGCGCACGGCGAGCAGCAGTTCACGCGCCTGCTGCACCGTCGCCTGCAGCGGGTCAACCCGGCGCCGTACGCGCAGGTGGGCGGTGGTGGTCAGCGCCGCCATCGCGCCGTTGAACCAGTCCTCTTCGACGGTCGCTGCATCGTGGGCTCGCGTCGGTCGGGCGACGTCGCCGGAGTCGATGACGAGCTCGTAGTCCCGCTTCACCTAGTGGATGGCATTTACGAGGTTCGGGAGGTGGTCGGGCCATCCGGGCTGCACGGCGGCGACACCCGGACCCGGGATGGACAAACCGACCTCCAAAGCGGGATTCAGGAAGTCGAAAAGCACGTAGAGGGCGAGGTTGCTGCCGAGCCGACCATGCCGCTGCGGCCACGCCTTCGGCCAGAACTGCGCGCCCAGCCAGCCACGCGTGCAGTCGGTCGGCTTGCTGGTGGAGGCGCCCAGGGGCAGCCACATGGATCGGCAGCCCGGCTGGGACCAGCCGATTTGGTCGCTGTCCAGGACTGCGGCGAGGTCCTCGACGAACGTGCGGACCTGCGGATAGACCCGGTCGCCGGCGACGCGCTGCGCTGCCGAGATGAGCCAGTAGTCCTCGGCCTGGAATCCGGTGAACACCCGGCGTACCCCCTTCTTCTCCATGTATCTGAGCAGGTCGTCGACGAGCGTGCGCTCATGGACGCGCAACTCGGGCAGACCGTCGAGTACCTCGGCGATCCGCCACCACGGCAGCCAACGGAACACATCCGCGCTCGTGCCCCGAGACAGACGGGTCACGTCGTGCGAAGCGCGCGCCAAGTCGATCGACGGCCGCTGTGGAGGTGCGGTGACTGCGGCGACCACCGGCGGCAGCAGGCGCTCACCGGCGGCCCACGCGCTGACCGCGGCGTACTGGACCGCAAGCTGGTGCAACGGCTGCCCGCTCGGCTCGTTCGGATCCAAGTACAGCCCGAACGGCGAGTGCAGCTTCGCCTCGAAGACCACCGGCTGACGCCCAACGACGACGATCACATCGGGCTCGATGACCTTTCCGGGCCACTTCGGCATTGGCACCTGTGGCCACAGCAGGATGCGTGCTGCCCGAGCCGCCTTCGCATCGGCGGGCAGGCCGATCGCCGCACAGAGCGCCGCGAGCGCCGCCCGTGGCAGGTGCCGCACGGCACCGAACACGGCGGAAGTGAGCAGGTCTTCGCTGCGGTCGGCCGTCTCGGGCCGGTCGGGATCGAACTTGCCGTGGAGCTCAGCGAGCATGCCCAGACCCGTGCCGACAGCTGACCGCCATGTGCGCCTGCCCCCGTGCTTCCCGATGACCGAATGCCGTCCTACCACGGCCAGCCGGCGGCGTCGGGTGGCGGCGCCGAAGCCCTCTGACGCCATCGTGCACCAGTCGGCGTGGTCTGCGAGGTACTGGAACTCCAGCGGAGCACCCTTGCGGAGTCGCTCACATGAGGCGGGAGCCCGGCGCGTCAGCTTCCGACCGCCGGAGCCGGCTCGCAGACTCAGGCGCATGAGTGGGCTCGCCGCATTCGAGGATGGGGTCGTTGAAGGGATGCAGCGGGCGCGCAGCATCGTCGAGGAGGAGTGGGATGAGGGCTCAGACCTTGATGACATGCTGGCGGTGCTGGACCGGGCGATCAGCCGGACTGAACTCGAGGTGCGCGCCCGGCGGGGCAGCGAGCGGCGGGAGGCAGCGGCGACCCAACAGGCCGAGGACGATGACTGACGTGAGTGTGCCGGCTGTGGCCTGAGCGCCGGATGGCTGACCCGCATCGGCCCGACTTGAAGAGCCGCCTGCGGCGGCCTGACCAAACGGCACTACTCCCCCAGGTCCTTCTCCCGACCGTCTTGACAGGACTCGCAGTCGCACGCCCATCCATCGAGGTCGGCGCACGCTCCGCAGTACACGCCAGCGGTAGCGGAGGAGGACGCCCTAGTCGTCGATGTGGGCGCACGACTCCCAAATACCGAGGTCGGTGTCATCGAGGATGAGTTCGCCGCTCTCGACGAGGGAGGGCGGCCAGGCGCAGCCCCACCACACCCACTTGCCTGCTGAGGTGACGCGAGTGCCCGTGGCCCGGGCAATCACGTGATCAGCCGCCGCTCAAAGTGAGGCGCGAGCTTCAGGTGTGACTCGTAGGAATCACGATGAATCGCCTCTCCGCTGGTCAGGCAATCACGCGCGCGATCACGGCAATCACGCAGGGTGGAATCACGCTCGGCCCCCCGTCTTACAAGGGGGCCAAGTGATTGCTCCTGGCAACCTGGCGTTTCAGCGATCGTCGTCCGCCACAACGACCGCTGCGGACGGCTCACGGGAAGCCGTCGACTAGTGGTTCCCGTCGTTGATTCGTCGAGGGTCAGGCGGCCTTCGGTTCGTGGGCGGC
>NZ_JPMX01000004.1 GCF_000761485.1 Modestobacter caceresii
GGGCGGCGGCCTCGCGCAGCCCCGGCTCGGCGGCCCGGCTGTCCAGCGTGGCCAGCCGGACGGGGCCCTCCGGCGCCGGCAGCACCGCGTCGACGGCGGCCAGCAGCTCGTCGGCGGTCGCCCCGGAGCGTGCGCCGATGCCCACCACGATCACGCCGTCACCCCGGGACGGTCGGGGAGCGCGGCGATCAGCGCGTCGGCGTCCCGGGGGAGGGCGCCGTCGGGCAGCAGCCCGAGGGCCTGCAGCCGGGCGCCGACGCTGAGCGCCCACGGGCGGTCCAGCCGGGCGCGGGCCAGCAGCGCGTCATCGCCCAGGACGACGTCCGGGGCGCCCTGCACCACCCCGCCGTCCACCACCACGGCGACCTCGTCGGCCCAGCGCAGCGCCAGGTCGACGTCGTGGGTGCTCATCACGATCGTCGAGTCGGCCTCCTGCAGCCGGGCCAGGGCGGCCAGCGCCTCGCCGACCGCGGTCGGGTCGAGCCCGGCGGTCGGCTCGTCGAGCATCAGCACGCAGGGCCGCATGGCGACCGCACCGGCGATGGCGACCCGCTTCCGTTCGCCGTAGGAGAGCTGGTGCGTCGGGCGGCCGGCCAGGTGCGCCACGGCGAGCAGCTCCAGCGCCTCGGCGACCCGCGCCCGCACCTCGTCCTCGGGCAGGCCCAGGTTCACCGGCCCGAAGGAGACGTCCTGGGCGACCGAGGCGCTGAACAGCTGGTCGTCGGGGTCCTGCAGCACCAGCTGCACCGCCTGCCGGTGGGCGCGCAGGCCCGCGCGGGTGGCGTGCAGCTCGGCGCCGTCCAGGGTGATGCGGCCGCGCACCGGCGCCAGTGCCCCGGACAGGCAGCGCAGCAGCGTCGTCTTGCCCGATCCGTTCGCGCCCAGCAGCGCGAGCCGGCGGCCGGGCGGCACTGTCAGCGAGGCACCGTCCAGCACCCGGGCGCCCCGCTCGTACCCGGCGACCAGGCCCTCGGCCGCCAGCGTCAGGTGGCTCATGCCAGCACGCTCACGGTGACCAGGGCGGCCAGCCCGACGACGGTGCTCGCGACGAACCGGGGGGAGGAGGGCAGCACCTCCGGCAGCACCCGCAGCCCGGTCTCCATGCCGCGCCCGGCCAGCCCGTCGGACAGCCGGCGGGCCCGGTCCCAGGAGCGGGTCAGCACCGCGGCGGCCAGCATCCCCGAGGAGCGGTAGGAGTTCCGGATGCCCGCGTGCCCCATCCGGGCGGCCTGCGCCTCGCGGATGGTGGACAGGCTGGTGAGCAGCACGAACAGCATCCGGTAGGTCACCGAGGCCACCTCGACCACGGCGTCGGGCACCCGCATCCGGTGCAGCGCAGGCAACAGGTCCGACATAGGCGTCGTCGTCGCCAGCAGCAGCACCGCCGCGCTGCCGGCCACCGCGTGCCCGACCAGCCCGCCTGCCCGAGCGGCGGCGTCCGGAGCCCAGCCGAGGCCGCCGTCCCCGACCTGGACCACCGCCGTGACCGCCCCGATCAGGATGAACGCCAGCGGCAGCCGCACCGCGCGGCCGAACGTGCGCGCCGGCACCCGGGCCGGGCCCAGCGCCAGGACGACGGCGGCCAGCCCGACCAGCAGGCTCCCCGGCCAGGCCGGCAGCACCAGCGCGGCGAGCACCAGTCCTCCGCTGAGCAGCAGCTTGTCGGCGGGGGAGCGCAGCCGCCAGGCACTGGCCCAGGCGGCGTCGTCGATCGCCAGCCCGGTCACGGCGCCGCGGGGGGCGTGGCTGCCTCCTCCGCCGTCCGGCGCTGTCGCTCCGCCGTCCGGCGCTGTCGCTTCGCCGTCTGGCGCTGTCGCTCCGCCGTCCGGCGGCCCTTCAGCCGGCCGAGAACGTAGCCCAGCACGCCGCCGCCCAGCGCCGCCTGCATGGCGAACAGGCCGGACTCGATCTCCGAGGAGCCCGGGGAGAAGACCGACTCGAACCACGGCTCGTAGCCGGCGTCGGAGTCCTCGATCAGCTCGGTGGCCTGGCTGTCCGTGCCGGCGTACTCGCTGCCGCCGTCGAGCAGCAGCGGGGTGGCGAACAGGGCGATCACGGCCAGCACCAGCAGTGCGGTGACCAGGTGCCGCCTCATCGCTCACCCCCCGGGGTGGGCTCGGGCACCGGGGCCTGATCGGGCTCCGGGGTGCGGCGGAGGACGCCGAGGCGCTCCAGCTCGGGGCGGGCGTTGACCACCAGCACCCGGAACAGCAGGACGCCGAGCAGGCCCTCGCCGATCGCCAGCGGCACCTGGGTGAACGCGAAGACGGACAGGAACTTCGCCGCCGCCCCGGCGAAGCCGCTGGCTGCGTCGGGGTGCGCCCAGGCCAGCTGCAGCGCCGTCGTCACGTAGGTGGCCAGGTCGGCCACGGCCATCGCGGCGAAGACCCCGGGGAGGAGTCCACCCCCGCTGCGCCGGACCAGCCGGTAGACGGCGTAGCCGGCCCAGGGACCGACCACCGCCATCGAGAACGCGTTGGCGCCCAGGGTGGTCAGCCCGCCGTGCGCGAGCAGCAGTGCCTGGAACAGCAGCACCACCGTGCCGAGCAGGGCCATCACCGGTGGTCGGAACAGGACGGCGCCCAGCCCGGTGCCGGTCGGATGGCTGGAGCTGCCGGTGATCGAGGGCAGCTTGATCGCGCTGAGCACGAACGTGAACGCCCCGGCAGCGCCGAGCAGCAGGGTCGACTCCGGGTTCTCGCGCACCTCCTTGACCACGGCGCGTGCACCGTGGACGACGAACGGGGCGGCGGCGATCGTCCAGCCGATGGCGTGCGCGGGTGGCAGGAACCCCTCAGCGATGTGCATGCCCGACCTCCTGGGGGACCCGCGCGGCAGCGGCGACGAAGCGGGTGGCCATCCCGGGGGAGCCGGCCCAGTTCAGGTGCAGGTAGGAGGCGTGCACGTTGCCGGTCACGAAGCCCTCCGGCCCGTCGGCGTTCCACTGCCAGGCGGGGGTCGCCCCGGCGGCCGGACCGGCGGTGGTGCGGTGGAACTCGTGCCCGCGCACCCGGGTGCCGGCCGGGGCCAGCACGCTGTCGGTGAGCGCCACCGCAGCGCGGTAGCCCAGCGTGAGCTTGGGGTGCATCGCCGTCGTCGTGGGCAGCACGCCGCACATCGGCTCGCCGTCCAGCTCCTGGGAGAGGTACAGCAGCCCGGCGCACTCCGCGGCGATCGGGCCGCCGCGGGCGGCGAGGTCGGCGATCGCCGTCCGCAGGCCGACGTTGGCGCTGAGCGCGCTGGCGTGCACCTCGGGGAAGCCGCCGCCGACGACCAGCGCCCGGGTGCCCTCGGGGAGTGCGTCGTCCCGCAGCGGGTCGACGGTCACGACCTCGGCGCCGGCCGCGGTGAGCAGCTCGGCGGTCTCGGCGTAGCCGAAGGTGAACGCCGGGCCGCCGGCCACCGCGACGACCGGGCGGCCCTCGACCGGGGTCACCTCGGCGGCCGGGTCCCAGGGCTCGCCGGTGAGGTCCGGCGCGGTGCGGGCCAGCCGCAGGACGGCGTCCAGGTCGATGCTCGACTCCACCACCGCGCCCAGCGCGCGCCCGGTGCGCACCGCCTCCGCCGACCGCTCGGCGGCCGGCACCAGGCCCAGGTGCCGGGACGGCGTCTGCAGCTCCGCGATCCGGCGGACCGCACCGAGCACCGGCACCCCGGCCGTGCCCAGCGCCTCGCGCAGGATCGCCTCGTGCCGGTCGCTGCCGACCCGGTTGAGGACGACGCCGCCGATCCGCACCGTCGGGTCGAAGGTGGCGAACCCGTGCACCAGCGCGGCCACGCTGCGGGCCTGCGACGCCGCGTCCACGACCAGCACCACCGGCGCCTGCAGGTGCGCGGCGACCTGGGCGGTGGAGCCGTAGCCGGGCTCGACGCTGGCGTGCGCGGCGCCGTCGAACAGCCCCATCACGCCCTCGACCACCGCGACGTCGGCGCCCCGCGAGCCGTGCAGGAACAGCGGGGTGATCCGGTCGTC
This sequence comes from Modestobacter caceresii, assembly GCF_000761485.1. GTDB lineage: Bacteria > Actinomycetota > Actinomycetes > Mycobacteriales > Geodermatophilaceae > Modestobacter > Modestobacter caceresii. The sequence continues at coordinate 3,974 of NZ_JPMX01000004.1, forward strand.
GCCGACCAGCCACTTGTCCAGGTTGCGGCCCGGGCGGCCGGCGGCGAGACCGTGGTAGCCCGGGTCGATGTAGTCGGGGCCGACCTTGTGCGGGCTCACGGTGAGCCCGCGGGCGGTCAGCGCGGCGATCAGGCCGGTGGTGATCGACGTCTTCCCGGCGTTGGACGACGGCGCGGCCACCACGATCCGCGGCACCCTCATCGCCCGACCCCGCATTCCACCAGAATGGCCATTTTGGTGGCCGAGCAGGAACGCGCCGGTTCCTCAGGAACCACCAAAATGGCCATTTTGGTGGCCGGGTGGGTCACCACTCGATCCCCCGTTGGCCCTTCTGGCCGGCGTCCATCGGGTGTTTGACCTTGGTCATCTCCACGACCAGGTCAGCGGCCTCGATCAGCGCCGGCGGGGCGTTGCGCCCGGTGATGACGACGTGCTGGCTGCCCGGCCGGTTCGTCAGCGTCTCGACGACGTCCTCGATGTCGACCCAGCCCCACTTCAGCGGGTAGGTGAACTCGTCGAGCACGTAGAACCGGTGCGCCTCGGCGGCCAGGTCGCGCTTGATCTGCGCCCAGCCCTCGGCGGCGTCACCGGCGTGGTCGGTCTCGTCGCCGTGCTTGCGCGACCACGACCAGCCCGAGCCCATCTTGTGCCAGACCACCGGGCCGCCCTCGCCGGTGGTCTCGTGCACCCGGCCCAGTGCGGTCAGCGCGTTCTCCTCGCCGACCTTCCACTTGGCGCTCTTGACGAACTGGTAGACCGCGATCGACCAGCCCTGGTTCCACGCCCGCATCGCCATCCCGAAGGCAGCGGTGGACTTGCCCTTCATCTCGCCCGTGTGCACCGCGAGCAGCGGTCGGTTGCGGCGCTGCCGAGTGGTCAGCCCGTCGACCGGGACCGCGGTCACCTGTCCCTGGGGCACTGGTCCTCCTCGCTGGCGCTCGTCGGCCGACTGCCTGGCACTGTGCTCATCGGTGAGCTCGCGAGCTCGCTCACTAGGCCGCCTCTCGCACCGTGCGGACCAGCGACTCCGCGCCGAGTTCCTCGAGCCGCATCGTCTGCGCGCCCAGCGCCGTGCCCAGCGACGCGGCCAGGCCCAGCCGCACCGGCCCGGACTCGCAGTCGACGACGACGCTCGCCGTCCCGGCCGCGGCGAGCAGGCCGGCGGCCCGGCGGGCGTCGGAGAGGTGGTCGCCGCCGCGCGGCCCGGTCGCCCGGCCGTCGGTCACGACGACGAGCAGCGGGCGGCGCTGCGGGTCGCGGACCCGCTCCAGCCGCAGCGTCTCGTGCGCCCGGAGCAGCCCGGCGGCGAGCGGGGTGCGCCCGCCGGTGGGCAGGCTGGTCAGCCGGGCGGCGGCGGCCTCCACCGACCAGGTGGGCGGCAGGGTCAGCTCGGCGTCCGCGCCGCGGAAGGTGATCAGCCCGACCTTGTCCCGGCGCTGGTAGGCGTCCATCAGCAGCGAGAGGACGGCGCCCTTCACCGCGGCCATCCGGGAGCGGGCGCCCATCGAGCCGCTGGCGTCGACCACGAAGAGGACGAGGTTGCCCTCGCGGCCCTCCAGCGTGGCCTGGCGCAGGTCCTCGTGCTGCAGGCGCAGCCCGGCGCCGCTGCGGCCGCGGGCCCGCTGGTGCGGTGCGGCAGCGAGCACGGTGTCGACCAGGTGCAGCTTGGTGACGCTGCCCTCGGGACGCCGGGAGCCGACCACCCGCCCGCGCTCGCTGCGCGCCTTCGACCGCCGGCCCGACGCGCCCGCACCCATGCCGGGCACCTCCAGCCGCTGCACCAGGAACGCGGCGTCCGGGGCGACGGCGGCCTTCTCCGGTGCGGGCGCGGCGTCGGTGTGCCCACCGCCCTCACCCCGCGGCGCCGTCGTCGGTGGCTGCTCGTCCGGGGCCCCGCCGTCCTGCGGAGCCGGCGCCGACTCACCCTCAGCACCACCAAAATGGCCATTCTGGTGGTCGGGGGAGGTGTCGCCCGGGGGAGGGGTGCCGCCGCCGTCGGGGGGAGAGTCCGGGCCGTCGGTGGGGTCGGTGCCCTCGGGCGGGGTGGGGTCGTCGTCCGGGTCGTCGTCGGGGCGGGAGTCGGCGAGGGCCTGGTCCAGGGTGTCGTCGTCGAGGCCGGGGGCGTCGAAGGGGTTGCGCCGGCGGCGGTGCGGGAGGGCGAGCCGGGCGGCGACCCGGACGTCGTCCTCGGTGACGTCGGTGCGGCCGCACCAGGCGGCGTGCGCGATCGCGGCGCGGGCTGTGACCAGGTCGGCGCGCAGGCCGTCGACGTCGAAGGCGGCGCAGACGCTGGTGACCTGGCGGAGGGCGGCGTCGCTCAGCACCACGCTGGGCAGCAGCGCGCGGGCCGCGGCGATCTGGTCCGCCAGCTCACGCTCGGAGACGGCCCAGGCGGCGGCGAAGGCTGCCGGGTCGGCGTCGTAGCCGAACCGGCGGCGGACCACCTCGGCGCGCAGGTCGGCGTCCCGGGGGGCGGCGACCTCGACGGTGAGCCCGAACCGGTCCAGCAGCTGGGGGCGGAGCTCGCCCTCCTCCGGGTTCATGGTGCCGACCAGCAGGAAGCGGGCGGCGTGCCGCACCGAGACGCCCTCGCGCTCGACGTAGGCCCGGCCCAGGGCGGCGGCGTCCAGCAGCAGGTCGACCAGGTGGTCGTGCAGCAGGTTGACCTCGTCGACGTACAGGACGCCGCGGTGCGCACCGGCCAGCAGCCCGGGCTCGAAGGACTTCACGCCCTCGGTGAGCGCCCGCTCCAGGTCCAGCGAGCCGACCAGCCGGTCCTCCGAGGCGCCGACCGGCAGCTCGACGAGGCGGGCCGGGCGGGTGACGGGGCGGTCGTCGGCGGAGTGCGGGCCGTCCGGGCACTCCGGGTCGGGGGCGGCGGGGTCGCAGGCGAAGCGGCAGCCGGCGACGACGTCGACCGGGGGCAGGACGGCGGCCAGGGCGCGGACCGTCGTCGACTTCGCGGTGCCCTTCTCGCCGCGCACCAGCACTCCACCCACGGCGGGGGAGACGGCGTTGAGCAGCAGCGCCAGTCGCATGTCGTCCATGCCGACGACGGCGCCGAAGGGATAGGTCATCAGCAGACCACAGGTCCTCTCCCCGGGTGTCCACGCCCGGAGGTGGCAGGAAGCGACGGCGGGAGTTCCTGACTCCCCGGTCGGGACCGGGTCACAGTGGCGGGACCGCGCCGGAGTTCCACCGGGCTTCCTCCACTGCCGTCGCAGTTGGAGCGTCATTCGACCACGGCGACCCGGGGTGGGGACAGTGGCGTCGTCTCTTGACGAGGTGGAAAGTGATGCGGCACTCTTTCCGGCATGGAAAGAGACGGGACCGACCGGGACGACGCCACCGCCCAGCTGGCCGCCCTACAGGCCGACCGTGCGGCGCTGGCCGACCGGGTGGTGCAGCCGTGGTGGTACGACGTGGCACTCGGGTTGCTGCTGTTCGGCTTCCTGTCGTCCTACGTCTTCGACTCGCTCTGGGTGACGTTCCCGGCGCTGGTCCTCTTCCTCGCCGGCCTGGGTGTGCTGGTCCGGACCTACAAGCGGATGACCGGGGTGTGGGTGACCATCGACGGCCGCAGCATGCTGCTGTGGGCCGGCATCTGCCTGGTGGTCCTCGTGCCGGCGTTCGTGCTCGCCGACGGCTACGACCAGCACTGGGCGATGGTCGTGGCCGGCGCGGTGCTCGGTGTCGCGGTCGCCGTGCTCAGCCGCTGGTGGGGACGCGCGTGGGCCGCCGAGCTCCGGGGCGAGCGGTGACCGGCAACGCTGCAGATCTGGACGGCGGTCAGCCGCCGGCCGACCCGGCCGCGGCCGCCGCCCAGCTGGCCGCGCTCGATGCAGACCAGACGGCGCTCGCCGATCGCATCGTCCAGCCGTGGTGGTACGACGTCGCCCTGGGGCTGCTCCTCTTCGGGTTCTTCAGCAGCTACTCGTCCCACAGCATCTGGGTGATCGCCGGAGCACTGGTGCTCTTCCTCGCCGGGACCGCCGGCCTGGTGGCGGCGTACCGGCGGATCACCGGGGTCTGGTGGGACGCCCGGACAGTCGGGCCGGTGCAGGAGCGCGTCCGGCGGGCCGTCCGCCAGTGGGCGGTCGGCTACTTCCTGTTGTTCGCCCTGGGCGGCGCAGCCGAGTTCCTGCTCGACCTGCGTGGCGCGATGGTCGTGGTGGGCTCGGTGCTCGGGGCGTCGGCGGGGCTGCTCAGCCGGTGGGTGACCCGGATCTACGTCGCAGGGCTGCGGGCCGGGCGGTGACCGCCGTCGAGCCGCGGTTCGACGCCGTCGTCCACGCGCCGCCCCGGCTGCAGATCTGCGGGCTGCTGGCCGCCGTCGACACGATGGAGTTCGCCGCCGTCCGGGACGCGGTGTCGGTGAGCGACTCGGTGCTCTCCAAGCACGTCAGACAGCTGGAGGAGGCGGGCTACGTGCAGGTGCGCAAGGCGACGATCGCCTCGCGCCAGCGCACCAGCCTGGCGCTCACCAAGGCGGGGCGGGCGGCGTTCGACGCCCACGTCGCCGAGCTCCGCCGGATCGTCGAAGGTCCCCGTCCCACTCCTCCCTCGCCAGCTCGGGCAGAGCCTCTGGACGAGGCCACAGGAGGCTGAGGGAGAGTTCCCGCGTGGCGCGGGGGCGATGGCGGCGGGTGCTCGACTGGGCCGCGGTCCTCGTCGTCGGGATCGGCGCGACCCTGGCGCTCGACGTCCTCGCCGTGCCCTCGGCCGCGTTGTTCGGCGGCCTGGTGGCCGGGCTGGGGCGGGCGCTGCTCGGCACCACGCCGTCGGTGCTCCCGCGGCCGGCCGGCACCGGAGCGCAGGCGGTCATCGGCGTCTCGATCGGTGCGCTGATCCAGGCCGACACGCTGCGCACGGTCGCCGAGCACTGGCTGCCGGTGCTGCTGATCACCGTCGCCACGCTCGCCGTCAGCCTGGTCGCCGGGCAGCTGATGCGGCTGCAGCCCGGGATCAGCCCGGTCACCGGTGCGTTCGCGATGATCGCCGGCGGCGCATCCGGCATCACCGCGATGGCCCGGGACCTGGGCGCGGACGCGCAGGTGGTCGCCGTCCTGCAGTACCTCCGGGTGCTGTTGATCGTGACCGCCATGCCGGTCGTGGCCACCACGGTCTACGGCGCCTCGGGCGGTGCGGCGGCGACGACGGCCGACGAGGGCCCCGGCTGGCCCGCCGGGCTGCTGTTCACCGTGGTCTGCGTGGTCGTCGGGGTGCTGCTCGGCCGGGTGAGCCGGCTGCCGGTGGGTGCGCTGCTGGGGCCGATGGCGGTGGCCGCCGTCCTGGACGTGACCGGGCTGTCGCAGGGGGCCACCGTGCCGCCGCTGGTGGAGGCGGCCGGCTTCCTGGCGATCGGACTGCAGGTGGGGCTGGGGTTCACCCGGGCGAGCCTGCGGCTGGTCGGCCGGGCGCTGCCCCTGGCCGTCGTGCTCATCGTCGGCGCGGTCGTCGCCTGTGCCGGGTTGGGGGTGCTGCTGTCCCGCACCGCCGGGGTGAGCGCGCTCGACGGGTACCTGGCGACCACGCCGGGCGGGCTCTACGCGGTGCTCGCCACGGCCACCGGCAGCGGCGCCGACGCGACCTTCGTGCTCGCGGTCCAGGTGCTGCGGCTGTTCGTGATGCTCTTCTCCGCACCGCTGCTCGCCCGCTGGCTGGGTCGGGGACGGCAACCGGGGTAGCAGCCGCCCGGCGACGATCCGCGGTCGCCATGTGTCAGGCGGCGCAGACGTGGCATGTCCTGGTGCATGGCAGCTGAGGAACCCCGATCCGATCTCGATGACCGGACCGCCCCCGCCTGGCTGGTGCGCACCGCCGCCGTGGGCGGGCGGCTGCTCGTGCTCGCCGTCCTGGTCTGGCTGCTCGCCGGGCTGGCCGTGAAGCTCACCCTGGTGCTCGTCGCCGTGCTGACCGCGCTGCTGCTCGCCGGGGTGGCCGCACCTGCGGTGCAGTGGGCCAGCAGGCGAGGCGTGCCGCGGTGGGTCTCCGCGGGTGCGGCCGTGCTGCTGCTCCTGGTGGTGCTGGTCGGCGCGCTGCTCGGCCTGAGCGCCCGGATCGCCTCGCAGCTGCCCCAGCTCCGCGACGCCCTGGACCGGGTCTCCACCCAGCTCTCGGAACGCTTCGGCATGTCGATGCCCTCGATCGGTGACCTGGGCGGCGGCGGCGGGCAGGGCGGGGCCGGCATCGGCGCGCTGGTCGGGCCGGCGCAGACGCTCCTCGAGGCCCTCCTCGGCGTCTTCCTCGCCCTGGCACTGGCGTTCCTGTTCCTGACCAGCGGCCCGGGCATGTGGCAGTGGCTGCTCGGCAAGTTCGGCGGCCGGGTCCGGGAGGACGTCGACGCGGGCGGCCGGGCCGCATGGGGCACGGTGGGCGCCTACGTGCGCGGGCTGACCATCGTGGCCCTGTTCGACGCGGTCGGCATCGGGCTCGGTCTGCTGCTGCTCGGCATCCCGCTGGCGCTCACCCTGGCCGCGCTGCAGTTCGTCGCCTCCTACATCCCCACGATCGGTGCCTTCGTCGCCGGGGCGGTGGCCGTCCTGGTCGCCTACGGCGCCGAGGGCCTCGGCACCGCCGCGCTCGTGCTGGGCCTGGTCGTGGTCGTCCAGCAGCTCGGCAACGACGTCGTCGAGCCCTACGTGATGAAGAGCCGGCTGCCGATCAACGCGGCCATGGTCCTGATCGCGGTGACGGCCGGTGGACTGCTGTGGGGACTGGCGGGCGCGCTGCTGTTCGTGCCCCTGCTCGCCGCGGCGTCGGCGGCCGGTCACGAGGTCTGGGCGCGGCACGGATCACGCCCGATCGCCGGGGGTTGACCGCCGCAGATGCGGGACGAGCCGCTCGTCGGTGCCTACCCTGGTCGGGGCCGCCACCCGGCGAGGCACTGGCACCGAGCGAGGAGGACCGCGCTGTCCGAGAACGACACGGCCGCGACCGGCACGGCCGCCACCGGCACCCCCGAGGACGAGGGCGCCGTGCTGCTGTTCGTCGGTGGCCCGCTCGACGGCCGGGTCGAGGTCCGCGAGGCCAGGCACGGCGATCCGCTGCCGACGATCACCCACACCCACCTGCACGGCGGGCCGAAGGTGGTGCACCGGTACGACCTGCGGTCGCTGACCGACTCCGCGGGGGTCTACCACCTGCGGTCCCGCACCCAGCCGGACGACGACGCCGGCTGACGGGTCCCTCGGTCAGCCGCGCAGCCGGCGCACCTCGACGGCGACCTGGTCGAACTGGGCCCGGCCCAGCGCCGCGCCCTCGCGCCGGACGTCGCTGGGGTCGATCCGCAGGACCCGGTCGATCCGCGCCTCGCTGGGCCGGCCCTGCCGATCCCACGCGCCGCTGCCCACGTCGACCCAGTGCCGGCCGTGCCGGGCCTCGTCGGCGGCGTCCCGGTCGTGGTCCTTGCTGGTCAGCATGAGGCCCAGCAGCGCGTCGCCGTCGCGACCGACGACCAGCACCGGCCGGTCCTTGCCGCGGCCGTCGCCCTCGTCGAAGGGCACCCAGGTCCAGACGACCTCGCCCGGATCGGGACGGCCGTCGGCCCGCGGCGCGTAGTCCAGCTCCAGCGGTCCGGTGTAGTCGGTCGCCAGGTGCACGCGCCGGGGCGGCCCCGCCGGGGGGAGCGGTGCCCGGGCGGGGCGCTCGGCACCCGGTGTGGCCCACTCGGGGCGAGCCGGGGAGTGGTCGTCGGGACGCCTGCGCGTGCGGTCGCTCCGCCGGAGGCTCCGCGCGCCCTCCTGGACGACCACGCCCACCAGTCGCTCGAGTGCTCTCCGCCAGTTGCTGCCCGCCACCCTCGGCACGGTAGGCGATGGCTCCCGCGACGCGCCGGGCGAGGACACGCCGGAGCCGGCCGGCGGTTCAGCCGCGCGCACCGCCGTGCAGAAGACACGCGTGTGACTTCTGTGACAGATGGTGCCCAGAATGCTGCGAAGTGGTCACGACAACGGTTCGCTCACGGGCTGCCGGGTCACACTCCTGACGGCGACACGATCCGGTCGCCATGGGGGAAGAGGGTCGCGAGATGGCCATGGTCGAGCCGGTGCACCCGGCGGAGATGCTCGTGCCACCGGCGGTGCGCGCGAGCGCCCTCGCCGCCTGGCAGCTGGTCGAGGACGCCCGTTACCGGACGCCGGACCGACAGCGCCGCAACGAGCGGCGGCGCCTGCTGGCCCAGCGCGCCGTGGCCGACCGCAAGGCCGAGCGGGAACACCGCACCGACTGACGGACGGCCCTGTGCTCCCCGTTCCGCGGGCTCAGCAGGGGGCCGCGGTCAGGTGAGGCAGAACTCGTTGCCCTCCGGGTCGGCGATCGTCACCCAGCGGTGGGGACCCTGGTGGCCCTCGTGCAGTACGGTGCCCCCGCGCGCGGTCAGCCGCGCCACCTCGGCGTCCACGGCCTCCGCGCCCACCCGCACGTCGAGGTGGACCCGGTTCTTCACCGTCTTCGGCTCGGGGACCAGCTGGAACAGCACCCGCGGCGCCCCGCCCGTGGGGTGGTTGATCGCCGCGCCGGCCGTCCAGACGAGCTGGCCGTCGTACCGCATGGTGTCGGCCTCGGTCGCGTGGCCGGCGTCGACCATGCGGCGGATGAAGGCCTCGTCGGTGGGTTCTCGCTCCCAGCCCAGCGCATCGGCCCACCAGTCGGCGAGCGGGTGGGGTGCGACCGAGTCGACGGTGACCTGGAAGGTGTGTGCCATGCCGGGCATGCTGCACCCGGCCACCGACAGGACCTAGAGCTCCTGGGCGAGGTCCGCGCGGATCGTCGCGTCGTCGGGCAGCGGGGTCTCCAGCGCGCAGTGGTCCTTGAGCACCTGGCCGAACGGCGTCATCGTCGAGCGGTCGACCTGGGCCGAGGGGTCCCACAGCCGCGAGCGCATCAGGGCCTTGCCGCACTGGAAGTAGGCCCGCTCCACCTGCACGACCAGCACGGAGCGGGGCTCGCGGCCGAACTCGGTGAAGTCGATGCCCAGGTCGCCGGCGCCGGCGAGAGACGTCGTCCCGTAGACCTTCAGCGTCTCCTCGCAGCCGGGCACGAAGAACAGCAGCGCCGCCCGCGGGTTGGCGACCAGGTTTCGCAGGCCGTCGACCCGGTTGTTGCCCTGCCGGTCGGGCAGTGCCAGGCGGTGCTCGTCGAGCACGTGCACGAAGCCCGGCTCACCGCCGCGCGGGGAGACGTCCGGCCACCCCTCGGCGTCGGCGGTCGCCAGCGTGGCGAACGGCGACCGGCTGATGAAGGCGCGGCAGTGCTCGTCGACCCGGTCGATGACCTTGTCGAGCACCAGCTGGGACGGGGCCCGGTAGCCGGCCAGCACCTCGAGGTCGGCAGCGGTGGTGTCGGGGGCGGCAGTCACGGCTCCGACGGTAACGGCCGGGCCTCCGGAGGTGGTCGGTAACCTGCCGCCTCGTGCCTGCGGTGTGGAGTGCTCCGGTCCGGTTCGTCGAGTGCGACCAGCAGGGCGTCGTCTTCAACGCCCACTACCTGATCTGGGCCGACGAGACGGTCACCGCCTGGTGGGGCACGGTCGGGGTCCCGCACGGGGTGCTGGACGCCTGGGGCGTCGAGTACCTCGTCAAGGCCACCGCGCTGGACTGGAGCTCCTCGGCCCGGTACGGCGACACGGTCGCCGTCGACGCCGAGCTGACGAAGCTGGGCCGCACCAGCCTGACGCTCCTGCTCACCGTGCGGGTGGGCGAGCGGGTCTGTTGCACCGTGCAGACCACCTACGTGGCGACCGCCGACGGTCGGCCGGTGCCGTGGCCCGACGAGGTGCGGGCCCGGGTCAGCGCGGGCTGAGCCCGCTGGCCAGCACCGGCAGCCCGGCCGGTGGCCCGGTCTCGATCAGCCGCCACAGGGCGTCGGTGTCGGCGTGCTCGGCGATCAGGTCGCCGAGTGCGTCGAGCCGGGCCTCGCGTTGGTGCGCGAAGTCCGTGTCGGGGGCCACGGTGAACCGCCGGCCGGCGATCCTGGCGACCTCGGTCAGGAAGGCCCGGCGGAAGCCGTCGGACTCCAGGGCGCCGTGCCACGTCGTCCCGAAGACCGAGCCGGCGCGGGCGCCGTCCAGGAACGGCTCGGCACCGTCGTCCAGGCGCACCACGCCGTGGTGGATCTCGTACCCGCGGACCGGCTGACCCAGGGCGGACCCGGAGGGCCGGCCCAGCGTCTTCTCCCGGGCGAAGGTCACGTCGGCGGGCAGCAGCCCGAGCCCGGGGACGACGCCGGCCCGGGACTCGACGTCGTCGCTGATCGTGCGGGCCAGCATCTGGTGGCCGCCGCAGATGCCCAGCACCGGGCGGCCCTCGGCGGCCCGCTGGGCGACGGCGTCGGCCAGCCCGGCCTCCCGCAGCCACTGCAGGTCGGCGACGGTGGACCTGGTCCCGGGCAGCACCACCAGGTCGGCGTCGGCCAGCTCCTCGGGCCGGGTGGCGTAGCGCAGCAGCACGCCGGGCTCGGTGGCGAGCGCATCCAGGTCGGTGAAGTTGGACAGCCGGGGCAGCCGGGCGACCGACACCCGCAGCACGTCCGCCCCGTGGGGTGGGCCGGCGGGGGCGCGGACGGCGTCGACGCCCAGGGAGTCCTCGACGTCCATCTCCAGCCCGCTGCGCCAGGGGAGCACCCCCAGCGTCGGCCGGCCGGTGAGCGCGGTGAGCTGGTCCAGACCCGGGGCCAGCAGCCGGACGTCGCCGCGGAACTTGTTGACCAGGAAGCCGGCGACCAGCGCCTGGTCGGCCGGGGGCATCAGCGCGACGGTGCCGTAGAGGGCGGCGAACACCCCGCCCCGGTCGATGTCGCCGACCACCACCACGGGCAGCCCGGCGGCGGTGGCCAGGCCCATGTTGGCGATGTCGTCGGCGCGCAGGTTGATCTCGGTGGGGGAGCCGGCGCCCTCGCAGACCACCACGTCGAACCGGGAGCGCAGGTCGGCCAGGCAGGCCAGCGCCTGCTCCAGCAGCGCGGCCTTCATCGGCCGGTAGGACAGCGCCGTGACGTCGGCGACGGGCTTGCCGAGGACGACGACCTGGCTGGCGTTCTCCCCGCCCGGCTTGAGCAGCACCGGGTTCATCGCGGCCTCGGGTTCCACCCGGGCAGCCGCGGCCTGCATCACCTGGGCGCGGCCGATCTCGGCGCCGTCGGCGGTGACCATGGAGTTGTTGCTCATGTTCTGCGCCTTGAACGGCGCGACCGACACCCCCTGGCGCACCAGCCAGCGGCAGATGCCAGCGGTGACCACGGACTTGCCGGCGTCGGAGGTCGTGCCCGCGACGAGCAGCGCACCGTTCCCGGGGTCGCTCCGCGACCAGCCGTCCCGGCCGACGCTCATCGCCGGCTCGCGTCGATCATCGGCGAACGGTCGCCGACACGCCGGTGGGGCGCGACCGGATGCCGATGATCATCACGGTGGGTGGTGCGGCGGGGGGTCACCAGCCGGCCTTCTCCTGGCCGGAGAGCTCCGCGATCGCCTCCATCACGCGGTCGGTGACCTCGCGCCGCGCCCTGCCCTTGCCCGCCAGGCCCCGGTGCTCGGGGAAGCTCAGCGGCTCCCCGAAGGTGACCCGCACCCGGTGCGGGCGCGGCCACTTCGCGCCGATCGGCTGCACCTCGTCGGTGCCGTGCACCGCGACCGGCACCACGGGGCAGTCGGCGGTCAGCGCGAGCCAGGCCACGCCGGTCTTGCCGCGGCCGAGCCGGCCGTCGCGGGACCGGGTGCCCTCGGGGTAGACCCCGAACGCCTCCCCGGCCTGCAGCACCCCGAGCGCGGTGTCCAGCGTCGCCTGGGCGGCCCGGGCCTCCTGTCGCTCGACCGGCAGCGCGCCCAGCGCGGTGAACAGCGTGCGTGTGAGCCAGCCACCGATGCCTGGGCCGTGCCAGTACTCGGACTTGGCCAGGTAGCCGACCTTGCGCGGCGCCATCAACGGGATGGCGAAGCTGTCGATGAAGGAGAGGTGGTTGCTGGCCAGGATCACCGGGCCGGTGAGGGGGACGTTGGCCCGGCCGGTGACCTTGGGCCGGAAGGCGAGGACGAACAGCGGCCGGAGCACGAACCGGACGAGCAGGTAGAACACGCCGCAGTCCCCCTTCCTCGTCCCGGCCTGCGTGACGCGGGTCCCGGCATCTTCTCCGACGACCGCCGGGCCGGGACGGGCGGGTGCGCTCAGACGGAGCGGCCGGGCGGGGACGCGTCGTGCAGGATCTCCCGGACGTCGTCGGGCAGCGGGTGGCGGCCGCTGGCCGAGTCGACGATCGCGACGGCCACGTCGCGCACCTTGCGGTGGGTGTGGCTGGAGATGTGCGCCAGCAGGTCGAAGGCGACCTGGTCGCCGCAGCTCATGAGCAGCATCAGGACGCCCTTGGCCTGCTCGATGGCCGCTCGGCTGGCCATCGCGCTGCGCAGCTGCTCGACCTCGGTCTCCAGCTGGTGCACGTGCTCGTCGGCGGGCTGGGGCGGGCGGCCCTCGGTGATGTCGACGACGAGGCCGGCCAGGGCGACCACCGCGCCGGACGCGTCGGTCTCCGGCTCGCAGACGAGCACGACCGTCCGCTGTTCGCCGTCGGCGCGCACCACGCGGTGCTCGCGGGTGACGGCGGCGCCGGTGGTGCAGGCGACGGCGAGGGCCTCCTGGACGGCGGGGCGGTCGGCCGGGTGCACGTGGGCGAGGAGGAGCTGGGCACCGGGCTGGGTGGAGCCGTCCGGCATGCCGTAGAGGGCGTGCAGCTCCGGCGACCACCACCACCGCTCGGTGGTCAGGTCACCACGGAAGCGGCCGGTCGGTCGGGCGACGTCGGAGTCGACCGCGTGGAGCGCGCGGTGGACCCGGCCGGTCGCCCCGCTCGCGGTCGAGGGGGCGGGGTGGCGGTGGAGGGCGGAGGGCGACATGGCATCAGCCGGTTTCTCTGCTGGCGCACCGGTTGCCCCGGTGGAGGTCGCCGAGCCGTTGGCTGGACCCGGGCGACCCATCGGGCCCGCAGGCCCGACCGCTCCAGTGCCCGAGAAGTTACCGCTCGTGTGCACGTCGTGCGCGCCTGCCCCCGCCCGTCGGAAGAGCCACGGGCCGGTCTGACCTGGGGTGACGGCCTGATCACTCAGATGACGGTGGACGCCGGAGTCGTCGGGTGACCGCCCGCCAGGCTGAGGGTCCCGGCGAGGGACGCGAGCACGTCGACCGCGGCCCGGAGCTCGTCGGCCGGCCGGGTGAACGGCAGCCGCAGGTGGTCGTCGAAGGCGTGCCCGGTGCCGAAGACCCGCCCCTCGGCCAGCAGGACGCCCTGGGTGGCCGCCCCCGCGGTGAGCGCGGCCGAGCTCAGCCCCGGCGGCAGGGCGCACCACAGGGAGAGCCCGCCCGACGGCGGGTGCACCCGCCACTGCGGCAGTCGGGCGGCCAGTGCGGCGAGCAGGGCGTCCCGCTGGGTCCGAAGCTGCTCGCGGCGCCAGGTCAGCACGGCGTCGAGGTCCTGCACGAGGGTGGTCGCCGCGAGCTGGTCCAGCAGGCCGACGGAGAGCTGACGCCGCCCCAGCACCGCACCCAGTCGAGCGGCCAGGGCGGCGTCGGCGCGCAGCCAGCCGATCCGCAGCCCGCCCCAGACCGGCTTGGCCAGCCCGCCGACGGTCACCGTCGCGGTGTCGGGCAGCCCGGCGGCGTACGGCGGCCGCGGGCCGCCGTCCGGGCCCTCGTCCAGGTACAGCTCGGCGCACGACTCGTCCACCAGTGTCAGCACGCCCTGCTGCCAGAGGGTCGCGGCCAGTCGGCGGCGCCCGGCGGCGGACAGCCTGGCACCGGTCGGGTTGGTGAAGTCGGGGATGAGCACGGCCATTCGTGGGCCGCTCTGCCGGGCGGCGAGGTGCGCCGCCTCCACGAGGTCGTCGGGACGGCGCTCGTCGACCGGGACCGGCACCAGCCGGGCGCCCACGCTCTCCACCAGACGCAGGGCGCCGGGGTAGCTGGGGTGTTCCACCAGCACCCGGTCGCCCGGCTCGAGCAGGGCCTCGGCGACCACCGCGGAGGCATCGCCGACGCCGGAGGTGACGACGACCTGGTCGGGGTCGGTCGGCAGACCGCGCGCGGTGAACCGGCCGGCGATCGCGGCGCGCAGCTCCGGCAGGCCACCGGGGGCGTACCCGTGACCGGCGGTGTAGGCCGGGAGCCGGCGCATCGCCTGCTCGTAGGCCGGCTCCAGCTGGGGTGCGGCCGACGGCGCCGCATGCGCCAGGTCGATCAGGCCGGGGACGTCCCGGGGCAGCCAGCCGGCCGAGGTCGAGGCGCCGCTGGGCACCTCGACCACCGTGCCCGAGCCCTGCCGGGTGCGCGCCCAGCCGTCCTCCCGCAGTACCCGGTAGGCCGAGGCGATGGTGACCCGGCTGGTGTCCAGGGCCGCGGCGAGGTCGCGCTCGGCGGGCAGCCGGGTGCCCGCGGGGAGCTGGCCGGCCAGCACCAGCTCGCGGACCCGCCGGGCCAGCCCGGCGTACCGGGGACCCGGCAGGGCCGTGACCGGCCCGATGAGCGCGGCGACCTCGTGGGTCGAACTGGCCTGGTGGACGTCGACTGGCATGGGACCACTGTGCCGGATTGGTCCGCTTCGCGGGACCTCCGCCGATGCCAGTGTCGGTGGTATGCCTCCCGGAAGTGGTCTCGTCGTCCTGATCGGCCTGCTCGTGATCGCGGGTGCCCTCGCCGGTGCCACGCTGCTGGTGACCCTGCGCGGCGGTCTGGGTCCGGCCGACCCGCCGGCCAGTCACCCGCGCACCGACCCGGCCGGCTTCCCCACGCCGTCCGAGCCCCGGGGTGCGCTGCGGCGCCGCCCGAGGGTGCCCCGTCAGGCGGAGCGGCCCCGACGGCCCACTCGGCTCAGCCCCGCAAGGGCGGCGGCCGCCGTCCACACCGCTCGGGAGAGCCGGACGGCCCGGCGGATGTCGCCGCGCACGGGGGGCTGACCGTCGCCCAGCGTGGGCCGCTCCTCCACCCGGGTGCCGTAGACGTTGCGGCCGCCCAGTCGCAGCCCCAGGGCACCGGCCAGCGCGGCCTCGCACCGGCCGGCGTTCGGGCTCGGGTGGGCGGCGCCGTCCCGGTGCCAGGCCCGCCAGGCGTCGGCGGGCGACCCCCCGGTCAGCGGCGCGACGGCCACGGTCAGCAGGGCGGTCAGCCGGGCCGGCAACCAGTTCAGGACGTCGTCGAAGCGGGCCGCGGCCCAGCCGAAGCGGGCGTACCGCGCCGACCGGTACCCGACCATCGCGTCCAGGGTGTTGGCCGCGCGGTAGCCGAGCAGCCCGGGCAGGCCGGCGACCGCACCCCAGAAGAGCGGGGCGACGGCGGCGTCCGAGGTGTTCTCCGCGACCGACTCCACGGTGGCCCGCACCAGCTCCGCCTCGCCGAGGCCGCTGGGGTCACGGCCGGCCAGGGTGGACAGGTGCGCCCGGGCGGCCGGCAGGTCCCCGGCTTCCAGGTGCCCCGCCATGGTGTCCGCCGCCCGGCCCAGCGAGGTGCCACCGAGCACGGCCCAGGTGGCTCCGGCCGTCACCAGGGTCCGGGCGCCCGGCCGGTCGGCGGTCGCCCGGTGCAGGACGGCGCCCAGCGCGGTCGCCGTCCCGACGCAGACGGTGGTGTAGCCGGCCCCTGCGGCCCGCGAGTCGCGCCAGACCCGGCGCTCCAGCGCGGCGGCCGCCCGGCCGAAACCGGCCACCGGGTGCCCGCGGCGCGGGTCGGCGAGCAGCAGGTCGGCGAGGGCGCCGAGGGCGAGCCCGGCGGCGGTCGGAGCGGGCCGGGTGCGCATCGCGGTCACTGTAGGCAGCGGGGCACTCCCTAGGATCGACGGTCATGCGCCTGCCCGGCCGTTACGACGGCGTCGCCCGGCCGATCGTCACCTACGGCAGCAACCCGGTGCTGCACCGGCCGTGTGCCCCGGTGACCGAGTTCGACCGGGGGCTGCGGCACCTGGTCCTGGACATGTTCGCCAGCATGACCGCCGCCGACGGGGTCGGGCTGGCCGCCAACCAGATCGGCGTCGACGCACGGGTGTTCGTCATCGACTGCCCGGACGCCGACGGCGAGGACGTCATCGGCTACGTGGTCAACCCCGTGCTCACCGTGCTCGACCCGGTCGGGGACGAGCCGCCGGTCGAGCTGACCGAGGAGGGCTGCCTCTCGGTGCCGGGTCCCTACGCCGAGCTGGAGCGCGCCTTCCGGGCCCGGGTCGACGGGGTCGACCTGCAGGGGGAGCCCATCGCGATCGAGGCGACCGGCATGGCCGCGCGCTGCCTCCAGCACGAGGTCGACCACCTCGACGGGACCGTCTACGTCGACCGGCTGCCCGCCGACCTGCGGGAGCGACTGCTGGCCGAGGCCGCCGGCCCCGAGGGCGACCTGCCCGCATGAGCGGGTTCTCCGTCACGGTCGTCGGCGTGGGGGCAGACGGCTGGGACGGGCTCTCCCCGGCCGCCCGTCAGGCGATCTCGGCGGCGGAGGTGCTGCGGGGGAGCGCCCGTCAGCTGGGGCTGGTGCCCCCGGACGTCGTCGCCGAGCGGGTGCCCTGGCCCTCGCCGATGGGTCCCGCCCTGGCCGACCTGCCCGCGGCCCACCCGGGGCGCCACGTCGTCGTGCTCGCCAGCGGTGACCCGATGCTCTCCGGCGTCGGCACCTCGCTGGTCCGGCTGTTCGGCGCCGACGCCGTCGAGGTGGTGCCGCACCCGTCGTCGGTGACGCTGGCCTGCGCCCGGCTGGGCTGGGCGGTGGAGGAGACGACGGTGGTCTCCGTCGTCGGCCGGCCGGTCTCGCTCGTCCTGCCGCACGCCACTCCGGGCCGGCGGCTGCTGGTGCTGGGCTCGGACACCCGGACGCCGGCCGACGTCGCCGCCCTGCTCGCCGGGTCCGGCTCCGGCGCCAGCCGGCTCACCGCACTGGCCCAGCTCGGCGGTCCTGCCGAGCGCCGGTTCACCGGCACCGCCGCCGGGTGGCCGCACCCGGAGACCGACCCGCTGGTGCTCACCGCCGTCGAGGTGGTCGCCGACCCGGGCAGCGTGCCGCTGCCGACCGTCCCGGGCCTGCCCGACGACGCCTACTCCTCCGACGGGCAGCTGACCAAGCGCGACGTCCGGGCCGTGACGCTCTCCCGGCTCGGCCCGCTGCCCGGGCAGCTGCTCTGGGACGTCGGGGCGGGAGCCGGCTCGATCGGCATCGAGTGGATGCGGGTGCACCCCTCGTGCCGGGCGGTCGCCGTGGAGTCCGACCCGGTCCGCGTCCAGCGGATCGGCCGGAACGCCGAGCGGCTCGGCGTCCCCGACCTGCAGGTGGTCGAGGGGGAGGCGCCCGGCGCGCTGCTCGGGCTGCCGCAGCCGGACGCCGTCTTCGTCGGGGGCGGCGCGACGACACCGCTGCTGCTGGACACCGTCTGGGAGGTCCTCGCCCCGGGCGGTCGGCTGGTGGTGAACGCGGTGACGGTGGAGAGCGAGGCGGTGCTCGCCGAGTGGCACGGCCGCTGCGGTGGCTCGTTGACCCGGCTGTCGGTCGCCCGGGCCGAGCCGGTCGGCGGCTTCACCGGCTGGAAGCCCGCGATGCCCGTGACGATCTGGAGCGTGACCCGATGACCGTCCACTTCATCGGGGCGGGGCCGGGGGCCGCCGATCTGGTCACCGTGCGGGCCGCGCGGCTGATCGCGTCGTCCCCGGTCTGCCTCTACGCCGGTGCACTGGTGCCCCGCGAACTGCTGGACACCGCCCCGGCGGGTGCCCGGCTGGTGGACACCGCCGACCTGGACCTCGACCAGATCACCGCGGAGCTGGTCGCCGCGCACGAGGCCGGGCTGGACGTCGCCCGGCTGCACTCCGGTGACCCCTCGGTCTACAGCGCGATGGCCGAGCAGATGCGCCGGCTCGACGCGGCGGGCTTGCCCTACGACGTCGTCCCCGGCGTGCCCGCGTTCGCCGCGGCGGCCGCGTCGCTGAAGCGCGAGCTGACCGTGCCCGGGGTGGGGCAGACCGTCGTCCTCACCCGGACGTCGGCGCGGTCGACGCCGATGCCGCCGGGGGAGACGCTCGCCGCCTACGCGGCCACCGGCGCGACGCTGGTGCTGCACCTGGCCGTGCAGCGGATGGACGCCCTCGCCCCGGAGCTGGCCGCGCACTACGGCGCCGACTGCCCGGTGGCGGTGGTCGCCAAGGCGAGCCGGGACGACGAGCTGGTGCTGCGCGGCACGCTCGCCGACATCGCCGCGCAGGTGGCCGACGCCGGGGTGCGCCGGACGGCGGTGGTGATCGTCGGCCGGGTGCTCGCCGCCGAGCAGTTCCTGGACAGCCACCTCTACTCGACGACGCGATGCCGCTGAGGTCAGCCGCGGCCGACGATGGTGCCGGCGCGGTCGATCACCACGACGTCGACCTCGACCGGGGCGCCGAGCAGCACCCCCTCGGCGGTGCGGCGGGCGCCGGCGGCGACCAGGTCGCCCAGCGGGAAGCCGGCGGCGGCGCACTGCTGCAGGGCGTCCAGCGCGGTGTTCGCCTGCCGTACGCCCTCGACCAGGGCCGGCCCGCCGCCGGCCTCGGCCACGAGCTGGGCGAGTGCGGCGAACGACACCTGCGAGCGGGCCGAGTGCAGGTCCAGGTGCCCCTCGGCGAGCTTGGCCAGCTTGCCGATGCCACCGGCCACGGTCAGCCGCGGCACCGGGTGCCGGCGCAGGTACTTCAGCACCGCGCCGGCGAAGTCGCCCATGTCCAGCAGTGCGTCCTCGGGCAGGCCGTACAGCTCCTGGGCCACCCGTTCGCTGGTCGAGCCGGTGCACCCGGCGACGTGCTCCCGCCCGGCGGCGCGGGCCACGTCGATGCCGCGGCGGATCGAGTCGATCCAGGACGAGCACGAGTAGGGGACGACGACGCCCGTCGTCCCGAGGATCGACAGGCCGCCGAGGATGCCCAGCCGTGGGTTCCAGGTCCTGCGGGCCAGCTCCGCGCCACCGGCCACGGACACCTCGACGACGACGTCCCCGCTCCCGCCGTGTCGCTGGGCGACGGCGGTCACGTGCTCGGTCATCAGCCGGCGCGGCACCGGGTTGATCGCCGGCTCGCCCACCGCCAGCGGCAGGCCGGGCTTGGTCACCGTGCCCACGCCCTCGCCGGCCCGGAAGACCACGCCGCTGCCCGGGTCGCCGCGGGTCACGCGGGCGGAGACCAGCGCGCCGTGGGTGACGTCGGGGTCGTCGCCGGCGTCCTTGACGATGCCCGCCGAGGCGCCGTCCCGGTCCATGGACTCACGCGCCAGGGCGAAGGACGGGTGCCTGTCGTTGGGCAGGTCGATCGAGACCGGGTCGGGGAACTCGCCGGTCAGCAGCGCGGTGTAGGCGGCGGTGGTGGCCGCGGTCGCGCAGGCGCCCGTCGTCCAGCCGTGCCGCAGCCCGCTGCTGCCGTCCCTGCTCACGGGACCATCGTGCCTGGCCCGGGCCGAACGCCGGTGCCGACCTCGATCACATCGAGTGGCGGGCTGTCGACGCCTCACCGGCCGGCAGACGTGGACGACTCGACACTCGAGGGTGACGGAGGCCCGGGATGACCGGTCAGGTGCTGGTGCTCGGCGGCACCGGGGAGGCCCGGCGGCTGGCTGCCGAGCTGGTCGCCGCGGGCGTCGACGTCCTCTCCTCGCTGGCCGGGCGGGTGGCCGACCCGGTGCTGCCCGCGGGGGAGGTGCGGATCGGCGGCTTCGGCGGCGCCGACGGGCTGGCCGCGTGGCTGGCCGAGCACCGGCCGCGGGCGGTCGTCGACGCCACCCACCCCTTCGCCGCGCAGATCACCGCCGCGGCGGCCACCGCCGCGGCCGCGCAGGGCACGCCGCTGCTGCGGTTGCAGCGCCCGGGCTGGACGCCGCAGCCGGGGGACACCTGGCGACATGTCGACTCGCTGGCCGCGGCGGCCGAGGCGGTGGCCGGGTACCGCAGCGTCTTCCTCACCACCGGCCGGCAGGGCGTCGGGGCCTTCGCCGCGTTGCCGGGGCGGGTGCTGGTGCGTTCGGTCGACCCGCCGGACGAGCCGCTGCCGGCCGGGGCGACCCTGCTGCTGGACCGCGGGCCGTTCAGCGTCGCCGACGAGCTGGCGTTGCTGCGTGAGCACGCGGTGGAGGTCGTGGTCACCAAGGACTCCGGCGGGCACATGACCGAGGCGAAGCTGATCGCCGCCCGGGAACTGCGGGTGCCGGTCGTGCTCGTCCGCCGGCCGTCGCTGCCGGACGGCGTCGTGCTGGTGTCGACGGTCGAGGACGCGCTGGCCTGGCTCGCGGGCCTGCTCGGGTGGCCGAGGGCCGAGGGGACACCAGGAGCCGGCCCGTCCTCACGGTGAGCACGAAGGGCGATTGAGCGCCACACGCACAGCGACTTGCATCGTTGTAAAGAAGTGAGCAGACTCACTGTCGCGCCGCGCAGCTCCGGTGCCCCAGCGTCCCCGACGGGGTGGACGCCCGCCTGAAGAGAGTCAGCCCATGACGCGTTCCCTCCTCCGCCGGGCGTGGGTGCCCGCGCTCACGGCGGCCCTGCTGGTCGGCTCAGCAGCGCTCACCGCCCCGGCCGCCGCCGCACCGACGCCCGCCGCCCCACCGCTCGTCGCCGGAGCCGACCGTCCCGCGGACCCGATCGCGCACGACCCGACGCTGGTCGAGGAGGGGGGCTGGTTCTACCTCGCCATCACCGGCGACGCCGCCACCGGCAGCGACTACATCCCGATGAAGCGGTCGAAGGACCTCCGTACCTGGGACGAGCTGCCGCCGGTCTTCACCGAGCTGCCCGCCGGCGTCCTGGCCGCCATCGGCGCGACCCCGGCCGACGCCCCGCAGGACGCCTGGGCCCCGGACCTCAGCTGGTCCGGCAGCGAGTGGCGGCTGTACTACTCGGCCTCCCGCTTCGGCACGACCAACTCCGTGACCGCGCTGGCGACCACCAAGTCGCTGGACCCGGCCAGCCCCGACCACGGCTGGGTCGACCGGGGCCCGGTGCTGGAGAGCGAGCCGGGCAGCGACGAGTACAACGCGATCGACGCCAACCACGTCACCGACGCCCAGGGCGGCGAGTGGCTGACCTTCGGATCCTTCTTCGGCGGCCTGAAGATCGTCGCGCTCGACCCGGCGACCGGGAAGCTCGCCGCCGGCGCCCCGGTGCTCCCCCTCGTCGACCGGCAGATCCAGTACAACCCCGTCGAGGGGCCCTCGATCATCCGCCACGGCGACCACTACTACCTGTTCGCGTCCTTCGACTACTGCTGCCGTGGCGCGGAGAGCGACTACCGGGTGGTCGTCGGCCGGTCGACGTCCATCACCGGCCCGTACCTGGACCGGGACGGCGTCTCCCTGCTGGAGGGCGGCGGCACCGAGGTGCTGCGCGGCTACAACGAGTTCCAGGGCACCGGCCACCCGGACGTGTACTCCGCCGGCGGTGTCGACTACTTCGTGAACCACTACTACGACGCACTGTCCGACGGCACGCCGCGGCTGAACGTGCGCACCCTATCCTGGTCCGACGGCTGGCCGACGGTCAGCGACCCGGTCAACCCCAGCCGTTCGGCCGGTCACGGCTCGGCCTACGTGCAGGTGGTCCCCCGGGACGGTGCCGCGGTCGTGTCCAACGCGACCTGCGGCTACGCCGGGGCCAACGTGGCCCTGGCCGCCGCCTCGCCGGCCGACACCTGCCAGCAGTGGCAGATCGACGCACGGGACGCCGCCCAGGTCACCGACGGCAGTGAGACGGGTTCGCGGTTCCAGAACCGGAAGAGCAACATGGCCGCCGACTTCCCCGGCTGCGCGGAGGCGCAGAGCAGCGGCAACGTCGGCCAGTTCGACTGGTTGGGCAACTTCTTCTACAACGTCTGCCAGCGCTGGCTCTTCTCGCCGGCGTCCGACGGCTACACGACGATCTCCTCCATCGCGGGGCGCAACCTCGTGTGGACCGCCGAGGGGCGGACGCCGGGCGCCAACCTGGGCGTGGCGACACCGACGGGTGCGGCGAACCAGCAGTTCCGGTTCCAGCCGGTCGGTGAGGTCCTGCTGGGGAGCGCCACCGACCAGACCCAGACCCTGGGTGTGGCCGGGTGCAAGGCGGCCAAGGGCAACGGCAACAAGGTGCGGATGGAGACCCGGGTCGCCGGCTCCTGCCAGACCTGGACGGTGACCTCCACCGGCGGTGCCGGCTACACGGTCACCAACGCCGCCACCGGCTCGGTGCTCGCCTCGACGTCCTGCACCACCGGCAGTGCCCCGGCCCGGCTCCGGCTGCTCCCGGCGGACGAGGCAGGCAAGGCGGGCAAGGCGGGCAAGGCGTGCAGCACCTGGACGCTCGTCCCGGGCGACGACGGCACGTGGTCGCTGGCCACCGCCGGGAACACCCAGACGGTCCGGCTGCTCATCCCCTGACCGGCCCCGCAGCACCGTCCGACGGCCGGCGTCCCCTCACGGGACGCCGGCCGTCGTCGTCACGCTGCCTCCGGTGCCCGGACTGTCGCACCCTCGGTGCACAGTGGGTGCGACGGAGGTGGTGCGCAGTGCTGGGAGAACCGCAGGCGGTCGACCTCGACCCGCTGAGCCTGGAGAGCGCCCTGCTGCGGGCGGCGGTCGGTGACTACGCGGCCGAGGCGGCGGTGCTGCTGCTGGCCGAGTCCGGCCACTGGCTGCCCCGGCTGCAGGCCGCCGGCCTGATCGCCATCGCGCTCGACGCCGACGCCATCGACGGCGGACCGTGGGCCGCCGTCCAGTGGGCCGACCTGGACGGCGCGCTCCGCACCGGGGTGATCGGCGGCAGCGGCGGGCAGCTGCGGCTGTTGCGGGCGGCGGCGAGCCTGGCCGAGGGGCAGCCGGTCGACCTGGCCGACCTGACCGCCGGCCTGGACCGCGACGAGCTGGTCCTGCTGCTGGCCGCGGTGGCCCACGCGGCCGGCAGTCACGAGCACGACGACGGCGCAGGGGCGTCGGTCGGCCCGGTCGTGCCCTGGCCGCGGCGCGACTGAGGCGGACACCCGGGGCCGACGTCTGGACAGCAACTAGTAACTGAGTGCATAGTCTGCGCATGGCGCTCGGGCACGTCCTCCTCGGCCTCCTCGCGCGGGGTGGACGGCACGGGTACGACCTCAAGCGGCAGTACGACGCACGGTTCCCGATGGCCAAGCCGATCGCGCCCGCGCAGGTGTACGCCACGTTGGAGCGACTGCTGCGGGACGGGCTGGTCGCCCCCGGGGGCACCGATCGGGGCGGCGGTCCCGACCGCACGTCGTACGAGATGACCCCGGCCGGGCGGCTGGAGCTCGACGCCTGGCTGGCCGAGGTCGAGGCGCCGACCCCCTTCGTCAGCAACCCGCTGGCGGTGAAGGTGACCCTCGCGCTGCTGGTCGCCGGGGACGACGCCGCGGCCGACTACCTGCAACGGCAGCGCGCTGCCCACCGGGAACGGATGCGCGAGTACACCCGCGTCAAGACCGACCCCGACACCTCCCTGGCCGGTGTGCTCGCGGCCGACTACGCCCTCAACCACCTCGATGCCGACCTGCGGTGGATCGACACCGCCCTGGCCCGCGTCGCCTCCCTCTCCGAGGAGCTCCGACCATGACCTCTCCACCCGACGACACCGGCACCGACGAGGGCCTGCTGCTCGCCGGCCGTGCGCTGGTGCGCTCCTACGGCCACTCCCCGGCGCTGCGCGGGATCAGCGTGGGCACGCGGCGCGGCGAGATCCTGGCGATCACCGGCCCGTCGGGGTCGGGCAAGTCGACGCTGCTGCTGTGCCTGGCGGGCATCCTGCGCCCGGACGCCGGCGAGGTCCGGTTCGACGGGCGCCGGATCGACACCGACAGCGAGGCCGAGCGGTCCCGGCTGCGGCGCACCCGGTTCGGCGTGCTCTTCCAGTTCGGCCAGCTGGTGCCCGAGCTGACGGCGGCGGAGAACGTGGCGATGCCGCTTCTGCTGGCCGGCGTCAAGCGACGTCCCGCCCTGACCGCCGCCGGCACCTGGCTCGAGCGCTTCGAGGTGGCCGACCTGGCGACGCACCGGCCGACCGAGATGTCCGGCGGCCAGGCCCAGCGGGTGGCGATGGCCCGGGCGCTGGTGACCGAGCCGGAGGTGCTGTTCGCCGACGAGCCGACCGGCGCCCTCGACACCCTGGCCGGGGAGCAGGTGCTCACCGAACTGGTCCGGGTCACCCGGCAGGCCGGCATGACCGTGCTGATGGTCACCCACGACGCGAAGGTCGCCGCCTACGCCGACCGGGAGATCGTGATCCGGGACGGCATGGCCGACGACGGCGCCCCGACCTCGGCCCTGCGCGGCGCGCTGGGCCGGGCAGGCGCCCGGTGAGCGGCTCGGCGGACGTCGGGGCGATGCGCTGGTCGACCCTGCTGTGGCTGGCCACCGCCGGCGGCCGGGCCGACCGCACCCGGATCGCGCTGACCGCGGTCGGCGCCGCCGCAGGGGTGCTGGCGCTGCTCGCCGCCGCCACGGTCGCGGCCACCGGTGAGGACGACGGGCCCTACACCAGTCAGCTGCTCAACGAGACCGGGCTGCACATCGGCATCGTGATCGCCCTGGTGCTGCTCTGCGTGCCGGTGCTGGCGTTCACCGGCCAGTGCGCCCGGATCGGCGCGCCGGCGCGCGACCGGCGGCTGGCCGCGCTCCGGCTCACCGGCGCAACCCCCGCGGACGTCGCCCGGGTGGCCGCCGTCGAGACCGGGTTGGCGGCGGCCCTGGGATCACTGATCGGCCTGGGGGTGTACCTGCTCGGGCGGGTGCTGCTCGGGGACCCGGTGACGGCCACCTACGAGCGCAGCACCGAGATCTCCTCGAACGGCTACCTCATCGAGGACGTCACCGGTCCGGCGCTGCGGCTGCCGACCGACGTCCTGCCGCCGGTCTGGCTGATCGCCCTCCTGGTCCTCGCCGTGCCGATCGCGGCCACGGTCTTCGCGCTGGCCGCGCTGCGCCGGGTGACCACGACACCGTTCGGGGTGGTGCGCAGCCAGCGGGTGCGGCCGGTGCAGGTGGTCCCGGCGGCCCTGTTCGTCCTCGGGGCCGGGGGCATGGCGCTGTTCGCGGGGCTGGTCCGGTTGACCGGCATCGACGGGGGTGTCGGCCGGGTGCCCGCGCTGGTGTTCCTGCTGCTGTTCCTCTGCACGGCGATCGGCATCGTGCTCGGGACGGCGGCCGTCTCCGCGCGGGTGGGGGAGTTCCTGGCCCGGCGCACCGGGCGGCCGGCGCTGCTCATCGCCGGCCGGCGGTTGGTCGCCGCGCCCTTCGCCGCCAGCCGGAGCCACTCGGCCCTGCTGGTCGTCGTCCTGCTCGCCGCGGCCATCCAGGGCTTCCGGTCCCACACCCTGCTGTCGCAGCGGCAGAGCGGCAACGAGTTCTACGCGCGGGCCCTGGACACGGTCGACCTGGCCCTGGTCGTCGCCGGTGCGATCGCCGTGGCCGGTCTGCTGGTCGGCACCATCGAGGGCGTGCTGAGCCGGCGGCGGGCGGCGGCCGCGCTCGTAGCCGCCGGGGTGCCGCGGGGCGTGCTCGGCCGGGCCCTGCTGCTGGAGGTGCTGGTGCCGGTCGTCCCGGCGACCCTGCTGGCGACGGCCGCCGGCATCCTCGCCGCGCGTGGGGTGATGGGCACCACCGTGCAGGAGAGCAGCTACTCCGCCACCGGGCGGGTGCTCCGGGTGGTGGAGACCGCCGTGCCCGTGCCCTGGACGGCGCTGGCGGTCATCGCCGGTGGGACGACGCTGGCCACGGCCGCCCTCACGCTGATCGCTCTGCCGATCCTGCGCCGCAGCGCCGACCCGGGGGAGCTGCGCACCGCCTGAGCGGGTGCCCGGGGGCAGGCGAGGGGTTCGCGGTCGGCGTCCCGGGCAAGATCCCGGGCATGACCACCCCGCCCGGGCTGCCCGACGCCCTGCAGCACCTGCGCGATCGGGTCGCCTCGGCACCGCTCGGCCTGGCCACCCCCGGCCGGGACGCCGCCGCCCGCACCGCCCGCTCGGTCGTCGACCAGGTCGACGACTACCTGCTGCCGCGGCTCCGCGACCTGGACGCACCGCTGCTCACCGTGGTCGGCGGCTCGACCGGCGCCGGCAAGTCCACGCTGGTCAACAGCCTGCTGGGCGCCCGGGTCACCACCCCCGGCGTGCTCCGCCCGACGACCCGCGCTCCGGTCCTGGTCTGCGCTCCGGCCGACCGGGCCGCGTTCGCCGGCGACCGGGTGCTGCCCGGGCTGGCCCGCACCACCGGCGGGGAGGCCGGCCCCGGCGGTCTGCAGCTCGTGGTGTCCGAGGCGCTGCCGGCCGGGCTCGCCCTCGTCGACGCCCCGGACGTCGACTCGGTGGTCGAGGCCAACCGCGACCTGGCCGGTCAGCTGCTGGCCGCCGCCGACCTGTGGGTCTTCGTGACGACGGCGGCCCGCTACGCCGACGCCGTCCCGTGGGACCTGCTGCGCACCGCCCAGGAGCGGGGGACCGCGCTGGCCGTCGTGCTGGACCGGGTGCCGCCCGAGGCGGTGGCGGAGGTGGCCGACGACCTGGCCGGGATGCTGCGCCGAGCCCGGCTGGACAGCGCCCGGCTGTTCGTGATCGAGGAGCGGCCGCTGGCCGACGGCTTCCTGCCCGACGAGCAGGTCGCCCCGCTGCGCGGCTGGCTGCACGCGCTCGCCGCCGACCAGGAACAGCGCGCCGCCGTCGTCCGGCAGACCCTCGCCGGGGCGCTGGGCAGCCTGCACGACCGGGTCGACGTCGTCGTCGCCGGCGTCGCCGAGCAGGCGGCCGCCGCGGAGGCGCTGCAGGCCGCCACGGACGCCTCCTACGCCCGGGCGCGGGCGGCGATCGACGAGGGCGTCGGCAACGGCAGCCTGTTGCGCGGGGAGGTGCTCGCCCGCTGGCAGGAGTTCGTCGGCACCGGCGAGTGGATGCGCAGCCTGCAGGGCCACGTCGGCCGGTTGCGCGACCGGGTCACCGCCGCGTTCACCGGCCGCAGCAACCCCGCCGACGACCTGGCCGGCGCGCTGGAGTCCGGGGTCGAGCTGCTGCTCCGGGCCGAGGCCGACCGCGCCGCGGAGAAGACCGTCACCAGCTGGCGGACCCTGCCCGGCGGGATCGCCCTGCTCGACGGCCGGGAGACCGAGCTGGACGGCGTCTCGCCGTCGTTCGCCGGCGCCTCCGCCGACGAGGTGCGGGACTGGCAGGGCACGGTGTTGGAGCTGGTGCGCAGCGAGGGCGCGGGCAAGCGGTCGCGGGCCCGGCTGATGTCCTGGGGGGTCAACGGCGCGGGTGCGGTGGTGATGGTCGCCGTCTTCGCCTCCACCGCCGGGCTGTCCGGCGCCGAGGTGGCCATCGCCGGCGGCACCACCGCGGTGGGTCAGCGGGTGCTCGAGGCGGTGTTCGGGGACGCGGCGGTGCGCGAGCTGGCCGCCCGGGCCCGGGCCGACCTGGACGCCCGCGCCGCGCGGCTGCTGCGCGCCGAGCAGCACCGCTTCGACGTGCTGCTGGAGGACGTCGCCCCGGCACCGGGCGCGGACGTCGAGCTGCGGTCGGCGGCGCAGGCGCTGGCTGCTGCCCACGGGGTCGGCGCGTGAGGCTCGGGAGGCGCGGCGAGCTGTCCCTGACCGACCGGCTGGCCGCCCTGCGCGAGGCGGTGGAGGTCGCCGAGGGGCGGCTGGAGGTGCCGGAGGTCGCCAGTGCCCGTGCCCTGCTGGCCAAGGCCGGTGCACGCGAGGCGCTCGGCGACGCCACCGTGGTCGCGCTGGCCGGGGCCACTGGGAGCGGGAAGTCCACGCTGTTCAACGCGCTCAGCGGCAGCGAGGTGAGCACCCCCGGGGTGCGCCGGCCGACCACCGGCGTCGCGCACGCCAGCGTGTGGGGGGAGCACGGGTCCGACCGGCTGCTGGACTGGCTGCAGGTGCCCAGGCGGCACCGGGTGGAGTCGGGTGACCCGGCCCTGGACGGGCTGGTGCTGCTCGACCTGCCCGACCACGACAGCGTCCGGCTGGAGAACCGGCTGGAGGTCGACCGGCTGGTGGAGCTGGTGGACGTGCTGGTGTGGGTGCTCGACCCGCAGAAGTACGCCGACGCCGCGGTGCACTCGCAGTACCTGGCGCCGCTGGCCGGGCACTCGGGGGTGCTGGTCGTCGTCCTCAACCAGGTCGACCGGCTGGACGAGCCGGCCGCCCGCGCCTGCCTGGCCGACCTGCGCGGGCTGCTGGACCGGGAGGGCCTCGCGGCGAC
>NZ_JPMX01000005.1 GCF_000761485.1 Modestobacter caceresii
CACGAACAGATCGCGCCCTCACCGACCGCGCTGGATCAGTTACCCAACACCCTCTGAGCCGGCGGCAGGGACGAGGCAGGCAGCGGAGACGGTGGGCAGCACGGACACGAGGGGCAGCACGGACACGACGGGCAGCACGGACACGAGGGGCTCGGAGGACACGGGGGGACGTCGACGGCTCGTCCTGCTGCTCGCGTTGGTCACCGTGCTGGTCGTCGTGGTCGGGCTGGCCGTCTGGCTGCGGGGCGGCGGGGCGGACGACGACCCGACCCCGACGGCCGTCGGGGATTCCACCACCACCGCGGCGGCCGTGACCCCGAGCCCCACGCCCACGCCCACGCCGACGCCGACGCCGACCTTCGACCGCACCCAGCTGTCGCTCATCGACCCGGCCAGCAGCTGGGTGGTCGTCAACAAGGCCCGCCCGCTCAGCCCGATCGACTGGGCCCCGGCCGACCTGGTCCCGTTCGGGAACGGGTACCAGCTGCGCGCGGAGGCGGCGCAGGCGATGGACGCGATGATCGGTGTCGCCGCCGCCCAGGGCATCGAGCTGAGCGTGCAGAGCGCCTACCGGTCCTACGACTACCAGGTGTCGCTCTTCAGCGCCCAGGTCAGCCGTTTCGGCGAGGACCGAGCCGAGATCCAGGTGGCCCGGCCCGGCCACAGCGAGCACCAGACCGGGCTGGCGGCCGACGTCGGCGGCGGCGGGTGCGACATCGAGAGCTGCTTCGCCACCACGGCCGAGGGCCAGTGGGTGGCCGCCCACGCCGCCGAGTTCGGCTGGCTCGTGCGGTACCCCGAGGGCGGCCAGGACGTGACCGGCTTCAAGTACGAGCCCTGGCACATCCGGTACGTGGGCACCCCGCTGGCCACCGAGATGCAGCGCACCGGGGCAGCGACGTTGGAGGAGTTCTTCGGGCTCCCCGCGGCCCCGGGCTATCCCGGCTGAGCCGGCCCCCGTCCGGGCCTCGACCCGGGCTCGCCAGGCTCGGGGAGCAGCGGGTCCTCCGTCTGGCAGGCTCGGGCGGGTGACCAGCCCGTCCTCCCCCGAGTCGCCCTGGCCGGTCCGCACCGTGGCGCGCAAGGTCGCCGAGTGGATCGGCCGGCTCGGCGAGGTGTGGGTCGAGGGGCAGGTCGCCCAGCTGTCCCGGCGCGGCAACGCAGCGACCGTCTTCCTCACCCTGCGCGACCCCGCTGCGGACCTCTCGGTGCCGGTCACCTGCCACCGGGACGTCGCCGACCGGCCGGGCCTGGAGCTCACCGAGGGCGCCCGGGTCGTCGTTCGCGCACGACCCGACTACTACGTCGCCCGTGGGTCCTTCTCGCTGCGCGCCACCGAGATCCGGGCGGTCGGCCTCGGCGAGCTGCTGGCCCGGATCGAGCGGATCCGCCGGCTGCTGGCGGCCGAGGGCCTGTTCGACGTCGCCCGCAAGCGCCCGCTGCCCTTCGCCCCGGCCGTCGTGGGCGTGATCACCGGGCGGGACAGCGCCGCCGAGCGCGACGTGCTGGTCACCGCCCGGCGACGCTGGCCGGCGGTCCGCTTCGCGATGTACAACTGCGCCGTCCAGGGTCCGACGGCGGCCGAGTCCGTGATCGCCGGGCTGCAGCGGCTGGACGCCGATCCGACGGTGGAGGTCATCGTCATCGCCCGCGGCGGCGGCTCGGTCGAGGACCTGCTGCCCTTCTCCGACGAGGGCCTGGTGCGGGCGATCGCGGCCAGCCGCACCCCCGTCGTCACCGCCGTCGGGCACGAGACCGACACCACGCTGGTCGACCACGTGGCCGACGTCCGCGCCGCCACCCCCACCGACGCCGCACACCGGGTCGTCCCGGAGATCGGCGAGCAGACGCGCCTGGTCGAGGGCCTGCGCGCCCGGGCCCGGCACCTGCTGGGCAGCCGGCTGGAGCAGCAGGAACGCTGGCTGGAGTCGGTGCGCAGCCGCCCGGTGCTCGCCGATCCCCAGCGGCTGCTGGCCGGCCGCGCCGACGACGTCACCGCGCTGCGCACCCGGGCCACCCGCACGCTGACCCACCGGGTGGAGGGCGTCGAACGCGACCTCGTGCACGCCCGTGCCCGGGTCGCCGCGCTGTCCCCCGCCGCGACGCTGGAACGCGGCTACGCGGTGGTCCAGCGGGCCGACGGCGCGCTGGTCCGCGACCCCGCCGGGGTGGACGACGGCGAACGGCTGCAGGTGCGGGTCGCCGGCGGCCGGCTACCGGTGCGGGTCGACCGCACACCCGCCGGGGAGGATGGGGAACCGTGACCGAACAGCCCGAGCAGGCCGTCGAGCCGACCCAGACCTACGAGCAGGCCCGCGAGGAGCTCGCCGACGTGGTGCGCCGGCTGGAGGCCGGCGGCCTCACCCTGGAGGAGTCGCTGGCGCTCTGGGAGCGCGGCGAGCAGCTGGCCGAGCTGTGCCAGCACTGGCTCGACCGGGCCCGCGAACGCCTGGCCGCCGCCGCCCCCACCGGGCAGGACTAGGGGGCGTACGGCTCCAGGGAGCCGGCCAGGGTCGCCAGCTCCTCCTCCGACGCCGAACCGCTGACCACCAGGGTGGCGCCGTCCGCGGTCCGGGTCAGCGCCGTCTCCCCGCGCTGGGTGTCGAGCCGCTCCCACGACTGTCCGTCGACCTGCTCGGTGCCGTCGGCGGTCGCGCCGTCGAGGACGTCGGCGAGCGCAGGCGCGCTCGGGTCGTCGCTGACCACGTACCCGGCGTACTCCTCGCTGGGGGTGAACCAGCCGATCTCCAGGGTGACCGGGGCGCCGGCCTGCACGGAGCCGGCGTTGGTGCGCACGCTCGTCGACCGCCACCCGTCGGGGAGGTCTGTCGGCACCAGCAGCTCGTAGTCGGCCCGCTCGGCGGCCGCCCGCTGCGCGCTCGCGGGGTCGACGTCGCGGACCGGGTCGGTGGGGTTCTGCCGGAGGGCGGTGACGCCCACGATCACCAGGCAGATGACCAGCAGCGGCAGCAGCGACCGGATCATGTTGGCCGAGGTGAAGCGGTGCATCCGGTCCTCGGCCGGGGAGGCGGCGGGGGCCGGGCCGCCGGCGTCGGGAGACGTGCCGGTCGCGGCGTCGGTGGCGGTGACGGAGGGCTGGGCGGGCCGGGGCTGCTCGCCGTCCTGGCCGGTGTCGGGCATGCCCCTAGGATCGCAGCACCGCTCCACCACCCCGCTGGGCAGCGTCGCCCGACGGCTCTCAGGAGGTCCCGTGTCCCTTCCCCTGCCCGACGGCCCGCTGCAGGCCAGGCCGGCCTCCACCCTGCGCGCCGACCGGCCGGCGCCGGACCGCAACCTGGCCCTGGAACTGGTCCGGGTGACCGAGGCCGCCGCGCTGGCCGCCGGCCGCTGGGTCGGCCGGGGTGACAAGAACGGTGGCGACGGCGCCGCGGTCGACGCGATGCGGGCGCTCATCGGCACGGTGCACATGCGCGGCGTCGTGGTGATCGGGGAGGGCGAGAAGGACGAGGCCCCGATGCTCTACAACGGCGAGCACGTCGGCGACGGCTGGGGCAACGACTACGACGTCGCGGTGGACCCGATCGACGGCACGACGCTGATGGCCAAGGGCATGCCCAACGCGATCGCGGTGATGGCGGTGGCCGACCGGGGGGCGATGTACGACCCGTCCGCCGTCTTCTACATGGACAAGATCGCCACGGGACCGGCCGCCGCCGACGTCGTCGACATCACCGCACCGGTGGCGGACAACATCCGCAAGGTGGCGAAGGCCAAGAGCAGCTCGGTGGGCGACGTGACCGTCTGCATCCTGGACCGGCCGCGGCACGAGACCCTGGTCCGGGAGGTCCGCGAGGCCGGCGCCCGGATCAAGTTCATCACCGACGGCGACGTCGCCGGGGCGATCGCCGCCGCTCAGGAGGGCACCGGTGTCGACCTGCTGATGGGCATCGGCGGCACGCCGGAGGGGATCATCACCGCCTGCGCCCTGAAGTGCATGGGCGGCGCGCTGCAGGGCCGGCTGTGGCCCAAGGACGACGCGGAACGGCAGCGCGCCCTGGACGCCGGCCACGATCTGGACAGGGTGCTCGTGATCGACGACCTGGTGCGCGGCGACGTCTTCTTCGTCGCCACCGGCATCACCGACGGCGAGCTGCTGCGCGGGGTGCGGTACCGCGCCGGCGGGGCGACCACGCAGTCGCTGGTCATGCGCTCGCGCTCGGGCACGATCCGCTCGATCGAGAGCCTGCACTCGCTGGAGAAGCTCAACCAGTACTCGGCCGTCCCCTTCGGCGACGACGAGGCCTGAACCGCCGGCCCGCGCCGCCCGGCTCAGCCGGCGGGCGGCGGGGCCGAGCGGCGCTCGGCCAGCCGGTCCAGGACGGCCCGCCAGCGGCTGGGCGACTCCCCCGGCGCCAGGCTGCGGAGCTTCAGGTCGCCGAAGACCGTCCAGCCCCGGACGACGACCCGCGGGGTGCCCGGGAGCCGCGGCACCGGCGCCAGCTGGGTCTTGCGGTCACCGAAGACCGTCCAGCCCTCGATCTCGGCGGCGACGCCCTCGCTGACGATCACCTCGACGTCACCGAAGACCGTGCCCAGCTGGAGCGCCACCACCTCGTCGGAGGTGCGCAGGCCGCGGAGGTCGATGCGGACGTCGCCGAAGACGGTGCTGGCCCGCTCCGGCACGCTGGTGGTCGCGGTCAGCTTCACGTCGCCGAAGACGGTGGCGATCGTGCCCGTCGTCCGCTCCCCCACGATCTCCCCGAACGCCGGGACGGCCGACGTCGGCCCGGGCAGGTCGGCGAGCAGCTCGTCGAGGTCGGCCGTCGTCACCGCGGCGTAGGCGACGTCGGCCCGCTGGGTGAACTCGTCCACGTTGATCCGCCCCTCACCGAGGGCGGTCTGCAGCCGGGTCACCACCGCCTCGCGCTCGGCGTCGGAGGCACGGACCACGGGGAGGGGACCGGGCTCCCCGGCCTGCTGCTCGCTCATGCTGCGGACCCTAGCCGCGGGGCCGTCCCGCGGTGTCTAGGGTCGCTCCCGCAGGACCATCAGCACACATCACACCCGGGGAGCGCAGCGTGGCCACCGAGACCGACGGCGGGGATTACCGCATCGAGCACGACTCCATGGGGGAGGTCCGCGTCCCCTCGTGGGCGAAGTGGCGCGCCCAGACCCAGCGGGCCGTGGAGAACTTCCCGATCTCCGGCACGCCCATCGAGCGCGAGCTGATCGGTGCGCTGGCGGCGATCAAGGGTGCTGCCGCCGGGGTGAACGCCTCCCTCGGCGTGCTGCCGCAGGACGTCGCCGACGCCGTCACCGAGGCCGCGGCGACCGTCGCCCGGGGTGACTGGGACGCGCACTTCCCGATCGACGTCTTCCAGACGGGGTCGGGCACGTCGAGCAACATGAACACCAACGAGGTCATCGCCACCCTCGCCACCGAGGCGCTCGGCTCACCGGTGCACCCGAACGACCACGTCAACGCCTCGCAGTCGTCCAACGACGTCTTCCCCTCGGCCATCCACGTCGCGGCCACCGGCGCCATCGTGCGCGACCTGGTGCCCGCGCTGGAGCACCTGGCCGGCTCCCTCGAGCGCAAGGCCACCGAGTTCGCCGAGGTCGTCAAGAGCGGCCGCACGCACCTGATGGACGCCACCCCGGTGACCCTGGGGCAGGAGTTCGGCGGCTACGCGGCCGCCGTCCGCTACGGCATCGAGCGGCTGCACGCCTCGCTCCCCCGGATCGGCGAGCTCCCGCTGGGCGGCACCGCCGTCGGCACCGGCATCAACACCCCGCCCGGTTTCGCCGCCGCGATCATCGAGCGCCTGGCCGGCGAGCTGGACCTGCCGCTGTCGGAGGCCCGTGACCACTTCGAGGCGCAGAGCTCCCGGGACGCCCTGGTCGAGGGGTCCGGTCAGCTCAAGACGATCGCCGTCGGCCTCATCAAGATCGCCAACGACCTCCGCTGGATGGGCTCGGGCCCGCGCACCGGCCTGGGCGAGATCGCCCTGCCCGACCTGCAGCCGGGCAGCTCGATCATGCCGGGCAAGGTGAACCCGGTGATCCCCGAGGCGGTGATCCAGGTGGGCGCGCAGGTGATCGGCAACGACGCCGCCGTCACCTACGCCGGCACCACCGGCGTCTTCGAGCTCAACGTGACGCTGCCGCTGATGGCCCGCAACGTGCTGGAGTCGATCCGGCTGCTGGCCAACGTCAGCCGGCTGCTGGCCGACCGCTGCGTCGACGGCGTCACCGCAAACGTCGAGCAGTGCCGCACCTACGCCGAGTCCTCCCCCTCGATCGTCACGCCGCTGAACAAGTACATCGGCTACGAGGAGGCGGCCAAGGTCGCCAAGCAGTCGCTGGCCGAGCAGAAGACCATCCGCCAGGTCGTGGTGGAGCGGGGCTACGTGGAGCAGGGGAAGCTCACCGAGGAGCAGTTGGACGCCGCCCTCGACGTGCTGTCGATGACCCACCCGTAAGGCCCCGGCAGCGGGGCCGTCCAAGGGTGTCCACGGCCCCGTCGCAGATCTCTGCGGCGGGGCCGTGTCGCATCCCGGCGAGAACTGAGTAGCGTCCAGACCTGATGAGCGAGACAGCGAACACCCCAGACGTAGCCCTGCGCTGGCCCGGCGGCGAACTGCCGCTGCCGGTCATCCCCGCGACCGAAGGGTCCGGAGGAATCGACACGAGCAAGCTGCTGGCCACCACCGGCCAGGTCGCCCTGGACATCGGGTTCGTGAACACCGCGTCCTGCACCTCGGAGATCACCTACATCGACGGTGACCAGGGGATCCTGCGGTACCGCGGCTACCCGATCGACCAGCTGGCCGGCAAGGCGAGCTTCCTCGAGGTCTCCTACCTGCTGATCTACGGCGAGCTGCCGACGGCCGACGAGCTGGCGGCGTTCGACCAGCGGATCCGTCGGCACACCCTGCTGCACGAGGACCTCAAGGGCTTCTTCAACGGCTTCCCGCGCGACGCGCACCCGATGCCGGTGCTGTCCTCGGCGGTCAGCGCGCTGTCGACCTTCTACCAGGACTCGCTCGACCCCTTCAACCAGCAGCAGGTCGAGCTGTCGACCGTGCGGCTGCTGGCCAAGCTCCCCACCATCGCCGCCTACGCGTACAAGAAGTCGGTCGGGCAGCCGTTCCTCTACCCGGACAACTCGCTGGGCCTGGTGGAGAACTTCCTGCGGATGACCTTCGGGTTCCCGGCCGAGCCGTACGAGGCCGACCCGGAGCTGGTCAAGGCGCTGGACATGCTCTTCGTCCTGCACGCCGACCACGAGCAGAACTGCTCGACCTCGACCGTCCGGCTCGTCGGCTCCTCGCAGGCCAACCTCTTCGCGTCGGTCTCGGCGGGGATCAACGCGCTGTTCGGCCCGCTGCACGGCGGGGCGAACCAGTCGGTGCTGGAGATGCTGGAGGGCATCAAGGCCGACGGCGGCGACATCGACCGCTTCGTCGCCCGGGTCAAGGCCAAGGAGCCCGGCGTCAAGCTGATGGGCTTCGGGCACCGGGTCTACAAGAACTACGACCCGCGCGCGGCGCTGGTGAAGGCGACCGCCGACACGGTGCTGGACAAGCTGGGCGGCAACAACGAGCTGCTCGACCTGGCCCGCCAGCTCGAGGAGATCGCCCTCTCCGACGACTACTTCGTGGAGCGCAAGCTCTACCCGAACGTCGACTTCTACACCGGTCTCATCTACCGGGCGATGGGCTTCCCGACCCGGATGTTCACCGTGCTCTTCGCCATCGGCCGGCTGCCGGGCTGGATCGCCCAGTGGCGGGAGATGATCGAGGACCCGGCCACGAAGATCGGCCGTCCGCGCCAGGTCTACACCGGCCCGGCCGAGCGCTCCTTCGTGGAGATCGCCCAGCGCTGAAGAAGGACCCCGCTGCCCCCACCGCTCGCAAGCTCGCGGCGGGCCCCTGCAGCGGGGCCGTTCCAGCCTCTCCGAGGCCCCGCCGTCCAGCTGGACGGCGGGGCCTCGTCGTCTCCCCCGAAGGGGTGAGCTGCACCCCCCGAACCGGTGAGGGACCTTCACCGCCCCGGGGGGCACGTCGATGGGATCAGGACACCGGACGCCGCCTGGCGCCCGGGCCGATCCGACGCAGCTGGGGGACGACGGTGCCCGCACCACGAGCGCAGGCTCCTGCGCCGCGGCCCCGTGCGCAGTCCGCCGCCGGCCGGTCCACCCGGAAGCCACCCGCCAGGAAGCCCGCCACCCGGAAGGCGCCGGTCCGGCAGCCCGCGGGGAAGCCCGCCCCTCGTACCCCGGCCGGGCGTCGTCCGGCCCCCGGCAGTCGCCGCCTCGCACCGCGGCGCACCCGCACCCCCGGTGCCGCGCAGCGCTGGTGGCACCGCCTGGCCGTCGTCAGCGGCGCCACCCTGGCCCTGATCGGCGTCCTCGCCGTCACCGCCCAGCCGCCCACCGAGGCCGGCCAGGTCTCGTCACCGGCCGCCGTCGCCGGCCAGGCCGAGGCCACCGCCGCGACCCTCGCCGACGCCGCGGCCCGCCACCGGGCCGCCCTGTCCGAGGCCGAGAGCCTCACCGCCCAGGCCCAGCAGGCCCGGGGCGCCGGCGCGGCGGCGCTGGCCGTCGTCGCCGCCGACCGGGCTGCCGTGGGCGCCCATGCCGACGCCGCGTACCGGCGCAGCCCGGACGAGCGCTGGCCGCTGGCACAGCTCTCCCTGCACTCCCCCGACTCGACGCCCCAGGTGCTGCACGCGCAGGGCCTGGCCGAGCAGCTGACCGAGCAGCAGGACGCCTCGGTCGCCCGGGCCGCGCGGGCCGCCGTGCAGGCGGCGCAACACACCGACACCGCCGCCGCGGCCGACGCGGCCGCGGCCCGGGCGCGCAACCGGGCCGCCGAGGTGCTCGTCGAGGTCCGCGAGATCGTCGCCGACCTCGACCCGACCGTCAGCGCCCAGTGGGCCGCACTGTCGACCAGCGCCGCCGCTGCCGACCAGCAGGCCCGCAACGCCGCCGCGCTGACCGGCTGGCAGGACCACCTGGGGCGGCTGGCCGCGACCGGGGTCACCCCGCCCCCCGCCGCGACCCTGACCGACCCGGGTGCACTGCCGGCCGGGCTGGCCCCGCTGCGCGACGCCACGGGTGCGCCGGTGCCCGGCGTGGCCACCACCTACGCCGCCGGCGGCACGCTGACCGTGCTCCCCGCCGAGACCGTCGCCGCGGTCAGCGCCGCGTTCGCCCAGCTCGGCAAGCCCTACCTGGTCGGGCAGCAGGGACCCGACGGCTACGACTGCGGCGGGCTCACCGCCACGGCATGGGCGCAGGGCGGCATCGGCCTGCCCGCCGACCTGCCCGGCCAGTGGACCCAGGGCACCCCCGTCCCGGCCGGGCAGCTCCAGGTCGGCGACGTGGTGTTCCGCACCGACCCGCGCAGCGGCCTGGACGACGTCGGCCTGTACCTGGGCGGCACGAGCGTGCTCTCCGCCTCCGCCGACCGCCGGCAGGTGGCGGTGCACGAGCTGGCCGACCTGAGCACCGCCGTCCGGGTGACCGTGCCGCCGGCCACGCCCGCACCGCTGCCGGTCAGCGGCCCCGTCCCGGCGACGTGCAGCGCACCGCTGCCCGCCCCGGGGAGCGCCTCCGGGCCGGCGACCGGCGCGTGGGGTGGCTGGGCCAACGGGCAGATCCCGGCCCACCAGCTCTGCTCGATCAGCAGTGGGCACCGGTTGCGCTGTGACGCGGCGGCCGCCTACCAGGCCATGGCCGCGGCCTACGCGCAGACCTTCGGCGCCCCGCTGTGCATCACCGACTCCTACCGCTCCCTGGGCGCGCAGGTCGACGTCCACCACCGGAAGCCGGGGATCACCGCGGTGCCGGGCACCTCGAACCACGGCTGGGCCCTGGCGGTCGACCTGTGCGGCGGCATCAACCGCTTCGGCACCGCGCAGACGGCGTGGATGCAGCTCAACGCCGGGCACTACGGGTGGCTGCAACCGGACTGGGCACAGGCGGGCGGGCCGAACCCGGAGCCGTGGCACTGGGAGTACGGCGTCCTGGGTTGACCGGCTGAGGAGCGTGCGCGGCGGGTCAGGCCCAGCCGAGGTCGGCGAGCTCCCGCCACGGCAGGGTCGCGCAGGCATCGGTCGCCTCGGCCACCAGCCGGCGCGCCACGGCGGCCTCCGCGCAGGCGACCGGCCGGCCGGGGGTGACCACGACGTGCATGTCGTGCAGCCGCAGCCCGGCGGCGGCCATCTCGACGAGCAGCTCCTCGGGGCGGACCAGGACCGCGGTGTCCACGCCCGGCACGCCGGCCGAGGTCCACAGGCCCAGCGGACCCTCGACCCGCAGCGCGGTCCGGACGACGGCGGCCCGGCCCAGCGCGGCCGACCGCGCCTGGTGGACCAGGGGCAGGGACGCCGTGCGGGACGGCCGCCAGGGCACGACCAGCTGGTCGCGCGCCACCACCACCCGCCAGCCGAGCGCAGTCTGCCGGGCGTCGGACCAGTCCAGGACGGCGATGCCGGCGGCCAGCGCGATCGGGTCGGGTACCGGGCGGCGCGCGAGCCAGGCGTCCAGCGCGGTGGCGACCGACTCGGCCGCCACGGGCACCCGGGCCCGGGTCATCTGCTCGGCGAGCTCGGCGAGCAGGACGCGGGTGCGGCGACCGGTGTCGTCGAGCACCAGCATCGGGCCGCGGCCTGCCCCGTCGAGGACGCCGAGCTCCAGGTCCGGGTCGACCCCCCGGTCGGCCAGCAGCTCCACGGCAGCCCGCACGTCGGTCACCCGGACCTCGGCCCGGTTCAGTCGTTGGAGGAGACCGGCCGGGGTGCCGAAGAGCGCTCCGGTCATGCGCTGCGTCCTCCGGTCAGGGCTTCTCGGGCCACGGTCGGCAGACCGGGCAGGGACAACACACTCGCCAGTTCGACGGCGGACAGCCGCACCGGCACCACGTCGTCCGACCAGCCGGTGGCCCGGCGGACGCGCGCGGTGGGCGCGGGCCAGACGACCTCGCGGGCGGCGGCCACGTGCAGCTCGGTGAGCACCTCGCCCAGGTGGACGGCGACCACCGGGTGCAGCGGCCCTCCGTCCAGCGCGGCCTGCACGGCCCGCTCGACCTCGAGCCGGTCCGGGCTGCTCAACCAGTGCGGGACGAGCACCGCCTGGGCCGGGTCCCCGGCGGGCGGGCCGCTCACTCCCGCACCGCCGGACGACGGGCTCCGGACCCGACTGGAGGACCGTCCTCCGCACTGTGGCGAGGGGGCTCCGGCGCGGTCACGACTTGGATATCGGCAGGTGAGAGGCCCGATGGACCCGGATCGCAACCTTTTCCGCCCGCTCTGGCCAGTTCCGGGACACCGGGCCGCCGCACGCGCGGGGCGGCTGGCGGAGCTCAGCCGCCGAGCTCGGTGAGCCGCTCCTTGAGGGCCTTCTCGGCGCGGTCGGCGTGCACGTTCATGTTGCGCACCGACGTGCCCAGGTCGGCCGACAGCTGGGTCTTGGTCTGCCCGCCCCAGGTGGTCAGGTACCAGGTCGCCCAGCCCAGCACGTTCGGCTGCGCCGCGCGCTGGTCCCGGCGGGCGGTCGGGTCGGGCGCGCACGCGGCGGTCAGGGCGTGCGACAGCAGGCTCTGCTCGGCCTCGCCCATGATCTCGTCGGGCACCTCGGCGCTGTCGGGGACCACGAACTCGACCGTGTCGGTGCCGCCGTCCAGGGACTGCAGGTTGCGCAGGCCGTTGAGGGTGGCGACGGTCTGGGAGTTGCGGCGCAGCGTGGCCACGCTCTGGCCCATGTAGGCGGCCAGCTCCTTCTCGCTGGGCCGGCGCTGGTTCTCCGCGGTGAAGGCGGCGACCGCCTTCTGCTGCTTGTTCTCCGTGTCGGCGGCGGTCCGGCCGTAGGCGTTGCGCCCGAGGTCGTGCACCCACTTGGAGAGCTGGGTGGCCAGGAAGGCCCCGAAGGGGACGGACTTGGTCTCGTCGTACTGGCTGACCGCCTTCAACACCCACTCGGCGACCTGCTGGTCGACGTCGTCGTTGTCGGGCAGGTGCAGCCGGATCGTGCTCATGTTCCGCTGCAGGCGCTTGAGGCTGACCCGGCAGTAGTGCCGGCACAGGCCGTCCAGGAACGCGGCGGGCAGGTCGCGGGGGGCCCGGCGGCGCACGCCGGCCTCCGGCCGCAGCCCGACCGTGGCGTAGCCCTCGGCGGCGCACCAGGCGCGGATCACCCCGGCCAGCGCCTCGCCCGTCCCGGTGTCGCCGTCGACCCGGTACAGGCCGTCGCCCTCGTCGTAGGTCACCGTGACCCCGGCCGGCAGGGCGGCGCGGAACTCGGTGAGCGGCAGCTCCCGGTCGGTGCGGAAGTGGACCCGGTCGCGGGGGGTGATCGGGGCCAGTGCCCAGCCCTCGGCCTCGGTGAGCCCACCGAAGACCAGCGGTTCACGGGTGCGGGCGGGGTCGGTGGCGAGCTGGGCGGTGAGCATGTCCTGGGACACCGGTCCTCCTGAGGGGAAGTGCAGGTGGGCTGGGGTGGGGCGTGCCTGAGGTGTTGCTGCCGCAGCGGGTGACACGGCCCTCGTGGGCCGACCACCGCCGGCCTCAGACGAGGGCGGGGACCCCGCGGCGAGCGGGGGCGTGGACGCTGTCCGCGGAGGGACGGCGCGGCGAGGGGATGCGCGGGGTCGGGACCCGCGGCGCCCGCGGCCGGGGGGTCTCGACGGCCTCGAGCACACCGGCGGCCGCTGCTCGCTCGACCTCGTTCGGCTCGGCGACGTACACCGGCATGAAGTCGTAGAGGTCGGTGAAGAGACCGTCGACGAAGGCGTAGGCGGCCTGCGCCTGGTCGGAGAACTTCGCGATCAGCTCGCGCGGGCCGAGCTCGACGCCGACTGTGATCCGGACGGCGCGGTCGTCGCCGCTGAGCCCGGTCAGGGCGAAGGCCACCGAGTCGTGCCGGGCGGCCAGCTCCGCGAGGGCGGCGAGGCACCGGCGGGTGGCCGACCGGCGGGGACGCAGCTGGACGTGCACCACGACCGTCTCCGACCAGTCCGCTCCGGCGGTGGCCGGCTCGCCGGAGGAGCCGTCGACGGCACCACACAGACGCAGGTCGTCGGAGCCGGACGGCCCGACGCGCAGGTCGACGGACAGCTCGATGTCGACTGCCGGGCCCGATGCGAGTGCGCTGAGTTCCATGTTCGTCTCCCCCTGTAACCGTGGTGCTGTGGGGGAAGACTTGCGCACGATCAGAGCCGCGGACGGCGAGACTCGCCGCCCTGTGACTACTGTGACGGCTGAGGTGAGCTGTTATTGAGCCGTATCGGTCAACCTCATGTCATTACTTGCTAGTCGGCTGATCCGGTCCTGGTGCAAATGCCGACAAGGCAGCCAGTGCGTCTGCGGCCACCTCGGCAGCCAGGCTCTGCGCCTCGGCGATCTGCTTGTAGACCTCTTCGCGGTGGATCGTCACCTCGCGGGGGGCCTTGAAGCCCAGTCGCACGGTGCCGCCGCGGACCTCGACGACGTAGACCTCGATGTCCTCGCCGATCCGGATGCTCTCGCCGACGCTGCGGGTGAGTGTGAGCATGTCTGGACCCCTCCATGGGTTCGTGTGGCCATCCGTGGCATCGCCCCGCCGGTGCGGGGCCGGCCGCCGTCGTGCGGCG
This sequence comes from Modestobacter caceresii, assembly GCF_000761485.1. Classification (GTDB taxonomy): domain Bacteria; phylum Actinomycetota; class Actinomycetes; order Mycobacteriales; family Geodermatophilaceae; genus Modestobacter; species Modestobacter caceresii. The sequence goes on from NZ_JPMX01000005.1 coordinate 13,596, forward strand.
CCCTACACTTGCCTTCTCGGCAGGTCGGCTGCCAGATCGACACCCGACCCGCCCCTGCTCAGCGCAGGAAGTTGACCAGGCTCGGTTGGATCGCCTTCGCCGTCGCGGACAACGCCGCCTCGTAGCCAGTCTGCTGCATCCGGAGGTTCATGATGGTCTTGGGCAGGTCGACGTCTTCGATGTCCGCCGAGCGACTGGTCAGCGACAGCTGCAGGTCGGCGTTCACCTGCTTCGCCGTCTCCAGCCGCGAGGTGCGGGTACCGACGTCCGCGGTGGCCTTGAGCATCCCGCTGATGGCTGCATCCAGATCCGCCAGATCCTGCTGCAGCAGCGCTCGCTCTGCCGGGTCAGCCGCCCGGACGTGCTGGGCGATGCTGCCGACGATCGTGAAGAGGTCGCTACCGGGCTGGCCGAACGCTTCAGGACCACTGATGTCGATGCGGATGACATCGGCTTCGGACACCTGTCGGCTGATCTGTACGACGGGGACCGGCGTATCGGCGGCACCGTGCCCCTGGAAGGTCACCTGCCGGACGCCGTCGGCATCCGGTATGGAGAGCGCATACGCCGCATCTCCGGCGGTGATACCGCCGAAGATCGGCCGGTTCTGCATCTTCGTGTTGGCCAGCCCCACGAGGCTCTCCTGGAGACCGGCGACCTCGGTGGCAACGGCCGTCCGACTGCTCTCCGAGCCTGCACCGTCGTTGAGACCCTGGACGGTGAGGTCCCGGACCCGCTGCACCTGCGCGATCATGTTCTGCAGCGCCGAGTCGGTCCCGTCCAGGAAGCCCATGCCATCGCTGATGTTGCGTGCGTGCTGGGTCGCGGTGGCCAGCTCCTGACGGGCGATGATCGCGGCGTTGGTGCCGGTCGGGTCGTCCGACGGCTTGCTGATCGTCCTGCCGGAGGTCAGCTGCTGCTGCAGCTTCGCAATGGCGTCCATGTTCCGACTCAGCCCCTGGAGGCTGGTCTGAACCAGGGCCTTGTGCGTGATCCTCATCAGGTCACAGCCCCACGCGGCCGGTGCGGTTGATCAGTACGTCGAGCGTCTCGTCGATCGCGGTGATCATGCGGGCCGCCGCCGAGTAGGCGTGCTGGAACCGGAGCATGTTCGTCATCTCCTCGTCGAGGTTCACCCCGGAGACCGACTCCCGGGAAGCGTCCACCTGGCTGGCGACCACCGTCTGGGTCTGCAGGTTCCCGGTCGCCACCGATGCCTCGACGCCGAGCTTCACGATCAGCTGCCGGTAGGCCACCGCCGTGCCGTTCGCCGCGCTCTGCAGCTTGGCGATCGCCAGGGCATTGCGATTGTCCGTGGTCTGAGTGCCCTCGGTGCCAGCGTCCGCGGCGGCCAGGAGGGCAATGTCCCCGATTGCCAGGGCGAGAGTCTTCGCCGTGATGCCGGTCGGATTCCCTGCGCCGTCGTCGAACAGTGCGACACCCGGGTTGCCGTCCTTGTCAACACCCCCGGCGTGAGCAGTGTTGAACTCGGTCGCGAGCGCCTGGGCGGCGCCGTCGAGCTTGTCCCGGTAGCCGGGCATCGTGTCGCGCAGGGCGGTGAGCTGGCCTCCAGCGGTGCCACCGACGTTGACAGCCGTGCCCCCGGGGTCGGTGACCAGGCGCTGGTCGGTGGGGTTGGTGCCCGGCACTCCACTGGTCTCCTGCACCGTCAGCCGGAGGGCCGAGCCCCCGGACACCAGAGCAGCCCCGCCGACCGAGACGTCCACCACGCCGAAGTCCCCGGCGGTCGAGGTGGCGCCGATCGACTGGGAGAGCTCCAGGACCAGGGCATCGCGCTTGTCCGCCAGCTCGTTGCTCGGCTGGCCGGACTGGGTCGCCTTCTTGATCGCGGTGTTGAGCTCGGCGACCTGGCCGATGGTGGTGTTGACGCCTTCGGCCAGCACACCCAGTGCGTCCCGGGTCTGCGACCAGGCCTTGTCCAACGCCGCGTCGGTGGTGTGGAACTCCGCGACGAGGGTGGCCGTCTTCTGCAGCACCGCGGTGCGGGCGCCGTCCTCGGTCGGGTTGTTCGCCACGTCGCCCCAGGCCTTGAACACGTCGGTGAGCTTGGCCTGGATGCCGGTGTCCCCCGGCTCGCGGAAGGCCTGCTCGATCTGCGCCAGGGTGGTGTCGTGCACGGTCATCGCGGCGGTCTTGCCGCTCTCGGCCTGGGCACGCGCCTCCAGGAAGGCGTCCCGGATGCGGATCACCGTGTCGGCATCGACTCCCCCAACGACGTCCTTGCTGACCGACCAGATCGCCGCGACCGAGGTTCCGCCGACCGACTGCAGCTCCGCCCGCTGGCGCGAATAGCCCTCGGTGTTGACGTTGGCGATGTTCTGGCCGGTGACGTCGAGGCCGCGCTGCTGCGCCCACAGCGCCGTCGTCGCAGTGTTGAGGCCGGAGAACGTACTCACATCGCACCGTCCAGGGTCACCGAGCGGTAGGCATTCCCCGCCGTGCGGCCGTTGTTCGTGTAGGTCCCGGACTGCGTCCCGGTGCGGGAGGACAGCAGCGCGTCGCCGATCACCGACAACCCACTCTCGATCAGCTCCTTGTTCGCGTCGGAGAGGCTGCGCAGCTCGGTGACGAGCGTCAGCAGCGCCTCGTGGTGCTTGGTGTAGAGGTCGTTCCAGGGCGCGGGCGCGGAGTCGGCCAGCTGACGCAGGGAGGGGTTGGCCTCCAGGCCCAGCCGCCCGGCGATCTGCTCGGTCGCGGCGGCACGCTCCACCTCGAGGGTGCGCAGCTGCTCCAGGACGACCTCGATCTCGTGCGCGATCCGCGGCAGCCACCGGCTCTTGCCGGTGAGGATCAGATACTGCTTCTCCTCGGCCTTGAACAGCAGCAGGTCAAGGAGCTCGTGCTCCCGCCACAGCAACGTCGACAGGTGCTGGTGGTCCATGCCGGCCGCCTTCCTCGTCGTCGTGTCCGTCTGCGGCACGGGCCCGAGCGAGCCCTGCCGACGCTTCTGCCATCGGCACGGTCCGGCGTCCGATCAAGCCGAGCGAACCGACCGCACAGAAATCCGCGGACACCCGGTCCCGGACCGGCTCCGGCCAGCCGAGAAGGACGGCGTGACCGCAGCCGTGAGCGAACGCCGACACCCCGACGTCGACGCACTGGTGACCACCCATCTCCCGCTGACGCACTTCGCGGTGAACGCGGTTGCTTCGCGCATCTCCCTGCCCAGCCACGTCAGCCGCGAAGACCTGCAGGCCTGCGCCCGCGTGGCGCTGGTCGAGGTGGCCCGCCGGTTCGATCCGACGGCCGGGGCCACCTTCGCCACCTACGCGCTGCCCCGCCTGCAGGGCGCGGTGCTCGACGAGCTGCGCTCGGGCGACTGGGCCAGCCGGTCGGTCCGGGCCGCGGCCCGGCGCACCGATGCCGCCGCCGATGCGCTCACCATGAGCCTGGGGCGCCCGCCGACGCGGGAGGAGCTCGCAGCCAGCCTGGGCGTCGGCCGAGCCGAGCTGGATTCGCTGCGCGTCGACGTGCACCGCGCTGTGATGGTCAGCATCGACGCCGAGACCGGCGGTGACGGCACCTCCCTCGACCTGCCCGACACTAGCGACTCTCCGGAGCGGGCCCTGCTGCGGGTCGAGCGGACCCGGCATCTGCACGAGGCGATCCGCGCACTGCCCGACCGCCTCGACGAGGTCGTCGAGCGCAACTTCTTCGGCGACGAGTCACTGACCGACATCGCCGATTCCCTGGGCGTCACGCTCTCCCGGGTGTCGCAGATGCGCGCCCGCGCGCTGACCCTGCTGCACGCCGCGATGAGCGAGATCTGGGACGGCGAGCCGGTTGCTGCCGCGGGCGGCGTCCGGGCCCGGAACCAGCAGCGCGCCTACGTCGAGCGGGTGTCATCCCGGACGCCGGAGCCCCGCTCCCCCGCGCCGGCTCCCCGCACCGCGCAGCCGACGGCGGCGGGCGCCGGCGCCCACTCCCGAGCTCGCCGGGAGTGGGCGCTGGCTGGGCAGCGCACCGCTGCCCAACCCGCTTGAGGGAGCACGGAAAAACTTCTCCGGTTCGGGTCAAGGACTCCCTGATCCGCGCCGTTACCTGAGTTGCAACACCCCGCAGCACGGATGCAGCGGGGTCAACCGAAAGCCCCGATTCCACGGAGGAACACCATGGGCATGAGCGTCAACACCAACACCGCGGCGATCAACTCCTACCGCAACCTGTCGGTGACCAACGACCAGATGAGCAAGTCGCTGGAGCGGCTCTCCTCCGGTTTCCGCATCAACCGCGCCGCCGACGACGCCGCGGGCCTGGCCATCTCCGAGGGCCTCCGCTCGCAGATCGGCGGCATGAAGCAGGCCGTCCGCAACACCCAGGACGGCATCTCGGTCGTGCAGACCGCTGAGGGCGCGCTGGGCACCACCACCAGCATCCTGCAGCGCATGCGCGACCTGTCGGTCCAGGCTTCCAACGCCGGCAGCCTGAACGACGAGGCGAAGGTCAGCATCCAGAAGGAGATGGGCGAGCTGAAGTCGGAGCTCACCCGGATCGCCGACACCACCAACTTCAACGGCACGAAGCTGCTGGACGGCACCTTCACGAACAAGGCCTTCCAGGTCGGCGCCAACGCCAACGAGAGCATCACGGTCGGCATCGCCGGCGGAGCGAGCGCCTCGCAGCTCGGTGTCGCCGGCGTCGACGTCAGCACCGTCGCCAGCGACGCGATCACCGGCGACGTGACCAACGCGGTCGCCGGGACCGCGGGCAACGTGGAGTTCGCCGGTGACTTCACCGACGCCACCGGTGGCGGCTGGGGGACCCTGAACGGCACCGTCACCGTCGGCAGCAAGAGCCTGGACCTGGCGACCCTGGGCGCCGACGTCGACACGACGGCCGAGCTGCAGACCAAGCTGGACGAGGCCTTCGGCACCGGTCAGCTCACCGCCGCCGGCACCGCCACGGAGCTCACCCTGACCGGGCAGGCTCCGGCCGCCACGGCCACCGCCGACGAGGTGAACGCCGCCAGCGTCAAGTTCACTCAGGCCAGCGGTGCCGACGAGGCCATCACGCTGATCAACGACGCCCTGGAGACGGTGTCGGGGATCCGCGCGGACCTGGGTGCCAAGCAGAACCGGTTCGAGCACACCATCAACAACCTCAACGTCGCCATCGAGAACACGACGGCGTCGGAGAGCCGGATCCGCGACACCGACATGGCCCAGGAGATGACCAACTTCACCCGGACCCAGATCCTGACCCAGGCCGGCACCTCCATGCTGGCCCAGGCCAACCAGGCGTCGCAGGGCATCCTGCGACTGCTGGGCTGATCTGACGCTGCACCACTGAGCACGACCCAGTGAGGGGGGAGGCCCCGGCCTCCCCCCTCACTGCTCGTCCACACTCCCCCGCCGATGCGGCGCACGACTCCCGGAGAACCCCATGGCAGGCATGAGCATCAGCGGTCTGTCCTCCGGGCTGGACACGGCCACGATCATCTCCCAGCTGATGCAGCTGGAGGCCCAGCCGCAGCGGATGCTCTCGACGAAGCTGATCGACGCGAAGGCCGACGCCTCGGCCTACCGGACGGTCAACAGCACCTTCTCCACCCTGCAGTCGGCGGCCGATGCACTGACCAAGGCCACCACCTGGGCGCCGGTCAAGGCCACCAGCTCCTCGCCGACGGTCTCGGCCACCGCGAGCGCCGGCGCGACCACTGGGCAAGTCAGTTTCTCTGTCACCAGCCTCGCCGCCAGCCACACGGTGATCGGCTCGTCGGACTGGGTCCCGCCGGCCGGCGACATCTCGCTGACCGTCACCGACGCCGACGGCGACGCCGCCGCCACGACCATCCCGATCCCGGCCGATGCGACGCTCGAGCAGGCCGTCACCACCATCAACGCCGCCAAGGCCGGCGTCACCGCCACCGCCGTCAACACCGGTACCGGATTCCGGCTGCAGCTCAGCGCCAACTCCTCCGGCGCGGACGGGACGTTCACCACCACCGGCGACGTCACGTTCTCTCCCGTGACCTCGGGGGCCGACGCCAAGCTGAGCGTGGCCGGCGGCGCCTACACGGCCACGTCGACCACCAACACCTTCACCGACCTCATGCCGGGGACGACGTTCACGGTCAGCAAGGCCGGCGAGGCCGCCACGGTCACCGTGGCCAGCGACCCTGCAGCGCTGTCAACCGCCGTCCAGTCGCTGGTCACCGCGGCCAACAACGTGCTCTCCACGATCAGCGAGTACTCGAAGAACGGCCCCGGAAGCACCGCCGTCCTGCGGGGGGACAGCTCGCTGCGCGGCCTGGCCGGGCAGGTCCTCGACGCGGTGTCCGAGGCGATCGGCGGCGACGGGTCGGCCGCCCGCGCCGGCCTCCAGCTCACCCGCGAGGGCCGGATCACCTTCGACTCCGCGGCCTTCACCACCGCGCTCGAGGACAATCCCGCGCTCGCCCAGCGACTGGTCAACGGGTCCGGCACCGGGACCACAGCCGTCGAGGGGGTGGCGCAGCGGCTGCTCGGCGTTGCGAAGTCTGCGACCGACAGCACGATCGGTTCCCTCGTCAACCTGGCCAAGGGCAAGGACGGCGAGGTGACCGACCTGCAGAAGCGCATCGACGGGTGGGACCTGCGCCTCGACCTGCGCCGGGACACACTGACCCGGCAGTTCACCGCCATGGAGTCGGCCCTGTCCAGCCTGCAGGGCCAGTCGAGCTGGCTGGCCTCGCAGCTGGGATCGCTGCCCGGCTGGTCCCGTTCGTAGTCCTCCTGACCCGCGCCGGTGTTCCCGCCGTCCGCCACGTTCGTTCCGTCCGACGTTCCGCATCACCGAGGAGTCCATCGCATGAGTGCCGCCGCCCTGCGCGCCCGCTACCTGGGCGACGCGGTCGCCACCGCCTCTCCGCAGCAACTGCTGGTGATGCTGTACAACCGCCTCGCCCTGGACCTGGAGCGAGCCGAGGCCGCCCTGATCACCGGCGACCGGCCGGAGGCGGGCAACCAGCTGCAGCACGCGCAGGAGATCGTCCTGGAACTGCAGGCCAGTCTGCGGGTGGACATCTGGGACGGCGGCCCCCGGCTCGCCGCGCTCTATGCCTGGTTGCTGACCGAGCTGATCGCGGCCAACGTCAAGGGCGACGTCCGTCGGATCGCCGATTGCCGCCGCATCGTCGAGCCGCTGCGGGACGCCTGGCGGGAGGCTGCGGCCTCCCTCGCGTCCGCACCTGCATGATCGGCGACCGGGCGGGCGACGGCCCCGCCCGCAACCGGGTCGGCGACTTCCCCGCGCTGGTGGACGAGGCCCGGAACTGGCCTGCGGTGCTCGACGCCCTGGAAGGCGACGTACAGGATGCCGAGGAGACCCTCGCCCGGGGCCGGGCGGAGGAGATTGCGGCCTGGGGACGACGGTCCACCGACTGGATCCCGCCGAGCAACCTGGGCCCGCTGCCCGACGACCTCCGCGAGCGCGCCGCCCGGCTGCTGCAGCACCAGCTGGCGGTCGCCGAGGCGCTGGTCGAGCGGATCACCCAGTCGCAGAAGCAGCGGGACGTCGCCGCCCGGATGTCCTACGCACCGTCCCGGCCGGTCGCCTCCTTCATCGACCGGGTGCTGTAGCCCCACCCGCACCACCCGCACTCCCCCGTCCCCCGGGGCAGAAATGGCCATTTCTGCCCCGGGGGACGTGTGCGTTCCGTGACGGGCGTGCCCGATCGGGTGCATGTGGTCATGGGCGGCGCCCCGACTGCCGATGACTCAAGGGCACGGAACGCACCAACTTCGCCACGGATCGGCGGCCCCCTCGCTCTCAGGTTCCCCTGGGAGCGCGTCCCGCCGTACCCGGAGGTACCTCGTGCTCCGTCGCTCCCTGCTGGGCGTCCGGTGATCACCGACTCGACCATGACGGCGCTGCACGCATCCCTCACCGGGCTGCAGCAGCGCCAGCGGGTGACCGCCGACAACATCGCCAACATCCAGACGCCGGGCTTCCTCGCCGGCCGGGTCGACTTCGAGTCGACCCTGCAGGCCGAGATCGTCAACGGTCAGGTCCCGGCGGGCGGCCAGCGCAGCGTCACCCGCTCGATGGACCCGACCCGGACCGACGGCAACAACGTCAACCTGGACACCGAGACGGTCATCGCGACCGAGACCGGGCTGCGCTACCAGCTGTCGATCAGCGCCCTGGACGGCAAGTACGCCCTGCTGCGCTCGGCCCTGCGGACCCAGTGATGACTGTCTTCGACACGCTGCGCATCGGCGGCTCGTCGCTGTTCGTCCACCGCAAGTGGATGGACGCCGTCGCGGACAACATGGCCAACATCAACACGGTCAACGCGCCCGGCGAGGACGCCTTCCAGGAACGCATGATCGTCGCCGAGGCGGTCCAGTACGGCTCCGGCCAGGGCGGCGTGCGCGTCGCCGGTACCGAGCTCGGCAGCGCCGAAGGCCGGCTGGTCTACGAGCCGACCAACCCCCTGGCCGACGACGAGGGCTACGTCCGCTACCCCGACATCGACCTCGGCGACCAGATGACCCAGCTGTTGATGGCCCAGCGCGGCTACCAGGCCAACCTGGCCACCATCAGGAGCGCCACCGAGGCCTACCAGCAGGCCCTCCAGCTCGGGAAGGGCTGACCATGACCTCACCCATCGCCGGCATCTCCATCGGGATGCCCGGCATCACCGACGTCGCGGGGGTCTCCGGCGCCGCCTCGGCCGCCGCGCCTCGGTCGGTCTCCGGCGACGGCGGCTTCGCCGCCGTCCTCAGCGGCTCGATCGACTCCCTGAACGCCGTTCAGGGGAACGCGGACTCCCTCGCGCTGCAGGCCGCCACCGGCGACCTGCAGGACGCACACGACTACATGATCGCCAGCACTGAGGCCCGGCTGGCCACCGACACCGTGGTGACCCTGAAGAACTCCGCGGTCGCGGCGTTCACCGAGATCATGCGGATGCAGATCTGATGCCCGCCGCCCTGGAGGGACCGCTGGAGCGGGTCCGCACGCTGCTGACGACGATCAGCGCCGGTCAGAAGATCGTCATCGGTCTGCTCCTGGCCGGGCTGCTCCTCGGCGGCTTCTTCTTCACCCGGTGGGTCACCGCGCCCACCCTGTCGCCGCTGTTCAGCAACCTGGCCTCCACCGACGCCTCGGCGATCGTGGAGGAGCTCAACGCCCAAGGGGTCGCCTACGAGCTGACCGACGGCGGCCAGACGATCATGGTGGCCAAGGACGCCGTCTACGACCTGCGGCTGGCGATGAGCGGCCAGGGCCTGCCGGCCGGCGAGGAGACCGGCTACTCCCTGCTCGACGAGCAGGGCATCACCACCAGCGAGTTCCAGCAGCAGGTCTCCTACCAGCGTGCGCTGGAGGGGGAGCTCGCCAGCACCCTCAAGGCCCTGGACGGCGTCCGGTCGGCGGTGGTGCACGTCGCGCTGCCCAAGGACGACGTCTTCGCCACCGAGGAGGGCAAGCCGACCGCATCGGTCCTGCTGGACCTCGCCCCCGGCACGAGCCTCGCCGGTGAGCAGGTGCAGGCGGTCACCCACCTGGTCTCCTCCAGCATCGAGAAGATGGACCCGGCCGACGTCACGGTCGCCGACTCCACCGGCGCGGTCCTCTCCGCCGCCGGGGAGGGGATGTCCGCCGGCGCCGGCGACGCGCAGTCGCAGATGGAGCAGGAGTTCGAGGGCCGGCTGGCGGCCAACGCCCAGCAGATCCTCGACCGGGTCGCGGGCCCGGGCAACGCCGTCGTCTCCGTCCGCGCCGACCTGGACTTCGACCAGCGCGGCACGACCATCGAGAGCTACGACTTCAACGAGGGCACCCCGGCGCTGTCGGAGAGCACCACCATCGAGAACTACGAGGGCAACGGCGCGGCCGTCGGCGGGGTGCTGGGTGCGGAGGACCTCGGGGTCAACGGCAACGGCGAGTCCGCCTACGACAAGGAGACGGCGACCAGGAACAACGCCGTCGACAAGACCGTCGAGACCATCGAGGGGGCACCTGGCGCCGTCGAGCGGCTCACCGTCTCCGTGGTGATGGACCAGGCCGTGGCCGGGGCGCTGAACCAGGCACAGGTGCAGGACCTGATCGGCAACGCGGTCGGCCTGGACGTCGCCCGCGGGGACGCCATCACGGTCGCCGCGATGGCCTTCGACCAGACCGCCGCCGAACGGGCGGCCGCCGACCTGGCCGCCGCCGAGGAGGCGGAGAAGACCGCCCAGATGTGGTCGATGATCAAGACCGGCGGCATCGCCCTCGGCATCGCCCTGCTGGTGCTCATCGTCTGGCTGCGCTCGCGGCGCAACCGCGAGGAGTACGAGGAGTACGAGGACGAGGAGACCGAGGAGCGCATCCAGGTCGAGAGCGTCCGGGACCCGGCCCTCGACGACCGGGCGGCGCTGATCGAGGCCCAGCAGCGTGAGCGGGTGCGGGGCGAGATCTCGGAGATGGTCAGCGACCGTCCCGACGAGGTCGCCACGATGCTGCGCGGCTGGTTCGCCGACGCCAAGTGAGCACACGGTCCGGGGCCTCCCCCGGCAGGGCACCAGCCCTGCCGGGTGGGGCCCCGCACTGCCGATGCAGGGGGTGGACGCCGGTGGCGTCACCGGACAAGAGGACTGCCGTGAGCATCGCGAAGGGAGCTGAGCAATGAGCATCGCCAGCGTCGAACAGCTCGTCGGGGTGCCGGCGACGACGTCGCCCGCCCAGCTCGCCAAGCCCCGCAAGGAGCTGCCGGGGCTGCGCAAGGCCGCGGTGTTCCTGGCCCAGCTGACCAAGGAGGAGGCCGGCGCCGTACTGGCCCAGATGCGCCCCTCCGAGGTCGAGAAGCTGACCAGCGAGCTCATGGGGCTGCAGCGGGTCAACGGCAGCGACGTCGACGACGTGCTCGGCGAGTTCCACACCCTCATGCAGGCCCGCCGCTTCGTCGGCACCGGCGGCATCGAGTTCGCCCGCGAGGTCCTCGCCGCCGGGCTGGGCGAGGAGAAGGCCGACGGCATCCTCTCCCGGCTCAACGTCGTCTACACCGAGCTCCCCTTCGCCTCGCTGCGCAACAGCGACGTCCGGCAGTTGGTCACCTTCCTCAAGGACGAGCACCCGCAGGTGGTCGCCCTGGTGCTGGCACACCTGCCGGCACCGCAGTCGGCCGAGGTGCTGTCGGGCTTCCCGCCGGACCAGCAGGCCGACGTCGCCTACCGGATCGCGCTGATGGACCGCACCGCCCCGGAGATGGTCCGGATGGTCGAGGAGGAGCTCGGCCGCCGGATGGGGTCGCTGCTCGCCTACCAGGACATGGCCACGGTCGGTGGCGTGGAGACGCTGGTGGAGATCATCAACCGCTCCTCGCGGCCCACCGAGCGCTCGATCCTGGAGTGGCTGGAGAACAGCGACCCCGAGCTGGCCGAGCGGATCCGCTCGCAGATGTTCGTCTTCGAGGACATCGTCACCATCGACGACCGGTCCCTGCAGCTGGTGCTGCGCGACGTCGAGGCCAACGACCTGGCCACCGCGCTCAAGGGCGTCAAGCAGGACGTCCGGGACAAGGTGGTCCGCAACCTCTCCGAGCGTGCCGGGGAGAACCTGCTCGAGGAGATCGAGCTGCTCGGCCCGGTCCGCGCCCGCACGGTCGAGGAGGCCCAGGCCAAGATCGTGGCGGTCATCCGCACCCTCGAGGAGCAGGGCACCCTGACCATCTCGCGGGGCGGTGAGGATGACTTCGTCGCCTGACGGCAGCGGACGGGAGACGTTGCTGCTGCGCGGGGCGCCCGCGGCCGGCGCCGTCCCCTACCAGCGCGTGCCCCAGGGGGCGCCGGTGTGGGGACGGCCGTCGGCGGTGCGCCCCGCCGCACAGGACGCCGTTGCACCGGCCCCGGCTGCGCCGGTCCCCCCGCCTCGGGCTCCCCGGGCTCCCTCCGTCGTCCCCCCCGCCGCTCCGGTCGACCCGACGGCAACGCACGCGACGGCAACGCACTCGACGGCAACGCATCCGACGGCGGCGCACCCGACGGCGGCGCACAGCGACCAGGCCGCCACCGCCCGGGTCGGGCTCCGGCTGGGCGAGGTCTACGCCGAGCAGCTGGCCCGACTGCGGGCGGAGGCCCGCCGGGAGGGCTGGGACGCCGGCCACGCCGAGGGCCTGGTCGCCGCCGAGCGAGTCGTCCGCGCGGCCGAGCAGGCCGCCGAGGAGCGGCTCACCGAGGTGCAGGCCCGCTGGGAGCGCCGCCTGGCCTCGGCCACCGCGGCCATGGGCGCCGCCGTCGAGCGCCTGGACGGCACGGCCGCCCCGGTGGTCGACGAACTGCGGGACAGCATCCTGGACGCCGTCGTCATCCTGGTCGGCGACCTGTTCGGCCGGGAACTGGCCGTGGCCGCAGAGCCCGGCCTCGATGCGCTGCGCCGGGCCCTGACCCTGTGCCCCGACGACGTCCCGGTCGTCGTCCGACTGCACCCCGACGACCTCGCCGAGGTGCCGGCCGAGGCGTTGGCCCAGCTGCCGGCCTCGGTCACCGTCCGCGGTGACGACGCCGTCGAGCGGGCCGGTGCGGTGGCCGAGGCCGGCACCCAGCGGGTCGACGCCCAGCTGAGCGCGGCGCTGGACCGCGTCCGCGAGGTGCTCCGCTCGTGAGGACGTACGAGGCCCCCTCGCAGGGGCCCGCCGCGAGCTCGCGAGCGGTGGGGGGCGAGGGGGTCCTTTCGCGTGCCCGTGCCGCGGCCCGGCCCCAGCTGACCGGCATCGTCACCGGCGCGATGGGCCTGACCCTCACCGTCGAGGGCGTCTCGGCGGCCGTCGGCGACCTGGTCGAGGTCCGCACCGGCCCCCAGCCGCTGCTGGCCGAGGTGGTCGCCGTGCAGCGGGACCGGCTCACCTGCATGCCGCTGGGCGACCTCTCCGGCGTCCGCTCCGGTGCCCGGGTACGGGCCACCGGCATGCCCCTGCAGGTGCCGGTGGGTGAGGCGCTGCTCGGCCGGGTGCTCGACGGGCTCGGCCGGCCGATGGACGGCGGCCCCCCGCTGGGCAGCTCGATCCGGTACGTCGACCTCACCAGCCAGACGCCCAACGCGCTGACCCGTGCGCGGGTCAGCCGGCAGCTCGCCACCGGCGTCCGGGCCCTGGACACCCTCGTCCCGGTGGGGCGCGGTCAGCGACTGGGCATCTTCGCCGGGTCCGGCGTCGGCAAGTCGACGCTGATGAGCCAGATCACCCGGGGCACCGACGCCGACGTGCGCGTCATCGGGCTGATCGGTGAGCGTGGCCGCGAGGTGCGGGAGTTCCTCGAGGAGGACCTCGGCCCGGAGGGGATGGCGAACACCGTCGTCGTCGTCGCCACCTCCGACGAGCCACCGCTGGTGCGGTTGAAGGCGGCGTTCGTCGCCACCCGGATCGCGGAGGGCTTCCGCGACCAGGGCCGCGACGTGCTGCTGATGATGGACTCGATCACCCGTACGGCGATGGCCCAGCGGGAGGTCGGGCTCTCCGCCGGCGAGCCGCCGGCCACCCGCGGGTACCCGCCGAGCGTCTTCGCGATGATGCCGAAGCTGCTGGAGAAGGCGGGGACGTCCACCACCGGCTCGATCACCGGCCTCTACACCGTGCTGGTGGAGGGCGACGACCACAACGAGCCGATCGCCGACACCGCGCGGTCGATCCTCGACGGGCACGTCGTGCTCACCCGCAAGCTCGCCACCGCCGGGCACTTCCCGGCCATCGACGTGCTGGAGTCGATCTCCCGGGTCGCCACCACGATCGTCCCGTCGCCGCAGATGACCGACGCCCGGGAGGTCCGCCGGATGATGGCGGCCCTGCGCGACGTGCGGGAGCTGATCGAGATCGGCGCCTACCAGAGCGGTTCCGACCCGCTCGTGGACCGGGCCCGCCGGCTGGTGCCGCAGATCGACGCCTTCCTGCGGCAGGCCGTGGACGACCCGACCTCGACACCCGAGGCGTTCGCCCGACTGCACGCGATCGCCACCACGACGTGAGCGGCCTGCGGTGAAACAGCCGGCCTTCCGGCTGGAACCGGTGCTCAAGCTGCGCCGGACCGAGGAGCGGGCCGCTGCGCTCGCCTCGGCCCAGGCCGCCCGCGAGGCCGCCGAGGCGGCCGAGCGCGTCGAGCGCGACGCCGCCGCGCTGACCCAGCGCGCGCTGCCCGGGCACCCCACCGGCGCGGCCTTCGTCGCCGCGATGGTCGCATCGGCCGCCGCGGCTGCCGATGTGTCTGCTGCACGGTCAGTGGCCGTCGCACGCGCCGAGCAGGCGGAACTGGTCCGCGCCCGGTGGACCGCCGCCGCACAGCGCACCAAGGGACTCGAACGGCTGCGCGAGCGGCACGTGGCAGCCCTGCAGGCGGCGGCCGACGCCGCCGAGGAACGGGTGGTCGACGACCTGGTCACCCGCCAGCACAGCACCACCCGGACGAGCAGGGAGGAGACGACGTGGACGGACTGACCGCGGTGCACAGCCGGATCGGGCAGATCCAGGCGCGCTTCGCACCCCCGGTGACCCAGAACGCCGCCTGGGCCACCGCTGCCTCCGCCGCCGGCCTCACCGGCACCAGCCCGACGAGCGCCACCGCGGGGGCCACCGCAGCGACCGGCACCGGTGCCGAGGTCGTCGGTGCGGCCACCAAGTACCTCGGCGTCCCCTACAAGTGGGGTGGCACCGACCCGGCGACCGGGCTCGACTGCTCCGGCTTCACCCAGCGGGTCTACGCCGACCTCGGCATCAGCATCCCGCGCACGTCGTCCCAGCAGGCCACCGCCGGCCGGCCGGTCGCCTCCCTGGCCGAGGCCCAGCCCGGCGACCTGGTGTTCTTCGACAACACGTCCTCCCGGCCGGGCATCGACCACGTCGGGCTCTACATCGGCGGCGGCAAGATGATCGCCGCCCCGCAGCCGGGCGACGTGGTCAAGGTGCAGGACGTCGGCAACCCGACCCTCATCCGCCGGGTGCTGCCGGAGAGCACGACCACCTCGCCGGTCACCGCAGCTGCCGGCGGCGGCCTCGCCGGGGTGCCGTACGCCGACCTGTTCACCCAGGCCGGCGCCCGGCACGGGGTCTCCCCCGCCCTCCTGGCCGCGGTCGCCAAGACCGAGTCCGGCTTCAACAGCTCGGCCGTGTCGTCCGCGGGCGCCACCGGCCTGATGCAGTTCATGCCCGCCACCGCCAAGGGGCTGGGGGTGGACGCCACCGACCCGGCGTCCTCGATCGACGGCGCCGCCCGCTACCTGAGCCAGCTGACCAAGCAGTTCGGCTCCACCGAACTGGCGCTCGCCGCCTACAACGCCGGCCCGGGCACGGTGCAGCGCCACGGCGGCATCCCGCCCTACGCCGAGACGCAGTCCTACGTCCAGAAGGTCACCAGAGCCGCGGAGGCCTACGCATGACCAGCACGACCACCCTGCCGGTGATCTCGGCCCCGGCCCGCTCCGGTGCGGCCACCCCCGGCTCCGCCGGCCGGTCCTCCGGCAGCGACCGGGCACCGGCGTTCGCCAGCGCCCTGGACGACGCGCTCGGCAGCGAGCGCGGGCCGTCCCGGTCGTCCGAGCGGGCCGCCGACCGCGCGGCCGAGCGCGCCTCGGACCGGTCCGCCGTCCGGTCGCCCGTCGACCGGCGCGACCGCCCGGCCGTCGA
>NZ_JPMX01000006.1 GCF_000761485.1 Modestobacter caceresii
GGACCCCAGCGGGTGTGTCACCGAAGCGGGGCGAAGGTTCGCAGCCGCGGCACTAGCTCTCCTCGGGGCCCAGCCGCGCCTGCTGGAGGCCGTAGGCGCCGCGGTGGAACAGCAGCGGCGTGCGGGAGGCGTCGGCGCCGAGGTCGAGCACCCGCGCGACGACGATGGTGTGGTCACCGCCGTCGTACTCGGCCCACAGCTCGCTGTCGATCCAGGCGACGACGTCGGCGAGCACGGGGGAGCCGTGCGGGCTGGGCGCCCACTGCACGCCCGCGTACTTGTCGGCGCCGGAGCGGGCGAACTGCCGGGACAGGCCGCTCTGCTCGTCGGCGAGCACGTTGACGCAGAACCGGCCGGCCTCGCGCAGCAACGGCCAGGTGCGGGACGTGCGGGCCGGGGCGAACGCGACCAGCGGCGGGTCCAGGGACAGCGAGCTGAACGACTGGCAGGTGAAGCCCACCGGGCCGTCGGCGGCCATCGCCGTCACCACGGTGACGCCGGAGACGAAGTGCCCGAGCACGTCCCGCATCACCGAGGGGTCGACCACTGCCGGGGGGACGTCCGCTCCTGGGTTCACGCCGTCGATCCCATCACGCGCGACCCGGTGGGGCACCGTGCGACCAGTCACCCACCGCTGACCACCGCGCCGCGGGGCGCGTTGCGCCCACCGGCCCGGTACAGGGAGCTGGGCAGCTGATGACCGACGGCCCGCTCGGTGACCGCGGCCGCAGCCAGGACGGCGTCCAGGTCGATGCCGGTCGCCACGTCGGCGTCGGCCAGCCAGTAGACGAGCTCCTCGGTGGCGATGTTGCCGCTGGCGCCCGGCGCGAACGGGCACCCGCCCAGGCCGCCGACCGAGGAGTCGAGCTGGGTGACGCCGGCCTGCAGGGCCGCCAGCGCGTTGGCCTGGCCGGTGCCGCGGGTGTCGTGGAAGTGCACGCCCAGCGGCACGCCCGGGCAGGCCCGGCGGACCTCGTCCAGCAGCCGCACGACGCGCGCCGGGGTGGTCGTCCCGATGGTGTCGCCCAGGCACAGCTGGTCGGCGCCGGCGGTGACCGCGGCCCGGGTGACGTCGACGGTGCGGGCCACCGGCGTCCGCCCGTCGAACGGGCAGTCCCAGGCGGTGGCGACGATGACCTCCAGGGAGCCGCCGGCGCCGTGGGCGAGCTCGGCGATCTGCCCCACCGCGGCGACGGCCTCGGCGGTCGAGCGGCCGGCGTTGGCGCGGCTGTGCGAGTCGGCGGCGGAGACCACGTACTCCAGGTGCGCGATGCCCGCGTCGACCGCCCGGACCGCGCCCCGCGGGTTGGCCACCAGGGCGGAGAAGTGCACGCCGTCGAAGCGGTGCAGCTCGGCGGCGACCTGGTCGGCGTCGGCCAGGGCGGGCACCGCCTTCGGTGAGACGAAGGAGGTCACCTCGATCCGCCGGACGCCGGTGGCCACCAGCGACTCCAGCATGGCCAGCTTGTCGGCCAGGGGGACCGGGTCCTCCAGCTGGAGCCCGTCCCGCATCCCGACCTCACGGATGTCGACCGCCGTCGGCAGCACCAGGTCGAACTCGTTCACGCCAGGCCTCCTCGCCGTCGACCCCCATCCTGCCCCCGGGTCCCGGTTCCACGTGGAACCGGGACCCGGGTGTGCTCAGCTGCCCACCGGCTCCGGGATGCGCTCGGCCTCCACGGTCCGGCCGAGCTTGGCGCCCTCGACGTCCAGGTCGGGCAGCAGCCGGTCCAGCCAGCGCGGCAGCCACCAGGCCGAGCGGCCCAGCAGCGCCAGCACGGCGGGCACCAGCGTCATCCGGACGACGAACGCGTCGACCAGGACGCCGACCGCCAGCCCGAAGGCGATCGCCTTGACGGTCACGTCCTCGATGGTCACGAAGCTGCCGAACACCGAGAACATGATCAGTGCCGCCGCGACCACCACCCGGGACGCGTGCCGCATGCCGGCGACGACCGCCGCCTGCGGCGCCGCCCCGTGCACGAACTCCTCGCGCATCCGGGAGACGAGGAAGACCTCGTAGTCCATGGCCAGGCCGAAGAGGACCGCCATCAGCAGGATCGGCATGAAGCTGATGACCGGCCCCGTGGCCGGCACCCCGAAGACGTCCATCAGCCAGCCCCACTGGAACACCGCGACGACGGCGCCGAACGAGGCACCGACCGACAGCAGGAAGCCCAGCGCGGCCTTGATCGGCACCAGGACCGAGCGGAAGACCAGCAGCAGCAGGACCAGCGCCAGCCCCACGACGACCAGGGTGAACGGCAGCAGCGCGTCGCCCAGCCGGTCGGAGACGTCGATGGCGACGGCGGTCTGCCCGGTCACCGTCACGTCGGCGCCGGTGTCGGCCGCCAGGTCGTCCGCGAGGTCGCGCAGCTCGGCGACGAGTGCGGTCGTCGCCTCGTCCTGCGGGCCGCTCTCCGGCACGACCTGGACGATCGCGGCGGTGCCGTCGGCCAGCACCTGGGGCGCGGCGAAGGCGACGTCGTCCAGGCCGCCGGTGAACTCCCCGGGCTGCCCGGTCGGCGTGCCGCCGATCGCGGCGGCGGCCTGGCCGGCCGCCTGCTCGGCGGTGGCCGGCTCCAGCCCGTCGAGGAAGACGATGAGCGGGCCGTTGGCCCCGGGACCGAAGAACTCGCTGACCGCGTCGTAGGCCTGCCGGGTGGTGCTCTCCTCCGCGGCGGTGCTGGCGTCGGGCAGGGCCAGCCGCAGCTGCAGCGCGGGGATCGCGACCACCAGCAGACCGACGACCGTGACCAGCACGGTGAGCAGCGGCCGGCGGGTGACGAAGGCGCCCCAGCGGGCACCCCCGGTGCGGGCCGGCGCCCCCTCGTGCTCGGCGAGCGCGCGTTCGCGGCGGGCGGCGCGGGACCCCGGCTTGGGCACCAGTCGGGAGCCGGCGAAGCCCAGCAGCGCGGGCAGCAGGGTGAGCGCGACCAGGACGGCGACCAGCACGGTCCCGGCGGCGCCCAGGCCCATCACGGTGAGGAAGGGGATGCCGACGACGGCGAGCCCGGAGAGCGCGATGATCACGGTCAGGCCGGCGAAGACGACGGCGGACCCGGCCGTGCCGGCGGCCCGCCCCGCGGACTCCTCGGGGTCCATGCCGGCGGCCAGCTGGGAGCGGTGCCGGGACAGGATGAACAGCGTGTAGTCGATGCCGACCGCCAGGCCGATCATCAGCGCCAGCGTCGGGGCGGTCGAGGACAGCGTGATGAGCCCGGACGTCGCCAGCAGCCCGGTGAGCCCGATGCCCACGCCGACCAGCGCGGTCAGCAGGTTCATGCCGGCGGCGAGCAGGGAGCCGAAGGTGATCACGAGGACCAGGACGGCGACCACGACGCCGATGAGCTCCAGCGGGCCGACGGTGACCGCCCCGGTGTTGAAGGCGGCACCGCCGACCTCGACCTCCAGGCCTGCGTCGGTGGCCGCGGTGGTGGCCGCCTGCATGTCCTCCAGGGCGGTCTCGCCGAGTTCGGGGCCCTGCACCGAGTACTGCACCGGCGCCAGGGCTGCGCGCCCGTCCGGGCTGATCGACTGGGTGGCGAAGGGGTCCTGCACCCCGGCGACCTGGTCGACCTGGCCGGCCGCGGCCACGGTCTCCGCGATCGCGGCGGCGTACTGCGGGTCGGCCACCGTGGCGCCCTCGGGAGCGACGAACACCAGCTGCGCGCCGACCCCGGCGGCTGCGGGGGAGACCTCGTCGAGCCGGTCCAGCGCCGCCTGGGACTCCGAGCCGGGGATGGTGAACTCGTCGTCGAACTCCCCGCCGATGGTGAGGAAGAGCGTCACGACGAGGCCGAGGACCGCGAGCCAGGCCACGGAGAACAGCCCGCGGCGGCGGTAGGCCGCGCGGCCGATCCGGTAGAGCAGGGTGGACATCGGTTCTCCTGGTTTCAGCCGGTCAGGGGGTGGTCGAGGGGGGCGACACCGCGCCGCGGACGAGAGAGAGCAGGGCGGTGCGGCGCAGGGGCTCGAGGTCGCCCTGCGCGGTGAGCGACATGACCGTGAGCCCGCTGAGCAACGCGGTGGCCGCCCCGATGAGGTCGGCGGCCGGCAGGGTGAAGGTCAGTCCCGCCTCGGCGGCCATCCGGTCGACGAGGTCGGCGAGCCGGCTGCCGAGCTGGTCGTCGTGTCGGCGCAGCACCTCGGCGGCCTCGGGGTTCCGGGCGGCGTGCAGCGTGTACTCGGTGACCACCAGGGCCCAGGTGCGGTCGCAGCGGAAGGCACCCAGCACCCGGTCGACCGCAGCGGCGAGGGGATCCGGCTCGTCGGCGAGACCGGTGAGGAGCTCGGCGACCCGGGCGAGGTCGCGCTCGACCTCGCGGGTCATCAACGCCTCGAACAGCTCGTCCTTGGTCTTGAAGCTGGAGTAGAAGGCGCCGCGGGTGAACCCACCGCGGCTGCAGATGTCCTCGACGCTGGCCGCGGCGAAGCCCTGCTCGGCGAAGGTCTGCAGGGCGGCGTCCAACAGCCGCTCGACGGTCGCCTCGCGACGGCGCTTGGGCCGCTGCAGGTCGACGTCGGTCACGATGCAGGACTGTATTGGATACAGCCGTGCATCGACATGCGAACTGCGTCACCCCGGCCGGGCCGGCCGGGCCTCCTACCTGGCCCTGTGGGGACCTACCCGGCGGTCTGCCACCCGGTAGGTCCCCGTGGGATCAGGTCACCTGATCCCGGCGGGGCTCAGCCCAGGGCGCGGCCGACGGCGACGGCGCGGGTGTCCGGTGCGGCGACCCGGGCGGCGTCGGCCTCCTGGTCGTCGGCAGCCTCCTGCGAGCGGCGCTCGGCTTCCACCCGGGCCGTGTAGCTCTCGACCTCGCTGGCGATCCGCTCGTCGTCCCAGCCCAGCACCCCGGCGACCGCCCGGGCGACCGGCTCGGCGGACTCGACCCCGCGGTGCGGGGTCTCGATGGAGATCCGGGTGCGCCGGGCCAACAGGTCGTCCAGGTGCAGCGCGGCCTCGTGCGCGGCCGACCACACCATCTCCACCATCAGGTACTCCTCGGCGCCGGGCACCGGCTCGAGCAGCTCGGGGGCGTCGGTGGCCAGGTCGAGCACCTCGGGGGTGAGCGACCCGAACCGGTTGATCAGGTGCTCGGCGCGGAAGCGCGGGATGCCCCACCGGTCGGAGAGCCCGTCGAGGGAGTTGACCATCGCCGCGTAGCCCTCGGCGCCGACCAGCGGGATGTTCTCGGTGACGCTCGGCGGGACCCGGCGGGTGACGTCCTCGGCCACGGCGTCCACGGCGTCGGCGGCCATCGGCCGGTAGGTCGTGTACTTGCCGCCGGCGACGGCGATGACGCCGGGCATCGGCCGGGCGACCGCGTGCTCCCGGGAGAGCTGACTGGTCGACTCCTGCTCACCGGACAGCAGCGGGCGCAGCCCGGCGTAGACCCCGGTGATGTCGGCGTGCGTCAGCGGGACCGACAGCACCTCGTTGACGTGCTCGAGGATGTAGTCGATGTCGGCCTTGCTGGCGGCCGGGTGGGCCTTGTCCAGCTCCCAGTCGGTGTCGGTCGTCCCGACGATCCAGTGGCTGCCCCACGGGATCACGAACAGCACGGACTTCTCGGTGCGCAGGATCAGGCCGGTCTCGCCGTTGATCCGGTCGCGGGGGACGACGATGTGCACGCCCTTGCTGGCCCGCACGTGGAACCGGCCGCGGCCGCCGACGAGGGTCTGGACGTCGTCGGTCCACACCCCGGTGGCGTTGACGACCACCTCGCTGCAGACGTCGACCTCGTTCCCGGTCTCGACGTCGCGCACCTTCGCCCCGACCACCCGGCCGCCGGCGTGCTCGAAGGAGACGACCTCGGCGGAGTTCAGCACCGTGGCCCCGTAGGCGGCGGCGGTGCGGGCGACGGTGAGCGTGTGGCGGGCGTCGTCGGCCTGCGCGTCGTAGTAGCGGATCGCGCCGACGAGGGACTCCGGCTTGAGCGCCGGGAACAGCCGCCGGGCACCGGTCCGGGTCAGCTGCTTCTGCGCGGGCATCGGATCGGCCAGCCCGCCGAATCGGGCCAGCGCGTCGTACAGCGTGATCCCGGCGGTGACGTAGGGCCGCTCCCAGTGACGGGTCAGCGGGTAGAGGAAGGGCACCGGCTTGACCAGGTGCGGGGCGATCCGGTTCACCGCGAGGTCGCGTTCGTGCAGCGCCTCCCGGACCAGCCCGAAGTCGAACTGCTCCAGGTAGCGCAGCCCGCCGTGGAAGAGCTTGGAGGAGCGCGAGGAGGTGCCGCTGGCGAAGTCGCGGGCCTCGACCAGCGCCGTCTTGAGGCCGCGGGTGGCCGCGTCCAGAGCGACCCCGGCGCCGGTCACCCCGCCACCGATCACCAGGACCTCGAAGTCACCGGCCGCGAGGTCGGCCCAGGCCTGGGCGCGCTGCTCGGGGCCGAGTGGGCGGACTGCCGTCATTGCGAACTCCTCGGTACGGGCCATCGCCGACGACGGCGCACGATGCACCCACGGTAGGTCGGTCCGTGACGGACCGTCGACGGCCGCTGTCTGACATGGTCGGACAACTCACGTGCGCTGGGTCACCACCCGGGCCCGCGATGGCCTAGCGTCGGGCGCCGTGCCGGGCACCGTGCAGTCCATCGAGCGGGCAGCGGCGATCCTGCGCGTGGTGGCCGGCTCCGGCGGCACGCTGGGCGTCACCGACATCGCCGCAGCGGTCGGGCTGGCCAAGACCACCGCGCACAGCCTGCTGCGCACCCTGCTGCACGTCGGCTTCGTGGCGCAGGACCCGGCCACCGGCCGCTACGCACTGGGCACCGGACTGCTCCGGCTGGGCACGCCCCTGGACGTCAACGAGCTGCGGGCCCGCTCCTCGAACTGGGCCGACGCCCTGGCGTCCCGCAGCGGGCAGGCGGTGCGGCTGGCCACCCTCGCCGGCACGGAGGTCGTCGTCGTCCACCACGTCTTCCGCCCCGACGACTCCGCTCAGGTGCTCGAGGTCGGCACCGCCCTCCCTGCGCGCAGCACCGCACTGGGCAAGGTGCTGCTGGCGTACGGGGCCACCCACCCGCCCGAGCTGGCCGAGGTGCGCGCCCATGGCTGGGCGGCGGAGCGGGGCGAGCAGGAGCCGGGCGTGGGCGCGATCGCCGCTCCCGTCCGCGACGCGGGTGGCCTGGTGGTCGCCGCCCTGGGCGTCAGCGGGGCGCTGACCTCGCTGTTCGACGCTCGCGGCGTACCCCGCAGCCTGCTGCTGGCCATGGTCGTGGACGCCGCCCACGCGGTGTCCCGCGAGCTGGGGCACGGCGGTGGCTGACCGCTACGTGCTGGCCGTCGACCAGGGGACGACGTCGACGCGGTCGCTGGTGTTCGACCGGGGCGGCCGGATGGTCGCCGTCCGCCAGCGCGAGCACCACCAGTACTTCCCCCGCCCCGGCTGGGTCGAGCACGACCCGATGGAGATCTGGGCGAACACCCAGCGGACCGCCGCGCAGGTGCTCGGCGACATGCCCGACGCCGGGGACGTCGTGGCACTGGGCATCGCCAACCAGCGGGAGACCACCGTGGTCTGGGACCGGGTCACCGGCCGGCCGGTGACCCGGGCGCTGGTCTGGCAGGACACCCGCACCGCCGACCTGGTGACGGAGCTGGCCGCCCGGCCCGACGCCGGCCTGGTGGCCGAGCGCAGCGGGATGGCGATCGCCGGCTACTTCTCCGGCCCGCGGTTGCGCTGGATCCTCGACCACGTGCCCCGCGCCCGGGAGCGCGCCGAACGCGGCGAGCTGCTGTTCGGCACCATGGAGACCTGGCTGATCTGGAACCTCACCGGCGGGCCGGACGGCGGCGTCCACGTCACCGACGTGACGAACGCGAGCCGCACCCTGCTGATGGACGTGCGCAGCTGCCGGTGGGACCCCGACCTGCTCGCCTTCTTCGACATCCCGGCGGAGATGCTGCCGGAGATCCGCCCGTCGGTCGGCGTCCTGGGCACGGCCACCGCGCTGAACCGGGCGCTGCCGATCGCCGGGGCACTGGGCGACCAGCAGGCGGCGCTGTTCGGCCAGGCCTGCTTCGCCCCCGGCGAGGCCAAGTGCACCTACGGCACGGGCAGCTTCCTGCTGCAGAACACCGGCACCGAACTGGTGCGCACCCGCTCCGGGTCGATCAGCACGGTGGCCTACCAGCTGGCCGGGGAGCCGGTCCGGTACGCGCTGGAGGGTTCGGTCGCCGTCGCCGGTGCACTGGTGCAGTGGCTGCGGGACGGGCTGGGCCTCATCAGCTCGGCCGCGGAGGTGGAGACCCTCGCCCGCACGGTCGGCGACAACGGCGGCTGCTACGTCGTCCCGGCGTTCTCCGGGCTGCTGGCCCCGCACTGGCGGGGGGAGGCCCGCGGCCTGGTCGCCGGGCTCACCTCCTACGTCACCAAGGGGCACCTGGCCCGCGCGGTGCTGGAGGCCACCGGCTGGCAGACCCGTGACGTGGTGCAGGCGATGGCCGCCGACTCCGGCCTGTCGTTGCCGGCCCTGCGGGTGGACGGCGGGATGACCACCAACAACCTGCTCATGCAGTTCGTGGCCGACGCGCTGGACACCCCGGTCGTGCGGCCGATGGTGGGGGAGACGGTCTCCCTCGGGGCCGCCTACGCCGCCGGCCTGGCCGTCGGGGTGTGGTCCGACGTCGAGGCGCTGCGCCGGAACTGGCACCGGTCGGCGCAGTGGACGCCGACGCCGGAGCGGGCGCGGGCACTGACCGCGGAGTACCCCCGCTGGGAGCGGGCGGTGGAGCTGAGCATCGCCTGGGGAGCCCCCTGACGTCGTCGTCCGACGATGTCGCACCGCCACTGTTGTCCAGCTCACAGCCTGCCTCCTACGGTCCTCGCACGACGGGACGCGTGGTGACCACCGCCACAGCCCCGTCCTCGATCAGCACGGCCCGCGACGCCGCGGGCCCGTCGTGAGGAGCGCCTACTCGTGGACACCGTCGGTCTGTGGACCGTCTTCGGCAGTGAAGTACTCGGCACCGGGATCCTGCTGCTGCTCGGCGTCGGCGTGGTCGCCAACGTCGTGCTGCCGAAGACCAACGGCAACAACAGCGGCTGGATCGTCATCATCTTCGGCTGGGGGCTCGCCGTCTTCGCCGGCGTCTTCGCCGGGGCGACCTCCGGTGCGCACATCAACCCGGCCGTCACCGTCGGCCTGCTGGTCAGCGGGACCGAGGAGTACGCCCCCGGCGTCGAGGTCAGCGTCGCCAGCACGCTGGTGTACTTCGCCGGGCAGCTGCTCGGCGCCTTCCTCGGCGCGGTCGTGGCCTACCTGGCCTACTACGGGCACTACAACGACCCGGATGCCGCCGGCACCCAGCTGGGCACCTTCGCCACCGGCCCGGCCATCGGCACGGTCAAGGACAACGTGGTGACCGAGGTCGTCGGCACGTTCGTCCTCGTCTACATCATCCTGCGGTTCGGCGACACCCCCAGCCAGCTCGGCCCGCTGGCCGTCGCCCTGCTCGTCGTCGGCATCGGCGCCTCGCTCGGTGGCCCGACCGGCTACGCCATCAACCCGGCCCGTGACCTCGGGCCCCGCCTCGCCCATGCCGTGCTGCCGATCCGCGGCAAGGGCGGCAGCAACTGGGGCTACGCCTGGGTGCCGATCGTCGGCCCGGTCATCGGCGCCGTCCTCGCCGGCCTGCTCTCCCACGTCAACGTCTGACCCGACCCCCGTCGGGGCCGGAGTCGCGACTCCAGCCCCTCCACCCGCAGGAGGAACCTCATGGCCCAGTACGTAGCAGCGATCGACCAGGGCACCACCAGCACCCGGTGCATGATCTTCGACCACGACGGCGCCGTCGTGTCCGTCGGCCAGAAGGAGCACGAGCAGATCTTCCCGCGCGCCGGGTGGGTAGAGCACGACGCGATGGAGATCTGGCGCAACACCCGCGAGGTGGTCGGCCAGGCGCTGGCCCGCAGCGACGCCGGCACCTCCGACATCGTCGCCGTCGGGATCACCAACCAGCGGGAGACCGCGGTGGTCTGGGACCGGAGCACCGGCGAGCCGGTCTACAACGCGATCGTCTGGCAGGACACCCGCACCACGAAGATCATCGAGGAGCTCGGCGCGCTGGGCGGCGGCGCCGACCGCTACAAGGACAAGGTCGGCCTGCCGCTGGCCACCTACTTCGCCGGCCCCAAGGTCCGCTGGATCCTGGACAACGTCGACGGCGCCCGGGAGCGCGCCGAGCGCGGCGAGCTGCTGATGGGCACCATCGACTCCTGGCTGATCTGGAACATGACCGGCGGCGCGGACGGCGGGCTGCACCTCACCGACGTCTCCAACGCCTCCCGCACCATGCTGATGGACTACCGGAAGCTCGCCTGGGACGCCGACATCGCCGAGGAGATGGGCATCCCGATGTCCATGCTCCCGGAGATCCGCTCCAACTCCGAGGAGTACGGCAAGGGCCGCAAGGCCGGCTTCCTGGCCGGGGTGCCGATCGCCGGTTCCCTCGGCGACCAGCAGGCGGCGACGTTCGGCCAGGTCTGCTTCACCAAGGGCATGGCCAAGAACACCTACGGCACCGGCAACTTCATGCTGCTCAACACCGGCGAGGAGGCCGTCCCGTCGCAGAACGGGCTGCTCACCACGCTGTGCTACCAGCTGGGGGACGCCAAGCCGGTGTACGCACTCGAGGGCTCGATCGCGGTCACCGGCTCGCTGGTGCAGTGGGTCCGGGACAACCTGGGGATGATCTCGAGCGCCCCCGAGATCGAGGACCTGGCCCGCTCGGTCGACGACAACGGCGGCTCCTACTTCGTCCCGGCGTTCTCCGGCCTGTTCGCCCCGCACTGGCGTTCTGACGCCCGCGGCGCCGTCGTCGGGCTCACCCGGTTCGTCAACAAGGGGCACCTGGCCCGCGCCGTCCTGGAGGCGACCGCGTACCAGACCCGTGAGGTGCTGGACGCGATGAACGCCGACTCCGGGGTCGACCTCACCGAGCTCCGCGTGGACGGCGGGATGGTCGGCAACGAGCTGCTCATGCAGTTCCAGGCCGACCTGCTCGGCGTCCCGGTGATCCGGCCGAAGATCGCCGAGACGACGGCGCTGGGCGCGGCCTACGCGGCCGGCCTCGCCGTCGGCTTCTGGTCCGACCTCGACGAGCTCACCGCCAAGTGGGCCGAGGACAAGCGCTGGGACCCGCAGATGGCCACCGACGAGCGGGAGCGGTTCTACCGCAACTGGCAGAAGGCGGTCACGAAGTCGCTGGACTGGGTGGACGAGGACGTCAGCTGACGCCTCCTCGTCGCGCACTGCAGGCCCGTCGGAGTCCCCTCCGGCGGGCCTGCCGTGCGTCCGGGCCCACCCAGCCGGGTGACTAGCTTGTGCGCCTGACTAGGCAGTCGTACTGTCTAGCGCGTGTCAGCAGAACGGTGGCCCGGGGAGTGGATGCGCGGCGTCCTGTCGTTGTGCGTGCTCCGCGTCGTCGCCGACGGCCCGACCTACGGCTACGCCATCGCCGCCCGGCTCGCCGAGGCCGGGCTCGGCCCGGTGAAGGGCGGCACGCTCTACCCGATCCTGGCCCGCCTGGAGACCGAGGGCCTGGTGTCCTCGTCGTGGGAGGCCGGCGACGGGGGCCCGGGCCGCAAGTTCTTCACCCTCACCGACGCCGGCGAGCAGTTCCTCCGCGAGCGGACCGAGCTCTGGCACGTCTTCACCGAGCGGGCCGCCGGCCTGCTGGCCCCCCTGCCCGCTGCGAGGAGCACGCCATGAAGAGCACCGACCAGGCCTGGAGCGACGACCTGCTGCTGGCGCTGCGGTTGCGCGAGGTCCCGGGCACCCGGATCGGCGAGGTCCTCGCCGAGGTGCAGAGCCACGTGGCCGAGACCGGGGAGGACCCGCGCCAGGCGTTCGGCGACCCGAAGCAGTACGCCGACGAGGTGGCCGAGGCGCTCGGTCTGCAGCGGGGCCGCGGCTGGCGCCACCTGCTCAGCGGCCTGTCGTGGGCGCACCTCGTCGTCACCGTGGTCATCGGCGTCGCCAGCTTCCTGCTCGCCGACAGCCTGTGGGGGCTCGGCGCGGGGGACGACGCGGCCTTCGGCGTCCCGTCCGGGCTGATGGCGGCCGGCGCCGTCGTCGTCCTGGCCGGCTGCGCCGCCTGGATCGCCGCCGCGACCCGCCGGGAGCCGGACGACACCGTGCGCGACCCGCGCACCGGCGAGGACATGGCCCGCCTCGGGCGATGGCAGCTCGCCGTCCTGATCGGCGCCCCGGTGCTGGCCCTGACCCTAATGCTCCTCGGCGGCCTCCTCACCCGCTGACAGCGCCGTCCTCCCCTCACCACCAGAATGGCCATTTTGGTGGGTCAGGCGCCTGTGGACGGCGACAGCGGGGACGACCTCACACCCGGCACTCTCTGCCGGTGCCTCGCGACCGTCACCTCACCGGAGTGTTCATCGGCAGCCACGCCATCGCCGAGGGCCGACTGACCCGCGAGCGGCTGCGTTCCCTCGGGTACCGGCGACTGGTCCAGGGCGTCTACGCAGATCCCGCGCTGGACGTCGACCACCGACTCCGCGCGTGCGGCGTCGCACTGCTCCTCCCGGCGGGCACCGCCATCGGCGGGCACTCCGCAGCCGCGTGGCACGGTGCCCCGTTCGCCGGCGTGCATGAGGCGGTGACCGTCGTCCGGCCGGCCGAGGTGGAGTGGAAAGGCCCACGGCAGGTGCGGGTGCACCGCACCGACCTGGCCACGACGGACGTCGAGCTGGTGGACCACGTCCCCGTCACGACCGCACTGCGGACTGCGTGGGACGTCGCTGCACTGGAGCCGCTCGGCACAGCCGTGGCCGCCCTGGACGCGATGGTCCGGGCCGGGTCGGTCCGCCTTCCCCAGCTCGAGCACCTGGCCGAGCGTGGGACCGGACGTTGGGGCGTGGCGAAGGTCCGCCGGGCGTTCGGCCTGGTGGATCCACGGGCCGAGTCGGCGCCGGAGTCGAGGGTGCGGGTGGCGCTGGTGCTCGCCGGGCTGGCGCCGGTGCCGCAGTTCCACGTGCAACACCACGGCGAGTTCCTGGCCAAGGTCGACTTCGCCTGGCCGGAGGCGAAGCTCATCGTGGAGTACGAGGGAGCGCATCACTTCGAGGCGGAGCAGATCGTGGCGGACGACCAGCGCTACGCCGTCCTGGTCGCGGCAGGCTGGCGGGTCATCCGGCTGAGCGCTCCGGACCTGCGCGACCTGGACTCCGTCGTCCGCCGGGTCCGCGACGCCCTGGCGGGCTGCTGACCACCAAAATGGCCATTTTGGTGGTCGGCAGCGGGGCGGGTCAGGGGGTGAGGGCGGCGGAGACGACGGCCTTGGCCTCCTCCTGGACCTGGGCGAGGTGCTCGGGCCCGCGGAAGGACTCGGCGTAGACCTTGTAGACGTCCTCGGTGCCGGACGGGCGGGCGGCGAACCAGGCGTTCTCCGTGGTGACCTTGAGGCCACCGATCGCGGCGTCGTTGCCCGGGGCCTTCGTGAGCTTGGCGGTGATCGGCTCGCCGGCCAGCTCGGTGGCGGTGACGGCGTCGGGGGAGAGCTTGCCGAGCGCGGCCTTCTCCTCCCGGGTCGCCGCGGCGTCGACCCGCGCGTAGGCCGACTCGCCGAACCGTTGCGTCAGTGACGCATGCAGCTCCGAGGGTGAGTTCCCGGTCACGGCCTGGATCTCCGAGGCCAACAGGGCGAGCAGGAGGCCGTCCTTGTCCGTGGTCCACACCCCGCCGTCGCGGCGGAGGAACGACGCCCCGGCCGACTCCTCGCCACCGAACCCGACCGACCCGTCGAGCAGCCCGGGCACGAACCACTTGAAGCCGACCGGCACCTCCACCAGCCGGCGCCCCAGCGAGGCGACCACCCGGTCGATCAGGGACGACGACACGAGCGTCTTGCCCACCGCCGTCTCGGCGCCCCAGCCCTCGCGGTGGCTGAACAGGTAGGAGATCGCCACGGCCAGGAAGTGGTTGGGGTTCATCAGCCCGCCGTCGGGGGTGACGATGCCGTGCCGGTCGGCGTCGGCGTCGTTGCCGGTGGCGATCTGGAACTCGTCCTTCGCACCGATCAGCGAGGCCATCGCGGACGGCGAGGAGCAGTCCATCCGGATCTTGCCGTCCCAGTCCAGCGTCATGAACCGCCACGTCGGGTCGACCAGCGGGTTGACCACGGTGAGGTCGAGGCGGTGCCGTTCGGCGATCGCGCCCCAGTAGTCGACGCTCGCGCCGCCGAGGGGGTCGGCGCCGATCCGCACCCCGGCGGCCCGGACGGCGTCCAGGTCGAGCACGCTCGGCAGGTCGTCGACGTAGGTGCCCAGGAAGTCGTAGGACTGGGCCGCGGCGCGGGCCCGGGCGAACGGGACGCGGCGCCCCCCGTCCAGGCCGGCGGCCAGCAGCTCGTTGGCCCGCTTGGCGATCCAGCCGGTGGCGTCGGTGTCGGCCGGGCCGCCCGAGGGCGGGTTGTACTTGAAGCCGCCGTCCCGGGGCGGGTTGTGCGACGGGGTGACGACGATGCCGTCGGCCAGCCCGGTGGTCTTCCCCCGGTTGGCCCGCAGGATCGCGTGGCTGACCGCCGGGGTGGGCGTGTACCGGTCGGCGGCGTCGACGAGCACGGTGACGTCGTTGGCGACCAGCACCTCCAGGGCGCTCGCCCAGGCCGGCTCGCTGAGCCCGTGGGTGTCCCGGCCGACGAACAGCGGGCCGTCGTACCCCTGCTGCGCGCGGTACTCGCAGATCGCCTGGGTGGTGGCCAGGATGTGCGGCTCGTTGAAGGCGCCGTCCAGCGAGGAGCCCCGGTGCCCGGAGGTGCCGAACGTGACCTGCTGGGCGACGTCGTCCGGATCCGGCTCGACCGTGTAGTACGCGGTGAGCAGGTGCGGGACGTCGACCAGGTCAGAGGGCTGGGCCGGCTGGCCGGCGCGGTCGGAGCTCATGCAGTGATCTTCGCGCCGGAGCACCGGTGACCGCGACCCGGGCAGCTCTGTCGGTGCCTCGCCGTAGCCTGATCGGGTGCTCGGGGACTGGCGGGAGATGGTCACCGACGCGGCGTTGGCCGACGCCGTCGGACCGGAGGTGCTCGACCGGGCCCGCCGCTACGTCGCCCGCGGCGTCCTCGACCTCCGGCTGGCCGACGACGCACGCCGGCTCACCGGGCTGGTCCAAGGCGGCGCCGCCGAGCCCTACCGGACGACGGTCGTGCGCACCGACGGCGGCCGGGTGGGCTGGGCGGGTGCGTGCACCTGCCCGGTCGGCGACGACTGCAAGCACGCGGTCGCCGTCCTGCTGTCCCTGCGCTCGAACCTGAAGGCGTCCCCGGTGGCGGCCGGCTGGGAGGCCGAGCTCGAGGAGCTGGTGGCCGCCGCCGCCGACCGCCGACCGCGCACCGCGGTGCCGATCGGGCTGCAGTTCGAGCTGGTCGAGCAGGCGCCCGGGCGGGGCCGGAGCTCGGTCGGGGCACCGGGCACCCTGCAGCGGCTGGTGCGGCTGCGGCCGGTGGTCCCGGGCAAGCGGGGGCAGTGGGTGCGCAGCGGGATCTCCTGGCGTCAGCTGCAGTACGACAACAGCCGGTCCGGCTGGGACCCGGCGCACGTGGCGGCGATGCGCGCCCTGCACGCCACCCACCAGGCAGCGCGGAACCAGTTCTACTCGTACGCCCCGGTCGACGTGTACCTGCACGAGTTCGGTCCCGGGCTCTGGCGGCTGCTGGCCGAGGCGGTGGCCGACGGCGTCCCCCTGGTGACCGCCGACCGCCAGCCCCGTCCGGTGGTGCTGGCCGAGGGCGAGGCCGACGTGGCCGTCGACCTGCGCGACAGTGGTGATCGCACCGAGCTGTCGGCCGTGCTGCGGGTGGCCGGGCGGGCGGTCGACCCGGCGGCGCTCTCCTTCCTCGGCATGCCCCCGCACGGGGTCACCGTCGACGGTCCGGCCCGCGACGAGGCACCCGAGGGCGCGCCGGGGCTGGTGCTCGCGCGGCTGGACTCCCCGGTGCCCCCGGTGCTGGCCGGCCTGGTGGCCCGGGGTGGGGTGATCGGCATCCCGGCCGGCGACGTCGACCGCTTCCAGCGCGACTTCTACCCGGGGCTGCGACGCGCCGTCCCGGTGATCTCGGCCGACGGCTCGGTGGAGCTGCCCGACGTCGCACCCCCGAGGCTGGCCGCCGAGGTGACCTACCCCGGTGACGCGACGGTCACGGTGGCCTGGTCGGTGCGGTACGGCGACCGGTCGTTCGCCCCGTCGGCCACGGCCGGCCCGGCCGATGGCCGCGACCCGGCCGCCGAGCAGCTGCTGGTCGAGGCGCTGCCCGGCCCGGTCGGTGGGCTGCCGGAGCTGTGGACGCCGGAGCGGCGGCTGGCCGAGCGGGTCGAGCTGGCCGGCATGGAGGCGCTGGAGTTCACCACCGAGGTGCTCCCGGCCCTGCGCGCCGACCCCGACGTCGACGTGACCGTGGTGGGCACCCCGACGTCCTACCGGCAGACCACCTCGGCGCCGCAGATCAGCTTCACCGCGAAGGACAGCCGGGAGTCCGACTGGTTCGACCTCGGCATCTCGGTGACCATGGACGGCCAGCACGTGCCGTTCGCGACGCTGTTCTCCGCACTGGCCGCCGGCCGCACCCGGCTGGCGCTGATCAGCGGCACCTGGTTCTCCCTGCAGCGCCCGGAGTTCGAGCAGCTGCGGCTGCTGATCGAGGAGGCCCGCGAGCTGCGCGACCTGCCCGGTGACGAGGTGCAGGTCAGCCGCTTCTCCGCCGGGCTGTGGGAGCAGCTGCTGGGGCTGGGGGTGGTGACCGAGCAGAGCGACCGCTGGACCCGCGAGGTGCGGGGCCTGATCGACGTCGAGACGGCCGAGCCGCCACCGGTGCCGGCCGGGCTGGCCGCGGAGCTGCGGCCCTACCAGCGGGAGGGCTACGGCTGGCTGGCGTTCCTCTGGGACCACCGGCTCGGCGGGGTGCTCGCCGACGACATGGGGCTGGGCAAGACGCTGCAGACCCTCGCCCTGCTGTGCCGGGCGCACGAGGCCGGCGAGCTGGACGCCGCACCGGTGCTGGTGGTGGCGCCGACCAGCGTCGTCTCCACCTGGACCCGGGAGGCGGCCCGGTTCGCCCCGGGGCTGCGGGTGGTCGCCGTCGGCGAGACCGAGCGCAAGGCGGGCACCGCGCTGCACGACCGGGTCGCCGGCGCGCACGTCGTCGTCACCTCCTACGCGCTGTTCCGGATCGACGCCGACTCGTGGACGTCGCTGTCCTGGCGCGGGCTGGTGCTCGACGAGGCGCAGTTCGTGAAGAACCACCAGGCCCGCACCTACCAGGTCGCCCGGATGCTGCCGGCGCCGGTGAAACTGGCGCTCACCGGGACGCCGCTGGAGAACAGCGTGATGGACCTCTGGGCACTGATGTCGATCGTCGCGCCCGGCCTCTTCCCCGACCCGGAGCGGTTCACCGAGTTCTACCGGATACCGATCGAGCGGGACGGCGACGCGGCGAAGCTGGCCCTGCTGCGCCGCCGGATCCGCCCGCTGGTGCGCCGGCGGACCAAGGAACTGGTCGCCGCAGAGCTGCCACCGAAGCAGGAGCAGGTGCTCGAGGTGGTGCTGAACCCGCGGCACGAGAAGCTGTACCAGACCCACCTGCAGCGGGAGCGGAGCAAGGTCCTCGGGCTGGTCGAGGACATGTCGAAGAACCGGATGACCATCTTCCGGTCGCTCACCCTGCTGCGGCAGCTCAGCCTGGACCCGGCACTGATCGACCCGGCCTACGCCGACGTGCGCGCCAGCAAGACCGACGCGTTCCTCGACCACCTGCGCGAGGTGGTCGCCGAGGGGCACCGGGTGCTGGTCTTCAGCCAGTTCACCCGGTTCCTGGGCAGCATCCGTGACCGGCTGACCGCCGAGGGCATCGACTGGGTCTACCTGGACGGCCGGACCCGGGACCGGGACGCCCGGATCGAGGAGTTCCGCACCGGCAGCGCCCCGGTGTTCCTGATCAGCCTCAAGGCCGGCGGCTTCGGGCTCACCCTCACCGAGGCCGACTACGTCTTCGTCCTCGACCCGTGGTGGAACCCGGCGAGCGAGGCCCAGGCCGTCGACCGGGCGCACCGGATCGGGCAGGACAAGACGGTGATGGTCTACCGGCTGGTCGCCGTCGGCACCATCGAGGAGAAGGTGATGGAGCTCAAGGCGCGCAAGCAGGCCCTGTTCTCCCGCGTCGTCGACGACGGCGCGCTCGCGTCCGGTGCCCTCACCGCTGACGACGTGCGCGGTCTCTTCAGCTGACCTGGCGGGGTTCGCCCCGGTAGCTGCCCACGCTCCAGAGGTTGCCCTCCGGGTCCCGGACGGCGAACTCGCGCCCGCCGTAGTCGGTGTCCTGCAGTGGCCGGAAGACCTCGGCGCCGGCCGCGACCGCGCGATGGAACAGCACGTCGACGTCGTCGCTGACCAGGTAGCAGCCGGTGCTGCCCGGGGCGACCGTCCAGCCACCGTCGTCGCGCACCGAGCCCAGCATGATCCCGCCGCCGGGCGGCCAGTCCAGCTGCGCGTGCTGCACGACGTCGCCCTCGCCGTACACGGCGGTCTCCTCGAAGCCGAGCGCGTCGACGAGGAACCGGATCAGGGCGCGGGCGTCCCGGGCCCGGAAGGCGGGCCAGACGGTGGGCGGGGGAGCGGTGGTGATCTCAGTGGTGTCGGTCATGGACTCAGGATGTCGACACGGGCGTCGGGCCGTCTTGGACGAATCCGAGCTCCGCAGCCAGCCACCGGGTCGGCGGGAGGCCGCTGAACGCCCGCCACTCGCGGGTCAGGTGCGCCTGGTCGGCGAAGCCGGTGGCGGCGGCCAGCCCGGCGAGGTCCAGCGGCCGGCCCGCCACAGCTCGAGCCTGGAGCAGCGAGCGCGCGCGGGAGAACCGGACGACGCGGGCCGCCTCCTTCGGGGTCAGGCCGGTCTCGGTGCGGAACCGGGCGAGCAGGTGCCGCTCCGACCAGCCCACCCGCCCGGCGACGTCGGCGACCCGGAGCCGCCCACCGGAGGCGAGGGTCAGCCGCCAGGCCTCGGTGACCTCGGGCGCGGGTCCGGCCCCCGTCCGCACCCGACGCAGCAGCACGTCCTCCACGGCGGCGAACCGGCCCGCCCAGTCCGGCGCGGACCGCACCCGCTCGGTCAGCTCCGCGCCGTCGGCCCCGAGCACGTCGGCGACCGGGCAGTCGAGGGAGGCCAGCTCTCCGGCCGGCAGGCCGAGGAGCGCCCGGGCGCCCAGCGGGGTGAGCGCCAGCTGGAGGCCGGTCTGCCGCCCGGTCTGGGTGATCAGCGCCGGGCGGGTGTGCAGCCCACCGAGCAGCGCGTCGTACCGGCCCGGCGCCTGCTGGGGATCGGGGTGCGCGACGAGCACGAGCGGCTCGTCGACGGTGACGACGAAGGTGAGGAAGGGGGAGGGCAGCCCCCGGTGCACCCCCGAGGCGGACCCGCCGTACCGGTAGCCCACCGCACTCGGGACGAACGGGCGCAGCGCCGGGTGCGGGCGGACGTGCACCCACTCGTCGGACACCGCACCAGGATGGCCGTCGCGATCCGGCACGTCACCTCTCGCGGCACCGGCCACCGGTCGTCGTCCCTGCTGTGTTCAATGGTGCCGTGCACCCCGGAGACCCGACGGCTCGTCCGTGCCCCACCCGGTGACCGCTGCGGAGAGCGCCGGTACCCGGGCGAGGGTGGCCGCGGTACGCGCCACCGAGCTGCTCGACGCGGCCGCCGAGGAGTCCTTCGACCGGCTGACCGCCCTCGCCCGGCGGTTGACCGGGGCACCGGTGGCCTTGCTCACCGTCGTCGACGACCAGCGGTCCTACTGGCTGAGCCGCCAGGGCACGGAGCCGGGTGGCCCGGTGCAGAGCACCCTCGAGGAGTCCTTCTGCCAGTACGTGCTGGGCGGGGAGCCCCTGGTCCTGGACGACGTGACCGCCGACGAGCGGACGAAGCGGAACCCACATGTCGACGAGCTGGGCGTCCGCGCCTGGGCCGGTTTCCCGGTGCACACCCCCGACGGGGAGGTGCTGGGCAGTTTCTGCGTGGTCGACACCGCCGCCCACGAGTGGACCGCGGGCGACATCGAGCTGCTGGAGGACCTCGCGGCCATCGCCTCGCGGGAGGTCGCGCTCCGGGTGTCCAGCGCCCGCGCCGAGCAGGCCCGCGCCGAGGCCCGGGCGGAAGCGGACCGGGCCGCGCTGCTGGCCCGCATCGGCGAGCTGCTCACCGCGGGCCTGGAGCCGGCGGGCGTGTGGCAGGCGATCGCCCGGCTGGCCGTCCCGGCCCTCGGCGACTTCGCCTACGTCTGCACCGTGGAGCGCGATGGCAGTCTCGCCCCGGTGGCCGTCCGCCACGTCGACCCCGCGCGGCTCGCCGACCTGGAGGAGTGGGTGCACGGCGCCGGACGTCGGGTGGGGGAGTCCTCGGGGCCGGGTCGCGTCGCCGCCACCGGCCGGGTGGAGCTGATCGACGTCCCGACCGTCACCGACCTGACCTCCGCCCAGCAGGCCGCCGCCGCCCGGCTCGGGGTGCGCAGCGCGCTCATCGCGCCGTTGACCAGCCGTGGTGCCGTACTGGCCGTCCTGGCGGTGGCCAGGACCGGGGCAGCGGTGCCCTACACCGCGGTCGAGCAGGAACTGGTCACCGCGATGGCCGACCGGGCCGCACTCGTGGTGGACAACGCCCTCGCCTACGCCTGGCAGCGCTCGGTGTCCGAGACGATGCAGCGGGCGCTGCTGCCACCGGTGCTGCCCCGGCCCGCCCACCTGCAGCTGTCCGCCCGGTACCAGCCCGCCGGCGACGCCCAGCTGGTCGGCGGCGACTGGTACGACGCCTTCCTGGACGCGCGCGGCACCACCAGCCTGGTCATCGGCGACGTCGCCGGCCACGACATCGACGCGGCGGCCACCATGGGGCAGCTGCGCACGATGCTGCGGATGGCCGGCCACGACGGCACGGCCTCCTCCGGCGCCGTGCTGACCGCCGTGGACGCCGCCTGCGACACCCTGGAGCACGGGGTGTTCGCCACCGCCCTGGTCGCCCAGATCGACGGCGACCCCGCGGCCGCACCGGGTGGGGCCCGGGCCATCCGCTGGTCCTCGGCCGGGCACCCGCCGCCGCTGCTGCTGCACGCCGACGGCCGCGTCGACGTCCTCACCGACCCGGTGGGGCTGCCGCTGGGCGTGCTGCCCGACCAGCCGCGTCCGGAGCACCGGTGTGCGCTGCCGGCCGGGTCCACGCTGCTGCTCTACACCGACGGCCTGATCGAGAACGGCGCCGGCCCCGCCGGCGCCCGGGACCTCGACCAGGGTCTGGAGCGTCTGGTCGAGGCGCTCACCGACGCCGCCGCCCTGGGGCTGGACGAGCTCTGCGACCGGGTGGTCGGGACGCTGCTGCCCGCCGCCGGGGCCGACGACGACGTCGCCCTCATCGCCATCCGGGTCGGCGCCGCGCCGCCCTAGGAGCCCTAGGAGTCGACCCGGGCGGTCTCCCGGCGCATCCGCAGCCCATGCAGGAGCAGGCCGGCGGCGAGCACCGCCCCGACGCCCTCGCCTGCGCGCAGCCGCAGGTCCAGCAGCGGCTCGCAGCCGAGGGCCTGCAGGACGGCGTCGCTGCCGCGCTCCCGGCTCCGCTGCCCGGCCACCAGCGCCGACTGCGCTGCGGGCTCCAGCAGCACGGCGACCAGCGCCGCGACCGCGGTGGCGAAACCGTCGAGGACGACGACCGCCCCGGCCTCCGCCGACCCCAGCACCACCCCGGCGAGCACGGCGAGCTCGGGTCCGCCCAGCTCGGCCAGCGCCGTCAGCGGGTCCAGGTCGGTGCCGGCCCGGGTCAGCGCCGCCGCGACGACGTCCCGCTTGCGCTCGACCATGGCCGCGTCCGCGCCGGACCCGAGCCCGGCCACCACGGCTGGTTCCACGTGCAACAGCGCGGCGGCCAGTGCGGCGGCGACCGTGGTGTTGCCGACGCCGACCTCACCGAGGGCCACCAGCCCCGCCCGGCCGTGCTCGACGCCCAGTGCCCGGCCGGCCGCCAGCAGCGCAGCGGCGTCCGCCGCGGTCATCGCCGGCTCGGTCACCAGGTCCCCGCGGACTCCCGACGGCCGGGCCACGACCGCACCGGGCACCGGCGGGCCGGTGACCCCGGCGTCCACCACGACCAGGTCCAGCCCCGCCGACCGGGCGGCGGTCGCCCCCATCGCCACCCCGGCGACCGCGGCGGTGACGACGTCCCGGGTGGCCGAGGCCGGGTAGGCCGAGACGCGGTGCGCGGTGACCGGGTGGTCGGCGGCGGCGAGCACTAGCACACCACCGGTCAGACCTCCCCGGCCCAGCGCCACCGCCCGGGCGACCGCGCCGTCCAGCACGCCGAGCGACCCCGGCGGGGTGAGCAGCCGGTCGGCGTCGTCCCGGGCGCCGACCACCTGCTCGGGCACCGGGCTGCGCAGCCGGGACGGCGGTGGTGCGGGCGCGGCCTCCTCCGCCGGCCACCGGTCGGCCAGGACGACGTCGGAGAGCGGCTGCCGGCGCGACCAGGCGGCCCGCTCCAGACCCGGCGCCGGCGGGCGCTCGTCGGGCCAGCCCAGGCACAGCCAGCCCAGCGTGACCACCCCGTCGGGCAGGCCGAGCAGCGCGGCGAGCTCCTCGGGGCGGAACAGCGTCACCCAGCCGACGCCCAGGCCCTCCGCCCGGGCGGCCAGCCACAGGTTCTGGACGGCGGTGGCGCAGCTCCACAGGTCGGCGTCGGGGAAGGTCGCCCGGCCCAGCACGCCGGCCGCGGGCGCCCGCCGGTCGCAGCAGACGACGACGCCCAGCGGCGCCTCCCGCACACCGGCCAGCTGCAGGTCCAGCAGCCGGGCGGCGGCGTCGGGGTCGAGCTGGGCGGCCTGGCGCAGCCGCTCGCGGTCGGTGAGGACGGCGGCGGTGTCCCGGATGCCGGCGTCCCGGACGACGACGAAGCGCCACGGCTGGCTGTGCCCCACCGACGGCGCCTGGTGCGCGGCCGTGAGCACCCGGGTGAGCACCTCGTCGGGCACCGGGTCCGGGCGGTAGCGGCGGACGTCGCGGCGGGCCTCGACCGTGCGGTACAGCCCGGCCCGGTCGGCGTCCGGCAGCGCCCAGCCGGCGGGGTCGGCGGCGCGCTCGGTGGCCGCGGTGCCGTCGCCGATCAGCGGCACCGGCCGCGGGTACGTCATCCCTCCACCTGCCGCAGGAACCGGCGGACCGTCTCCAGGAAGACCTCGGGCTGCTCGGAGTGCACCCAGTGCCCGGCGTTCTTCACCCGCACCAGCCGGGTCGTCGGGAACAGCTCGTCCATCCGCGGCCGGTCGCTGTCGAGGACGTAGGTGGAGTTGGCCCCGGCGATCCAGAGGACCGGACCCTCGTAGCTGGCCCCCGGCGGTGGGTCGGGGAACCGGCGCAGCTCGCCCAGGTCGCGGGCCAGGGTCTCCAGGTTCAGCCGCCAGCGCCAGCCGTCGCCCTCCCCGACGCCGTCCCGGACCAGGCTCTGCAGCAGGAACGACCGCACCATCGTGCTGGGGACGGCGGCGCGCAGCGCCTCGTCGGCGTCCTCCCGGGTCTCCAGCCGGTCGAGGTCCATGCCCTGCATCGCGGTGATGAACGCGGCGAACGGGGAGGCCTCCTCGTCGGGGTCCTCGGTTCGGCCGCCGGACTCGGGGTAGTCGGTCGGGGCGATGTCGACGACGACGAGGGCGCGCAGCAGCTCGGGACGGCGCAGCGCCAGCTGCATCGCCACCTTGCCGCCCATCGAGTGCCCGACCAGCGTCACCGGCTCGCCCAGCTGGGCCAGCTCGGCGGCGACGAACTCGGCCATGTCGACGTAGTCGACCCGGTCGGTCCACGGGGAGTGCCCGTGGTTGGGCAGGTCGAGCAGGGTGACCCGGTGTCCGTCGGCGGCCAGCGCCTTGGCGATCGTCGTCCAGTTGCGGCCCTGGCCGAACAGTCCGT
This sequence comes from Modestobacter caceresii, assembly GCF_000761485.1. Classification (GTDB taxonomy): domain Bacteria; phylum Actinomycetota; class Actinomycetes; order Mycobacteriales; family Geodermatophilaceae; genus Modestobacter; species Modestobacter caceresii. The sequence continues at coordinate 23,952 of NZ_JPMX01000006.1, forward strand.
GCACGAAGACCACGCGGGGCCCGGTGTCGCCGAGCGTGCGGGCCGACAGGCGGATGTCCTCGGTCATGCGCTGATCGCAGCACATGTCGCTGCGCCTGGCTGTCGGTGGGCGCCCGTAGCGTCGGGTGGACCGGTCGTCGACCCCCAGGAGAACACCCGTGCCCGGACGCCGACGGCGCTCCACCAGCTCGACCCGCAGCACCACGACGACCACCCGGACGGCGGCGCCGCGGAAGGCAGCCGCGAAGAAGGCTGCCCCCCGGAAGGCTGCCCCGAAGACCGCACAGAAGGCCGGGAGCGAGCTGCCGGTCGCCGGGCCGGGGGAGCGGGTCTGGGTGCTCGCCGTCCCGTTCCGCGCCCCGGCACCGGGGGCCAGCTGGCACGCCGGCCTGTCCGCGCACGTGTACGTGGGCGCAACCCTGCCCGCGGCGCTGGCGCCCTACGACCCGCCGCCGTACAGCCTGGAGCGGTTCCTCGAGGACGAGCTGAACGCCGAGCCCCGCCCGGTGCCGACCGGCCGCCCCATGTCCCCGCGGCCGGAGCAGGTCACCGGTGCGGCGGTCATCGCCGCGCACGAGGCCGCGGGCGGGCGGATGTTCCTGCTCGGCGACGACCCGGGCGTGGGCAAGACCGGCACCGCCGTCCTCGCGATCCAGCAGATCGCCGCCCGACGGCCGGTGCGCACCGTGCTCGTGGTCGCCGACCGGCCGGCCGCCATCACGGTGCCGCACTGGGCCCGCTCGATCGCGGCCTTCGGGGGCACCGCAGCTGAGGGGCAGGGCCTGCGCTGGTGCGTGACCACCTGGGACCGGCTGGGCAAGGTCGCCGGGCTGACGAAGGCCACCGGGCAGCGGTTCGACGTCGTGGTCGCCGACGAGGCGCACATGGTCCGGCACACCACCACGCAGCGGTGGAAGCACTGGCGGTCGGTGTCCGGCGCCGGCCGGGTCAAGGACGCCCCCTACGTGCTGCTGGCGACCGCGACCCCGGCGCACACCCCGCTGGAGCTGCCCTACCTCGCGCCGCACTTCGCCGCGGTGCACGGCGAGCCCCTGAAGGACTGGAACGACCTGCCCAGCCGGCTCGCGGCGCACGGGTTCCACGTGGAACGTGCCCGGTACGGCTGGAGCTGGACCGAGGACGCCGAGGAGCGGCGGGCCGACCTGACCCGACTGCGCAGCTGGCTGGCCGACACCGACCCGCCCGCCACGCTGCACCGCCCCGCTCCGTGGGGGCCGGTCTCGGTCACCGGCACCCCGGTCGAGCTGACCCCGGCCGAGCGCGCGCAGTACGAGGCGGAGTGGTCGGAGTTCCGCGCGGAGATGCAGCTGGCCCGCCGGAAGCGGGAGACCGCCCGCGGCCGCGCCGCGCTGCTGCGGTTCCGGCAGAAGGCCGGGCTGATCCGCGCGCAGGCCACGGTCGACTGGGCGAAGGCTCAGGTGGAGGCCGACCGGCAGGTCGCGGTGTCGGTGGAGTTCGTCGAGACCGCAGCCGACCCGATCCGCGAGGCGCTGCTGGACGGCGGGGTGGCCGTCGCCTCGATCTACGGTCGGGACCGCTTCGACGTGGAGGCCGAGCGGCTCCGCTTCCAGACGGGGGAGGCGCCGGTCTGCGTGTTCACGGTGACCGCGTCGATCAGCCTGCACGCCGGGGAGGTGCTGCCCGGCGGGCACACCGCGTCGACCACGCCGCGGGTCGGGCTGTTCCACCAGCCGCGGTTCTCCGGGATCGCCGCCCGCCAGGTCACCGGCCGCACGCACCGCGACCACCAGGTCTCACCGTGGCGGGTCGCGTTCGCGCAGGACACCGTGGAGGAGGACGTCGCCCGGGTGATGGTCGAGCGGCTGGCCGTCACCGGCTCGACCGCCGGCGGCGACACCGCCGGGCTGCAGCAGATCGCCGAACTGCTCGACGCCGACTGGCTGCCCACCACCTCGCTGACCGGAGCCGACTAGCGGGGAGCGAGCCGCATCGGCAGGTGCGGGATGCCGTCCTCGACGTAGTCCGGCCCCGAGCGGCGGAACCCGAACCGCTCGTACCAGGACTCCAGGTACGCCTGGGCGCCGATGTCGACGGTGCGGCCCTCGCACAGCTCGATGCCGCGAGCGACGAGCTGGGCCGACAGGCCCCGACCCCGGGCGCCCTCCGCCGTCGCGACCCGGCCGATCGCGCGGTCCTCGCCGTTGCTCAGCACCCGGATCGTGGACAGCACCGTGCCGTCGTCCGCCTCGTGCCAGAGGTGCACGGTGGTCGGCTCGGCATCCCGGCCGTCCAGCTCCGGGTACGGGCAGGCCTGCTCCACGACGAAGACGTCGACCCGGAGCCGCAGGATCCCGTAGAGCTCGGCCGGGGTCAGCTCGGCGAAGGCCGCCTCGCGCAGGGCGGGTGCATCGGTCACCGGTGCATCGTCGCAAGCGGTCAGGACGCCGCCCGCCGCAGGTGCTCGCGGTGGGCCAGCAGCGCCCAGACGACGTGCCCGAGGTCCATCCGCTCCCCGCCGGCCGGCCAGGCGCCCGGTAGCGCGGCGTCCGGCACCAGGGTCAGCAGCGGCCGCGGCGACGTGGCCTCCCTCGCGGGCAGACCGACGGCGAAGGCCGGGTCGGCCGGACCCCAGACCCGCTGCCCGGCCCGGTCGTGGGCCACGAGCTCCCGGCTCCGGCGGTCCAGCACCAGGTCCTCGTCGTGCACCAGGCCGTGGTCGACGTCGCAGAGCAGCACCATCGCCGACACGTCGGTGCGACCACCCAGCCGCCACGGCGTCAGGTGGTGGGCGTGCAGCCGCTCGATCCGGGTCTCGGTGCAGCCCGGCCGGGCACAGCCGCCGTCCCAGGCCAGCAGCGCCCGTCGCTGCGTCACGGTGGCCAGCCGCCGGCGCCGTCCGAGCGCGAGCGGCTGACCGTTCCGCTCGACGATCACCGTCAGCGCCGCCTCGCAGGCCATCCGCCGCACCTGCGCCGGGGTGAGCGCCGGGCCGCCCTCCAGGTGCGCCCGCCCCGCGGCGGCGTCGTCGGCCAGGACGTCGGCGTCCACGTGCACCACCACCTCCCGGCGCGGCGGGTCGCCCGCCCGTCGCCCAGTGTCGGCGGCGACCTCGGCCAGCTGGGCCAGCGCCCGGCAGCGACGCGCGCTCATCCGTTCCCGCGGGAACGTCTCCGGGTCCGCCGGGCAGTCGGCGGCGGCAGCGGCCCGGGTCGTGGCGGCGCGTTCCCGGCGGGCGTCGCGTTCCCGGCGGGCGTCGCGCTCGGCCAGCGACTCGACCGACGCCAGCAGCGCCGCACCGGCCTCGCCGTCCATCCGGACCTGCAGCACGAGCATCCCGTCGGCGTCCCAGTGCCACTGGAAGGACCGCTTCTCCGCGACCAGCTCCTCGTCGACGGCGTCCGACCGGCGCCATGCGCGCACCACCCGCTCCACCTGGGACGCCGTGGCGTGCCGCGCCAGCTCGACCAGCTCGACCTCGGTGCCGGCGTCGGCCACCCGGCTGATCGCCCGCACCTTGGAGTACGACAACCGCCCCGCGGCGAACGCCTCCGCCGTCACCGGCAGCGAGCCCAGTGCCCGGGCGACCCGCACGTGCTCCCGCGCGGCGCCCGGGCTCATCCCGCACTGCCAGGCCAGCCAGTGCGCACAGCTCTGCACGCCGACCTCGCCCCAGCCCTCGCGGGCGTCGAACTCCGCGACCAGATGCAGCCAGGCCGCGGTCGCCGCCGCCAGCCGCACCGCCCCCGACCGGATCTCCCGGGCCAGCTCCTCGACCGACCGCTGACCCGTCAGGTCGAGCTCCGTCACGTCGAACCCAGACACGTCCTGCACCGCCACGGCTGCACCCATGCCGCGACGCTGGCACCCGGGTACGACAGAACCGCAGCTCAGCGACCCGTCGGTGGAAGGGCCGCCGGGAGCGGTGTTAGCGTCGGGAGCTGACACGGGGTGTCCCACCGGGGACTGAGAGCACACCCGTCGAACCTGCTCCAGTTGGTACTGGCGAAGGGATGTCACGGCGATGGACGCCATCGATCTGCGTGCCGCCGGCACGGCGCTGCGCGACTCCGCACCCCTGGTGCACTGCCTGACCAACACGGTCGTGCAGACGATCACCGCCAACGCGCTGCTGGCGATCGGCGCTGCACCGGCCATGGTCGACGACCCCGCCGAGGCCGGCGAGTTCGCCGCCGTCGCCTCCGCGGTGCTGGTCAACGTGGGCACGGTGCAGCAGCGCACCGCCGAGGCGATGCGGCTCGCCGCCCGCACCGCCGGCGAGGTGGGCACCCCGTGGGTGCTGGACCCGGTGGCCGTCGGCGGGCTCACCTTCCGCACCGAGCTCGCCGCCGACCTGGTCGAGCTGCGCCCGACCGTCGTCCGGGGCAACGCCTCGGAGGTGCTGGCCCTGGCCGGCGCCGGCAAGGGCGGCCGTGGCGTGGAGAGCACCGACTCCCCGGAGGCCGCGCTGGAGACGGCGCAGGAGCTGGCCCGCCGGACCGGCGGCGTCGTCGCGGTCAGCGGCCCGGTCGACGTCGTCACCGACGGGGAGCGGGTCGTCCGGGTGGGCGGCGGCTCCCCGCTGCTCACCCGCACCACCGGCGCCGGCTGCGCGCTGGGCGGCATCGTCGCCGCCTACGCCGCCACCACCGGTGACCCGCTCACCGCCGTGGTCGCCGCCCACGCGCACGTGGCGCTGGCCGCCGAGGCCGCCGCCGGGCTCGCCGCCGGGCCGGGCACGTTCGCCGCGCTGTGGCTGGACGCGCTGGACGCGGTCGACGGCGACGCGCTCGCCCGCGCCGACGTCCGCAGCGCATGAGGGCCGGCTTCGACCCGCGGCTCTACCTCGTCACCGACACGCTGCTCTGCGCGCCCCGGTCGGTGCCCGAGGTGGTCGCCGCCGCCGTCTCCGGTGGGGTGACCGCCGTCCAGGTGCGGGACAAGACCGCCGGCCGGCGCGACCTGCTGGCCCTCACCCGCGCGGTGCAGGAGGTGCTCCGGCCCACCCCGCACGTGCGGCTGGTCGTCAACGACGCCGTCGACGTCGCGCTGCTCACCGGGGCCGACGGCGTGCACGTGGGCCAGGACGACCTGCCGGCCACCGACGTCCGGACGCTGCTGGGCCCCGACGCCCTGATCGGCGTCTCCGTCGGCAGCCCGGCCGAGCTGGACGAGGTGCTCGCCCTCCCAGCCGGCACCGCCGACCTGGTCGGCCTCAGCCCGGTCTGGTCGACCCCCACCAAGCCGGACGCCGGCGCCGCCCTGGAGCTCGACGGCACCCGAGCACTGGCCTCCCGCGCCCGCGCCGGGGGCCTGCTGTCGGTGGCCATCGGCGGCATCTCCGCCGCCACGGCCGCCGCGGTGGCCGGCACCGGGGTCGACGGCATCTGCGTGGTCTCCGACATCTGCGCCGCCGCCGACCCGGCGGCCGCCGCCCGCACGCTGCGCGCCGCGATGGCCGGGGAGCTGGTGGCCCGATGAACGCAGCAGTGGCGCTGACCGTGGCCGGCAGTGACCCCAGCGGCGGCGCCGGCATCCAGGCCGACCTGAAGACCTTCAGCGCGCTCGGCGTCTACGGCACCGCAGTGCTCACCGCACTCACCGCACAGAACACCCGCGGGGTGACCGGGGTGCACCCGGTGCCGGCCGACTTCGTCGGCGCGCAGCTGGCCACCCTGCTGGACGACGTGACCGTGCACGCCACCAAGCTCGGCATGCTGGGCACCGCCGACGTCGTGCGGACGGTCGCCGCCGCGCTGGCCGACCGCCCGGGCGGTCCCGTGGTCTGCGATCCGGTGATGGTGGCGACCAGCGGTGACCGGCTGATCTCGGTGGAGGCGGTGGACGCCGTCCGCACCGACCTGCTGCCGGTCACGGACCTGCTCACCCCGAACGTGCCCGAGGCCGCGGCCCTGCTGGACGTCGCGCCCGCGACGACGGTCGAGGAGCTGGCCCCGCAGGCCCGCGCGCTGCTGGAGATGGGGCCGGCGGCGGTGCTGCTCAAGGGCGGGCACCTGGGCGGGGACGAGAGCGTCGACGTGCTGGCGACGGCGGCCGGGGTGCTGGAGACCCGGCGGCCGCGGGTGGCGACGACGTCGACCCACGGCACCGGCTGCACGCTGTCCTCGGCGCTCGCGGCGCTGGCCGCCCGCGCACGGCTCGCGGGGGACGACCTGGACTGGGCGCCGCTGGTCGACGGGGCCCGGGACTACCTGCAGGCCGCGCTCGAGGCCGGCGAGTCCCTCGGCGTCGGCTCCGGGCACGGTCCGGTGCACCACTTCGCCGGCCGGTGGTGAGCCGAACCCGCTGACTCAGCTGTCGCCGAGGACCTCGCGCAGCACCCGGGCGGCCAGCTCGTCGCCGCCGGCGGCGGCGATGGAGAAGTGCTCGACGGCGGAGTCGACGTCGCCGGTCTCCAGCAGCAGCACGGCCAGGTTGTGGTGGGCGTGCAGGTCACCGCCCTCGACCCCGGCCCGGTAGGCGGCCTCGGCGGCGACGGCGTCGTCCAGCTCGTCGCGGTACAGGTTGCCCAACGGGAGCCAGGTGGCGACCTCACCACGGGCCGCGCCCCGCTCCAGGACAGCCCGGGCCTCCTCGACCCGTCCGGTGCTCCGCAGCAGGTCGGCCAGGCCGGTACGGGCGTGCTGGTGGTGGTCGGCGCCCGCCCGCAGCTCCGGCTCCAGAGCCCGGTCGTGGCTCTCCTGCCAGCGCCAGCAGGCCAGGGTGGCGCGGGCCACCGGGTTGCCGGCGTCCGCAGCGACCTGCGCCCAGTGCCAGGCCGCCAGTTGCCGCCCGGACGACCGCAGCAGGTACGCCAGCTCCAGCGCCGCCGGGTGCGCGCCGCGCTCGGCAGCCACCCGGAACGTCCGCTCGGCCTCGGCCGACCGGTCCTGGCCCTGCAGCGCCACGCTCAGCGCAGCCCAGCCTCCCGGCTCCCCCCGGTCCACCGCGGTGCGGGCGGCGGTCTCCGCCTCCGACCAGCACCCCAGCCGCAGCAGCGCCCGCGCCAGGTCCAGCCAGGCGTCGTCCTGTCCGGCGTCGGCCGCCCGGCGGTACGCCACGGCGGCCTCCGCCCAGCGTCCGAGGACGCCCAGGCAGCCGGCCAGGTGGCGGAGGGCGACCGGGTCGCCGTGTGCTGCCGCCGTCCCGAGGAGCTCGACCGCCTGCTCGTGGTCGCCCAGGTCGGCGAGCGCGCAGCCCCGGTCGACGAGGGCGTCGACGTCGGGGCCGTTCTCGGGGTCCAGGGGCACGTCGGCAGTCTGTCGTGATCATCGGGTCCGGCGCATGCCCCGAAGGGGCGGGTCCACCCGTTCAGGGGGTCCAGTCCGGTGGGTCGGCCGGCTGGAGGTCCGGGTCGTCGGCGGCCAGCGTGCGCACCGGACCGGGCGTCGTGCGCGGGCCCTCGAACCGGACGGTCACCCGGTTGAGCCCGCTGCCCCACACCCAGCCGGAGCCGAGGTCGGGGTGGACGACGTCCTGCCCCGGGTACCAGGCGACGACGGCGGGACCCGGCTCCGGGTCGGCCGGCAGCTCCGCGGGCTCGACCACCTCGACGGGCTCGACCACCTCGGTGGGCTCGGCGAACAGGTCGCCCTGCGCGTACGGCGACAGCCCCGAGACGCCGACGCCGAGCAGCCGCAGGCCACCGCTGCGGTCCACGGCGCCGAGCAGCCGGTGGGCGATCTCGGCGATCTGCCGCGGGTCGTCGACGGCGTGGGCCAGCGTTTGCGACCGGGTGAGGGTGCTGAAGTCGTAGCGGCGGACCTTCAGCGTCACGGTGCGCCCCGAGGTCCCCGAGCGCTGCAGCCGGCTGCCCACCCGGATCGCCAGCGCCTCGATCTCGGTGGCCAGCCGGGCCGGGTCGGTCAGGTCGCGGGCGAAGGTCTCCTCGGCGCTGACCGACTTGGCCTCCCGGTCGGTGACGACCGGCCGGTCGTCGTCCGCGCGGGCCAGCCGGTAGAGCCCGGCGCCGTGCGCCTGGCCGACCAGGCTGGTCAGGTCGACCAGCGACAGCCGGTGCAGGTCGCCGATCGTCTTCACCCCGATCTGGGCCAGCCGCTCGGCCGTCGCCGGCCCGACGCCGCCCAGCGCGCGCACCGGCAGGGGGTGCAGGACGGCGAGCTCCTCCCCGGGCGGGACGACGGTCAGCCCGTCCGGCTTGTCCAGCTCCGAGCCGATCTTCGCCACCGCCTTGGAGGTGCCGATCCCGACCGACCCGGTGACGCCGCCGGTCGCGACGGCGATCCGGGCCTTGAGGTCGGCCGCCAGCGCGGTGACGCCGGGGACCGACAGGTCGTGGTCACCGGCGGCCAGGTCGACGTAGGCCTCGTCGATGGAGACCGGCTCGACCAGCGGGGAGAGCTCGCGCAGCAGCGCCATCACCACCTCCGACGTCCGCCGGTAGGCGGCGAAGCGGCCGCCGAGGAAGGCGGTGCCCGGCGGGCAGAGCCGGCGTGCCTCGGCGGTGGGCATGGCGCTGCGGGCGCCGAACGCCCGGGCCTCGTAGGAGGCGGTGGAGACGACGCCGCGGCCGCCCGTTCCCCCGACGACGACCGGGCGGCCGCGCAGCGAGGGCTTGTCCCGCTGCTCGACGGCGGCGAAGAACGCATCGAGGTCCAGGTGCAGGATGCTGGGCTCCCGACGCACGCCTCCATGATGCCGCGCCGTGCACGGGGGCGGGGTCAGCCGCGCGCGACCACCCAGCTCACGCACTGCCCCTGGTTGCGGAACGACGGGTTGTTGAAGCCGGCCCAGCCGCCCTGCTTGCACTCGTCCTTGCCGGCCGGGGGTGCGGTGTCGGCGGTGCCGTCGCAGTCGCCGTCGATGAAGGTCTCACCGGTCGCCTGGTCCCAGACGGTGAGGCAGTCGTTGGCCGCGCCGAGCGCCTGGACGTCGTAGGGCGTCTCGTTCACCGCGAAGACGACGATGCCCCACTCGCTGGGCAGGCTCGGGTCGCCCGCGCTGTTGCCGGCGATCTCGAAGTCGGCCTGCTCGCCGAGGAGGTAGTCGCCCTTGGTGTTCCAGGTGACGTTGCCGGCGATCACCCCGGAGCCGCCGTCGACGTACCCGCCGGTGCGCAGGGTGTGCAGGGTGTTGCCGGTGACGGTGAGCCCGTCGACGTCGTTGTTGGTCCAGGCGCGGTTGGTGACCCAGCCGCTCATCGGCCCCTGCTGGACCGGGCCGTGGACCGTGTTGCCGGAGATCGTCACGTCGTCGGCGCCGTTGACCCCGATGAACTCCCCGCGGACCAGGTCGGCGCTGGTCAGCTCGAGACCGGAGATCGTCGCCCCGCTGCCGGCCGGGGTGACGGTGAAGGTGCGGGCGTTGGTGCCGGTCTGAGTGACCGTCACCCCGGCGTCGGCGGTGATCGTGACCGCCTTGCCGACCGTGGTGGCACCGGCGACCGTCAGGTCCTCGGTGACCCGGATCGTGTCGCCGGCGGACGCCGCCGACACGGCGGCCGCGAGGGTCGGGTGGTCGCAGCCGGCGGTGCAGACGGTGAGCTCCTCGGCCGCGGAGGCCACCGAGGGGGTCCCGAGGACGGCGGCGGCGGTGACGACCGCCCCGGCGAGAACGCGCTTGGACACGGGGACTCCAGTCATCGGGGGACCTGGACACCGTTTCGCCGGCAGCCGGGGTGGGAGGAAGCTACGGGGGACCGGTGCAACCGTCAACGACCGGCCCGCACCCGAACAGAGGAGTCCAGATCCGCATGGTCGAGCAGAGCAGCTGGAGCCGGATGTCCCAGGAGGACCCGGCGCACTCCACCGCCTACGTCGAGCGGTTCCGCCGGCTGGCCGCCCAGGGCACCGACCTGGCGGGGGAGGCGCGGCTGGTCGATGCGCTGCTGCCTCGCGGCGCCCGGGTGCTGGACGCCGGCTGCGGTCCCGGCCGGGTCGGCGCCGTCCTGTTCGACGCCGGGCACGAGGTGGTCGGGGTGGACGCCGACCCGGTGCTGATCGCCGCCGCCGAGGCCGACCACCCCGGGCCCCGCTGGCTCGTCGGTGACCTCGCCGAGCTCGACCTCCCCTCCCTGGGCATCACGGACCGGTTCGACGGGATCGTCTGCGCCGGCAACGTGATGGCCTTCCTCGCACCGAGCACCCGCGGCGAGGTGCTCCGCCGGCTGCGCACCCACCTGCGCCCGGACGGGCGGGCGGCGATCGGCTTCGGTGCCGGGCGCGGCTACGCCTTCGAGGAGTTCCTGGCCGACGCCGACGCCGCCGGGCTGACCCCCGACGTCCTGCTGTCCACCTGGGACCTGCGGCCCTACTCCCCGGACGCCGACTTCCTGGTCGCCGTCCTGCGTCCGGCATGACCCTGCTGCCGGACCCGGCGACCTTCTCCCGGCGCGACGCCCAGCGCGCGGCGGGCCGGACCCGGTTCGTCGCCACCGGCGCGCAGACCCGCGGGGACTTCGGGCTGTTCGAGGTGACCATGGCCCCGGGCGGCAGCGGCCCCGGGCCGCACCTGCACCGCACGTTCAGCGAGTCCTTCCACGTGCTGGAGGGGTCGCTGGCGGTGCTGGCGAACGGCGAGTGGACGACGGCGCACGCCGGCGACCTGGTCTACGTCCCCCGTTCCGGGGTGCACGGCTTCCGGTCGGTGGGCCCGGAGGTCGGAGCCCGCTTCCTCATCCTCTTCACCCCCGGCATCCCGCGGGAGGAGTACTTCACCGGGCTGCTGGAGCTGCACGCGAACGGGCGGACCCCGACCCCTGCGGAGATCGACGCGTTCGCGCTCCGGCACGACCAGCTCAACCTGCGGGACTGAACCCGATCGTGCCGCTGCTGACCGTCGGCCACGGGCCCGGGGACCAGGCCCGCCTGCTCGCCCGGCTCGCCGGCGCGGGGGTGGAGCAGCTCGTCGACGTCCGGCGGTTCCCGGGCAGCCGGGTCAACCCCGACGTCCGGCGCGAGGCGCTCAGCGAGTGGCTCCCGGCGGCGGGCGTCGCCTACCGCTGGGAGGAGCGGCTGGGCGGTCGGCGCCGGCTGCCCGCGGACGAGCCGGTCGCCGACGGCTGGTGGACGGTGGCCCAGTTCGCCGCGTACGCCGCGCACACCCGCACCGCCGAGTTCGCCGACGCCCTGGACGAGGTGCTGGCCGCCGCGGCCGACCGCACGGTGGCGGTGATGTGCAGCGAGAGCGTGTGGTGGCGCTGCCACCGACGGCTCATCGCGGACGTCGTCGTGCTGGGCCGGGAGCTGCCGGTGGACCACCTGATGCCCGACGGACGGCTGACCCTCCACCGCCCGGCCGAGGGCGCCGTGCGCGGAGCCGACGGGTCGGTGCGCTGGCCGGGGTGAGTCACTCGCAGGCGGTGCCGTCCCCGTCGCCGTCCATCCGGTCGGACCACCCCGGGTCGCCGCGGTGCAGGGGTGCCGCGCCGGCTGACCGGGCGGCGTCGCAGTTGGCGAAGGGCTCGACCGCGGTGGACGTTCCCGCGGGAACGTCCACCGGGACCGGCGCGGTCGACGTCGGGACCGGCTCGCCCGGGCAGGTGTCCAGCACCCGGGCGATGGCGTCGTGCTCGGCCTGGGTGACCCACAGCCCGTAGGTGGCCTTCACCGCGACCTGGCGGGCGACGTAGGCGCAGCGGTAGCCGCGGTGGGCCGGCAGCCAGGTGGCGGCGTCGCCGTCGCCCTTCTGCCGGTTCGCCGCGTAGTCGACGGCCAGCAGGTTGAGCGGGTCGTTGGCGAAGGCGGTGCGCCGGGTCTCGTCCCAGCCGAACGCGCCGGTCTGCCAGCCGTTGCTGAGCGCGACGACGTGGTCGATGTCGACGCTGCTGCCATCACCCTTCTCGAACGCGATGGTCTGTGCGGTGTACGGGTCGACCAGGGTGCCGCTGACCACCACGCAGTCCTGGGTGCCCGGCCGGAACTGCTCCTGCGTCAGGTCGCGGGCCAGTACGTCGTTGCGGGTGTCGCAGCCGTTGCGGTCGACGTCGGCCCAGGTGGCGCCGAACTCGTCACGGTCGTAACCGGTCTTCACCGCGCGGCCCTTGACCGGGAGGGTGGCCAGCACGTCGGCGGCGGGCTGCCCGGCCGTGGGGGCGCCGGATGTCGACTGCTGGGCGGCCTCGGAGACGGCGTCCGCGGCCGGGGTCGCTGGGGTGTCGGCCGGCGCGCAGGCGGCGGTGCCGACGACGGCGAGCGCGGCCAGCGCGGTGATGCGGTGTTTCACGTGGAGCCCCCGGGAGTCGGCCAGCCCCGACGGTAGGTTCCGTGCGGCCCGGATCGGCGGACCTGCCGGGCGCGCCGGGCGACGTGTCGCCCGGCGCTGGGCGATCAGCCCCGACCACCCCGACCGTTGCCGTTGCCGTTGCCGGTTGCGTCAGCGGTGCTGGCGACCTCGACGGCCTCGGCAGTGTCGGCCTCGGGGGCGGGCACGGGGGCAGGAGCGGGCTCGTTCTTGCTCGCCTTGTTGCGCGCTGCGGAGGAGACGGCCTCGCCGTGCTCCCGGCCCGTGGCGAAGCTGGACTTGGCGACCGACGAGACGGCCTGCCCGTGGTTGGCCGGGGCCGACGGCTCGGCCGGCACCTCGGGGGCCGTGGGCTCCTCGGTCCCCTCCGGCTCCGGCTCGGGCGCCGGCTCGGTGACCGGGTCGGCCGTGGGCTCCTCGGTCTCCGGCGCCTCGGGGGTGGCGGTCGGCTCCGTGGTCTCCGGGGTCACGGTCGGGTCACCGACGTCCGTGGGGTCGGTGACGTCGGTGTCCTCCGTGGTGCTGACCTCCGACGTCGTCGGCTCGGCGGCGGCGGTGACCACCTGGGTGGTCACAGCAGCGCCGCCACCGGCCACGACGACGGCCGTCGCGCCGGCGGCCACCTTGGCGGCCAATGAGGCGGAGAGGGCCTTGGCGAGCAGGCCGGAGAGGAGCGAGAACACAGGTGACCTCCAGGTCGTGGATGGAGCGTTGCCTGGAGCATCGGCAGCAGGGCGCCGCAGGTTGAGTCGCCCGGGTCTCGTATCCCCGATCGAGTGAACGCCGGTCAGTTGGCCATGTCGACGAAGCGGCTGTAGTGGCCCTGGAAGGCGACGGTGACGTTCGCGGTGGGGCCGTTGCGGTGCTTGACCAGCATGATGTCGGCCTCGCCGGCCCGCGGGGACTCCTTCTCGTACATGTCCTCGCGGTGGATCATCATCACCATGTCGGCGTCCTGCTCGATCGAGCCGGACTCACGGAGGTCGGAGAGCATCGGCTTCTTGTCCTGACGCTGCTCCGAGCCACGGTTCAGCTGGCTCATCGCGATCACCGGCAGCTCGAGCTCCTTGGCCAGCAGCTTCAGCGCACGGGAGAACTCCGAGACCTCCTGCTGGCGGCTCTCCACCTTCTTGCCCGACGTCATCAGCTGCAGGTAGTCGATGACGATGAGCTTGAGGTCGTTGCGCTGCTTGAGCCGCCGCGCCTTGGCCCGGATCTCCATCATCGTCATGTTCGGTGAGTCGTCGATGTAGAGCGGGGCGTCGGCGATCTCGCCCATCCGGCGGGCCAGCTTCGACCAGTCCTCGTCCGACAGCGTGCCGGCGCGCATGTGGTGCAGCGGCACCTTCGCCTCGGCCGACAGCAGACGCATGGTGATCTCGTGCTTGCTCATCTCGAGCGAGAAGATCGCCGCCGGCATGTGGTGCTTCACCGTGGCCGAGCGGGCGATGTCCAGCCCCAGCGTGCTCTTGCCGACACCGGGACGGGCGGCGATGACCACCATCTGGCCGGACTGCAGGCCGTTGGTGAGCTCGTCGAGGTCACGGATGCCGGTGGGGACACCCCGCGCCGTCCCGCCACGGGAGGCGATCGCGTCGAGCTCGTCCATCGTCGGCTGCAAGACGTCGGCGAGGCGGGAGTAGTCCTCGCTCATCCGCTTCTCGGTGACGTCGTAGATCTCCTGCTGGGCACGGTCGACGATGTCGTCGACGTCGCCCTTCCCGCCGGCCGCGCCGTAACCGAGCTGCACGACCCGGGTGCCGGCCTCGACCAGCCGCCGCAGCACCGCCTGCTCCGCGACGATCGCCGCGTAGTACCCGGCGTTCGCCGCGGTCGGGGTGGAGGCGATGAGCGTGTGCAGGTAGACCGCGCCGCCCATCTTCGACAGCTGGTCGGTGCGGTTCAGCTCCGCGGCGACGGTGATCGCGTCGGCGGGCTCACCCCGGCCGTACAGGTCGAGGATGACGTCGAAGACGACCTGGTGGGCCGGGCGGTAGAAGTCCGGGCCCGCCAGGACCTCGACCACGTCGGCGATCGCGTCCTTGCTCATCAGCATGCCGCCCAGGACCGACTGCTCGGCAGCGACGTCCTGAGGGGGCTGCCGGTCGTACTCCGGAGCCGTGACCCTCGGCCTGCTGATGTCGTCGACGACCGCCACGCTGATGTTCTCCTCGTCCCCTGCTCTTGCTGCCGTTCGAACGTGCGTTCGGACAACAGCTACCACCGGGCGCCGACAGTTCGTGCCCGGCGGTAGCTGGGGGTGACGTTAGGAACCCGGGAGGGGGCGCGTCCAACACCGCTGTGCACGCCGATCTGCACAACTTGTGGACAAGTCGGTGGACAGAGGCGGTCACCGTGTGGAGACCGTGGTGGACCCGCGGACGTCGCGTCCCCGCCATCCCCTCGTCACCTGCGCCGGAGCCTCTCCCGGGGTGTGGACAGGAGAAATCCGGGAACTCGTCGCAGAACTCGCCGCCCGGGCGTGTCGGCGGATCCCCGCAGGTCACACGCGTAACGGGTCGGTGGTAGGGGCGTCGTCCCCGAGGCTCGGCGGCGCTGCGCGGTGCCACCCGGGTCGGGGGCGCCGTTCACCTGCCGTCCACGGAGGGACGGCGCCCGTGTCGACACGGGAGGACGCCCAGGAGACCCCGGGAACGCCACGAGGGGCGCCGGACCGGAGTCCGACGCCCCTCGTGGGGACAGTGCTGTGGATCAGCCGGCGACGACGTCCACGGTCACCGGCACGGAGACCTCGGGGTGGACCCGCACCGTGACGGTGTGGGTGCCGAGGCTCTTGATGCTGCTGGGCAGCTCGATCCGGCGACGGTCGAGCTCCGGGCCACCGGCCGAGGTCACCGCGGCGGCGACGTCGGCGGTGGTGATGCGGCCGAAGAGCCGGCCACCGTCACCGGAGCGGGCCGGCAGCGTGACGGTCAGCTGCGCGAGCTGACCGGCGACCGCCTGGGCCTCCTCGAGCGAACGCACGTCGCGCGCAGCGCGCGCCCGGCGCAGGCTGTTGACCTGCTTCTCGGCACCTCGGGTGGCCAGCATGGCCAGCCCGCGGGGCAGGAGGTAGTTGCGGGCGTACCCGCCCTTGACCTCGACAGTGTCGCCGGAGGACCCGAGACCGGTGACCTCCTGCGTGAGGATCAGCTTCATGGTGCTCATGATCAGCGCGCCGTGGAGGTGTAGGGCAGCAGTGCCATCTCGCGGCTGTTCTTCACGGCCACGGCGACGTCACGCTGGTGCTGGCTGCAGTTGCCGCTGACGCGGCGGGCACGGATCTTGCCGCGGTCGGAGATGAACTTCCGCAGCAGGGTCGTGTCCTTGTAGTCGATGTAGGTCGCCTTGTCCTTGCAGAACTGGCAGACCTTCTTCTTGATCTTGCGGGGGGGAGGCTTGGGCACTGGGTTCTCCAGAGATCAGTACAGAGGGGGGATCAAAAAGGCGGTTCGTCGGAGGACGCCGGCGGGGTGGACCAGGGGTCGCTGGCTCCGCCACCGGAGAAGCCACCGCCACCGCCACTGCCGCCACCGCTGTTGCCGCCGCCGCCGCCGAACCCGCCGCCGCCACCCTCGCTGCGCGCAGCGCGGGTGACCTTGGCGGTGGCGTACCGCAGGGAGGGGCCGATCTCGTCGACCTCCAGCTCGATGACGGTGCGCTTCTCGCCTTCCTTCGTGTCGAAGGACCGCTGCTTCAGCCGGCCCGACACGATGACCCGCGAACCGCGGGTGAGCGACTCGGCGACGTTCTCCGCCGCCTGGCGCCAGACGTTGCAGCGGAGGAACAGCGCTTCGCCGTCCTTCCACTCCTGCGACTGACGGTCGAAGGTGCGGGGCGTCGAGGCGACGGTGAAGTTGGCGACGGCGGCACCGGACGGGGTGAACCGCAGCTCCGGGTCGGCCGTCAGGTTCCCGATGACGGTGATGACGGTCTCGCCGGCCATGGTCAGTGAGCCTCGGGGCGCATCAGCTTGGTGCGCAGGATGGACTCGTTGAGGTTCAGCTGACGGTCCAGCTCGGCGACGGCGGCCGGCTCGGCCTGGATGTCGACGATGGCGTAGATGCCCTCGGCCTTCTTGTCGATCTCGTAGGCCAGCCGACGGCGGCCCCAGATCTCCGTCTTGACGGTGCCACCGGAGTTCGTGACGACGGTCAGGAAACGATCCAGGCTGGGAGCGATGGTCCGCTCCTCGAGCTCAGGGTCGAGGATGATCA
This sequence comes from Modestobacter caceresii, assembly GCF_000761485.1. GTDB lineage: Bacteria > Actinomycetota > Actinomycetes > Mycobacteriales > Geodermatophilaceae > Modestobacter > Modestobacter caceresii. The sequence continues at coordinate 40,349 of NZ_JPMX01000006.1, forward strand.
TCAGTTCGTAGTTACGCACGGAGAACCCCACCTCCTCTGGTCTCAGCGGCCGCAGGGTGTCTGCAGCAGGAGGGTCGTACATGCGTCGCGCGCCCGGACCTGCTTCGGAGCAGGAGAGGACGCGCACCGGCCACGATACCAGCGCCCTCGACAGGACGTATGCGTCGGACCGGCGATCTACGCTCCCCGGGTGACCGAACAGCTGATCGGCGTACACGTCGGACCGGGCCTGAGCGAGGACAACGAGCTGGCCGACGGCGGCCCGCTGGCCCGCGCCGCCGAGCTGGACGCCGACGCGGTGCAGGTGTTCCTCGCCGATCCCCAGGGCTGGAAGGCACCCAAGCCGCGCCCGGACGCCGAGGCGCTGCTCGACTCCGACGTCGCCGTGTTCGTGCACGCCCCGTACGTGCTCAACGTCGCCTCGACGAACAACCGGATCCGGATCCCCAGCCGCAAGCTGCTCGGCCAGCACGCCCAGGCGTCGGCCGCCGTCGGGGCCCGGGGCATGGTGGTGCACGGCGGGCACGTGCTGGCGAAGGACGACCCGTCGGCCGGGGTCGACAACTGGCGGAAGACCTTCGCCCGGCAGGCCGACGAGGGCGGCTTCGGCCTCCCGGTGCTCATCGAGAACACCGCCGGCGGGGACAACGCGATGGCCCGCGAGCTCGACGCCGTCGCCCGGCTGTGGGAGGCCGTGGGCGAGTTCGGCGCGGGGTTCGTGCTGGACACCTGCCACGCCTGGGCCGCGGGCTGGGACCTGACCCGGGTCGTGGACGACGTCCGGGCGATCACCGGCCGGATCGACCTGGTGCACCTGAACAACAGCCGCGACCCCGCCGGCTCCGGTCGCGACCGGCATGCACCGCTGACCGCCGGGGAGATCCCGCTGGAGCTGCTGGTGGGCGTGGCGCGCTCCGCCGGCGCCCCCGTCGTCCTGGAGACCCCTGGGGACACCGCGGGTCACGCCGAGGAGATCACCCTGCTGCGCGGAGCGCTCGCCGGCTGAGGCCTGCGGCGCAACGTGAACCGGTCGGGGGCCTGGTCCAGGACGCCGCCGGCGGGGTCGTCGGTGCCCGGCCAGCTGCGCCGCACCAGGTCCCGGTCCGGGGACCACACCTCCCGCACGACCAGCGCCATCAGGACGAGGACGGCGACGTCGCGCACCACCACGGCGAGGTAGAACCACTCCACGTCCAGGCCGTTCTCGTCCGCCCCGAGGTAATAGAGCATGGTCGTCATCCAGACCAGCACCTCGGTCGCCTGCCAGAGCAGCAGCGCACGCCACCGCGGACGGGCCAGCACGGCCAGCGGCAGCAGCCACAGCGAGAACTGCGGGCTCCACACCTTGTTCAGCAGCAGGAAGGCCGCCACCAGCAGGAACGCCAGCTGGGGCAGCCGTGGCCGCAGCGGGGCCGCCAGGGCCAGCCAGGCCACGGCAGCGGCCGACAGCAGGAGCACGACCGCGACGGTCGTGTTGAGCACCGACGGCGTCTGCCCCTCGGCCAGCGGACCGTCCAGGATCCGGTCACCGGTCAGGTCCAGGGCGATCGCCCAGACGCTCTCCGGGTTCGCCGGCCGGACGTCGCTGAAGGTGAAGAACCGGGCCCAGTTCTCCGGCGCGGCGAGGGCGACGGGCAGGTTCACCGCCAGCCAGGCCAGCCCGGCGGCGACGATCGCCGACAGCCACGCCCGCAGCCGGCCGGCGCGCAGGCACAGCACGAAGAGCACGCCGAGGACGATCACCGGGTAGAGCTTCGCCGCGATCCCCAGCCCGATCAGCACGCCGGCCAGCACCGGGTGCCGGCGCGCCCAGGCCCACATGCCGAGGGTGGTCAGGGCGATGGCGAGCAGGTCCCAGTTGGTGAAGGCGTGCACCAGCAGCAGCGGCGACAGCGCGACCATCGCGGCGTCCCAGGGTCGGCGGCCGGCCAGACCCAGGACGCCGCGGGTCACCAGGAGCGCCAGTGACGACAGCAGCAGACAGGTGACGACGTAGAAGCTCGCCACCGGCACGGTGGAGATGCCCGCCGCGAGCCCGTCCCAGCCCCGTGCGACCACCGCGGCGAGCTGCATCAGCGCACCGGTGAGCACCGGGTACTCGACGGCGGAGTCGAGGTAGGGCACCTGCCCGTCGTCGATCCCGTGGGTGAAGAACAGCGGGACGGCGTCGTTGTAGCAGAAGTGGGTGTACTGCTTGCTGCCCGTCCAGTTGCCGGTGGCGCACGGCGCCTGCTTGGCCCAGGCCAGCCCGAGCACCACCACGGTGAACAGCAGGCACACCCGCAGCGGCGTCCAGAAGCGGGCGCCCCCGGTGACGGCGTGCCGACCCCAGGGACCGCCCACTGCCTCGCTGGCCTGGATCGCCACCGGGTCGGTCCAGGACGGCACGATGCGGTCCGGTCCCGGCGGTGCAGACACCTCGGGCCCGCCCCCCGGCCGGTCGGCCGGGACGGACGGGCCCGTCGGTGTCGCACTCACCGGGTCAGTCTGCCTGCTGCCCCGGTCAGCCGTTCGGACCCGTGGGGGACGGTGCCGTCGTCGACGGGACCGGGGTGACCGACGGCGCCGGTGCGACCGTCTCCTCCACCTCGGGCGCCTGACTGGTGACCGGAGCCGAACTGCTGCTCGGTGCCCTGGTGGGGGCCGGAGCCTGCCTGGTGACCGGTGCCGGCTCCGGCGCCGGCGCCTCGCTCGTGGTCGGGGCCGGGGTCTCCGTCGTCGGCTCCGGGATGCTCCGGTCCGGGTCGCCCTGGATCAGCGCCTTCGACGGGAGGGGCTGCTCCGGCGTGCCCTCGAGCACGGTGTTCATGAACTGCTGCCAGATCTCCCCCGGCAGCCCTGACCCGTAGATGATGTTGCCCCGGGCGTTCGTGATGGCCTCGGTGCCCTTCGCCCCGATCCACACCGCGGTGGAGATCGACGGCGTGTACCCCACCATCCAGGCGTCGGAGTTGTCGGTGCGGTCCAGGCCCTGGGTGCCGGTCTTCGCCGCGACCGGCCGGTTGCCGTCCAGCGCGAGCTTCGAGCTCGCGGCCACGTCGGTCAGCGCGAAGGTGACGTCGTTGGCCACCTCGGGCGAGATCGCCTGCGTGGAGGCGGTCGTCCCCGTGCCCAGCACCGTCCCGGCGCTGTCGGCGACCGAGGCGACGAAGTGCGTCGCGTGGTGCACCCCGCCGGCGGCGAAGGTGGCGAAGCCGGCGGCCTGCTGGATCGGCCGGACCGCGTACTCCCCGATGCCGATCGAGCCACCGGTGGTGTTGGTCGTCGGGATGCTGAGCGTCTCGAACCCGGTCAGGTCCGTGGGCACGGTCGGGTCGTCCCGGTTCGGGTCCCACGTCGCCGGGAGACCGGCGATCTCCCGGGCCGTCTCGGCGACCACCTCGGGGCCGACCTCGTAGGCGAGCCCGTAGTACGTGGTGTTCAGCGACCTGGTCATCGCCTCCTTGAGCGTGCAGTTTCCGCACTGCGCGTTGCCGGAGTTGACCACCGGCAGCCCGGGCCGGTCCTCGAACTCCTGCGGCGAGCTGCCGTCGCGACGGGTGCTGACGCTGTAGCCGTTCTCCAGCGCGGCCGCGAGGGTGTACGGCTTGAACGACGAGCCCGGCGGCTTGAGCGCCTGCGCGTAGTCGGTGGTGTCGACCGCCGGGTCCTCGCTGCTGCTCAACGCGTTGCCGTAGTAGGCGAGCACGCCGCCGGTCGCCGGGTCGACCGCGACCAGTGCCTCCTGCAGGTTCTGCGGTTCACCGGCCATCACGTCGTTCACCGCGGCGACCGCGGCGTCCTGCTTGGCCTTGTCCACGGTCGTGGTGATCCGCAGGCCGGCGGAGTAGATGTCGTCGCGCGAGTAGCTGAACGGCTGCCGCTGCAGCTCGTCGAGGACCTGGCGCACGATCAGCCCCTCGGGGCCCTCCGGGATGCCGGAGCTGCTGCCGGTGTTGGGCAGCACCGCCGGGTAGACGGCGGCCTCGCGTGCCGCGGCGTCCAGCCAGCCCTGCTCGACCATCGCGTCCAGCACCGGGCCCCAGCGCTGCTGGGCACCCTCCGGGTTGGTCTCCGGGTCGTTGGCGCTGGGGTTCCGGATGAGGACGGCGAGCACCGCGCCCTGCTCGGGGGTGAGCTGCGCGGCGGACACCCCGAAGTAGGTGTTGGCCGCCGCCTCGATGCCGTACGCCCCGCGGCCGAAGTAGATCGTGTTGAGGTAGTTCTCGAGGATCTGCTCCTTCGAGTACTCGTTGTCCAGCTTGACGGCGAGGAAGAGCTCCTTGAACTTCCGGCTGAACGTCTGGTCGGAGGTCAGGAAGGCGTTCTTCACGTACTGCTGGGTGATGGTGGAGCCACCCTGGGTCGAGCCACCGGTCAGGTTGTTCCACGCCGCCCGCACGATGCCGGTGAAGGAGATGCCCGGGTCGGTGTAGAAAGCGCGGTTCTCCGCGGCCAGGATGGCGTTCTGGGCCGGCTCGGAGACCTGCCCGAGGGTGACGTTCGTCCGGTTCTCGTTGCCCAGCCGGGCCATCTCGGTGACGCCGTCGGCGTAGTACACGACCGTCGTCTGGTCGTTCTGCACCGACTCCGGCGTGGGCACCTCGGTCGTGGCGTAGACGACGCCGACGAAGACGCCCAGCAGCACCAGCATGCTCAGGAACGCCCCGGCGAGCACCTTCGGCCAGCGCCGGCGCTTCTGCTTCGCACCCTTCTTCTTCCCACCACCGGGCGGCCGGCTGCTGCCCCCGGGCCGTCGACCGCCCGTCGGCGGCTTCACCGGGGGACGGCCACCGCCACCGCCGCCACCGGACCGGGCCGCCGGACGCCCACCACCGTCACGGGACGCCGTCGTCCGGGCCCGGGCGGGCGGCGGGCGGCGGACACCGCCGGCACCACTGCCGCCGGAGCCGGCGCGGCCCCGGGCCGGCGGGGGACGGCGGACCGCGCCGCCACCGGGGGTGACGCGGGCGGTCTCGTCGTGGGGAGGCACGCGGTGGGCCCCTTCCTGCAGGTCGTGGGGTGCTCAGGCGCCGGACTGCTCGCGGTGCCTGCGCGCCCAGGGTGGCGTCTTCAGCTGTGTGTCGGCTGGGAGCACGTCAGCTCAGCCGGGCGGGACGACGCCTTGCGGCGGTCCTCACGTGGTGCGCGTCCCGGCGACCCAGTGCGTGGTCCACCACCGAACGACGTCCGGGCACGGCCGCCAATGTACGCACTGACCAGCGGTTCACGACCTCCTCCACAGGTCGACATGGGACGGGTGGGACACCCGTCAACTGGCTGTCCGACTTGCGTGCAGTGCAGCGCTCGGATGTATCGTGCCGATACATCGATCCGGTGAACGCCGGCAGACCAGGAGGTGGCGCCGTGCTCGAGTTCGCCATCCTGGGCCTGTTGCAGCAGTCGCCCATGCACGGCTACGAGCTCCGCAAGGAACTGGCCGCCGTCCTCGGTGGGCTCCGCTCGATCTCCTACGGCTCGCTCTACCCGGCGCTCAAGCGCCTGCAGGCGGCCGGCCTGATCGCCAGCGACGACCCGACCCCGCGGTCCCTGCTGCCTGCCGACGCCCCGGCGCTCACCGGTCGTCGCGGGAAGGTCGTCTACGCGATCACCGCCGAGGGCAAGGAGCGCTTCGCCGACCTGGTCAGCCAGACCGGTCCCGAGGCCTACGACGACGAGGGCCGGTTCGGCGTCCACCTCGCCTTCTTCCGGCACACCGCCGCCGACGTGCGGCTGCGCATCCTGGAGGGCCGCCGGCGCACCGTCGAGCGCCAGCGCGACCGGCTCATGGACTCCCTGCGCCGCACCCAGGAGAAGCTCGACCGCTACACCCTCGAGCTGCAGCGGCACGGTCTGGACTCGGTCGACCGCGAGGTCCGCTGGCTCACCGAGCTCATCGACAGCGAACGCGACGACGCACGCGCCGAAGCAGCCCGGGCTGAGCAGTCGCCCACCCGTACCCCCCCAGCGCAGACGCCCACCCCGCCTCCACCACCGAACGACGGCACCACCTGAACCACCGCACCGCCAGCACCACGTCCACGCACATCGTCCGGGCCCGGGTCGGGTCCGTCGGAGGGAGTCAGTCCATGGCATCGGTCAAGGTCGCCATCGTCGGCGTCGGCAACTGCGCCGCGTCGCTCGTCCAGGGCGTCGAGTACTACCGGGACGCCGACGAGACCGCGTCGGTCCCCGGCCTCATGCACGTCCGGTTCGGCGACTACCACGTCTCCGACGTCGAGTTCGTCGCCGCGTTCGACGTCGACGCCAAGAAGGTCGGCCGCGACCTCTCCGAGGCGATCGTCGCCAGCGAGAACAACACCATCAAGATCGCCGACGTGCCGCCGCTGGGCGTCACCGTGCAGCGCGGCACCACCCTCGACGGGCTGGGCAAGTACTACCGCGAGATCGTCGAGGAGTCCGACGACCAGCCGGTCGACATGGTCACCGCGCTGCGGGAGTCCGGCGCCGACGTCGTCGTCTGCTACCTCCCGGTCGGCTCCCAGCTGGCCGCGGAGTTCTACGCCCAGGCCGCGATCGACGCCGGCGTCGCCTTCGTCAACGCGCTGCCGGTCTTCCTCGCCGGCACCAAGGAGTGGGCGGACAAGTTCACCGCCGCCGGGGTGCCGATCGTCGGTGACGACATCAAGAGCCAGGTCGGCGCCACCATCACCCACCGGGTGCTGGCCAAGCTGTTCGAGGACCGCGGCGTGCAGCTGGACCGCACGATGCAGCTCAACGTCGGCGGCAACATGGACTTCAAGAACATGCTCGAGCGGGAGCGCCTGGAGTCCAAGAAGATCTCCAAGACCCAGTCGGTCACCAGCCAGGTCGACCGGGACATGGGCAAGGGCAACGTGCACATCGGCCCGTCGGACCACGTGCCGTGGCTCTCGGACCGCAAGTGGGCCTACGTCCGCCTGGAGGGGCGCGCGTTCGGCGACGTCCCGCTGAACCTGGAGTACAAGCTCGAGGTCTGGGACTCCCCGAACTCGGCCGGCATCATCATCGACGCCGTCCGGGCCGCGAAGATCGCCAAGGACCGGGGCATCGGCGGGCCGATCCTGTCCGCGTCGTCCTACTTCATGAAGAGCCCGCCGGAGCAGTACAGCGACAGCGAGGCCCGGGACGCCGTCGAGGCCTTCATCCGCGGGGACGTCGAGCGCTGACGAAGCACCACGGTCAGCGGACGGCCCGTGCCCCCTCGGGGGGTGCGGGCCGTTCCGCGTCCGGGCCCCGGCCCGGCTCCTAGTGTTGGGGCATGCCGCTGCGTCGCCCGCCCCTGGTCGTGCCCTCCCTGCTGGTGGCACTGGCCCTGCTGGCCGGGTGCGGGGACGACGAGACCGCCGAGCGCGTGCCCGGCGACCCCGTGACCACCCAGGAGGCCGAGGTCCTCGGTCAGGTGCTCGCCGCCGACCTCGAGGAGGGCGGCGCCGACTTCGAGGTGACCGCCCCCTATGCCGAGGGCGCCGTCCTCACGCTCACCGGCGAGATCGACTTCGCCGAGGGGATCGGGCGGGCGCAGGCCGTCACCAGCTACGCCGACGGGCGCCCCGAGGACACCCGCACCCTCTTCTTCACCGGTGAGGACCTGTGGCAGGGCGACGTCCCCGGGCTGACCGAGGCGCTCGAGGAGGCCGGCCTCCCGCCCGCCACGTACGTGCGCCGCCCGATCGCCACCACGCAGGCCGGCGGCACGGCCTCGCTGCTGGACGTGCTGGTCCAGATGGTGCCCAAGCTCGCCGCCCCGACGGCCGACGACCCGCGGTCCTTCGCGGGCTACACCTGGGCGGGCAGCCAGTCGATCAACGGGGAGCTGGCCTCGGTCTTCCAGAACCCGACGGGGACGACGATCGCCGTGGCCGCCGACAGCGAGCTGCTGGTCCAGTACTCCACCACGCTGCAGGACGTCCCGGTCACCATCACCCTGGCCGACCACGGCGAGCGGGAGATCACGCTCCCGGCCGACAGCGACACGGTGAGCCTCGTCGAGCACCCGGACCTCGCGGCGGCGCTGGGCCTGTAGCCACGACCGGCTGGAGACAGAGCAGGAGGGGGCGGCCTCTTCCCCAGGTCGCCCCCTCCTGCGGTCCCCTTCCTACCAGCCCGCGACCGGATCCGGGAGTCGACACGCGGTCATGGCTGCCCGGGAGTGGGTTCAGTTGGCGGAGGGGTCCGCCGGGGCGGTGGAGAGCACGGCCAGCCGGCCCGACTGGCGGCGCAGCACCGACCGCCACAGCTCGGGCCCGGACGCGCCGGTCAGCACGTCGGCGGGGATCCCGGTGACGCAGGCCCAGGCGCCCTCGGCCAGCTCGCCGGCCAGCTGCCCGGCCGACCACCCGGCGTAGCCGGCGAACACCCGCAGGCCACCGATCTCGCCGTCCAGCTCCGCCGGGTCGCTGTCCAGGTCGACCAGGTGCACCGCGCCGGCGACCTCACGGAGCCCGCTGTCGTCCGGCAGCGGCGTGCTGCCCCGGCGGGTGGCCAGGCACAGGGCGGTGTCGGCCTCGCAGGGCCCGCCCACGTGGAAGACACCCGGCTCGACGGCCAGCTCCGACCACCCCGGCAGGACGTCGCCGATCCGGACCTCGCTCGGCCGGCCGAGCACGACGCCGATGGTGCCGGTGTCGGCGTGGTCCAGGACGTAGACGACCGCCCCGGCGAAGGTGGGATCGGTCAGGGCCGGCATCGCGACCAGCAGGGAGCCCGGCCGGACGTCGTCCAGCGAGCCGACCGACAGGGCCGGTACGCCGGCACGCCGGCCCGGCCCCGCAGCCTGATCAGCTGCGGGACGACGTTCGGGGTCGGGTGACGAGGGCACCGGGTTCATCGCCTCCCAGTGTGCATCAGGGAGGACCCGGAGGGGTGGCCGATCCGCCCGCCTCCTGACCGCCCGACCTCGGCTGCCGCCCGGCCACGGGCGACGTAGTGTGGCTGGGATGCAGCAGGCGCCCACCACCGTGCGGCACCTGCTGCTGCGCGCCGACTTCCGCCGGCTGCTGGCCACCCGGCTGTCCTCGCAGTTCGGTGACGGCGTCTTCCAGGCCGCGCTGGCCGGCACGGTGCTGTTCAACCCCCAGCAGGCCACGAACCCCATCGACGTCGCGGCCGGCTTCGCCGTGCTGCTGCTGCCGTACTCGCTGGTCGGTCCGTTCGCCGGGGTGTGGCTGGACCGCTGGAGCCGCCGGCAGGTGCTGCTGGTCGCCAACGTGGTGCGCGCGGTCCTCGTGGTGGCGGTCGCTGCGCTCGTGCTGGCCGGGATCCAGGGGATCGGGTTCTACGTCGCCGGGCTGCTGGTGTTCTCGGTCAACCGCTTCGTGCTCTCCGCGCTCTCCGCCGGGCTGCCGCACGTCACCGACGCACCCTCGCTGGTCTCGGCGAACGCGCTGTCCACGACGTCCGGGGCGGTGGCCGGCGTGCTGGGCGGTGGGGTCGCCATCGGCGCGACCGCGCTCGTCGGCTCCGGCAGCGGCGGCTACGCCGGCCTGGCCCTGGCCTCGGCGGTGCCCTACCTGGTGGCCTCCGCCGTCGTCTCCCGCTTCCCGCGCGGCCACCTCGGCCCCGACCACCTCAGCCTGGCCGCCACGGTCAGCGCCCGTGACGTGCTGCACGGGATGGTGGCCGGCGCCCGGCACATGCTGGCGCACCCCCCGGCGACGGCCATCCTGTCGGTGATGGCGGTGCACCGGCTCATGTACGGGCTGCTCACCCTTATGACGCTGCTGCTCTACCGCAACTCCTTCGCCGACGTCACCGGGCTCTTCCCGGGCGGGCTGGCCGGGCTGGGGCAGGTGCTCGCGGCGGGCGCCGGCGGCACCCTCCTGGCGGCCGCGGTGACGCCGTGGGCGGTGCGCCGGTGGGGCAAGGCGGCCTGGGTGGTCGGGCTGCTGGTGGTCGGCGGCACCGGCCAGCTGGTGCTGGGCGGGCTGTTCCGGCCGGTGGCGATCGTGGCCGCCGTCCTCGTCCTGGGGTTCGTCGCCCAGGGCATCAAGATCTGCGTCGACACCACGCTCCAGGAGGCGGTGGACGACGACTTCCGCGGCCGGGTCTTCTCCGTGTACGACACCCTGTTCAACGCCACGTTCGTGGTGGCGCTGCTGGCCGGGGCGTTCCTGATGCCGGCGTCGGGGGTCAGCTGGGTGCTGCTGGTCGGCATCGCCGCCGGCTACCTGCTCACCGCCGTGGTGTTCAGCCGCTGGGCCCGCGCCGAGGCCCGGCGCACCGACGACGCCCCGCTCGCCCTGCGGGTGTCGCTCACCCCGTAGTCAGCTGACCTGGTCGCGGCCCCGCCACCAGGCGAGCAGCTCCGCCTCGGCCTCCTCCGGCTCCAGCGGCCCGCGCTCCAGGCGCAGGTCCTTGAGGAAGCGCCAGGCCTCCCCGACCTCGCGACCCGGCGGGATCTCCAGCAGCTCCATGATCCGGTTGCCGTCCAGGTCCGGCCGCACCCGGGCCAGGTCCTCCAGCTCCGAGAGCTCCTGGATCCGCTGCTCCAGCGAGTCGTACGTCGCCGACAGCGCCGCCGCCCGCTTCCGGTTGCGGGTGGTGCAGTCGGACCGGACCAGCTTGTGCAGTCGCGACAGCAGGTCACCGGCGTCGGTGACGTACCGGCGGACGGCGGAGTCGGTCCACTCGCCGCGGCCGTACCCGTGGAAGCGCAGGTGCAGGAAGGTCAGCCGGGACACCGCCTCGACGACGTCCTTCGGGTACTTCAACGCCAGCAGCCGCTTGCGCACCAGCTTCGCGCCGACCACCTCGTGGTGGTGGAAGGAGACCCGGCCCCGGGACTCGTGCCGGCGGGTGGCCGGCTTGCCGACGTCGTGCAGCAGCGCCGCCAGCCGCAGCACCAGGTCGGGGGACCCCGCAGCAGGGTCGGCCTTCTCCAGCGCGATCGCCTGGTCCAGCACGGTCAGCGAGTGGACGTAGACGTCCTTGTGCTGGTGGTGCTCGTCGATCTCCATCCGCAGCGCGGACAGCTCGGGCAGGACGACGTCGGCCAGCCCGGTGGAGACGAAGAGGTCCAGCGCCGGGCCGGGGGCGTCGTTGAGCAGCGTGCGGGAGAACTCGTGCTGCACCCGCTCGGCGGTGATCCGGCCGAGCTCGGGGGCGAGGGCGGTCATCGCCTCGACCACCTCGTCGTCCGGGGTCAGCCCCAGCTGGGCGACGAACCGGACGGCACGCAGCATCCGGAGCGGGTCGTCGGCGAAGGAGTCGACCGCCCGCCCCGGGGTGCGCAGCCGCCGCGCCAGCAGGTCGCCCAGCCCACCGAAGGGGTCGGTGACCGTCCGGTCGGGGCCCAGCGAGACCGCCATCGCGTTGACGGTGAAGTCGCGCCGGGCCAGGTCGTCGGTGAGCGAGGTGCCCCAGGCGACCTCCGGGTTGCGGGACTCCCGGTCGTAGCGGTCGGCGCGGAACGTGGTGATCTCCACCCGCTCGCCGCGCACCTCGGCGCCGACGGTGCCGAAGGCGATGCCGGTGTTCCACGTGGAACTGGCCCAGCCCCGGAGCACCTCGAGGGTCTGCTCCGGCCGCGCGTCGGTGGTCAGGTCCAGGTCGCCGGTGGGCAGCGGCCGTCCCGTCCCGGCCGCCAGCAGGGCGTCGCGCACCGAACCGCCCACGAGGTGCACCTTGTGGCCGGCTGCGGTGAACCGTTCGCCGAGAGCGACCAGCACGGGGGAGACCTCGACGAGCTCGCGCACCGTCTGCTGCACCGCCGCGGGGACGGGCGGGGGTGGTTGGGTCGGGCCGGAGGGGGCGCGACGCGACGGCTCGGTTGACACGACGGTCGAGGGTAGTGCCGTGTCGCGCGCTACCCTGCTGACATGGCTGGGACGGGCGGGCGGCAGCGCCCCGGCCGCCGGCTGCGTCGGGTCGACGAGACCTCGGCGGGGGGGCTGGTGGTCGCAGACGACGAGGTCACCGGGCCGCGCGCCGCGCTGATCGGCCGCACCGACCGCCGCGGGCGCCTGCTCTGGTCGCTGCCCAAGGGGCACATCGAGCAGGGCGAGACCCCGGAGGACACCGCCGTCCGCGAGGTCGCGGAGGAGACCGGCATCATCGGCCAGGTCGTCGCCCCGCTGGGCATCATCGACTTCTGGTTCGTCGCCGACGGCCGCCGCGTGCACAAGACGGTCCACCACTTCCTGCTCCGGGCCACCGGCGGCGCCCTGTCCGACGCCGACGTCGAGGTCACCGAGGTCGCCTGGGTGCCGCTGACCGAGCTCGGCGGGCGTCTGGCCTACGCCGACGAGCGTGCGCTGGTCGAGCGCGCGCCCGGCCTCCTGGCCGACAGCGCGTGACCCGGCGGGCCGCCGGCCGCGCCGGCGGCCGGCAAGTGCTGCTCGGCGCCCTCGTGACCGTGGTCGGCGGGCTGCTGGGCGTCCCGGCCGCGTCCGCCGCGCCCGGCGACACCGGCCGCGCGACCGGCTCGTCGGCCGACCGGCCCCTGGAGCTGACCCTGGACCGGCTGGAGCCGCGCGCCGTCACCCCCGGTGCCGCCGTCGAGGTCACCGCCACCCTGCGCAACGAGAGCACCGAGACCTACGAGGACCTGGAGGTGCGGCTGCAGCGGGGAGAGGTGCTGACCTCGCGCGGCCGGCTCGCCGCCGACCTCGCCCGGCCCGGTGACCACACCGCGGCGACCACGCCCTTCCTCGGGGTGTCCCCGGACGAGCTCGAGCCAGGGGAGGAGGTCTCGTTCACCTACCCCAGCACCGCCGACGCCCTGCAGCTCACCGCCGACGGCGTGTACCCGCTCCTGGTCAACGTCAACGGCACCCGGTCCGACGGGGTCACCGAGCGGGTGGCCGAGCTGTCCACCCACCTCGTCGTCCAGCCTGCGGTGCCGGCCACCCGGACGGGCGTGGCGTGGCTCTGGCCGATCACCGACCGCCCGCACCGGGACGCCACCGGCGCCTTCACCGACGACGCGCTGGCCGCCCAGGTGGCCGAGGGCGGCCGGCTGGACCGGGTCCTGGAGACCGTCGAGCAGCTGCCGCGCACCACGGCCCCGACGCCGGCGGAGACCGAGCCCGTCGTGCCGGTGACCCTCGCCGTCGACCCGGCGCTGCTCGAGGAGCTGTCGGCCATGGCCGCCGGCCCCTACCTGGTGACCGGCCAGGAGGGCACGGGCACCGCCGACGCGGCCGGACTGCTGGAGCGACTGCGCCGGCTGGCCGCCGACCACGACGTGGTGGCCCTCCCGTACGCCGACGCCGACGCCGACGCCCTGGTCGCGGCCGGCCGGCCGGATGCACTCCTCCGCACGTTGCCCGGTGAGGGCACCGCCCGTCAGCCCAGCACCGCAGACGGCGCCCTGGTCCCGGCGCCCGCGGCGGCCGGTCCGGCCGGGGAGACCGGCGCCGGGGCCGCGATCGTGGAGGAGGTGCTCGGGGTGGAGCCGCGCACCGACCTGGTCTGGCCGGCCGGTGGCACCGTCGACGAGACCACCCTCGCCACCCTGGTCGCCGGCGGGATCCGCGCCGCGGTGCTGGCCGAGGACGCGCTGACCGACGGCAGCCGGGCGGTGGGGGACGACGGTGACCCGGCCGCCGCCCGCGGCGACCTGACGACCGACGGCGGGCCGGTCACCGCGCTGGTCGCCGACGGGGAACTGGCCGAGGCCGTCGAGGCCGCGGCCCTCCAGCCGGGGGCGAGCCGACTGGTCGAACAGCGCTACCTGGCCGAGCTCGCGGCGCTGCACGCCCAGCAGGCCGACGGCGTCGGCTCCACCGTGCTCGTCGCCCCACCCCGCTGGGTCGACCCGGACCCGGACACCGTGGCCGCGATGATGACCGACACGTACACCCAACCGTGGCTGGTCCCGCTCTCGGTGGCCGCAGCGGCCGACGGCCCGGCCGCCGACGTCGGGGAGCTGACCGGCACCGACCCGGACGTCCGGCTGCCGGCCGCGACGGTGGCCGGGATCGTGGAGACCTCGCGGGTGCGGGACGACTTCGCCGCCGCCGTGGTCGGCGACGCCGACGAGGCGCTCGCCGGGTACGACGCGGCGATCGCCCGGGCGGCGTCCGCGCAGTGGCGGCGGGAGCCGGAGGTGTTCCCGTCCGTGGTCACCGACCTGCAGGGCACCGTCGCCCGGCTCCGCGAGCAGGTCACCCTGGTCTCCCCGGCCGATGGCACCTACACCCTCGCCTCCAGCGACGCCCCGCTGGTGCTCACCGTGCGCAACGACCTGCCCTTCGCCGTCGACGTGCGGCTGGACCTGCAGACCCGCAGCAACGTCGGTCTCGCCACCGAGGACATCGGCGTGCAGACGCTGGGGCCGGAGTCGCTCACCACGGTCGAGGTGCCCGCCGACGTCCAGCAGTCCGGGGGGTTCACCGTCACCGCACGGCTGACCACGCCGGCCGGTGGCCCGCTGGGCGAGCCGGTGCAGCTGCAGGTGCGGAGCACCGCGTACGGCCCGATCACCCTGGCGATCACCCTCGGCGCCGCCGCGCTGCTGGCCCTGCTCTTCCTCCGCCGGGCGGTGCGCTTCGTGCTGCGCCGCCGGCGCGGTGAGCCGGTCCCCACCGCCGACGGGGCGGCCGGCCTGCCGCCCACCCGGAGCCCGGTGTGAGCGGCGGCCCACCGGCCGGGTCGGAGGACCAGCGCAGCGGGTCACCCGACGCCCGGCCCCGGACGCCCGCACCGCTGCCCCCGCCTCCGTACCGCGGGGCACAGCCCGGTCCGCCGCCCACCGCCGTCCCGGCGCCGGTGGTCGGCAACCAGCCCGAGACGCTGGCCCCCTCGCTCTCCCCGCGACCGTTGCCACCGCCACCCGCCGGCTACCCGGCGGCGCGGCCGACGGGGGACCGCTCGGCCGACGCCGCCCGCCGGCGTGCCGTGCTGCCCCCGGTGCCGCCACCGGCGCGGCCCCGGCGCTTCGTGCCCGGCCCGGACGACACCCAGCTCATCCCGGTCATCCCGGCGGTGCCGCGCTACCTCGAGGACGAGCCGGAGGACCCCGAGGTCCGCCAGGGTCGCTCCGGTGGCAGCGGCGGCATCCTGCGCGCGGCCGGGACGATGGCCGTGGCGAGCCTGGTCTCCCGGCTGACCGGCTTCCTGCGCACCGTGGTGCTCACCGCCGCGCTGGGCTTCGGGCTGGTCGGCAACGCCTACACCGTGGCGAACACGCTGCCCAACATCGTCTACGAGCTGCTGCTCGGCGGGGTGCTGACGTCTGTCGTCGTCCCCTTGCTGGTCAGCGCCCAGGAACGGGACGCCGACGGCGGCGTGCGGTACACCCAGCGGCTGCTCACCCTGGCCACCGTCGGCCTGGCCGCGCTCACCGTCGTCGCCGTGCTCGCGGCCCCCGCGCTGACCTGGCTGATGGGCATCCGGGAGGACCCGGGGCAGGTGGAGCTGGCCAACTGGCTGGCCCGGATCCTGCTGGTCGAGATCGTCTTCTACGGGATCGGTGCGCTGGCGACGGCGGTGCTCAACTCCCGGCAGGTGTTCGGGCCGCCCGCCTGGGCACCGGTGCTCAACAACGTCGTGGTCATCGCCACCGGCGCGGTGTTCCTCCTGGCGTCCGGGCCGGGTGACCTGACGCCGGTCACCATCAGCGCCTTCCAGGTCTGGCTGCTCGGCATCGGCACCACCCTGGGCATCGCCGTGCAGGCGTTCGTGCTGCTGCCGCTGCTGGGCCGCAACGGCGTGCCGCTGCGGCCCAGCTGGGGGCTGCGGGGCACCGGCCTGGGCGAGGCCGGCACGCTCGGGCTCTGGGTGATCGGTTACGTACTGGTCAGCCAGATCGGGGTCGTCGTCGCCAGCATCGTGGCCAACGCCGCAGCCGACGCCGGCGGCCTCGGGCCGATGGCGTTCGCCAACGCCAGCCTGCTGTTCCAGATGCCCTACGGGATCATCGGCGTCGCACTGCTCACCGCACTCCTGCCCCGGATGAGCCGGGCGGCAGCGCGCCGCGACATGGACGGCGTCGTCTCCGACCTCTCGCTGGGCACCCGCCTGTCGGCGACCGGCCTGCTGCCGGTGACCGCCCTGCTGATGGTGCTGGGCCCCGCCGTGGGCATCGTGGCCTTCGCCCGGGGGAACGCCGACGTCGCCGATGCCCGCGGGGTGGGCGTCGCCCTCGCGCTCGGCGCGTTCGGGCTGCTGCCGATGGCGGTGACGCTGCTCCAGCTGCGGGTGTTCTACGCCATGAAGGACGCCCGGACCCCGACGCTCATCCAGGTGGCGATGGTCGCCGTCCGGGTGCCGCTGCTGCTGCTCGTGCCGGTGCTGGTCGACCCGGAGCACGTCGTGGCCGGGCTGATGATCGCGACCAGCGCCACCTACGTGGCCGGCTGGGTGGTGGGCGCGATCGCCCTGGAGCGCAAGCTCGGGGTGCGGGCCAGCGCCGAGGCAGGCACCACGGTGCTGCGGATGACCGCGGTCTCGGCCGTCGCCGGGGCCCTCGGCTGGGCCGCCGTGTCGCTCGCGGGCAGGTCACTGGGCACCTCGGTACCGGGCTCGCTCGGGACGGTCGTCCTCGGTACCGTGGTCATCGGCAGCGCGGTCGTCGCGGGTGCCGTGATGGCCGGTGTCCCGGAGCTCCGTGGGGTGCTGGCCGGGGTCCGGGCTCGACTCGGCCGCTCACGGTGACCAGACGATCTCGGGCCAGAACCGGGGGCGCCGTTCCCGGCCGTGAACGAGCAGGGGGTCGGCAGCGTCCGTGACGTCGACGACAACCGGCCTGCCCGACCGCTACCGCCCGCTGGACCAGGTGGCGCCCGACGAGGAGACGCCCACCGGCGTCATCCGCACCTGGCGCGCCCGTGACCGGGTGCTCAACCGTGACGTGGCGTTGCGGGTGCACACCCCCGGCGGCCCGGCCGCGCGGGAGTGGATCAACCGCGCGCTGACCGCCGGTGGGCTGGCCACCCCCGCGCTGGCGATGGTCTACGACGCCGCCGAGGGCACCGGCCGCACCGAGCCCGGCGGCGCCGCCTACGTCGTCAACGAGTGGATCGAGGGCATCCGGCTCTCCGACCGGCTCGCCACCGAGGGCCCGCTGTCCGAGCGCGAGGCGCGCGCGGTGGTCCGCCGGCTGGCCGAGGGGGTCGCGGAGGCCCATCGGGTGGGCCTGGCCGTCGGCGGCCTCACGCCCGAGCACGTCGTGCTGCGTCCCGGCGGCCTGGTCGGCCTGCTCTCGGTGCCGGCGGCCAGCGGCACCGAGAAGGGCGACATCACCGCCCTGGGGGCGCTGCTGGAGCTGTGCCTGACCGGCCTGCCCGGCGCCCAGCCCGCCGAGATCTCCTCGCCCGACCTCGCCGCGCTGGTGCGCCGGGCCCGGTCCACCGACCCGGCCACCGGGCTGTCGAGCGTGACCACGATGGTCTCGCTGCTCGTCGAGCGTCCCCGTACCGGCCCGCAGGAGACCGCCCGGCCCGACGGCCTCACCGACAGCGGGTGGGTGCGCCGCCTGCGCGACCGGCGCGACCTGGCCGATGCCGACGAGGCCGACGACGACTCGGACCAGCCGGTCCGCCTGGTGCGGAACCACCTGCCGCCCGTCCCCGGGGCCTCGCTGCCCCGCCCGCTGTCCGCCGGCCCCGCCGGGTACGGCGCCGACGCCGAGCGCGACCTCGTCCTCGACGAGACCTTCGTGGCCGAGGACGACGGCGTCGCCGAGCGCGAGACGGCGTCGTCCGCCCGGCGGCGACTGGCCGTGATCGGGCTGCCGGTGCTGGCGCTGGCCCTGGTCGTGGCCATCGGCTGGTGGTTCGGCACGAACGTGCTCTCCGTGGCCGGCAGCGTCGAGGGCGGTCCGAGCGGGTCGACGCCGGAGTCCAGCACGACCGCCGCGGCCGCCCCTGCACCCGGTGAGGAGCCGGCACCGGCGCCGCCGGCCGCCGGCGCCCCGGTGCCCCTCACCGGCGCTGCGGTGTTCGACCCGTTCGGCGACGGCGAGCCCGAGAACGACGCCGAGGTCCCGCTGTCCTTCGACGGCGACCCGGGCACCGCGTGGTCGACGCTGAACTACCGGGGCTCGGCCGACTTCGGCAACCTGAAGCCCGGGGTCGGCGTGCTGTACGACCTGGGCAGCGAGCAGACGGTGAGCAGCGTCGCGCTGCAGACGACCCGCCCCGGGTCGACCGTGGAGGTGCGCACCGGCGGCTCACCGGAGGCCGGGCTGGAGGCGTTCGACGTCGCCGCCTCCGCGGAGCTGACCGGCGAGGACGTGCTGGAGTTCGCCGAGCCGGCGACCACCCGGTACGTGCTGGTGTGGGTGACCAGCCTGGTCCCCGTCGACGAGGGCTTCAGCGCCGACCTGGCCGAGGTCGGCGTCACCGCAGCCGGCTGAGGGGGAACCCGCAGGGAATGCCCGACCTACCCTGTCCGTTGTGCCGCCTGTGACGAGCAACGACCCCACTCCCGGCCTGACGGTCCCGACCAGTGCCGCCCCGGAGATCCCTCCGGCCGAGCACGACGGGATCCGCGACCTGATCATCATCGGGTCCGGTCCCGCCGGGTACACCGCTGCCACGTACGCCGCCCGCGCGAACCTGCACCCCCTCGTGTTCGAGGGGTCCCAGTTCGGCGGTGCACTGATGACCACCACCGAGGTCGAGAACTTCCCCGGCTTCCCCGAGGGCGTCCAGGGCCCGCAGCTCATGGACGACATGCGCACCCAGGCCGAGCGCTTCGGCGCCGAGCTGGTCGCCCGGGACGTCACCGAGGTCGACCTCACCGTCGACCCGAAGATCGTCAAGGTCGGCGACGAGGTGCACCGCGCGCACGCCGTCATCGTCGCCACCGGCTCCAAGTACCGGTACCTCGGGCTGGACAACGAGCAGCGACTGCTCGGCCGCGGCGTCTCCGCCTGCGCCACCTGCGACGGCTTCTTCTTCCGCGACCAGGACATCGCGGTCGTCGGCGGCGGCGACTCGGCGATGGAGGAGGCCACCTTCCTCACCCGCTTCGCCAAGTCGGTCACCGTGGTGCACCGCCGCGAGGAGCTGCGCGCGTCGAAGATCATGGTCAAGCGCGCGCAGGACAACGAGAAGATCCGCTGGGCGCTGGGCAAGCAGGTCACCGAGGTGCACGGTGACACCACCGTCGAGGCGGTCGAGCTGACCGACGTGGCCACCGGCGCGACGGAGCAGCTCCCGGTCTCCGGCATGTTCGTCGCCATCGGCCACGACCCCCGCACCGAGCTCTTCGTCGGGCAGCTGAAGCTGGACGACGAGGGGTACGTGGTGGTCTCCCACCCGACGACCGACACCAGCATCAACGGCGTCTTCGCCTGCGGCGACGTCGTCGACCACATCTACCGGCAGGCGATCACCTCGGCCGGCACCGGCGCCGCCGCGGCCATCGACGCCGAGCGCTGGCTCGCCGAGACCTTCGACGAGCGCTGAACCACAGACTGCGCTGAACCACAGACTGCACCGTCCCCTCTGAGCAAGGAGCAGCACCATGGCAGGCAAGAACACCGTGACCGTCACCGACTCGAGCTTCGCCACTGACGTCCTGGGCAGCGACAAGCCCGTGCTGGTCGACTTCTGGGCCGAGTGGTGCGGGCCGTGCAAGATGGTCGCCCCCGTGCTGGAGGAGATCGCGGCCGAGCACGCCGACAAGCTGACGATCGCCAAGCTCAACATCGACGAGAACCCGCAGATCGCCCGCGACTACCAGGTCATGTCGATCCCGACCATGACGGTCTTCCAGGGTGGCAAGCCGGTCAAGAGCATCATCGGCGC
Organism: Modestobacter caceresii; assembly: GCF_000761485.1. GTDB lineage: Bacteria > Actinomycetota > Actinomycetes > Mycobacteriales > Geodermatophilaceae > Modestobacter > Modestobacter caceresii. Next base: position 60,028 of record NZ_JPMX01000006.1, read on the forward strand.
CAAGCCCAAGGGCGCCATCCTGTCGGACCTGTCCGACTACCTCTGATCCGTCGGGCCGGCCACCGGCCGACGCGGCACCGCAGCTCCCGCGCTGCGGCGCGGATCGCATGGTGAGGCCCGCCCGTCCCCCCGGACCGGCGGGCCTCACCCGTTGCGGGGACGGTCACCCGGACAGGGGAGCCGGGTCACCCGGTGCACTGCCCGGTCGTGCGCACCCGCCACAATCGTCTCCAGCGGCCGCAACCGGCCGTCCTGACCCGAGCGAGGAGCGACGACCTGCGCATGGACGTCCTGCGACCTGGCAGCACCGGTCCCGCCGTGGCGGAGGTGCAGGCCATGCTCCGTTCCCTCGGCCTGCTGACCGATGAGCCGGAGCGACCAGAGCGTCCGGACGACGCGGGCTACGACGCAGCGACCGAGCTCGCCGTCCGGCACTTCCAGCAGGTGCGCGGGCTCTCCGTCGACGGCCGGGTGGGTGACGAGACCTACCGGGCACTGCACGAGGCACGCTGGTCCCTGGGGGACCGGCTGCTGCGGTTCGACCCCGAGCGGCCGAGCCGGGGGGACGACGTCCGCCGGCTGCAGGAGCTGCTCCTCGAGCTCGGCTACGACGCCGGCCGGGCCGACGGCATGCTGGGCGCCGACACGGAGCTGGGCCTGCGGGCCTTCCAGCGCGACTACGGGTTGACCGCCGACGGCACGTGCGGTCCGGCGACGCTGCGCGCGCTCAAGCAGCTGGGTCGCCGGGTCACTGGCGGCCGGCCGCAGTTGCTGCGGCAGAGCGCCTCGCTGGTCGACTCCGGGCCACACCTCATCGGCCGGGTCATCGTCATCGACCCCGGCCACGGCGGTGCGGACAGCGGGTACACGGCCGGGGAGACCACCGAGGCCGACCTGGTCTTCGACCTCGCCTCCCGGATCGAGGGCCGGCTGGCCGCCGCGGGTGCCACGGTGTACCTCACCCGCGGCCGCACCGTGGGCCAGACCGCCGAGGACCGCACCGCCTTCGCCAACCAGGCTCGTGCCGACCTCTTCCTCTCCCTGCACATGGAGGCCCACGGGTCGGCGCACGCCCGCGGCGTCGCCAGCTACTACTACGGCACCGGCTCCGGGGCGAGCTCCACGGTCGGCGAGGAGTTCGCCAACCTGGTGCGCCGCGAGGTCATCGCCCGCACCGGCATGCTCGACTGTGGCTCCCACCCGAAGACCTGGGACATCCTGCGGATGACGAGGATGCCCGCCGTCCGGATCGACTGCGGCTACCTCTCCCACCCGGTCGACCGGCTGCTGCTGCTGGACGCCCGGCTCCGCAGCACCGTCGCCCAGGCCGTGGTGGCCGCCGTCCAGCGGCTCTTCCTGCCCGCCGACGCCGACCCGGCCACCGGCACCTTCCTGCTGCCCGCCCGCGGCTGAACGGCCGACGGCGACCCGGGGCATAGACTCCGAGAGGTGACCCCTCCTGTGCCCGGCCCCTTGGTCGGAACCGGTCAGGGCGGGGCGCACTCCACCGGTGCGTCCCCGCACGTCTCCCCGCGGCACCCGCGGCTGGACCCCTTGGCCGACCGGTACGCAGCACGCACCCACGGCATGAAGAGCTCGGAGATCCGGGCGCTGTTCTCCGTGGTCAGCCGACCCGAGGTCGTCTCGCTCGCCGGGGGCATGCCCGCGGTCACCGCCCTGCCGCTGGACGCCGTCGGGTCGATGATCGGCGAGCTGGTGTCCGGGATGGGCGCCCAGACCCTGCAGTACGGCTCCGGCCAGGGTGACCCCCGGCTGCGGGAGCGGATCTGCGACGTCATGGCCCTGGAGGGCATCTCCGACGCCTCGCCCAGCGAGGTGGTCGTCACCGTCGGCTCCCAGCAGGGGCTCGACCTGGTCACCCGGGTCTTCGTCGACCCCGGTGACGTCATCCTCGCCGAGGCGCCCTCCTACGTCGGGGCCCTCGGCGTCTTCCAGGCCGCCCAGGCCCAGGTCCGGCACGTCGCGATGGACGACGACGGGCTGATCCCCGAGGCGCTGGAGGAGGCCCTGCTGGAGTGCCGGGCCCGCGGTGACCGGGTGAAGTTCCTGTACACGGTGCCGAACTTCCACAACCCTGCCGGCGTCACGCTGACCGAGGTCCGCCGCGAGGCGGTCATGGCGATCGCCGAGCAGTACGACCTGCTGGTCATCGAGGACAACCCGTACGGCCTGCTCGGTTTCGACAAGGAGCCGATGCGTGCCCTGCGCGCCCGCAACGAGCACCGGGTCATCTACCTGGGGTCGTTCTCGAAGACCTTCTCCCCGGGCCTGCGCGTGGGCTGGGTGCTGGCCCCGCTGGCCGTGCGGGAGAAGCTGGTGCTCGCCACCGAGGCGCAGGTCCTCTGCCCGCCCTCGCTCACCCAGTACGCGGTCGCCCGGTACCTGGACACCCAGCCCTGGCGCGAGCAGATCAAGGTCTTCACCGAGCTCTACCGCGAGCGCCGGGACGCCACGCTGGAGTCGCTCACCGCGCTCATGCCGCCGGGCACCACCTGGACCAAGCCGGACGGCGGGTTCTACGTCTGGCTGAAGCTGCCCAACGGCCTGGACGCCAAGCTCATGCAGCCCCGCGCGGTCGCCGCCCACGTCGCCTACGTGCCCGGGATCGGCTTCTACGCCGATGGTGGCGGCCGGGAGCACATGCGGCTCTCCTACTGCTACCCCGAGCCGCACCAGATCCGCGAGGGCGTGCGCCGGCTGGCCCGGGTGATCGAGGCCGAGCTGGACCTGCACTCCACGTTCGACGCCGTCGACACCGGGACGTTCCGCGCGGTGGGCCCGGCCACGGCCCGGCCGGAGCGCAGTCGACCGACCCCGCCGCCGATCATCGGGCCGGCGAACAGCGACCAGAGCGAGGACCGTCAGCCATGACCGACCAGGCGGCCGCACCGGAGGCGGCACCCGGCGCTCCGACGACCCCGCTGCGGGCCCTGGTGCTCGCCGGTGGGCTCACCTTCGAGCGGGAGGTCAGCATCAACTCCGGCGGGCAGGTGGTCGAGGCGCTGACCCGGGCCGGGGTGGACGCGGAGATGCACGACGCCGACGCCGAGCTGCTGCCCGGCCTGGCCGGGTCGCCGGCCGACGCGGTGTTCATCGCGCTGCACGGCGCCACCGGCGAGGACGGCGCGCTCCGGGCCGTGCTGGACCTGGCCGGCGTGCCCTACGTCGGCTCCCCGGCCGCTGCCTGCCGGCTGGCCTGGGACAAGCCGGCTGCCAAGTCGGTCGTGCGCACCGCCGGGGTCACGACGCCGGACTGGGTCGCCCTGCCGCACAGCACCTTCCGCGAGCTGGGCGCCGGCGCCGTCCTGGACCTCATCGTGGCCCGGCTCGGACTCCCGCTCATGGTGAAGCCGGCCTCGGGTGGCTCGTCGCTCGGCGTGCAGAAGGTCAGCCGGGTCGAGGACCTGCCGGCCGCGATGGTCAGCTGCTTCGCCTACGGCGACACCGTGATGGTGGAGCGGTTCGTCGACGGCGTGGAGCTGGCCCTGTCGGTGATCGACCTGGGGAACGGCCCGGAAGCGCTGCCTGCGGTCGAGATCGCCCCCGAGTCCGGCGTCTTCGACTACACCTCCCGGTACACCCCCGGCATGACGGAGTACCACTCCCCGGCGCGGGTCTCCGACGAGGTCGCCGCTCGCGCGGCGGAGGTGGCCCTGCGGGTGCACGAGGTGCTGGGGCTGGCCGGCCTGTCCCGCACCGACGCGATCGTCACTCCCGACGGCGCGGTGCAGTTCCTCGAGGTGAACGTCTCCCCGGGGCTGACGGAGACGTCGATGTTCCCGATGGCGGTCGAGGCAGCCGGGTACGGGCTCGGCGACGTCCTCGGCCGGTTGCTCGCGCGCGCAGCGGCCGAGGGGCCGATCACCGGGTGAGGTGGTCGTCCGGACGGACGACCACCTCCCACCGCATTACGTCTGTGACGTAACTGCGGCGCTCACTCCTGTTGGCTGCGACCGGTGATGTCCGGGGCCATCATGCCGACGATCCGCTGCAGGTCGTCGACCGAGCCGAACTCCACGACGATCCGGCCCTTGGCCCGGCCGATCTGCACCTTCACCTTGGTCTCGAAGACGTCCGACAGCCGGCCGGCGAGGTCCTCGACCCCGGGGGCACTGATCTTCCGGGCGGAACGGCGGGCCGCGGTGGGGGAGTCGGCGACCGCCATCGCGACGGCCTCCTCGGTCGCCCGGACCGACATGCCCTCGGCGACGATGCGGGTGGCCAGGGCGTCCTGCGCCTCCGCCTCCGGCAGGCCGAGCAGGGCCCGCGCGTGCCCGGCCGAGATGACCCCGGCGGCCACCCGGGTCTGCACCTTCACCGGCAGCTTCATCAGCCGGATGGTGTTGGTGACCTGCGAGCGGCTGCGCCCGATCTTGCTGGCCAGCTCCTCGTGGGTGGCGCCGAACTCCTCGAGCAGCTGCTGGTAGGCGGCTGCCTCCTCCAACGGGTTGAGCTGCACCCGGTGGATGTTCTCCAGCAGGGCGTCGCGCAGCATGGCGTCGTCGGTGGTGTCCCGGACGATCGCGGGCACGCTCTCCAGCCCGGCCGCCCGCGAAGCACGCAGTCGGCGCTCGCCCATGATGAGCTCGTAGCGGCCGTCGCCGGCCTCCCGGACCACGATCGGCTGGAGCAGACCGAACTCACGCACCGAGTGGGTGAGCTCCTCCAGCGCCTCGTCGTCGAAGACCTGTCGCGGCTGCTTGGGGTTCGGGACGATGTCGCCGACCGGGACCTCGCGCAGCTGCGCGCCGGGGACGCCGGCGACCTCCTCGAGCGCCCGGCTCGGGAGTTCGTGGACCGACGCCGTCCGGGTGAACTGGTCCGGAGGGGTGGCCCCGGCCTGGTCGACCGCCGTGGCGGCGACCTCGGCTGCCTCCGCGGCGCGGGCCGCTGGGGTCGCCGTGGGAGCCGGTGCACTCGTGGGGATCAGAGCCGCCAGGCCCCGCCCCAGACCGCCGCGCTTGGTCACTGGTCCTCCTCGCAGATGCCCGGTGTCCGCAGACGCGGCTCGGGGGTGGGAATGGAGCGCACCGGGGTCACGTCGCGTGCCGTCCGCGCTGGGCCGGGGCCGTCGCCGGCTCACCGAGCACCAGCGCCGCCACCGACGGCGGCCCGGCCACCGGTGGCGGCGGCCCGCCCACCGGCGGCGGGTAGACCGGTGTGGCGACCGGTGGTGGGGGAGGAGGCTGGCTCATCGGCTGAGCCGTCGACGCCGGCAGTGCCACTCCCCGGCGGGCGAGCTCGCGCGCGGCCTCCACGTAGCTGGTCGAGCCGCGGGAGCCGGGGTCGTAGGTGAGCACCGATTGCCCGTAGCCCGGCGCCTCGCTCACTCGGACGTTCCGCGGGATGACCGCCTTGAGCACCAGGTCACCGAAGTGGTTGCGCACCTCGTCGGCCACCTGGTCGGCGAGCTTGGTCCGACCGTCGTACATGGTGAGCAGGATCGTGCTCACCGAGATGCCCGGGTTCAGGTGGGCGCGCACCAGGTCGATGTTCGACAGCAGCTGCCCGAGGCCCTCCAGCGCGTAGTACTCGCACTGGATGGGGATCAGCACCTCGTCCCCGGCCACCAGCGCGTTCAGCGTGAGCAGCCCCAGGGACGGCGGGCAGTCGATGAGGACGTAGTGCGGGCGCTCCTCGGCGGGGAGCTCGTGCAGGTAGGTCTCGATCGAGCGCCGCAGCCGGTGCTCGCGCGCGACAACGGAGACGAGCTCGATCTCCGCGCCGGCGAGGTCGATCGTCGCGGGCACGCAGAAGAGGTTCGGGCTCGCTGTCGTCGGGTGGGTGACCTCGGCGAGCGTGTTGTCCCCGACGAGTGCGTCGTAGATCGAGGGGGTGCCCACGGTGTGCTCCACACCGAGGGCAGTGCTGGCGTTCCCCTGGGGGTCGAGGTCGATGACCAGCGTCCGGAGCCCGTACATCGCCAGGGCGACGCCCAGGTTGACCGTCGACGTCGTCTTTCCGACGCCGCCCTTCTGGTTGGCGACCGTGACCACCCGGATCCGGCCCGGCGCCGGGAAGGGTTCCTGGTCAGCGGCGTGCAGCACGCGAGTGGCCCGCATCGCCTCCATGGCGATCGGGCTGTCGAAGTCGGGACCGACCGGCAGATCGGCGGCGAGGCTGTTGCGCAGGCGCTCGCCCGGGTCCGTCATCGGTGCGTCCTCCTCACCACCGTGTTCCACGTGGAACAGGGTGCGGTCGCTACGGCGAGTTCCACGTGAAACGGGCTCACCCTGCCGAGCGCCCGGACCGAGAGGTGCCAGCGCGCGTCATGAGGACCACGGTAGTGGCTGCGGCGCCGAGCTCGACACCGACTGCCCGCGTGTGCACGTCCCGCATCCCGGCAGCCTCCAGCTCCGGCACCAGATCCGGCACCTCGGCTGCTGCCCGGGCGCCGACCAGGGCGATCAGCTGGGCCCCCGGTGCCAGCAGCCCACGACACCAGCCCACCAGCCGCGGAAGCGGCGCCACCGCCCGCGCCGTGACCACGTCCACCGGCCCGACCGCCCGGACGACGGAACGCTCCTCGGCACGCCCGCGGACCACCCGCCAGGGAGCACCCAGTTCTGTCACGACGTCCTGGAGGAACTCCACCCGACGGGCCATCGGCTCGACCAGCGTCAGCGTGAGGTCAGGCCGGGCGAGCCCCAGCGGCACGCCCGGGAGCCCGGCACCACTGCCCACGTCGACCACCCGGCTGCCCTGCGGCACCACCTCGGCCAGCGCAGCGCTGTTCAGCACGTGCCGGTCCCACAGCCGGGGCACCTCACGCGGCCCGATCAGCCCACGGACCACACCGTCACCAGCGAGCATCCCGACGTAGCGGGCCGCCTGCTCGACAGCGGGACCGAACAGGGCGATGGCCGCCGCCGAGGGTTCCGGAACGGGACCGGACTGATCAGCGGCGGACGGCGGGCCCTCGGCCTGGCCCTCCTCGTCGATCAACGGTCCGGCAGGATCACGACGCGCCGGTTCGGCTCCTCGCCCTCCGACTCACTACGCACGCCGGCGGCTGCGGCGATGACGTCGTGCACGACCTTCCGCTCGAACGGGTTCATCGGCGAGAGGCGCTCGGGTGCCCCGCTCTCGGCGACCCGCTCGGCCGCTGCGGAGGCCAGGCTGGTCAGGTCGGCGCGCCGCTTGGCCCGGAAGCCCCCGATGTCGAGCATCAGCCGGCTGCGGACACCGGTCGACTGGGCCACCGCCAGCCGGGTCAGCTCCTGGAGCGCCTCCAGCGTGGCGCCGTCGGGCCCGATGAGGGTCTTCAGCTGGCCGCCGACGACCGCGACCGAGGCCCGGTCACCCTCGACGTCCAGGTCGATGTCGCCGTCGACGTCCAGGATGTCGAGCAGCCGCTCGAGGTAGTCGCCGGCGACGTCGCCCTCGCGGACGAGCAGGCCGTCCCCGCCGTCCTCGTCGTCGGACTCGTCCTCGACGTCGACCGGCTCGACGACGGCGTCGGAGGACGCCGGGTCGGCGTCGGGGAGCGCGGGGTCACCGCTCCCACCGGCCGGGGTCAGCAGGGCGTCCGAGGTCGCCTCGGACGTGGCCACGGTGTCGTTGTCGGATGCACTCACGGAGTCCTCCAGGGTCGTGCAGGCGGCCGGGCGAGCCCGGTGGTCAGGGGGCGGGCACGCCGCGGGCTCTCGCCCGGGTGCCGCAGCCGGTCAGCGGCGCTTGCGTTTGCCTCGGTTGGCGGGCCCTGCCGACGACCGACTGCCCGAGGAGCCGGTGCGCGGGCGGGCACCTCCGCCACCAGGGGGTCGACCGTTGGCCGAGCCACCCTCCGCGGGTCCGGCCCCCGTCGCGGGGGTCGCACCGGCCGGCGGGACGTCGGGAGTGCTGCCGTCGCCGTCCACCGTGGGGGAGGTGGCCGCGGTCGCCCCGCGGCTGCCCGACTTGGGGCGCACCGGCTTCGCGCCCGGCTTGGGGGCGAGGGACTTCGGGTCGATCTGCGGCTTGTCGGCGGCGGCCTTGGCCAGCGCGGCCGGCGACCCGGGCGGGGGCAGCTTCTTCAGGATGTAGAACTGCTGGCCCAGGGTCCACAGGTTGTTGGTGAACCAGTAGAGGAGCACGCCGATCGGGAAGAAGAAGCCGGAGACGAAGAGGCTCAGCGGCATGCCGTAGAGCAGCAGCTTCTGCACCATCGCGGCCTGGCCCTCGACCGGGCCGGAGCGCTTCATGATCTGCTTCTGGGTGAAGAAGGTCGTCGCGCACATGATCACGATCAGCAGGAAGGCGACGATCCGGATGTTGGTGTAGTCGACACCCGGCAGATCGAGGATCAGCCGCTCCTTCTCCCCGGTCATGTTGAACGAGGAGGAGATCGGCGCGCCGAACAGCTGCGCCGAGGCAGCCTGGTCGGTGAGGGTGTCGTCCCAGCTGTAGAGGCCGTCCTTGCCGGGGGCGATCCGGCGCAGCACGTGGAACAGCGCCAGGAAGATCGGGATCTGCGGCAGGATCGGCAGGCAGCCGGCGAGCGGGTTGACCCCGCGCTCCTTGTTCAGCGCCATCATCGCCTGGCTGAAGCCCTGCTTGTCGCTGCCGTACTGCTTACGGAGCTTCTGGATCTCCGGCTGGATCTCCTGCATCGCCCGCTGGCTCTTCACCTGCTTGACGAACAGGCGGAACAGCAGGATGCGGATGGTGACGACCAGGAAGACGATCGACAGCGCCCAGGCGATGCCGCTCGCCGGGTCCAGGAACGTGGAGAACAGTGAGTGCCACTGCTTCATCACCCACGCGATCGCGGTGTACAGCCAGTCAAGCAACGCCAGCCTCCTGCTGCGCAGACCGGCGCGGAGCCGGCGGGGTGGCACGGTCGGGACGACGTGTGCCGTCAGCCGTCGACGCGGTCGCCGCGGACGGTGCCGGCGGCTGCGCCGCTGTGCACGACGAGTGGGTGGGCCCAGCGGTTCCTGGGCCAGGGTCGAGCGTTCCGTCCCCGGATGGCTCGGTACCGGCCCGCCGGGGCGGGACCAGGTCGACGCCACCGGGGTGCCAAGGGGCGCACTTCGCCAGCCGGCGCACGGTCAGCCAGCTGCCCCGGCCGGCGCCGTGGACCTCGATCGCCTCGGCCGCGTACGCGCTGCAGGTGGGCTCGAAGCGGCACCGTGGCGGGAACGCGGGGCTGATCGCCCGCTGGTAGAAGCGGACGGCGGCCAGCAACCAGCGGGCGGGCGCGATCGTCACGGCCGCCGTGCCCGGGGGCCGTGTCCGCCGAGAACCCGGTCGAGGCCGGCGTCCAGGTCGCGGCTCAGCACGGCCGAACCGGCGTCGGCCGCCTCCGGGCGGGCCCGGATGACGAGGTCCGCGGTCGCGGGGAGCCGCTCCAGGCGGTCGCCGACCAGATGGCGGAGCTGCCGGGCGACCCGGTGCCGGCAGACGGAGTTGCCGACGGCCTTGCCGACCACGAAACCGGCCCGCGGCCCGGTCGAGGGGTCCAGCGGACCCCCGACCCGGGCGACGGGCCGTTCGGAGAGGTAGTGCACCACCAGGGTCGGCCGCCCGGCACGCCGGCCGGACCGCATGACCGCGGTGAACTCCGGCCGCCGGCGCAGGCGTGCCTGCGCAGGCAGCACCTCAGGCGGAGAGCTTGTTGCGACCCTTGCCACGGCGAGCGGCGAGGATCGCCCGCCCGGCCCGGGTGCGCATTCGCAGCCGGAAGCCGTGGGTCTTGGCCCGACGACGGGTGTTCGGCTGGAACGTGCGCTTGCTCACGAGGGACTCCCACTGCTGACGACGTCGATGCGGCGCGCACCCGGTCGGGCAGCGCACGCGCGGGGCCGGGCAGGTCATCGGCCCCGGTGCTCCCGGGACCTGCGACCGTCCCGGACTCCCGAGGCTGGTCTGCTGTGCAACGGACCCGGTGGTCACACCCCACGACCTCAGGGCGTGCGCCGACTCCCGTGCACAGACTCCGACCAGCATAGCCGAGACCCGACGGGTCCCGGTCTGCTGGCCGGACCGCTCATGGTGCACCGCTGATCGGAGCACGTGGCGCCGGACACGCCGCAGCCGATCAGCGTGCCGGGCGCCGTCGTCGTTGCCCGCCTGTGGACGGGGCTGTTAGCGTCGCCGTCGCTCCGGGTCGGACGACCGGGCGCCGGTTCTCCTGCCGACCCCGTCGGCCGATCGCTCGCCGGACCTTCCTCCGATCGCCCCTGCCGGGGCGCTCACCAGCCATGACGTCGTGCCCGGCAGCGCGGACGCCGGTCGCCGGACCACGTGTCGCCGAGCGTGCACAGACTGTGGACACTCATGTGGACGCAGCACCGCCGGACGTCCACAGCTGGGGACCCGACGGGGGATCCAGCGAGTCCCGACATCCGTCCCCACCTGTGGACGACGGCTCCGGGACCGCACCGCGGCTCCGGGGTCACACCAGAGGCTTCCGGGGTCACACCAGAGGCAGAGCACCGAAGGCACGGGAAGGGACACAGTCGATGGCCGACGATCCGGTCGACCTGGCGACGGTCTGGGACCAGGCCCGCGAGAGGCTCGCCAGCAGCCTGACCCCGCAGCAGAAGGCGGTGCTCAACCTCACCCGCCCACTCGGCTTGTTCGAGGACACCGCCGTGCTCGCCGCGCCCAACGAGTTCACCCAGACGGTGCTCGAGTCCCGCATGCGCATGGTGCTGGCCGAGGCGCTGTCCGCGGAGATCGGCCGGGACATCCGGGTGGCGGTCCAGCTCGAGGACATGCCGGTGCCGCCCCCGTCCCCCGAGGCACCTCGCCTCGGCGCCGAGCCGGAGGTCCGTCGCTGGCCCACCGCCGAGCAGGACCGGCTGGACCAGGACCGCCTCACCCAGGACCGGCTGGCCCACGACCGCGCCTCGGAGGAGCTGGCTGCCCGCGAGCGGGCGGCGCACGACCGGGCCGCCGAGGACCGCGCCGACCGAGACCGGGTCGACGACGGGCGCAGCGCCTTCGGGGTGCGCACCGATGCCGCCCGGGCCGAGGCCTGGCTGCCCGAGTCCGGGGACGGGCGCGACTGGTCGCGGGGATCGGCCTCCGACGACCAGTCCGACGGCGGCCCCCGTCGGCTCGCCCCGTGGGACCGGGACCCGGGGGACGCCGGCCGCGACCAGGCGCCGGGGAACGAGGGCACCGGTGACCGCCCCGCCGAACGCTCGGGCCGCGGCGGCGGCGCCGTCCCCCTGTTCGCCGACCGGCGCCCCGGCGGCCTGGACCCGGGACTCAACGGGAAGTACGTCTTCGACAGCTTCGTCATCGGCAACAGCAACCGGTTCGCGCACGCGGCCGCCGTCGCCGTCGCCGAGGCCCCGGCCCGCGCCTACAACCCGCTGTTCATCTACGGCGACTCCGGGCTGGGCAAGACCCACCTGCTGCACGCGATCGGCCACTACGCGGCGCGGATGTTCCCCAACGTGCGGGTGCGGTACGTCAGCACCGAGGAGTTCACCAACGAGTTCATCAACCTGGTGCACTCCGGCCGGGCCGAGGACTTCCGGCGTCGCTACCGGGACATCGACTTCCTGCTGATCGACGACATCCAGTTCCTGGAGCGCGCCGAGCGCACCCAGGAGGAGTTCTTCCACACCTTCAACACGCTGCACAACGCCAGCAAGCAGATCGTGATCACCTCCGACCGCGCGCCGAAGAAGCTGACGACGCTGGAGGACCGGCTGCGCACCCGGTTCGAGTGGGGCCTCATCACCGACGTCCAGGCGCCGGACCTGGAGACCCGCATCGCGATCCTGCGGAAGAAGGCCTGGGGCGAACGGCTGCAGGCCCCCGACGCGGTGCTCGAGTTCATCGCCAGCAAGGTGCAGACCAACATCCGCGAGCTCGAGGGCGCGCTGATCCGGGTCACCGCCTTCGCCAGCCTGAACAAGCAGCCGGTCGACCTCGCGCTGGCCGAGCTCGTCCTCAAGGACCTGATCAGCGACGAGCAGGGCCCGCAGATCACCGCGGCGATCATCATGGCGGCCACCGCCGAGTACTTCTCCGTGACGATGGAGGAGCTGCAGGGCGCCAACCGCAGCCGCACGCTGGTCAACGCACGGCAGATCGCCATGTACCTGTGCCGTGAGCTCACCGAGCTGTCGCTGCCGCGGATCGGGGCCTCGTTCGGCGGCAAGGACCACACCACGGTCATGCACGCGGTCAAGAAGATCACCGGCCTGATGAGCGAGCGCCGGGCCACCTACACCCAGGTCACCGAGCTCACCGCCCGGATCAAGAGCCGCGCCCGCTCCTGATCGGTCCGGCCGAGCCCCGGTCCCACCGGACCGGGGCTCGGCCGTCGCACGTCCGGACACCGACCGCCCGCCGGTCCGGTGGCTCCTGCGCGCCCTCGAGGCGCCCGACCGGGGTGGCCTCGACGGCGTCGAGCCGGCGTCCGTGTCTCCTTGTCCCCAGATCTGTACACAGCCTGGGGAGAGCCGGGACCCACTGCCCACGGCCGCCGTCGTCCCGCGGCCAGCCGCATCTCCGCAGGTCCAGCGGGTGCACCCGGCACGGCGCCGTCCCCCAGGTGTCCACAAGTCGCCCACCGGTGCCGGTGGACAGCCCCCGGGACCCACATCGGGTGGGGACGGACCTGCGGGTGGAGGGGGGATGCGGGGTGGAGAGGGCACGGCGACGGTGCACGGCGGTCGAGTTGTCCACGTGTCGACACAGGCGGACGCCCACCAGCCCACAGCGAGCCAACAGGCCCATTCGGGGGGTGACCTGCACGAAGGGGTCCCGTCCCCAGGATCCACACCTGTGATGACGAAGATGAGCTATATCTCCCAGGTGTTCTCGAACCACACTCTCGGTGGGGACGGGCCGGTGCGGGGGCTTCGCCCGCCGCCCCGAGGAGCACCTGCAGAACAGGTCCGGTGACCCTCCAGCGCAGCTGTGACCAGGGGACTGGTCACAGCGGGGGGCCGGCAGGAGAGGATGGGCGCCGCACACCGCGCGGGACCAGCCGGCGCAGACGAGCTTGGGGTGGATGACGAGATGAAGTTCCGGGTGGCACGTGAGGTGCTCGCCGAGGCCGTGGCATGGACGGCGCGCAGCCTGCCGCCGCGGCCGTCGGTGCCGGTGCTCGCCGGGATCCTGCTGGAGGTGGAGGGCGGCCAGCTGGCGGTCTCCGGCTTCGACTACGAGGTCTCGGCCCGGTCCGAGGTCGACGTGCAGTCCACCGAGGCCGGCCGTGCGCTGGTCCCCGGCCGGCTGCTCGCCGAGATCACCCGGGCCCTGCCGCCGCACCCGGTCGACGTGGTCGCCGAGGGGGCCCGCCTGGCCATCAGCTGTGGCAACGCGAAGTTCAGCCTGCCCACGCTCCCGGTCGAGGACTACCCGTCCCTGCCGTCGATGCCGTCGACCGCGGGGGTCGTGGACAGCGACGCGTTCGCCGAGGCCGTCGGCCAGGTCGCCGTCGCCGCCGGCCGGGACGACACCCTGCCGATGCTGACCGGCGTCCGGCTGGAGATCGAGGACGACCTGGTCACCCTCGCCGCCACCGACCGCTACCGGCTCGCCGTCCGGGAGTTCGCCTGGCGTCCGGAGACCCCGGGCCTGTCCGCCGCCGTCCTGGTTCCGGCCCGCACCCTGGCCGACGCGGCCAAGACGCTGACCAGCGGCCCCGAGGTGGTGCTCTCGCTGGCCTCGGGCGGCTCCGGGGAGGGCATCCTCGGCATGTCGGGCAAGGACCGCCGCACCACGACCCGCCTGCTGGACGCGGAGTTCGTGAAGTACCGCGCGATCATGCCGAGCGAGTCGTCGTCCTTCGCCACCCTGCCGGTCGGCTTGTTCACCGACGCCGCCAAGCGCGTGGCCCTCGTGGCCGAGCGCGGCACCCCGTTGCGCTGCGAGTTCACGCCCGGCCAGGTCACGCTGCGCGCCGGCGGCACCGACGACGAGGGCCAGGCCGAGGAGCGCTGCGACGTCGAGTTCGACGGGGAGCCGCTGACGATCGGCTTCAACCCGACGTTCCTGCTCGACGGTCTGGCCGCGGTGCACACCGACCGCGCCCGGATGGACTTCACGACGGCGCTGAAGCCGGCCGTGCTCTCCGGGGTCGACGAGCCCTCTGCCGGCGACGAGGACAACGGCAGGCCCGCCGAGCGGGCCGGCTCGTACCGGTACCTGATCATGCCGGTGCGGCTGCCCGGCTAGGAGTGGTCCCCGTCGCGCGAGCGCCGGGGAGGGCGAGCACGATGGGCGACGGCGCGTGCCCCGGGCCGCGCCCAGGCGCGACGGGTGCGCCGCGACGGTGCGGCTGCCCACCGAGACCTGCCGCGGGAGGACCGCGGCCCACGAGCGAGACATCGACGACGGAGGAGAAGACGTGCAGCTGGGGATGGTCGGACTGGGCAAGATGGGCGGCAACATGGCCGAGCGGCTGCGTCGCGGAGGTCACGACGTGGTCGGGTACGACTCGTTCTCCGAGAAGCGGGACGTGGAGAGCCTCGAGGCGCTCGTCGAGGCACTGGAGGCACCCCGGGTGGTCTGGGTGATGGTCCCCAGCGGTGAGCCCACCCGGGCGACGGTCCGCGAGCTGGGCGAGCTGCTCAGCCCCGGTGACGTGGTCATCGACGGGGGCAACTCCAAGTTCACCGACGACCAGGAACACGCCACGGAGCTGGGCGCCAAGGGCCTGGGCTACATCGACGCCGGGGTCTCCGGTGGCGTGTGGGGGCTGGAGAACGGCTACGCGCTGATGGTCGGTGGCTCGAAGGAGGACGTCGCCAAGGCGCAGCCGATCTTCGACGCGCTGAAGCCGCCGGCGCCCCAAGACGAGGCCGGTCAGCCGATCGAGGGCGCGGGCTTCGTGCACGCCGGCCCGTGCGGCGCCGGCCACTTCGCCAAGATGGTCCACAACGGCATCGAGTACGCGATGATGCAGGCCTACGGCGAGGGCTACGAGCTGCTGGCCGCGGTCGACCTGATCGAGGACGTCCCCGGCGTCGTCGCCTCCTGGACCCAGGGCACCGTCATCCGTTCCTGGCTGCTGGACCTGCTGGTCCGCGCGCTGCAGGACGACCCGGACCTGGAGAAGATCTCCGGCTACGCCGAGGACTCCGGTGAGGGCCGCTGGACCGTCGAGCAGGCCATCGAGCACGCCGTCCCGATGCCGGCGATCTCGGCCTCGCTGTTCGCCCGGTTCGCCTCCCGGCAGAGCGACTCCCCGACGATGAAGGCGGTGGCCGCGCTGCGCAACCAGTTCGGTGGGCACGCCGTCCAGGCCGTCGAGGCAGCCGAGCCGCCGGAGGCCGAGAACCCCGCGTGAGCACCGGATCGACGTCCGTCCTCCACCAAAATGGCCATTTTGGTGGAGGACGTGGTCGGGGCTGAGCCGTGTACCTCCGGCACCTGCAGGTCGGGCACTTCCGCAGCTGGGAGTCCGCGGACCTGGCGCTGACGCCGGGCCCGACCGTGCTGGTGGGGCGCAACGGCCAGGGCAAGACCAACCTGGTCGAGGCGGTCGGTTACCTGGCCACGCTGGGCAGCCACCGGGTCTCCGCCGACGCCCCTCTCGTGCGGCACGGCGCGAGCCAGGCGGTGGTGCGCGCGGCGCTGCGCCGCGACGACCGCGAGCTGCTGGTCGAGGTGGAGATCAACCCCGGCCGGGCCAACCGGGTGCGGGTCAACCGGGCCCCGCTGCCCCGGCCGCGAGAGCTGCTCGGGCTGGTCCGGACGGTCCTGTTCGCCCCCGAGGACCTCGCCCTGGTGCGCGGCGACCCGGCCGAACGCCGGCGCTTCCTCGACGACCTGCTGGTCAGCCGCACACCGCGGCTGGCCGGGGTGCGCAGCGACTACGACCGGGTGCTCAAGCAGCGCAACGCCCTGCTGAAGACGGCGAAGCTCGCCCGCGGCAACGCGCTGGCCACCCTGGACGTCTGGGACGGCCACCTGACCGAGCTCGGCGGTCAGCTGCTGGCCGCCCGCCTGCAGCTCGTCGCCGACCTCGCCCCCTACGTGGCCGAGTCCTACGCCGGGGTGGCCGGTCCCGGCGCCGACCGGGCGGCGCTGGGCTACAGCAGCTCGGTGCCGCTGGCCGGCGACGGGGCGCCGGTCGACCCGGCGCGGGTGCTGCCCGGCGCCGAGGAGCTCGCCGCGGCGCTGCGCGAGCGGGTCGCCGAGCGGCGCAAGGACGAGGTCGACCGCGGGGTGACCCTGGTCGGACCGCACCGGGACGACCTGGTGCTGCACCTGGGCCCGGCGCCGGCCAAGGGCTACGCCAGCCACGGCGAGTCGTGGTCCTTCGCCCTCGCGGTGAAGCTGGCCTGCTTCGCGCTGCTGCGCGCCGACGGCGACGACCCGATCCTGGTGCTGGACGACGTCTTCGCCGAGCTGGACACCGGCCGTCGCGCTGCGCTGGCCGAGGTCGCCCGCAGTGCCGAGCAGACCCTGATCACCGCGGCGGTCGCCGAGGACGTCCCGGCGGTGCTCCTGGGCACCCGGGTGCAGATCGCCGACGGGCAGGCGCGGATCCTGCCCGGGGAGCCGACCGAGGACAGCGCGGCGACGGGGGAGGCAGGGGTGGACGGTGGCTGAGGAACGCCCGGCACGACCCTCCGACATCGCCCGCGCGGCACTGGAGGCCGCCCGGGCGGCCTCGGCCTCCCGGCCGCAGCCGACCCGTCGCCGGGTGGCCGGCCCGCGGCGCCGTTGGACCGGCCCCGGCCCCGGCGCCGACGACCCGCAGCCGCTCGGGTCCCTGGTCGACTCGCTGGTCACCCAGCAGGACTGGACCGCCCGCACCAAGGTCGGGGCGGTGTTCGGGCGCTGGGACACCCTGGTCGGGCCGGAGATCGCCGCGCACTGCCGGCCGGAGTCGCTGAACGAGGGCGAACTGCTG
>NZ_JPMX01000007.1 GCF_000761485.1 Modestobacter caceresii
CCGCCCACGAACCGAAGGCCGCCTGACCCTCGACGAATCAACGACGGGAACCACTAGCAGCCTGCTTGCAGCAGCTAGCACATTGGGCTACCGTGGGGTTGTGCAGCGACCCACGGAGTTCGTCCGGGAGCAGGTGACCGCGGTCCGCGAGAGCGTGGCGACCGCGGCCGCCGAGGCCTCGACGGTGAACACCACCGTCAGCTCCTCGGTGGGTGAGTTCATCCGCACCCAGCGCAACGCCGCCCAGGTGTCGCTGCGCGAGCTGTCCCGCCGGGCCGGTGTCAGCAACCCCTACCTGTCCCAGGTCGAGCGCGGGCTGCGCAAGCCCTCCGCCGAGATCCTGGCGCAGATCGCCCGCGGCCTGAAGATCTCCGCGGAGACGCTCTACGAGCAGGCCGGGATCCTCGACCGGCGGTCCGGCACGGCCGGCACCGTGGCCGCCCTGCGCGCCGACGAGGCGCTCTCCGAGCGGCACAAGGCCGTGCTCCTGGAGCTGTACGAGACCTACACCCGGGAGCACGCCGCGCAGCTGGCCCGCGAGCAGGCGGCCGCTCCCACCACCACCGCACCCACCCCCACTCCCCAGGAGGAGACGGCATGAGCCGCACCGACACAGACGGCATGAGCCGCACCGACACCCTGAAGCACCACGGCGAGACCTTCGTCCGCACCGGCCTGCTGGCCGCACTCGGCGCCGGCGACGTCGCGGTCGACCGTGCCCGCACCGTCGTGGGCACCTTCCGCACCCGCGCCGAGGCGCTGCCCGGCGAGGCCCAGGTGCAGGCCGACCTGGCCGGCAAGGAGGCGCGCAGCCGCATCGAGGCCGCCCGCGCCCGCGCCGCCCAGGCCGCGGCCGAGGCCCGGGTCCGCGCCGAGCAGGCCCGCGGGGTCGCCGCCACCGTCCGCCCGGAGACCGTGCTCGGCACCGTCACCGGCCTCGTGGAGAGCGCCCGCACCCAGGCGCTCGGCGCGATCGAGGAGCTGGCCGGTCGCGGCGAGAAGGTCGTCGACGACCTCCGCACCCAGCCGGCGTTCCGCAAGGTCGTGGCCCGTACCGAGCGGGCCGTCGACGCCGTCGAGGACACCGTCGAGGACGTGCTCGAGGAGACCGGCGAGACGATCGGCAAGGCCTCCGACGAGGTCACCTCGGTCGCGCAGAAGGCCAAGTCGCGCACCGACAAGGCCGTCGACGCTGTCGAGGACACCGTCGAGGACGTGCTCGCGGAGACCGGCGAGACGATCGGCAAGGCCTCCGACGAGGTCACCTCGGTCGCGCAGAAGGCCAAGTCGCGCACCGACAAGGCCGTCGACGCCGCGCAGCAGGAGACCCAGGAGGTCGCCGAGTCGGCCAAGCGCAGCGCCCGGGACACCGCCGCCCCGGCGAAGAAGGCCCCGGCCAAGAAGGCGGCCGCCAAGCGCACCACCAAGGCCACCCCGGCGACCGTCGCCCCGGTGATGTCCGAGGGCACCACGCTGCCCGACCCGCTGGCCGTCCCGGCGAAGAGCACCGACGCCACCAGCTGACACAGAGCTGAGCACCGCGCCCCGGCGCCCGCACTGCGGGTGCCGGGGCGCAGTGCTGTCACCCCGGGGGGTCAGGGCCGGCGGTGTGGCGAGGGTCGAGGCGCCGCCGCGACGCCCGGCGCGCCTATCCTGCTGACATGGCTGGCATCGACGGGCTCATCAACCTCGTCGTCTTCTACGCGACCCTCGCCCTCGCGGTGTGGGCCTTCATCGACGCGATCATCCGACCGGCCGCCGCGTTCGTCGCGGCCGGGAAGCTGACCAAGCCCGGCTGGATGGCGATCACCGGCATCGCGACGCTGGTCCTGCTCTGGCAGGGGCCGCTCAGCTTCCTGGGCCTGCCGGCCGTGATCGCCGCCGTCGTCTACCTGGTCGACGTGCGCCCCACCGTGCGCGGCCTGCCTCGGGGCAACTCCAGCTGGTGAACCCGCCGCCCCCTGATGGGGTGGCGGTCAGCGCCCGTCGTCGCGCGGCATGACGACCCACAGCACGAGGTAGGCGACGAACTGCGGGCCCGGGAGCACGCAGGAGACGACGAACGCCACCCGCAGGCCGGTGCGGGAGAGGCCGTAGCGGCGGGCCAGGCCGGCGCACACCCCGGCGATCACCTTGTGCCGGGAGTCGCGGGTGAGCCGTCGGGACGCGGGAGCGGTCATGGCCCGACCCTAGGCCGAGGCCCGGGCGGGTGCACCCCCTCTGCTCAGTCGAAGATGCCGGCCGGCGGCGGGGGTGAGGGCTCGGCCACGGCGTCGCTCACCGGCGCGGCCTGCCCCACGAAGCGGTCCAGCTCCGCGCCGCTGACCACCCGGGAGGGCATCGGGTCGCCGGCGCACCGGCGGGTCAGCCCGGCGATCGGCAGCTCGGCTGCGGACGCGACCGCCACGGTGTTGCCGAACCGGCGCCCGCGCAGCGTGCCGGGCTCGGCGAGCAGGGCGACGTGGCCGAAGACGGCCCGCAGGGTCGCCGCCTCGGCGCGGGCGAACCGCAGCGGCGGGCCGTCGGAGACGTTCCACGCCGTGGTGCCGCCGGGGCGCAGCACCCGGGCCACGTCGGTGGCGAACTCGACCGTGGTCAGGTGGGCCGGGGTCCGGGCCCCGGCGAAGACGTCGACCAGGACGACGTCGGCGCTGGCGTCGGGCAGCGCGGCCAGCCCGGCTCGCGCGTCGATCCCCCGGACCCGGATGCGGGCGTTCCGGGGCAGCGGCAGCTCGCGGCGCACCAGCTCGGTGAGCGCCTCGTCGAGCTCCATCACCCGCTGCGCCGACCCGGGTCGGGTCACCGCCACGTAGCGGGGCAGCGTCAGCGCGCCCCCGCCCAGGTGCACCACGTCCAGCGGTCGGCCCGGTTCGGCGACCAGGTCGAGCACGTGCCCCATCCGCCGCACGTACTCGAACTCCAGGTACGTGGGGTCGGTCAGGTCGACGTGCGACTGCGGGGTGCCGTTGACCAGCAGCTGCCAGGAGCCGTCCCGGTCGGCGTCGGCCAGCAGCTCCGCCGTCCCCCCGCCCACCTCGGTGGCGCCCGGGAGTGCGGTGAGGTGCCCACGGTCGCGCCGGCCCACGGTCAGCGCCCTCGCAGCAGGGCCTCGGCGGCCCGGTCGCCGTGCACCGTCACCTCGGCCGGGCGGCCCCACAGGTGCAGCAGCAGCTGGGGCGCCGTCCCGGACAGCTGGGCGTCGGCGGACGCGATGGCGCCGTCGGTGCACCGGACGGCGCCGTCGGCGACCTCGACGGTCCAGCCGCGCTCGAGGTCGGTCGCGGTGACACCGACGGACGCCCGGGCGGTGACCAGCGGGGCGGTGTGCTGCCAGCGGGGGAGCACGACGGCCAGCAGCTCGTCGACGCCGTCACCGGCCAGTACCGGGTCGACGGGCGCGGGGTCCAGGAACGCGGCCGCCTCCAGGTCCTGCCGGTGGACGGTGTGCTCGTGCGCCTGCCGCCGGGCCCAGTCGCGGGCGGTGCGACCGGCGGCCGGGCTCATGTGCCAGGCGGGCGCGTCGGGGTCGGTGGTGCGCAGCGTGGCGACCAGCTCGGTCAGGCCCAGGGCGTACCAGCCGTGCAGGTCGTCGTGCGGCGGGGCGATGCCGCTGTAGGAGCCCGGCGCACGGGTGGAGCCGGCCCGCAGGATCCCGGTGACCCAGCGGTGCACCGCACCGAGGTGGGCGATCAGGTCGCGGGCCGTCCAGCCGGCCACCCAGGGCACCTCCGCCTGCAGCCCACCGGCGGCCGCGGTGCGCCCGGCGTCCAGCCCCTGGGCGAGCACACCGATCCGCTCGCCGTCCTGCACGACGGCGGCGATGCACCGGTCGTGCAGCTCGTCGGGGGTGAGCAGGGGGGCGGCCACCTCGTCATCGTGCCGCACGGGGCGGGTCAGGTCGGCGCGACAGCCGACCAGCGGACGCTGACCTCGCCGTGCTTCCACCGCCGGGTCGGCCCGACCAGCGGCCAGCCGTCGTCGGCGAGTGACTCGACGGCGGCGGCCCAGCGCTGCCGTGGGCCGAACGTCGACAGCCCGGCCGCCGAGGCCCAGGCGGTGTCGAAGGCGGTGAGGAAGGCGTGCACCGGCTGCCCGGGCACGTTGTGGTGTATCAGCGCCTTGGGCAGCCGCTCGGCCAGGTCGGAGGGGCGCTCCAGGTCCGACACCCGGGCGGCCAGGGTCAGGGTGAGCGGGCCGTCCTCGTCCAGGGCCACCCAGGTCGCCCGTCGTCCCCACTCGTCGCAGGTGCCCTCGACCAGCAGGCCCCCGGGTGCCAGCGCGGCGCGCATCGTGTCCCAGGCCCGGCCGGCGGACTCCTCGTCGTACTGGCGCAGCACGTTGAACGCCCGCACCAGCACCGGGCGCAGGCCGGCCAGCTCGAAGCCGCCGAGCCGGAAGTCCACCCGCGGCGGGTCACGGTCGTCGGCCACCGCGGCCACCCGCTCGGGGTCGATCTCCAGGCCGACCACCTCCAGCCGGTCGACCTCGGACGCGAGCCGGTCGACCAGCTCCAGCGTGGTCACCGCGGACGCCCCGTAGCCGAGGTCGACGACCAGCGGCCGGGCGGCGTCACGCAGCCGGGCCACCTGGGTGGCCACCAGCCAGCGGTCGACCCGACGGAGCCGGTTGGCGTTCGTGGTGCCCCGGGTCGGCAGCCCGAGGGCGCGGGCGCGGCCCGCCGCCAGCCGGGGGGCCTTGCGGACGGGCGGCAGCGACGCACGCTGGGTGTGGTCGCTCACGGTGCACGAGGTTAGTCGTGGCGCCGATTACGGTGGTGGCGTGCAGGTACGCCATGACGCCCAGCTGGCGGACCTGACGACCCTCGGGGTCGGCGGTCCGATCGAGCGGTTGGTCGAGGTCACCGGCCGCGACGAGCTGGTCGCCGCCGTCCGGGACGCCGACGACGCCGCCCGCCCGCTGCTGGTGCTCGGCGGTGGCTCGAACATCGTGGCCCCGGACACCGGCTGGCCCGGCGACGTGGTGCTGGTGCGCACCCGGGGCATCTCCCGCACCGACACCGCCGAGGGCGTCGAGCTCGAGGTCGAGGCCGGCGAGCCCTGGGACGACCTGGTCGCGCACACCGTGGGTCAGCAGCTGGCCGGGATGGAGGCGCTGTCCGGCATCCCCGGCTCGACCGGCGCCACCCCGGTGCAGAACGTCGGCGCCTACGGCCAGGAGGTCGCGGCGCTGATCACCTCGGTGCGGGCGTACGACCGGTCCGCCGGGGCCGAGCGGGTGTTCCTCCCCACCGAGCTGGGCTTCGCCTACCGCGACAGCCGGCTCAAGCAGCAGCCCGGCGCGTACGTCGTCCTCTCGGTGACCTTCCTGCTGCGGGCCTCGGAGCAGTCGAGCCCGGTCAGCTACGCGGAGCTGGCCAAGGCGCTGGGCGTCGAGCTGGGGGAGACCGCGCCGCTGGCCGCAGTACGGGACGCCGTGCTGGCGCTGCGCCGCGGCAAGGGGATGGTCTGGGACCCGGCCGACCCCGACTCGCGCAGCGCCGGGTCGTTCTTCACCAACCCGGTCGTGCCGGTCGGCACCGCGGTGCCCGAGTGCCCGTCCTGGCCGGCCGGGATCGGCGCCGACGGGGCCGCGCAGGTGAAGCTGAGCGCCGCCTGGCTGGTGCAGCACTCCGGCTACGGCAGGGGTACCCGCGCCGGGAAGGTCGGGACGTCGTCGCGGCACAGCCTGGCGCTGACCACCGAGCCCGGCGCCACCGCCACGGAGCTGATGGCCTTCGCCGACCGGGTGGTCGCTGCGGTGCGGGAGCAGTTCGGCGTCACCCTGGTGCCCGAGCCGACCGCGGTGCGCCCGTGAACCCGGCCGAGTCCCTGCAGCTGGGCGCCCTCTACGACGCGCTGCGCACCCCGGCCCCCATGCCGGCCGACCCCGCCCAGCTCACCGGGTGGATGGCGCGCGTGGAGGCCGACGCCGCGCTGACCGGGCTGATCTCCCGGGTGCTGAACTCCGGGAGCGCCACCGAGGCCGAGGTGACGGACGCGCAGGCGCTGTTCGAGAGGAACGGCACCGCCGCCGACCCGGCGCGGGTGACCAGCGCCTACGACGTCCTGCACCGCAACGCGGACTAGGACAGTGCCCGGGAGAGCGTGACCTGCTCCGTCCACGGAGGACCGCGCGAGACGCCGAGATCCGGTTGGGTGCTGGGTCGGCGGGCTTGGAGACAGCGTTTCGCCGGATCTCGGCCCCGTCCGGGGCATCGGCGGCCTACTGCTCGCGGTGCACCTTGTGCTGGGCGGCCTGGGCGCGGGGCCGGACGACGAGCAGGTCGACGTTCACGTGGTGCGGCCGGGTGACCGCCCAGGCGATGCAGTCGGCGACGTCGGCGGCGACCAGCGGCTCGCGCACCCCGCGGTAGACGGCGTCTGCCTTCTCCTGCGACTTCGTGCGGTTGAGCGAGAACTCCTCGGTCTTGACCATCCCCGGCGCGATCTCGACCACCCGCACCGGCTCGGCCACGAGCTCCAGTCGCAGCGTCTCGGCCAGCGTGTGCACCCCGTGCTTGGCCGCGGTGTAGCTCGCCCCGCCCTCGTAGCTGATCAGCCCGGCTGTCGAGCCGACGAACACCAGGTCGCCGGCGCCCGAGGCCCGCAGCGCCGGCAGCAGTGCCTTGGTCACCCGCACCGTCCCCAGCACGTTGACGTCGTAGGTGCGCTCCCAGGAGTCCAGGTCGGCGTCGGCGACCGGGTTGCTGTCGAAGGCGCCGCCGGCGTTGTTCACCAGCACGTCGACCCGGTCGAGCCCGTCGGCGAGGGCGGCGACGGAGGTGGGATCGGTCACGTCCAGCTGCACCGCCCGGCCGCCGATCCGCTCCGCCAGCTCGGTCAGCCGGTCGATGCGGCGGGCGGCCAGCACGACGGAGAAGCCGTCGGCCGCCAGCCGTTCGGCGGTCGCGGCGCCGATGCCGCTGGAGGCGCCGGTGACGACGGCGACGCGGCCCGACCCGGCGGAGGGCGCCGTGTCGGACGACCGGTCGACGGGGGAGGACGACGGGGCGACGGGGCTGGACATGTGCCCATCCTGGCGCTGTTGCAGACTGGGACGACGACAGGGTGTCCCGACCGGGCCGCCTCAGCAGCCCCAGCAGGCCTCAGCGGCCCCAGGTGCCCGAGCGGGAGGATCTCCGTGCCCGCTCGCCGCCACCCGCGCCAGCCCACGCCGTGGCGGGCCGGCGCCGCACCCGAGCCGACCGCGCCGGTGCTGCCGCGCCGGGTCGCGACCCTGTCGGTGCACACCAGCCCGCTGGAGCAGCCGGGCGCCGGTGACGCCGGGGGCATGAACGTCTACGTGGTCGAGGTGTCCCGCCGGCTGGCCGACCGCGGGATCGCCGTCGACGTGTTCACCCGGGCCACCTCCAGCGAGCAGCCGCCGGTGGTCGAGATGGCGCCCGGCGTGACCGTGCGGCACGTGAGCGCCGGTCCCTTCGAGGGCCTGGGCAAGCAGGAGCTGCCCGCCCAGATGTGCGCCTTCACCGCCGCGGTGCTGCGCGAGGAGGCCCAGCACGATCCGGGGCACTTCGACGTCGTCCACTCCCACTACTGGCTGTCCGGCCAGGTCGGCTGGCTGGCCCGCGACCGCTGGGGCGTGCCGCTGGTGCACTCGGCGCACACGCTGGCGAAGGTGAAGAACGCCGCCCTGGCCGAGGGCGACGAGCCCGAGCCGCGGACCCGGGTGATCGGGGAGGAGCAGGTCGTCGCGGAGGCCGACCGGCTGGTGGCCAACACCGCCGAGGAGGCCCGGCAGCTGGTCGACTTCTACGACGCCGACCCCCGCCGCACGCTGGTCGTCCCGCCCGGCGTCGACCTGGAGTGCTTCCGGCCCGGTGACCGCCGCGGCGCCCGGGCGCGGATCGGGGTGGCCCCGGACGCCGTCGTCCTGCTGTTCGTCGGCCGGATCCAGCCGCTCAAGGCCCCGGAGATGCTGCTGCACGCCGCGGCCCGGATGCTCGCCGCCGACCCGGCCCTCCGCGACCGGCTGGAGGTGCTCGTCGTCGGTGCGCCCAGCGGGTCGGGACTGGCCGAGCCGCAGCGGCTGCAGGAGCTCGCGGTCTCCCTGGGCGTCTCCGACGTGGTCCGCTTCCTGCCGCCGCAGGCGCCCGCGCAGCTCGCCGACCACTACCGGGCCGCCGACGTCGCCGTCGTCCCCAGCCACAACGAGTCCTTCGGGCTGGTCGCACTGGAGGCCCAGGCCTGCGGCACCCCGGTGGTCGCCGCCGCGGTCGGCGGGCTGCCCACCGCCGTGGACGACGGGGTCTCCGGACTGCTGGTCGCCGGCCGCAACCCGGAGGCCTACGCCGCGGCCATCCGCCGGGTGCTGGCGCGGCGTGAGCTGCTCGCCGCCGGCGCCCGGCGGCACGCCGCCGCCTTCAGCTGGGACCGCACCACCGACTCGCTGGTCGACGCCTACGCCGCGGCGATGAGCGAGATGGGCCGGCGCCGGGTGGGCAGGGCACACCGGGCCGCCGAGGCCGTGCGGGTGCTGACCGGCGGGAACAGCCTCGGGGGTCGGGCCCGGCGATGAGCGAGCGCAGCCTCCCCGAACTCGACGCGGTCGTCGAGGAGACGCTGCGCTCGGCCGAGCTGGAGCACGAACACCCCGGGCAGGGTCGCTTCGTCGTCACCCTGCCCGGCACGAAGAAGCTCAAGACGGTCGTCGGGCTGACCATCGGCGCGCACGCCCTCACCATCGAGGCGTTCGTCTGCCGGCAGCCCGACGAGAACCGGGAGCAGCTGTGGGCCTGGCTGCTGCAGCACAACGCGCGCAGCTACGGCGTCAGCTGGTCGATCGACAGCGTCGGTGACGTCTACCTGACCGGCCGGCTCCCGCACGCGGTTATCACCCCGGAGGAGATCGACCGGCTGCTCGGCTCGGTGCTCAGCCACGCCGACGACCACTTCAACACCCTGCTGGAGATCGGCTTCGGCACCTCGATCCGCCGCGAGTGGGACTGGCGGGTCAAGCGCGGGGAATCGCTGCGCAACCTGGAGGCCTTCGCCGCCTTCGCCGACCCCGCCCGGCGGCCCCGAGACCCGCAGGGGTGAGCACCACCGAACGCCCGGCGCCGGCGGCCGACCAACTGCCGCCGGGCTACGAGCGCCGCTGGTGGGTGCTCGGCACGATGATCGTCTGCCTGCTCATGGTGATCATGGGCAACACGATCCTGAACGTCGCGCTGCCCACCCTGCAGCGGGAGCTGGACGCCACCCAGGGCGAGCTGCAGTGGGCGATCGACTCCTACATCCTCGTGTTCGCCGGGCTGCTGTTCAGCTGGGGCGTCATCGGTGACCGGATCGGCCGGCGCAAGGTGCTGCTGGCCGGGCTGACGATCTTCGCGCTCGGGTCGGTGCTGGCCGCCTTCAGCGACTCGGCGCTCCAGCTGATCGGCTGGCGGGCGCTGATGGGCGTCGGCGGCGCGGCGATCCAGCCGGCCACCCTGGCCGTGATCACCAACGTCTTCCCCTCCGGTGAGCGGGGCCGGGCGATCGGCCTGTGGGCCGGTGCCTCCGGGCTCGCCGTCGCCGGCGGGCCGCTGGCCGGTGGCCTGGTGCTGGAGCACTTCTGGTGGGGTGCGGTCTTCCTGCTCGGCGTCCCGGTCGCGGCGGTCGGTGCGGTCGGCGTCCTGACCGTCGTCCCCGAGTCCAAGGACCCCGACCCGGGCCGGCTCGACGTCCCCGGAGTGCTGCTGTCCATCGCCGCACTGGTCGGGGTGGTCTACGGGATCATCCGCGGCGGCAGCGAGGGCTGGAGCGAGCTGCAGACCTGGGGGCCACTGGCCGCCGGCGTCGTCCTGCTGGTCGTCTTCATCTGGTGGCAGCGGCGCACGGCGCACCCGGCGCTGGACGTCTCGCTGTTCCGCAACCCCGCCTTCTCCGCGGCGGCCGGCGCCCTCGCGCTCAACTTCTTCGCCCTGCAGGGGGCGACGTTCTACCTCGTCTACTACCTGCAGGGCGTGCGCGGCTACTCGCCGCTGGAGAGCGGGGCCTCGCTGGTGCCGGTCGCCCTGGGCATCGCGCTGACCGCGCCGCGCACCTCGCGGCTGGCCGAACGGTTCGGGGCCAAGGCGGTCTGCGCCACCGGCTTCACGCTGATCGCGCTCTCCTTCGCCGGCATCCAGCTGCTGGACGCCGATGCGCCGGTCTGGCTGGTGCTCGCCGACCTCGCGCTGCAGGGCATCGGCATGGGGGCGGTGATGGCCCCGGCGACCGAGTCGATCATGTCCGTCGTCCCTCGGGAGAAGGCCGGTGCCGGGGCGGCCGTGAACAACGCGGTGCGCCAGGTCGGCGGCGCGCTCGGCGTGGCGATCCTCGGCTCGGTGCTGGCCACCTCCTACGCCAACCGGCTCGGGGACGACGTCCTGGCGCTGCCCGCCGGGGCGCGGGACCAGGCGGGGGAGTCGATCGTGGCGACGCTCGCCGCGGTGGAGGACGCCGAGGCGACCGGCGGGGAGACCGCAGCAGCGGCCGCGGCCGTCGTCGACCCGGCCCGGGAGGCGTTCGTGGGTGCCATGCACCTGACCGCCGTCGGCACCGCGGCGGCCGCGGTGATCGCCGCGGTCGTCGTCCTGCTCTGGCTCCCCGGCCGTCGTCCGGCCGGCTGAGCCCTTCCTCCTCGCGCGACCGGGTGTCACCCGCCCGAGCCCTGCCGATTGCCCCGACCCGACACGCTCCGTCGAGGAGTGACTCGTCCCACGCCTGCTCGGGTGACCCGCGACCGGACTGAGCGGTATCCGTTGACCACGGAGCGTGTTGACCGTCATGGTCAGGGTGAACGGCTGCGATCCCCGCGCCGACTGCGAGGAGCTGCCCGTGTTCGACGCTGCCCGGTCCGTCCCCACCCGCCGCGACCCCTTCGCCCCCCTGCTGGAGAGCACCCGCGCGGAGATGATGCGGCGGCACGTGCGGGAGGGGATGGCCACGCACTCGGTGCCCACCGCCGGGGCGCCCCAGCCGCTCACGGTGTTCGACGACGGCCGCACCCGGATCAACCTGGGCACGAACAACTACCTCGGCCTGGCCGGCGACCCGCAGGTGGTCGAGGCCGCGGTCGCCGCCCTGCGGCAGTACGGCACCAGTTCGGCCGGCAGCCGCATCCTCAACGGCACCACCCGCCTGCACCTGACCCTGGAGCGGGAGCTCGCCGAGCACCACGGCACCGAGGACGCGGTGCTGACCTCCGCCGGGGTCAACGCCAACGTCGCCGTCCTCTCCACCATCGGCGCGCCCGGTGACGTGCTGCTCGTCGACGCCCACGCCCACGCCAGCCTGCACGCCGCGGCGGCGGCCAGCCGGGGCACCGTGCTCCGCTTCACCCACAACTCGGTGGCCTCGCTCGAGCGGCGGCTGGGGCGCCTGGACCCCGAGGCCGGGGCGGTCGTGGTCGTCGACGGCGTCTACTCGATGAGCGGGGAGTCGGCGCCGCTGGCGGCGATCGCCGGCCTCTGCGGCCGGTTCTCCGCCCGGCTGGTGGTCGACGAGGCGCACGGGCTCGGGGTGCTGGGGGCCAACGGCCGGGGCGCCGCCGAGGCGGCCGGGGTCCTGGACCGGGTCGACGCGGTCACCGTGGCGTTCAGCAAGTCGCTGGCCAGCGTCGGCGGTGCGGTGCTCACCTCGCGTGCGGTCGCCGACGGCATCCGCGCCTCGGCGATGCCCTACATCTTCAGCGCCGCGAACGCCCCGGCAGAGGTCGCCGCCGCGCTCGCCGCGCTCCGGGTGCTGCGCCGGGAGCCGGAGCGGATGCAGCGCCTGCGGGACAACGGGGACCTGCTGCGCCGGGTGCTCAGCGAGTGCGGTGCACCGCCGCTGCCCGGCAAGGGTGCGGTCATCGCCGTCCGCACCGGCGAGGACGAGGCCACCCGGAGCGCATGGGCCGCCGCCCACGAGGCCGGGGTCTACACCAACGCGGTCAGCTACCCGGCCGTCCCGCGCGGACACGGCGTGCTGCGCCTGGCGGTCATGGCCACGCACACCGAGGAGCAGCTGCGCCGGGCCGGGGAGCTGGTGGCCGCCGCCGTCCGCGGGGTGCGCTCCCCGGAGCTGGCCGGTGCGACGGCCGGGAGCGCGATGGCCGGCAGTGCGATGGCCTGAGGGCCGCCTGCCGTGCACCCCGGCCGGGGTGGTCGGGCAGGATGGCCGCGTGAGCGACACGACGAGCACCGGGACCCTCATCCTGCTCCGCCACGGCGAGAGCGAGTGGAACAAGGCCAACCTGTTCACCGGTTGGGTGGACGTCGAGCTGTCGGAGAAGGGGCGTGCCGAGGCCGCCCGCGGCGGGCACCTGCTCGCCGAGCAGGGGCTGCTCCCCGACGTCCTGCACACCTCGCTGCTCAAGCGGGCCATCACCACCGCAGAGCTGGCGCTGGCCGCCGCGGACCGGCAGTGGATCCCGGTCCGCCGCTCCTGGCGGCTCAACGAGCGGCACTACGGGGCCCTGCAGGGCAAGGACAAGGCCGCCACGCTCGCCGAGTACGGCGAGGAGCAGTTCATGACCTGGCGGCGCAGCTACGCCACCCCGCCGCCGCCGATCGAGGCCGGCAGCGAGTACAGCCAGGACGGCGACCCCCGCTACCGGTTCCTCCCCTCGGAGGCCCGCCCGGCCACCGAGTGCCTGGCCGACGTCGTCGTCCGGATGCTGCCGTACTGGTACGACTCCATCGTGCCGGACCTGCGCAGCGGCCGGACCGTCCTGGTGGCCGCGCACGGCAACAGCCTGCGCGCCCTGGTGAAGCACCTGGACGACATGGGCGAGGACGAGGTCGTCGGGCTGAACATCCCCACCGGCGTCCCGCTGCGCTACGACCTCGACGCCGACCTGCGGCCGATCACGCCCGGCGGCCAGTACCTCGACCCCGACGCAGCCGCCGCCGCGATCGAGGCGGTCAAGAACCAGGGCAAGTAGAAGGACAACTCTCCCCCCACCCCTCGCGAGCTCGGGGCGGGACCCTGCAGAGGGGCCGACCTGTCGGGTGCAGAAAGGGGCCCGGGTGCGCATCGCGCGCCCGGGCCCCGTCGTCGTGCGGGTGGGGTCAGTGCGGGTCGGCGACGGCCAGCGTCGGCTTCTCGCCCGTGACCAGGAAGACCACCCGGCGGGCGACGCTGACCGCGTGGTCGGCGAAGCGCTCGTAGTAGCGGCCCAGCAGGGTGACGTCGATGGCCGACTCCATGCCGTGCCCCCAGGTCGGGGCGAGGAGCTCACGGAACAGCTGCTTGTGCAGCTGGTCCATCAGGTCGTCCTCGGCCTCGAGCTCGATGGCCGCCGCGACGTCCCGCTTGGCGATGACCGTCCCCGCCTTGGTCACCAGGCTCTCCGCGATGTGCCCGGCCTCCAGGAAGACCGGCCGGACCTCCTGCGGCACCGCGTGCTCCGGGAAACGCATCCGGGCCACCTTGGCGATGTGCTCGGCGAGGTCGCCCATCCGCTCCAGGTCGCCGACGATCCGCATGGCCGTGGTGATGGTGCGCAGGTCGGTGGCGACCGGCTGCTGGCGGGCCAACAGGGTGAAGCAGCGTTCCTCGATGCTCTCCCGGACGGCGTCGATGCGCTCGTCGCCGGCGATCACCAGGTCGGCGAGGGCGACATCGGCGTCCAGCAGAGCGGTCGTGGCCGTGCTCATCGCCGAGCCGACCGAGTTCGCCATCTCCACCAGGCAGGCGTTGATGTCGTCCAGTTCCTCGCGGTAGCTCTCTCGCAACACGGTTCCTCCTCGTCCCGTCGCCGCGCGCAGGCGGCACCCGGGGGACGGCGACCCGGGACGACGCGGCCCCCCCGCGTGTGCGCCGTCGGCGGGTTCGTCGGTCGCGACACGTGTGTGATCGAGGGTAGAGACCCGTTTCCGGCCTGAGGAGGCCGCCAGGTGAACGGCCAGGGGTCCGACGGTGAACTCCTCCGACCCGACCGGGTGATCGACACCGAGGATGCTGGTCCGCGCCCCGGTCCTGTCTAGCATCGGCCCTGTGGACCCGGTCGTCGCCCTGCTGGTGGGCCTGGTGCTCGGCCTGCTGCTGGCGGCGTCGGCGGCACTGGTCGTGCGGTCCTCGCGCGCCCGGCGGCAGGCCCAGGCGGACCAGCAGGCCGGTGCGGCCGATCGCGCCGAGCGCCGCACGGACTCCGACGCCGCGATGAGCCGCCGGCTGGTCGACCTGATGGACCCCGCCGTCGTCCTGCTCGGCCCCGACGAGGCCGTGCTGCTGGCCAACGCCTCCGCCCGGGCGCTGGGCGTCCTGCGCGGCAACCGGCTGCTCGTCCCCGGGCTGGTCGAGGTGGCCCGCGAGGTGCAGGTCACCGGGAGCCAGCGAGCCGACGTCGCCCTGCCCAGCGACCTGGTGGGAGCAGGGCCGCGGATGGTGGCCGTGCACGGCATCCGGCTCGGGACCGGCCCCGCCACCTCCGCAGGGCCGGTCGCGCTGGTGCTGCAGGACGTCACCGAGGCCCGGCGGGTCGAGGCGGTCCGCAAGGACTTCGTGGCCAACGTGGGGCACGAGCTGAAGACCCCGGTCGGCGCGCTCGCGTTGCTGGCCGAGGCGGTGCAGGACGCAGCCGACGACCCGGAGACGGTCCAGCGGTTCGCCGCGCGGATGAGCCACGAGGCCGACCGGCTGTCCCGGCTGGTCCGCGAGCTGATCGACCTCTCCCGCCTGCAGGGGGCCGAACCGCTGCCCGAGCTGGTGCCCGTCGCGGTGGGCACGGTCGTCTCCGAAGCCGTGGACCGCACCCGGGCCGCCGCCGCGGCGAAGGACATCCAGTTGGCCGTCGCCGCCCAGCCCGGCCTCGTGGTCCGCGGGGTCGAGGCCCAGCTGGCCACCGCGCTGACCAACCTGCTCGCCAACGCCGTCGCCTACAGCCCCGGCGGCACCACGATCGCGGTCGGCGCGCGCGCCCGGTCCGGCTTCGCCGAGGTCGCGGTGACCGACTCGGGCATCGGCATCCCCCGCTCGGACCGGTCGCGGGTGTTCGAGCGCTTCTACCGGGTCGACCAGTCCCGAGCCAGCGCCACCGGCGGCACCGGGCTCGGGCTGGCGATCGTCAAGCACGTGGCCACCAACCACGGTGGCTCGGTGACGGTCTGGAGCGAGGAGGGGCTCGGCTCGACCTTCACCCTGCGCATCCCCCTCGCGGCAGACGCCGACGGGGCGATGGACGACGACGGTGCGCCCGAACGGCCACCGGTACCACCACTGCGCAGCCGCCAGACATCCGATCAGGGCTCCTCAGGGGCCGACGAGGGACCCTCCGGGGTCCTGCAGAAGGGACGGTCATGACCCGAGTGCTCGTGGTGGAGGACGAGGAGTCCTTCTCCGACGCGCTGTCCTACATGTTGCGGCGGGAGGGCTACGACACCGTCGTCGCCTCCACCGGGACGGACGCGCTCGTCGAGTTCGACCGGGCCGGGGCCGACATCGTGCTGCTCGACCTGATGCTGCCCGGCCTGTCGGGCACCGAGGTCTGCCGGTCGCTGCGCGCCAAGAGCTCCGTGCCGATCATCATGCTGACCGCCAAGGACGCCGAGATCGACAAGGTCGTCGGGCTCGAGCTGGGGGCCGACGACTACGTCACCAAGCCGTACTCCGCCCGGGAGCTGGTCGCCCGGATGCGGGCCGTGCTGCGCCGCGGCACCGAGGCGGAGCCGACTGCCGAGGGCGCCCTCGTCGCCGGACCGGTTCGGCTGGACGTCGACCGGCACGTCGTCGCGGTCGACGGCCAGACGGTGTCGCTGCCGCTCAAGGAGTTCGACCTGCTGGAGCTGCTGCTCCGCAACGCCGGCCGGGTGCTCACCCGCGGCCAGCTGATCGACCGGGTCTGGGGCGCCGACTACGTCGGGGACACCAAGACCCTCGACGTCCACGTCAAGCGGCTGCGCGCCAAGCTGGAGCCCGACCCGGCCAACCCGCGCTACCTGGTCACCGTCCGGGGGCTGGGGTACAAGTTCGAGGCTTAGTGGGACTGTCGGCCTCCGGCCTCCCACCGCGGCCAGGAGCGGGGCCGGTCTGCGCTGAGCCGCTCCTGTCAGGCCGGAGGTGGACCCTGCGGGCCCGCCGTCCGGCCTGACCGCCTGCGGCGGGACCCGTCGCCTGCCAGGGGACCCTGCGGGCCCCCGTGTCAGGCGACCACCGGTGGTGGCCGGCTCGCGGCACGCTCCCGGCACCTCGGTGGCACTCCTGGCTACTGGCCGCGGCCGGTCTCTTCTTGGAGCTCGTCGATCTTCTTCGAGGCGTCGCCCTTGCTGATGTCGTCGGGGACGTCCTCGCCGGCCTCGCGGGCCAGGGTGTTCAGGTAGCTCTTCTGCGCGCCGGTGGCCGGCTCTCCGCCGGTCACCCAGTCGTCGGGGTCCTTCTCGGTGCTCTGCGGGCTGACCGGGCCGGTGCTGTTCGCTTCGCTCATGTGTTCGAAGCTACGCGGGCTGTCGGAGCCGTGCAGCTCGAGCGGCGGCGGCCGTCGTCGCCTGGACGGCGGCCTGTTGGGCGGACCGGGTGGCGAGTTCGGAGCGGCGCTCCTCCCACCGCCGTCCGGTCCGGAACACGTGGGTGCCGCCGCAGGACGGGCACTCGACGGCGACGGCGATGTGGGTGGGGTGGTTGGCGACCGATCGGATCCGCCGGTCGGCGACCAGCTCGTCGGTCCGGGTGACGGGGCAGGTGATCAGCAACATGCGGTGAGCGTCTCGCTCGCGCCGCCGGGCGACGAGTGGCAGGACTGACCGAGGCCGCATGTTTTCTGCCATGCTGTGCCCATGAGCACATCGGACCGCCCGCTGGTCGTCAGCCTCGTGGTCACCGACGGCATGGCGGGCAGCTTCGGGATCGGCGTGGTCACCGAGGTGTTCGGCTACGACCGCCGTGCGATGGGGCTGCCGCAGTTCGACTTCGCGCTCGTCTCGCAGCGACCGGGCCTGCTCCGCACCGACGCCGGGCTGGCGATCCTCGTCGAGCACGGCCTGGACCGGCTGACGGTCTCCGACATCGTGCTCATCACGGCCTGGGGGCAGTTCGACCGTGAGCCGCCGACGGAGCTGCTCGACGGCCTGCGCGCGGCGCACGCCCGCGGGGCGACGGTCGTCAGTCACTGCACCGGGGCGTTCGTGCTGGCCTGGGCCGGGCTGCTCGACGGCGAGCGGGCGTCCACGCACTGGCAGTACGCCGGCGAGCTGGCCGCCCGGTTCCCGCAGGTGCAGGTCGACCCCACCGTCCTGTACGTCGACAACGGCCAGGTGATCACCGGGGCCGGCACGGCCAGCGGCATCGACGCGCTGCTGCACCTGGTCCGCCGCGAGTGGGGCGCCGCGGCCGCGAACGCGCTCGCCCGGGAGATGGTCGTCCCCCCGCACCGGGACGGTGGGCAGGCGCAGTACATCGACACCCCGGTCGCCCGCTGCGAGGACGACCTGCTGGGCGTCGTCCTGGAGTGGGCCCGGGCGCACCTGGCGGAGGAGATCAGCGTCGAGCTGCTCGCCCGCCGGGCGCTGATGAGCCCTCGAAGCTTCGCCCGCCGGTTCAAGGCCACCACCGGGACGACGCCGCACGCCTGGCTGCTCGGCCAGCGGTTGGCCGCGGCGGAGGCTCTGCTGGAGGGCAGCGACGCCCCGGTCGAGGAGATCGCCCGGCTGGTCGGCTTCGGCACCGCGGCCGGCCTGCGGGAGCAGTTCACCCGGCGCCGCGGGGTCTCCCCGCGGGCCTACCGGCAGACCTTCCGGGCCGGCGCCCGCCCGGGTGGTTCAGTCGGGACGGCGCCGGTGCAGCTCCACCGGCACTGGCCGGGGGCTGGCGGGGTGGGGAGCGACGAGGCCGGCGTCCAGGCGGGCCTCGGTCAGCCGGCGTAGCTCGGCGTAGGCGGCCGGTCCGAGCAGCGCGACGAGCTCGGGGCCGTACGTCTCCACCAGCGGCTCGGCGGCGACGTGCGCCGTCGGCGAGCCCGTGCACCACCAGTGCAGGTCGTGCCCGCCGGGACCCCAGCCACGCCGGTCGAACTCGCCGATCGTGGAGACGAGCACCCGACTGTCGTCGGGCCGGTCGACCCACTCCTGCTCCCGGCGCACGGGCAGCTGCCAGCAGACGTCGGGCTTGGTCTCCAGGGGGTGCCGGCCCTGGCGCAACGCCATGGCGTGCAGCGCGCACCCGGCCCCGGCGGGGTGCCCCGGCCGGTTGAGGAAGACGCAGGCGCCGTCCACCACCCGGGTGCGCAGCGCCTGCTCGGCGTCCTCGCCCGGTGCCGGCTCGGTCAGGGTGTCCGGTTCGGTCCAGTCGTCCCGGCCCGGGGTCGTGCCCGGATGCCGCTGCCAGTCCGCGGGCGTCAGCTCGCCGACCGACTCCTCGACCCGGGTGAGGTCGTCGGTGTCGGTGAAGAAGGCGCCGTGGTTGCAGCAGCCGTCCTCGGCGCGGCCGGCCACCACACCGGCGCAGCCGCGCCCGAAGACGCAGGTCCAGGCGCTGGTGAGCCAGGTGAGGTCGGCCCGCACGAGGTGCTCGGGATCAGCCGGGTCCAGGAACTCGATCCACTCGCGGGGGAAGTCCAGCCCGACCTCGGGAGGGCTGTCGGCGGCTGTGCTCGGGTCCACCGGCGCAGCCTAGGCGCCCGACCCGGCAGACTCTCGGGCATGCGACTCGGGGTGCTGGACGTCGGCTCGAACACCGTGCACCTGCTGGTGGTGGACGCGCACCGGGGTGCCCACCCCACGCCGATGCACGACGACCGCTCCGTGCTCCGGCTCGCCGAGCACGTCGGCGCCGACGGCAAGCTGTCCAAGGCGGGGGAGAAGGGCCTGCTGCACGCGGTGCAGAAGGCGAAGCAGCAGGCGGCCCAGCAGCGCTGTGACGAGCTGCTGGCCTTCGTCACCTCGGCCATCCGGGACGCGGAGAACGGGGCTGCGGTGCTCCGCCGGGTCCGCGAGCAGACCGGTGTCGACCTGCAGGTGCTCTCCGGCGAGGACGAGGCCCGGCTGACCTTCCTCGCCGTGCGGCGGTGGTTCGGCTGGAGTGCCGGCCGGTTGCTGGTGCTCGACATCGGCGGCGGCTCGCTCGAACTGGCCACCGGTGTCGACGAGGATCCCGACGTCGCCCTGTCGGTCCCGCTGGGCGCCGGCCGGATGACCCGCCGGTTCCTGCCCGACGCCGAGACCGGTGGCCGGCCCGACCTGTCCGCGCTGGCCGAGCTCGCCGACCACGCCACCGACGTGCTGGCCCCGGTCGGCCGGAAGCTGCGCGACGCCGGCACACCGGACCTGGTGGCCGCCACGTCCAAGACCTTCCGGACGCTGGCCCGGCTGGCCGGCGCGGCCCCGTCGGCCGCCGGGCTGCGTGCCCCCCGCGAGCTGACCGCCACCGGGCTGTCCCAGGTGCTCGGCTTCGTCTCCCGGATCGAGTGCGCGGCGCTGGCCGAGCTGCAGGGGGTGTCCGCAGCGCGGGCGCACCAGGTCCCGGCCGGTGCCGTCGTGGCGCAGGCCGCGATGCGGTCGGTGGACGTACCGTTCGTGCGGATCTGCCCGTGGGCGCTGCGTGAGGGCGTCATCCTGCGGCGCCTGGACCAGCTGGAAGGAGCGTGATGACGCAGCCCAACCCGTCGGGGGAGTACAGCGTCCGCTCGCTCGCCGAGATCCTGCGCGAGCACGGTCTGGAGAGCGAGCTCGGCACCCGCCCCGGCCGCCGACGCCAGCCCAACGGCGACGTCGAGTCCACCGGCCGTTCGGCACGGGTGGACACCGGCTCGGGGTCATCGCGGGCAGAGGCGCCGGTGCGCTCGCCCGCGGCGACGCCGAACGGCCGCTCCGCCACCCCGCCCCGCTCCCCGGCACGGGCCCCGGAGCGTGCGCCGTCGGTCCCGGTCTGGACTCCGGCTCCCGAGCCGAAGGCGCGGCCGGCAGCCGGGCTGCTGAGCCCGCAGACACCGCCGGCCGCCCCGGCGTCGGCCCGGCCGGCGGCCGGTCGCGCGGACGAGGCGCCCCCGGCGGTGGGCACCGGTCGGCGGAAGTCCGATGCCGCCCCGACCGGCCCCGGCGCCGAGCCGCTGTTCGGTACCGGACCCTCCACCGCCGCCATCCCGGCAGCAGCCCCGACCACCTCGTCGGACCCGACCTCCACGCACCGCAGATCCGCGCCGACGGGCTCCACGGGGGCGACGGCCAGGGCCGCCACCGGCGCGGGCCGGCGCGGTGCCGACCACCCGGTCACCGGCCCGATCCCGGTCGTCTCCGCGGCGCAGGCCGAGGCAGCCAA
Source organism: Modestobacter caceresii (assembly GCF_000761485.1). Taxonomy (GTDB): domain Bacteria; phylum Actinomycetota; class Actinomycetes; order Mycobacteriales; family Geodermatophilaceae; genus Modestobacter; species Modestobacter caceresii. The sequence continues at coordinate 20,214 of NZ_JPMX01000007.1, forward strand.
GGCCGACGAGGAGCCGCTGACCGGCCGGGAGAGCGTGCTGGCCTGGGCGCGGTTCGCCGGCGAGATGGTGGTCGCGCTGGCCGCCGGCATCGGCGTCTACTTCGCCTTCACCGTGCTGTGGGAGCTGCTGCCCTACGTCGCCCTGGTCGCGGCCCCGGTGACGGTGACCGGTCTGGTCGCCGGGGTGGCCGCGTACCGGCAGCGCCGGGGTCAGGGCGCGCTGCCGGTCCGGTTGCTGGCGGTGCTGCTGCTGGCCGGGACGGTGCTGGTGATCGCGCCGGCCGCGGGCCTGCTCGCCGACAGCTGACCTGCTCGGTCAGCCCGCGGCGGCGATCTGCTCGACGAGGGTGCGTCCGAACGCCGGCAGGTCGTCGGGCTTGCGGCTGGTGGTCAGGTTGCCGTCGACGACGACCTCCTCGTCGACCCACTCGGCGCCCGCGTTGCGCAGGTCGGTCTGCAGCGAGGGCCACGAGGTCATCCGGCGGCCACGGACGACGTCGGCCTCGGCGAGCACCCAGGGCGCGTGACAGATGGCGGCCACCGGCTTGCCGGCGTCGAAGAAGGCCTTCACGAACCGGACGGCCCCTCGGTCGGCGCGCACGAAGTCGCCGTTGATCACCCCGCCGGGAGCACGAGCGCGTCGTAGCTGCCGGGGTCGGCGTCGGACACCGCGACGTCGACGTCCTTGGAGTCGCCCTTGTCGATGTGCTGGTAGGCGGTGATGGTGCCGGCCTCGAGCCCGACGAGCTCCGGCCGGGCGCCGGCGTCCACCAGCGCCTGCCAGGGCTGGTCCAGCTCCGCCTGCTCGACGCCGTCAGTGGCGAGCACGGCCACCCGCTTGCCGTTCAGTTCCCCGGACATGGCGGGCGGCTACCCCGGCCCCTCCGGGCGCACACGCCCGGGCACTACGGTCGCGGACATGATCGATGCAGGGCACACGGGTCCCGACGCACGGCTGGCCGTCATCGGCGGCGGCAAGATCGGTGAGGCGCTGCTCGCCGGCCTGGTCCGCCAGGCAGGGGACGGGCGGGAGTTCCTGGTCGTCGAGCGCAGCCCGGAGCGGGCGGCCGAGCTGACGGCTCGGTACGGCGTCGGCACCACCGACCTCGCCGGGGCGGCCGCCCGGGCGAGGGTGCTGCTGCTGGCCGTCAAGCCGCAGGACATCGACACGCTGCTGGCGGCGCTGGGCCCGTACGTCACCCCGGAGCACCTGGTGGTCTCGGTGGCGGCGGGGGTGCCCACCAGCCGGGTCGAGGCGGCGCTGCCGGCCGGCACCCCGGTGGTGCGGGTCATGCCCAACACCCCGGCGCTGGTCGACGCCGGGATGAGCGTGCTCTCGGCCGGGGCGCACGCGACCGAGGCGCACCTGGACGAGGCGGAGGCGCTGCTGCTGCCGGTGGGGCAGGTGCGCCGGGTCCCGGAGAGCCAGCAGGACGCGGTGACCGCGCTCTCGGGCAGCGGCCCGGCGTACTTCTTCTTCCTGGTCGAGGCCATGATCGACGCGGGCATCCTGCTCGGTCTGCCACGCACGGTCGCCGCCGACCTGATCGTGCAGACCGCCTACGGCGCGGCGGTCATGCTGCGCGACTCCGGCGAGCACCCGGTCCAGCTGCGGGAGGCGGTCACCAGCCCCGGCGGGACGACGATCGCCGCCATCCGGGAGCTGGAGCGGCACGGCGTGCGGGCAGCGCTGATCGCCGCGATCGAGGCGGCGCACCAGCGTTCGGTGGAGCTCGGCCGCACCTCCTGACCCTCTGGCGCCGGGCTGAATCACACGCATGTGGTTTTCCACAGAAATCTGTGGAGAACGGCCCCTGGGGAGCTTGTCGACTTGGGGACAACACGCCGTGACGGGTGTGTCACGCGGTGTTTCTGTCCACTTGTGCCCAGGACGGACCGGTCCGCCTGTTCGTTTCACCCATCGCTTCTGTCACTCCGGTCCCCTTACGCTCTGTTCCAGCACATGAGCGTTCTGTTCGCCGGTGGGGAAGCCGGTGGCCGCACATGGAGCTGAGAACCGGAGATGATCCACGTGACCATGCCCCAGCGCGCCGCCGTCCAGACCGTCCGTCCGGGTGTTCCGATGCCCCGCCAGATGGGCCGGCCCATCTCGGCCGCCTCGATGGCCCGCCCGGTCCCCGCCGCCCACCCGGCCTCGATGCCGCTCGGCCGCCCGGCCGCCGTGCCGGCGCCCCGCGCCGCCGTCTCGTTCCTGACCGTCGCCGAGGTCGCCGCCCTCATGCGCGTCTCCAAGATGACCGTCTACCGGCTCGTCCACGGCGGGGAGCTCGCCGCCGTCCGCGTCGGCCGCTCCTTCCGGGTGCCCGAGCGCGCCGTGCACGAGTACCTGCGCGACGCCTACACCGACATCGCCTGATTGAAGGACCACCTCGCCCCCCACCGCTCGCAAGCTCGCGGCGGGGCCCTGCGAGGCGGCCGTTCCAGCACGTCACCTCCGCTCGCGGCGGGGCCCTGCGAGGCGGCCGTTCCAGCACGTCACCTCCGCTCGCGGGGGAGCCTGCGACGGCTCTCCAGCACCTCGCCGGGCGGGCGTTCCCGCTCGGGGGCAGCCGCCGGGTAGTCTCGGGTGCTGAGCGGTGCCGTCCCCCTGGGGCGGGCCGCGCACGAGCTGATCACCTCGCCCGGCGCCCGGACCACGGATCCGCGTGACCACCCCGGTCACCACCCCCGGCCGCCGAGCGAAGACGACGTCGGGAGCGGGACATGGGTTCTGTCATCAAGAAGCGCCGCAAGCGGATGGCGAAGAAGAAGCACCGCAAGCTGCTCAAGAAGACCCGCGTGCAGCGGCGCAACAAGAAGTGAGCTGACGCTCGTGCCGCCCGCGGTCGTCCTCGTCACCGGCGTCAGCCGGTGGCTGGGCGGCGCGCTGGCGGCCGAGCTCGCCGCTGACCCGGCGATCACCCGGGTCATCGGGGTGGACACCGTCCCCCCGGCCCCCGAGGTGCTGCGTCGCCTCGGTCGCACCGAGTTCGTCCGCGCCGACATCCGCAGCCCGTTGATCGGGAAGGTGATCGAGTCGGCGTCGGTGGACACCGTCGTGCACATGAACATCAGCGCCACACCGGCCGGTGCCGGTGGGCGGGTGTCGATGAAGGAGCTCAACGTCATCGGCACCATGCAGCTGCTGGCCGCCTGCCAGCGGTCTGTCGCGGTCCGCCGACTGGTCCTGAAGAGCACCAGCGCTGTGTACGGCGCCAGTTCCCGGGATCCCGCGGTCTTCACCGAGACCATGCAGGCCCGGCGGGTGCCCGGTGGTGGCTTCGCCAAGGACAGCCTCGACATCGAGGGGTACGTCCGCGCCTTCGCCCGCCGCCGCCCCGACGTGGGCGTCGCCGTGCTGCGGTTCACCAACCTCATCGGCCCGCGGATCGACTCGCTGCTGTCCGGGTTCCTCCGGATGCCCGTCGTCCCCACCGCCCTCGGGCACGACGCCCGGCTGCAGCTCCTCCACGAGGACGACGCCGTGGCCGTGCTGACCCGCGCCGCCACCGGCGACTTCGTCGGCACGGCGAACGTCGGTGCCGACGGCACGGTCCTGCTGTCCCAGGCGATCCGTCGGCTCGGTCGCGTCGCACTGCCCCTGCCGGAGCCGGCGATGGGCTCCCTCGGCCGGACGACCCGCTGGGCCCGCCTGGTCGACTGGTCGCCGGAGCAGATGCGCTTCCTGAACTTCGGCCGGGTCATCGACACCCAGGTGCTGCGCGAGGAGTTCGGCTACGTGCCGCAGTACAGCACCGCAGAGGCCCTCGCCGACTACGGGCGGAGCCTGCCCCCGGTCGTCCGTGCCGAACTCGTCGATGACGTCGCCGCCTCCGCGCGGACCGTGCTCGGCTCCGTCGCCGGTGGCGTGCACGCCGTGCAGGGCGCTCTCGGCAGCGTCACCGGGGGGCGCCGCCGTGCCGCGCCCCCGGTGCCGGGCCTGCGGGCGGTGCGCGATGCCTGAGGCCCGGGTGATCCCCCTGCGCCCCGACGACGACCCGCCCCCGCCGCCCCCGGCGACCCCGCCGGGCTGGGACGAGCAGTTGGCCGGGGGCCTGGAGTTCCTGCGCCGCCGGCTGATCGGCGAGTACGACACCGACGAGTTCGGCTTCGACCCCGACCTCACCGACCACGTCCTGCTCCCGGGGCTCCGGCCGTTGTTCCACCGCTGGTTCCGGGTGGAGACCCAGGGGTTGGAGAACGTGCCCGACGTCGGGGGCGCCCTGGTGGTGGCCAACCACTCGGGCACCGTGCCGGTCGACGCACTGATGACCACGGTGGCGCTGCACGACGAGCACCCGGCGGCCCGCCGGCTCCGGCTGCTCGGTGCCGACCTGGTGTTCCAGGTCCCCTTCATCGGGTCCCTGGCGCGCAAGCTGGGCGTCACCCTGGCCTGCAACGAGGACGCCGAGCGGCTGCTGTCCGGCGGAGAGCTGGTCGGGGTCTTCCCCGAGGGCTTCAAGGGCGTCGGCAAGCCGTTCCACGAGCGGTACACCCTGCAGCGGTTCGGTCGCGGCGGCTTCGTCAGCGCCGCGCTGCGCACCGGCACCCCGATCGTGCCGTGCGCGATCGTGGGGGCCGAGGAGATCTACCCGATGATCGGCAACGCCCGCACCGCCGCCCGGCTGCTCGGCCTGCCCTACTTCCCGATCACCCCGACCTTCCCGCTGTTGGGCCCGCTGGGTGCGGTCCCGCTGCCGTCGAAGTGGTTCATCGCCTTCGGTGAGCCGATCGAGACCGCGTCCTACGGGCCGGCCGCGGCCGACGACCCGATGGTCGTGTTCAACCTGACCGACCAGGTCCGCGAGACCATCCAGCACTCCCTCTACCGCCTCCTCCTCCAACGCCGCAGCGTCTTCAGCTGACCAGCCAGCCAGCCAGCCAGCTGACCGGCCGACCAGCCAGCTGACCGGCCGGCCGGCCAGCTGACCGGACTCGACATCCGGCGCAGCCGGAGCACGACGACGGGGACCGAAGGCCCCCAGAGGAGTGCAGGCAGCGGCTCCGCGCAGGCTGGGCACGCCACGGACGGGCGGGGCAGGAGACGCGACGAAGTCGCGGGCACACCGAGCGGGGGCCCGGAGGGCTCCCCGAGGTGAGCCGGCAAACGGCTCAGCGAGACCGGGGCACGGCAGTTGGCCGCGGTGTCATCCGGAGGATGACGATCAAAACGGCCAGTGGTTCCGGCGGCGCAGGGAGATGAGCCCGCCGACGACGCCGCCGGAGAGGGCGGCGACGCCCACCGTGGGCACGCCGATCTTGGCGGCCTTGCGGCCGGTCCGGTAGTCCTTGACCGTCCAGCCGCGGGACCGGGCGACGGCGCGCAGTTCGGAGTCGGGGTTCACCGCGACCGCGGTGCCGACCAGGGTCAGCATGGGCAGGTCGTTGGTCGAGTCGCTGTAGGCGGTGCAGCGGGCCAGGTCGAGGCCCTCCCGCTCGGCGATCGCCCGGACGGCCTGTGCCTTGGACTCCCCGTGCATCATCTCGCCCACCAGCCGGCCGGTGTAGCGGCCGTCGACGATCTCGGAGACGGTGCCCAGCGCGCCGGTCAGGCCGAGGCGGTGGGCGATGATCGAGGCGAGCTCGACCGGGGTGGCGGTGACCAGCCAGACCCGCTGGCCGGCGTCCAGGTGCTGCTGGGCGAGGTTGCGGGTGCCCGACCAGATGCGGTCGGCCATCAGCTCGTCGTAGATCTCCTCGCTGGCGTCGACGATCTCCTGCACCTCACGGCCGGCGACGAACGCCAGGGCGTTGTCCCGGACGGTGTGCATGTCGGTCGCGCTCTCGCTCCCGGCGACCCGGAACTTGGCCTGCTGCCAGACGAACGAGGCGACGTCGCGGCTGGTGAAGTACTTGCGGGCGGCCAGGCCGCGGGCGAACCAGAAGAGCGAGGCGCCCATCATCATCGTGTTGTCGACGTCGAAGAACGCCGCTCCCGTGCGGTCCGGCGCGGGGGTGGTGGCCTCGGTCTCCGCCGCGGCGGCCGAGGCGGCGCCGGCGACGAGCGCGCGGGCCTCGTCGTCCTCCAGCTCGACCGGGGTGCGCGCCCTGCGGCCTCGGAAGGGCACTCGGACCATCCCCGCACCACCTCCCCGGTGTCGCTCCGACCGGTACGTCGTCGACCGCCACCTCGCTGACCGTCACCGCGACCCTATCGCCGGGTCACCCGCCCGTGGCCGGTCCGTCGGGCAGCAGTGCGGCCAGTCGGCGCACCGCCCGGTGCTGCAGCGCCTTCACCGCGCCGTCCTTGCGGCCCATGGCCGTGGCCGTCTCCGCCACCGACAGCCCCTGGAAGAAGCGCAGCACCACGCACTGCCGCTGGTCGGCGGACAGCAGCCGGACGCCGGCCAGCAGGTCCACGTTCGCCAACCGCTGCAGCACGGCGTCCTCGGGGCCGTCGGTCGCCCGGTCCGCGTCCCGCATGTCGGCGGTGAGGACCTCCAGGCGGTGGCGGCCGCTCTTCACGTGGTCCAGTACGATGTTGCGGGCGATGCTGATCAGCCAGGCTCCGACGTCCCGCCCCTGGAACGTGAGGGAGTCGATCCGGCGCAGGGCGCGCGCGAACGTCTCGCTGGTGAGGTCCTCCGCCGTGGCCTGGTCGGCGACCCGGCGGGACAGGTAACGGTGGACGACGTCGGCGTACCGGTCGTAGAGCTCCCCGAACCCGTCCGCGTCACCGGCCTGCGCCCGGCCCACGAGCGCCCAGACCTCGGCCTCGGCCGGGGTCGGGTCGCCGCCCCGGCGCGGCCGGGGGACGACCTGCGATGGCGTCGGGGACGCGACGGTCGGCGAGGTGACGGCCGGGGACGCGATGGATGGGAGGCGGGTCATGCCGCTGTCGGACCTCCTCACATCCCTGCCGAGCCGAGCTGCTCGGGCGCCACGCAGCCACGGACGGTGCGGTCCGCCGCCCATGGTGACAACATCGTGCCGCTGCGTCCACGTCCCCGCCGTCCGAGACGGCTGCTGCCCTGCGGAGGTCCGTCGTGCCGGTCGAACGAGAGCCGCACGAGCAGGACGGACGCGAGCAGGACGGTCTCGTGCAGGACGGCGGGGTGCGCTCCTTCTCCGCACTCGTCCGCCGTGCGGCCGCGGGCCACGGCGACGCGCCGGCGCTGGTCCACGGCGAACGCCGGCTGACCTGGTCGGAGGTCGATGCACTGACCGACCGGGCGGCCGCCGGGTACCTCGAGCGCGGACTGCACACCGGTGACCGGGTGGCGGTGCAGCTGCCCAACGGCGTGGAGTGGGTGGTCGCGGTGATGGGTGCGCTGCGGGCCGGGCTGGTCGTCGTCCCGGTCAACACCGCCTACACCGACCCGGAGGTCACCCACCTGCTCGCCGACTCAGGTGCCCGGCTGCTCGTGGTGGCGGGGGAGCGGCCCGAGCTGGTCGGCGTCCCGGTGTGCGTGGGGCCCCCGGCAGCCGACGGCCCGGCGCCGGCCGACCCGGACGACCCCGACGCGCTGGCCCTGCTGGCCTACACCAGCGGCACCACCGGGCGGCCCCGCGGCGCGATGCTCACCCACGCCGCGCTGCTGGCCAACCAGCAGCAGTGCCTGGCGCTCCAGCCGCCACCGGTGCGCACCGGCGACCGGGTGCTGCTGACCCTGCCGCTGTTCCACGTCTACGGCTTCAACAGCGGCTGGGGCCTGGTCGCGGCCACCGGTGCCTGTGCGGTGCTGCTGGACGAGTTCGACCCAGCGGGGTCCCTGGCGCTGATGGCCGCCGAGGAGGTGTCGGCGGTGCCGGGTGCCCCGCCGATGTACGCCGCCTGGCTGGCGGTGGCCGACGCGGCGGGCAGTGACGCCGTGCTCCGCCGCGGGTTCGCCGCCGTGCGCACGGCCAGCTGTGGTGCCGCGCCGATGCCCGGTGCGCTCTTCGAGGCCATGCGCACCCGCGCCGCGGTGACGGTCTGGGAGGGCTACGGGCTGACCGAGGCCGCCCCGGTGCTGGCCAGCACACTGGCGACCGGGCGGGCGAAGCCGGACTGCATCGGCGGTCCGCTGCCCGGTGTGGAGCTGGTGCTGCGGGACACCGCGGGCGGGCCGACCGCCGGGCCGGACCCGGGCAGCCGGGTGCGGGCCGACGTCTGGGGCGACCCGTTCGGCGACGAGGACGCCGACGGCGAGACCGGGGAGATCTGCGTGCGCGGCCCCAACCTGTTCCGCGGCTACTGGCCCGACGGGGCCGACGGCCCGGACGCCGACGGCTGGCTGCTCACCGGCGACATCGCCTACCGCGACGCCCAGGGCGACCTCAAGCTGGTCGACCGGCGCCGGGACCTGGTGCTGGTCAGCGGCTTCAACGTCTACCCGGGCGAGGTGGAGCGGGTGCTGGCCGAGCACCCCGGGGTGGCCGAGAGCGCGGTGATCGGCGTGCCGGACCAGCGCAGCGGCGAGGCGGTGCACGCCGTCGTCGTCCGCACCCCCGGCGCAGAGGTGACGGAAGAGCAGTTGCGCGAGCACGCCGGCCGGTCGCTGGCCCGGTTCAAGGTCCCGGTGGCCGTCCACTTCGTCCCCGAACTGCCGCACTCCCTGGCCGGCAAGGTCAGCCGGGCCCGGCTCCGCGAGCTCGGGCTGGAGCGGGCCGCGGCCGCGGCGGACGCCGAGCAGTCGGCCGCGGCGGACGCCGAGCCGTCGGCGGCGGGGGAGGCCACCGATGACTGAGCCGGGGCCCCGGCTGGAGCTGCTGACCCGCGAGGGCTGTCACCTCTGCGTCATCGCCGCCGAGACGCTGACCCGGATCGGCGGGGAGGCAGGGCTCGGCATCTCGCTGGTCGACGTCGACACCGACCCGGAGCTGCGGATCGAGTACGGCGACCGGGTGCCGGTGGTCCTGCTCGACGGCCGGGAGCACAGCCACTTCACCGTCGACGTCCCGCGGCTGCGCCGCGACCTGGGCATCCCCGCACCCCACTGACCCGCCCCGAGCGGGACGTCGCCCGCGGCCGGTGAGATGCTGGGGCACCCGTCCGGGGGTCCTCGGGGCGTGGTCCTCGACACAGCGGGCGCCCGCCACCTGCGCGGACGCCCTCGGCGACTTTGTTCAGGCGTTCACAAGCGGTTACCGTGGCGTTTGCCGGGCGCCGACGTGCCCGTCTCCCTGACCTGTCTGAGTCCTCCCGATCGTCCCCGGTCCGCCCGGGGAGTGCGTTCGGATCGCTGTGGAGTCTGCCCGTGCCCCAGTCGCGGCCCCGGATCATCCCGGAGGCCACCGTTGCCCGGTTGGCCGTGTACCTGAGGGTGCTGGCCGGCCTCGCCGACGGCGGTCGCAGTCACGTCTCCTCCGGGGAGCTCGCCTCGGCGGCCGGGGTGAACCCCGCCGGTCTCCGCAAGGACCTGTCCTACCTCGGTCCCTGTGGCGTCCGCGGGGTCGGCTACTCGGTCTCGGGCCTGCGGGACCGGCTCACCGACGCCCTCGGCGGGGAGCGCTCCCGGCCCTGCGTGCTCATCGGGATCGGCCGGCTGGGGTCGGCACTGGCCGACTACGCCGGGTTCGCCAGCCGGGGCTTCGAGTTCGTCGGCCTGCTCGACACCGACCCCGCGACGGTCGGGCACCGGGTCGGCGGCCTCCAGGTCCGCCCGGTCCAGGAGCTGGAGGCCGTCGTCGCCGAGACCCACGCGACGATCGGCGTCATCACGACACCGGCCGAGGTGGCCCAGTCGGTCTGCGACCGACTGGTCTCGGTCGGGGTGAGGAGCATCTTGAACTTCGCGCCGGTGGCGTTGACGGTCCCTGCGGGTGTCGACGTCCGCAAGGTCGACCTGTCCGTGGAGCTGCAGGTGCTGGCCTTCCTGGACCAGCAGCGCGACGGGACGCCGCCGCTGCTGGCCCCGCTGCGGCCCGCCCAGGGGGTCGCCCGATGAGCCTGCTCGCGGTCGGCATCAGCCACCAGACGGCGCCGGTGGCCCTGCTCGAGCAGGTGAGCATGACCGGCGACGACAAGGTCAAGACCCTGCACGAGCTGGTCGAGAGCGACCACGTCTCCGAGGCCATCGTGCTGGCCACCTGCAACCGGATCGAGGTGTTCGCCGAGGTCGACCGCTTCCACGGCGGGATCACCGACGTCAGCCGGGTGCTCGCGCGGCACGCCGGCGCGACGGTGGAGGAGCTCTCCCCCTACGTCACCGTCTACTACGAGGACCAGGCGATCGGGCACCTGTGCACGGTCGCCGCGGGCCTGGACTCGATGGTCGTCGGTGAGACCCAGGTGCTCGGGCAGCTGCGCGCCGCCTACGCCCTCGCCCAGGAGGAGGGCACGGTCGGGCGCGAGCTGCACCCGATCGCCCAGCGGGCGCTGCGCGTGGGCAAGCGCGTGCACGCCGAGACCGGCATCGACCGGGCCGGCGCCTCGCTGGTCTCGGTCGCCCTGGACCGGGTCTCGGAGACCCTCGGTGAGCTCGCCGACCGCCCGGTGCTGGTGGTCGGTGCCGGGTCGATGGGTGCCCTGGCCGCGACCACCCTGGCCCGGCGGGGCGCGGCGGTCACCGTCAGCAGCCGGACGCCGGCCAGCGCCGCCCGCCTGGCCGAGTCGATCGGCGGCCGGCAGGCCGACCTCGAGCAGCTGCCCGCCGAGCTCGCCGCGGCCGACGTCCTGGTCACCTGCACCGGCGCCACCGGCACCGTCATCGGCACCGACCTGGTCGAGGAGGCCCTCCTCGGGCGGGCCGGGCGGCCGCTGGTGATCGTCGACCTCGCGCTCCCGCGCGACGTCGACGCCTCGGTCGGCGGCCTGCCCGGCGTGCACGTCGTGGACCTGGCGATGCTGCAGGGGGAGCGCGCCGCGCACCCCGGCCAGCCGGTGGCCGGCTCCGTCGCCGCCGACGACATCGCCGCCGCGCACGCCCTGGTCGAGCTGGAGACCTCGCTGCTGCGCGCCGAGCGGCAGGCCGCCGCGGTGGCCCCGACCGTCTCGGCGCTGCGCAGCCAGGCCGCCGAGGTGGTCGACGCCGAGCTGCTCCGGCTGTCCACGCGCCTGCCCGACCTGGACGCCAAGGCGCGCAGCGAGATCGCCCGCACCGTCCGCCGGGTGGTCGACAAGCTGCTGCACGAGCCCACCGTCCGCGTGAAGGAGCTGGCAGGTGCCCCCGGCGGCACCGACTACGCCGACGCGCTGCGTGCGCTGTTCGGGCTGGGGCTGTCCGGTGTCACCGACGGGGAGCGCACCAGCCTCTCCGACGCGGTCACCGTCGACCCCGAGCTGCCGGCCGGCACCCCGCTGTCGGCGCTGGACCCGCGGATCGACGCCACCCGCGACGGGCGCACCGGGGGTGCCGCGTGACCGGCGTGGAGTCGCCGCTGCGGCTGGGCACCCGGGCGAGCCAGCTGGCGCTGACCCAGTCCCAGCACGTCGCCGACGCGCTCACCGCGGCCACCGGCGTGCCGGTGGAGCTGGTGCACATCAGCACCTACGGCGACCGGTCCACCGAGGCGATCAACCAGCTCGGCGGCACCGGGGTCTTCGTCACCGCCCTGCGCGACGCGCTGCAGCAGGGCACCGTCGACCTCGCCGTCCACAGCTTCAAGGACCTGCCGACCTCGCCGAGCCCCGGCCTGACCGTGGCCGCCGTCCCGCCGCGGCAGGACCCCCGCGACGTGCTCGTCGCCCGCGACGGCCTCAGCCTCGGGGAGCTGCCCGCCGGTTCCCGGATCGGCACCGGTGCCCCCCGCCGGGTGGCCCAGTTGCGCGCCCTGGGTCTCGGCCTGGAGATCGTGCCGATCCGCGGCAACGTCGACACCCGGATGGGCCGGGTCACCTCCGGCGACCTGGACGCCGTCGTCCTGGCCCGGGCCGGTCTGGCCCGGCTGGACCGGCTGTCGGCGGTGACCGAGGTGCTCGACCCGATCCAGGTGCTCCCCGCCCCGGCGCAGGGTGCCCTCGCCGTGGAGTGCCGCGCCGACGACACCCGCGTGCGTGAGCTGCTCGCCGTGCTCGACGACCCCGCGGCCCGGGCCTGCGTGGCAGCCGAGCGTGCGGTGCTCGCCGCGCTGGAGGCCGGGTGCAGCGCCCCGGTGGCCGCACACGCCGAGCTCGCCGAGGGCGAGGACGGCGCCGCGGAGCTCTACCTGCGCGCGTCGGTCACCGCCCTCGACGGCAGCGACGGCGTCCGGAGCTCGATCACCGGGCCGGCCGCCGCGGCCGAGTCCCTGGGGCGCGAGCTGGCCGCCGAGCTGCTGGACCGCGGCGCGGCTGCGCTCATGGCAGCCAGCCGGTGACCGCCCCCCGCGGGGGCCACGCCCCCCGCCCCATCCGTCCCGTACCACCCGCAGCGACCCCCTCCGGGGGCAGGAACAGGAGCACGCGATGACGCGCTCACGCAAGCAGAACGGCAACGGCAAGGGCACGGTGGTCTTCGTGGGCGCCGGGCCCGGTGACCCGGAGCTGCTGACCGTCCGGGCCAGCGCCGCGATCGCCGGCGCCGACACGGTGCTGGCCGACCCCGAGGTCTCCGCCGCCGTCCGCGAGGCGCTGCTGGAGGCCCACCCGGACCTCGAGCTGACCACGGTCAGCGGCGAGCCGGCCGAGGTGGCCAAGTCCGCGGTGGCCGCGGCCAAGAACGGCAGCGTCGTCGTCCGGCTGATCGCCGGTGACCCGTTCACCAGCGACGCCGTGGTGAAGGAGGCGCTGGCGGTCACCCGCACCAGCGTCGCGTTCGACGTCGTCCCCGGCGTCGCGATCGGCACCGCCGTGCCCGCCTACGCCGGCGTCCCGCTGGGTGCCAGCTCGGTCCAGGCCGACCTGCGCACCTCCGACGCCCCGGTCGACCTGGCGGCGCTCGCCGCCGCCTCGACCGGCACCGGCAGCCCGCTGGTGCTGCAGGCCGACGCCGACCAGGTGGCCACCGCCGCGGCCGGCCTCCTCGACGGCGGCCTGTCCGGCAACACCCCGGTCGTCGTCACCACCCAGGGCACCGGGACGGCGCAGAAGAGCATCGCCGCCAAGCTCACCGCCGTCGCCGAGAAGTCCGCCGGGCTGGACAGCCTGGCCGGGCCGGTCGTGGTCATCGTCGGTGCCGTGGTCGACAAGCGCGCCAAGCTCTCCTGGTGGGAGAGCCGCCCGCTGTTCGGCTGGCGGGTGCTGGTGCCGCGCACCAAGGAGCAGGCCGGCGACATGAGCGAGCGGCTGCGCGCCTACGGGGCCGTCCCGGTGGAGGTGCCGACGATCGCCGTCGAGCCGCCCCGCAGCCCCGCGCAGATGGACCGCGCGGTCAAGGGCCTGGTCACCGGCCGCTACGGCTGGATCGTGTTCACCTCGACCAACGCGGTGCGCGCCGTCCGCGAGAAATTCACCGAGCTCGGCCTGGACGCCCGCGCCTTCGCCGGGGTCAAGGTCGCCTGCGTCGGGCAGCAGACCGCCGACGCGGTGCGCGAGTTCGGCATCGTGCCCGAGCTGGTGCCCAGCGGCGACCAGTCCAGCGAGGGCCTGCTGGCCGACTTCCCGCCGTACGACGACGTCTTCGACCCGATCGACCGGGTGCTGCTGCCCCGGGCCGACATCGCCACCGAGACCCTCGCGGCCGGGCTCAAGGAGCGCGGCTGGGAGATCGACGACGTCACCGCCTACCGCACCGTGCGGGCGGCGCCGCCGCCGGCCGCGGTGCGCGAGGCGATCAAGGGCGGCGGCTTCGACGCCGTCTGCTTCACCTCCTCCTCGACCGTGCGCAACCTGGTCGGCATCGCGGGCAAGCCGCACGCCCGCACCGTCGTCTCGGTGATCGGCCCGGCCACCGCGGCCAGTGCCACCGAGTTCGGCCTGCGGGTGGACGTGCAGCCGGAGACCGCGGCCGTCGGCCCGCTGGTCGACGCGCTCGCCGAGTTCGCCCAGGCCCGCCGGGCCGAGGCGGAGGCCGGGGAGTCCAAGTGACCTCCGGCCAGGGCGGCGCGAACCCCGGGTTCGCCCGGGGTCGTCGGCTGCGCTCGACCCCGGCCATGCGCCGGTGGACGGCGCAGACCCGGCTGTCCCCGGCCGACCTGGTGCTGCCCGTCTTCGTCAAGGAGGGCATCGCCGAGCCGGTGCCGATCAGCTCCATGCCCGGCGTCGTCCAGCACACCCCCGAGTCGCTGCGGAAGGCCGCCGCCGAGGCGGCCGAGGCCGGGATCAGCGGGCTGATGCTGTTCGGCATCCCCGCGGACAAGGACGCCGTCGGCTCGCAGGCCGACGCCGCCGACGGCGTGGTCAACGCGGCGCTGCAGCAGCTGCGCGCCGACCTCGGCGACGAGCTCGTGCTGATGGCCGACCTGTGCCTGTGCGAGTACACCGACCACGGGCACTGCGGCGTGGTCACCCCGGCGGGCGTGGTCGACAACGACCCGACGCTCGACCGGTACGCCGCCGTCGCGATCGCCCAGGCCCAGGCCGGGGCGCACGTGATCGCCCCGAGCGGGATGATGGACGGCCAGGTCGCGGCGATCCGCGCCGGGCTGGACAGCGCCGCGTACACCGAGACGCCGATCCTGGCCTACGCCGCCAAGTACGCCTCCGGGTTCTACGGGCCCTTCCGCGAGGCGGCCGAGGGGGCGCCGCAGTTCGGTGACCGCTCGACCTACCAGATGGACCCGCCGAACACCGACGAGGCGCTGCGCGAGGTGGCGCAGGACCTCGCCGAGGGCGCGGACGCGGTGATGGTCAAGCCGGCCGGGCCCTACCTGGACATCATCGCCCGGGTGGCCGACGCCGTCGACGTCCCGGTGGCCGCCTACCAGGTCAGCGGCGAGTACGCGATGGTCGAGGCGGCCGCCGCCAACGGCTGGGTCGACCGCGAGCGGGCTGTCCTGGAGACGCTGACCTCGATCCGGCGGGCCGGTGCGGGTTCGGTGCTGACCTACTGGGCGGTCGAGGCCGCCCGCTGGCTGCGCTGCTGAAGGTGGAAGGACCCCGCTGCCCCCCGGAACTCGCAAGCTCGTACCGGGGCCCTGCAGCGGGGCCGTTGCCCACGCCTCGCGAGCTCGGCGCGGGCCCCTGAAGGGCGGCCGTTCCATCACCGGATCCGTGCACACAGACGAACCTGGGAGAGTGGGACCGTGACTGAGCCCTACCCGTACGAGGCCCCGGTGTCGGCAGAGCTGTTCGAGCGGGCGGGTCGGGTGACGCCCGGCGGGGTGAACTCCCCGGTGCGCGCCTTCCGGGCCGTCGGGGGCACCCCGCGGTTCATGGCCTCGGGCTCGGGCCCCTGGCTGACCGACGTCGACGGCCGCCGCTACGTGGACCTGGTGGCCTCTTGGGGCCCGATGATCCTGGGGCACGCCCACCCGGAGGTCGTCGCCGCCGTCACCGAGGCGGCCCGCCGCGGCTTCACCTTCGGCACCCCCACGGCCGGTGAGGCAGAGCTGGCCGAGGAGATCGTCTCCCGGGTGGCCCCGGTCGAGCGGGTGCGGCTGGTCAACTCCGGCACGGAGGCGGTCCTCTCCGCGGTGCGACTGGCCCGCGGGTACACCGGCCGGCCGCTGATCGTGAAGTTCGCCGGCTGCTACCACGGCCACGTCGACGCGCTGCTGGCCTCCGCCGGGTCCGGCGTCGCCACCCTCGGCCTCCCCGACACCCCGGGCGTGACCACGGGCGCGGCGGCCGACACGATCGTGCTGCCCTACAACGACGTCGCCGCGGTCGAGGCGGTCTTCGCCGAGCGCGGCGACCAGATCGCCTGTGTCGTCACCGAGGCGGCCGCCGGGAACATGGGCGTCGTCCCGCCGCTGGACGGGTTCAACGGCCACCTGCGCCGGATCACCGCGGCCTCCGGGGCGCTGCTGCTGGTCGACGAGGTGATGACCGGGTTCCGGGTCTCCGGCGCCGGCTGGTACGGCCTGGACCCGGTGGACGCCGACCTGTTCACCTTCGGCAAGGTCATGGGCGGGGGCATGCCGGCCGCGGCGTTCGGTGGCCGCGCCGACGTGATGGACCAGCTCGCCCCGTCCGGGCCGGTCTACCAGGCGGGCACGCTGGCCGGGAACCCGGTGGCGGTTGCGGCCGGGCTGACCACGCTGCGGCTGTGCACCGACGAGGTCTACGAGCGGTGTGACTCCGTCGCCGCCCTGCTGCGGGGTGCCGCCAGCGCGGCGCTCTTCGCCGCCGGGGTGCCGCACCGGGTGCAGCAGGCCGGCTCGATGTTCTCGGTGTTCTTCGTCCCGGACGAGCGCCAGGTGCGCGACTACGACGACGCCCGCAGCCAGGACGTCGCCGCGCACACCGCCTTCTTCCACGCCATGCTCGCCCGCGGCGTCTACCTGCCGCCCTCGGCCTTCGAGGCGTGGTTCGTCAGCGCCGCCCTGGACGACGAGGCGCTCGACCACGTGCTGGCCGCGTTGCCCGCCGCTGCGTCGGCCGCCGCGGCCGCTGCCGGCGGCCCCGCCTCGCCCGAGGCGAAGGACACCCTGGAGCTGCAGCCGTGAGCGAGACGACCGTCGTCCACCTGATGCGGCACGGCGAGGTGCACAACCCGGCCGGCGTGCTCTACGGGCGACTGCCCGGCTACCGGCTGAGCGAGGCCGGCGAGGGCATGGCCCGTACCGCGGCCGCCTGGTTCGCCGACCGCGACGTCACCCACCTGGTGGCCAGCCCGCTGGAGCGTGCGCAGCAGACCGCGCGCCCGATCGCCGACACGCTGGGGCTGGAGATCGCCACGGACGAGCGGCTGATCGAGGCCGGGAACTCCTTCGAGGGCAAGACCTTCGGCGTCGGTGACGGGGCGATGCGGCACCCGGGCAACTGGTGGCGGCTGCGCAACCCGTGGACGCCGTCGTGGGGCGAGCCGTACCGGGAGATCGCCGCGCGGATGCTCGGTGCGATCGACACGGCCCGGGACGCCGCCCGCGGGCACGCCGCCGTCTGCGTGAGCCACCAGCTGCCGGTCTGGACGGTGCGGCTGCACCTGGAGGGCCGTCGTTACCTGCACGACCCGCGGCGCCGGGAGTGCGGGCTGGCCAGCGTCACCTCGCTCACCTACGACGGCGACCGGCTGGTGCGGCTGGAGTACGCCGAGCCGGCCGGGGCCACCGACCCCGATGCGGTGCCCGGTGCATAGCCGACTGGCGGCGGCGCTGGCGGTGGCCGCGGTGCTCACCGCGGGCTGCAGCACCGGCGACGAACCAGTGGACGTGACCAACGGCGGTGAGTTCCGCTTCGAGGCGGCCACGCCGTACGGCGAGGTCATCCCCGAGGGGGAGCGGGCCACCGCCCCGGACTTCTCCGGCACGCTGCTCGACGGCGGGGAGTTCGACTCCGGCGAGCTGGCCGGGGACGTCGCGGTGCTCAACTTCTGGGGCTCGTGGTGCGCGCCCTGCCGGGTGGAGAGCCCCGAGTTCCAGGAGGTCTACACCGACGTCCGGGACGACGGCGTCCAGTTCCTCGGCCTGAACGTCAAGGACACCGAACAGCTGGCCAACGCCTTCCTGGAGAGCAAGGGGATCACCTTCCCCTCGCTGTTCGACCCCCGCGGTGAGGTGGCGCTGGCCTTCCGCGACTACCCGGCCGCCGCGATCCCCTCGACGATCGTGCTGGACCGTGAAGGTCGCGTCGCAGCGGTGTACACCGGTGCTGTGCGCCAGGACGACCTGCGCACGGTGATCGCGCAGCTGACCGGGGAGGCCTGAGCCGTGGTGGAGGCCATCAGGGAGCTGATCGGCGACGGGCCGCTCCTGGTCGCCGCCGCGGTGGCCGCGCTGGCCGGGCTGATCAGCTTCGCCTCGCCCTGCGTGCTGCCGCTGGTCCCCGGCTACCTCTCCTACGTCACGGGCCTGGTGGGCAGCGCCCCGCGGACGGCGGCTCCGGTCCCGGCGTCGGCCGGTGCCGTGTCGGGGGGCCAGCCCCTCACCGGCGGCGCCTCGGTGGCCACCGCCGTCGGACCGGTCGACGAGCGGGCCTCTCGTGGCCGGATGGTGCTGGGCTCGGTGTTGTTCGTGCTCGGCTTCACGGTGGTCTTCGTGGCGATCAGCAGCGCCGTGGGCGGGCTGGGCCGGCTGCTGCTCGAGTACAACGACGTGATCACCCGGGTGATGGGCCTGGTCACCATCGTGGTGGGGCTCGGCTTCCTCGGCTGGCTGCCGTTCCTGCAGCGCACCGCCCGGATCTCCGCCCGCCCCGCCGTCGGCCTGGCCGGCGCCCCGCTGCTGGGCGTGGTCTTCGGCCTGGGCTGGACCCCGTGCCTGGGCCCGACCCTGCAGGCCGTGCAGAGCCTGGCCTTCAGCGAGGCGACCGTGGGGCGGGGCGCGTTCCTGGGGCTGGCCTACTGCCTGGGGCTCGGCGTGCCGTTCGTGCTCGTGGCGCTGGGCGCCCGCTGGGCCGTGGGCGCCATGTCGTTCCTGCGCCGCAACGCCCGCACGGTCACCCGGATCGGTGGGGTCGTGCTGATCGGCGTCGGGCTGATGCTGGTCACCGGGGCGTGGACCGAGCTGATGATCTGGCTGCGCGGCTGGCTGGCCGCCACCGGTCTGGCCGAGTCGGCGCCGCTGTGATCGAGCTCGCGAGATCACCGATGAGCACAGCACGCCCTGTCGCCGGGGCGACGAGCGCCAGCGAGGAGGCCCGGTGACCGCCACCGCCCCGCCGCGCCCGGCCGCACCGGCCAGCCCGCCGTCCCCGCCCTCGCCCGGCCGCCGGGTGGCGGGCCGGCTGCTGCGCTGGTGGCGTCAGCTCACCGCGATGCGCACAGCGCTGATCCTGCTGTTCCTGCTGGCCGTCGCGGCGATCCCGGGGTCGCTGCTGCCGCAGCGGTCGCTGTCGCAGAGCGACGTGGCCGGCTACCTGGCCGAGTACCCCACGCTCGGACCCTGGCTCGACCGGCTGTACCTGTTCGACGTCTTCAGCTCGCCCTGGTTCGCGGCGATCTACCTGCTGCTGTTCATCTCGCTGATCGGCTGCGTCGTGCCCCGGGCGATCGAGCACGGCCGGTCGCTGTTCACCCCGCCGCCGACGGCACCCCGACACCTGCAGCGGCTGCCGGAGTCGGCGGCACTGACCACCTCGCTGGCCGGCCCGGCCGCGCTGGACGTGGTGGAGGAGGAGCTGCGGGTCCGCCGGTTCCGCGTCGTCCGCCGGGAGGGCCGGTCCGGTCCGGAGGCCTCCGCGGAGAAGGGCTACCTCCGGGAGACCGGCAACGTGCTGTTCCACCTCTCGCTGCTGGCGCTGCTGCTCGGCCTGGCCGGCGGGAAGCTCTGGGGCTACGAGGGCAGCATCCTGGTGACCGAGGGCCAGGGCTTCTGCAACGCGTTCCAGCAGTACGACACCCACCGGTCCGGGCCGCTGGTCGACGGTGAGGACCTCTCGCGGCTGTGCGTGGACCTCGAGGACTTCGAGGCGGAGTACGAGGAGAACCTCACCGCCGCCTCGTACACCGCGGACATCAACTGGGAGCTGGACGGCGCCGACCCGGTGGGCACCACCATCGGGGTCAACGACCCGCTGCGGGTGGGCGGCGACCGGGTCTACGTCACCGGGCACGGCTTCAGCCCCGTCTTCAGCATCACCCGGCCGGACGGCCAGACGTTCACCGACCTCTCCGCGCCGTTCCTCCCGGCCGACCTGGGGACGATGCTCAGCCAGGGGGTGCTGAAGGTGCCCGACCTGGGTGCCGGCTCGACCGAGCAGCTGGCGATCGAGGGCTTCCTCGCCCCGACCGGTGTGCTGGAGGCCGGCTTCCTGACCTCGATCAACCCGCGGCCGCTGGACCCGAAGGTCGGCATCGACGTCTACACCGGCTACCTGGGGCTGGACTCCGGCCTGCCGCAGTCGGTCTACGCGCTGGACCGGGAGCAGATCGACCGGGGCCTGCTGAACCGGGTGGCCCGGACGAACCTCGCCGTGGGGGAGTCGACCACCCTGCCCGACGGCACCGTCGTCACCTTCAGCGGCCTGAAGGAGTTCGCGGCGCTGCAGGTGTCGCACGACCCCGGCCAGGTGTGGGTGCTCGGGGCGTCGATCGCCGTCCTGGTGGGCCTGCTGGGCATGCTGCTGGTGCGCCGGGAACGGGTGTTCGCCCGCTCCGACCCCGCCCCGGACGGCGGGGGTACCGTGCTGTCGATCGGCTCGCTGACCCGCGGCAGCGCTGACACCGGTCCCCGCTTCACCTCGCTCACCGAGGACGTGCAGGCAGCCCTGGCCGCCCGCGCCGACGCCCCGGCGAGCACCCCAGCGGCCCGTGGACACGGGCCGGCACCCGATGAGGAGGCACCGCCGTCGTGATCGACGAGTCGTTGGCCGCACTGTCCGACACCCTGTTCTCGATCAGCGTCGGCCTGTACTCCCTGGCTGTGGTCGCCTTCTGCGCCGAGCTGGCCTTCGGCCGGTCCGTCCGCGGGCGCAGCGAGCAGCTGGTCGCCGCCGGGGGCGTCCCCGCCCAGCCGCCGGTCGACGTCCGGGCCGCCGGCGAGCCGGTCGAGCCGACGCGGGCCCGCCGGCTGGGCCTGGTCGCGATGGTGCTGACCGGCCTCGGCGCGGTCGCCCACGCCGGGGTGCTGGTGGCGCGGGGCATGGCCACCGACCGGTTGCCCTGGGGCAACATGTACGAGTTCGCCACCGCGGTGGTCCTGGTCGCGGTCGTGGCCTACCTGGTGCTCGCCGTGCGGGCGCCGTCGCTGCGGCACATCGGCGTCTTCCTGCTGGCGCCCGTGGTGCTGTCGATGGTGCTGATCGGGCTGTTCCTGTACGCCGAGGCCGGCCCGCTGGTGGCCGCCCTGCGGTCCAGCTGGCTGGCGATCCACGTGAGCACCGCCACCATCGGGTTCGGCATCTTCTTCGTCAGCGGCATCGCCAGCGCGCTCTACCTGGTGCGCAGCCGGCGGGACGCGACGGTGGCCGCCGGTGCCGCCACGGGTGCACCCGCTGCCCCGTCGCTGCTGGACCGGCTGCCCACGGCGGCGGCGCTGGACCGCACGGCCCACCGCACCGCCGTCTTCGGCTTCCCCATCTGGACCTTCGCGGTCATCGCCGGTGCGATCTGGGCGGAGAGCGCCTGGGGCCGGTTCTGGGGCTGGGACCCGAAGGAGACCTGGGCGTTCATCGCCTGGATCGTGTACGCGGCCTACCTGCACGCCCGCACCACGGCCGGTTGGCGGGGGCGCCCCTCGGCGTGGATCAACATCGTCGGCCTCGTGGTGATGATCTTCAACCTGCTGTTCGTCAACCTGGTGTCGACCGGCCTGCACAGCTACGGCGGCGTCTGACGCCTCCGGGTTCTCAGGCCGGTCACCCACTGTCACGATCGGGTGGAACAGGACGCGCGACTCCTGGGACGGTGCGCCCCAGGGCGCGCACCGTGTCATCCTGACCGCATGACTGAGCGCGGTCGAGTTCACCGTGGGTAGGCACTCGGCGGGGAACGGTGCCCGCGTCGACCCGATCGTCGCGGCCGCGCTGCGGCAGCGGACGACGTCGGTGGAGCCGGGCCCGCCCCGGCACGCGCCCGGCCTCCCGGACGGTCAGCAGGTCGACAGCCAGCAAGGGGAGAGCCAGCCGGACGGTGGCCTCGGCTGGCCCGGCGAGCCTGGTGAGGGCTCCGGCCTCGGCTGGCCGGACCGCGACGGCGCCACGCACCCCCCGGCCGCCGAGACGACGGATTCCACCACCGCGGTGGCCGTGACCCCCGTGGCGCCGGCGGCCGGGGACGGACGACCGGACCGGCGCCGGTCCGGTTGGCGCCGGTGGCTCGGGGGGAGCCCGGCCGCCTCGTCCGCGCGGTCGGGCAGCGACGCCGCCTGAGCAGGACGCCCAGGCGCAGCGAGCCGTCAGCCCCGGAGGGCTGACGGCTCGTGGTGCGTCCGGGAGCGGGCCGGCTGGCCCGCGGGTCTCAGTTCAGGCTGCCGTCGTCCCGACGGGCCCGTCGCTCCAGCTCACGCAGGAACTCCGGATCGTCGTCAGGGGCCACCGGCCGGGTGGGCCGCTGCGCCCGGGGTGGGCGGGGCCCACGCGGCGGGCGCTCCGGGCGACCGATGCCACCGGACCCCCCTCGGCCACCGTCCTGCGCCGACGCGGCGCGCATCACGAGCACGACCACGGCCACCGCGATCACCAACATCACCAGGAAGACCATCGGGCCACCCCCCTCATCGCCACCAATGTACGACCGCGGCGATACTCGGACCCGGTGATCTCCTGCCCGACCGGGGCGGGCCCTGCGCCGGCGGTCTGCCGGGCGCGCACCCGAGGAGCCGGAGGGCGACATCGACGCGGTCGACGAGCAGCTGATCAGCCTGTTGCGGGCCAACGGCCGGGCCAGCTACGCCGAGCTCGCCCGGCAGGTCGGGCTCTCGGCCCCCTCGGTGCACGAGCGGGTCGGCAAGCTGGAGGCAGCCGGTGTGATCACCGGCTACCAGGCCGTGGTCGACCCGGCATCGGTAGGGCTCGGGGTCACCGCCCTGGTCGGGGTGATCGAGAGCGACCAGGTCGACGACACCGGTCTGGAAGCGGCACTGGCGGAGCTGTCGTCGGTGGAGGACTGCTGGCGGGTCGCCGGCAGCGAGGGGTACGTGCTCAAGGTGCGGGTTCCCGACATCCGGGCACTGGAGGACACCATCAGTGCGTTGAACAGGGTCCGGGGCGTCGCACGCACCCGGACGACCGTGGTGTTGTCGACCAAGTGGGAGGGCCGTCGTGGCTGAGCAGATGAGGGCAGCCGGGGCGTCCGTGCCCGGGGGCACCGACGGCGGGGCGCCGAGCCGGGGTGGTGTCGCGAAGTGGCTGGCGATCTACACCCTCGGTCGGCTGGCGATCGCCGCGGCGCTGATCGGGCTGCTGTGGGTGCTCGGGCTGCCCGGCACCCCCGGCTTCCTGTTCGGGGTGCTGCTGGCGATGCCGGTGTCCTACCTGGCGCTGGGCCGGGTGCGCGAGCAGCTGACCGGTGCCCTGGTGGCGCGCAACGAGCGCAAGGAGCGGCTGCGGGCCGAGCTCCGCGGCACCGCCGCCGACGACGCCTGACGGCCCTGCTCCAGGGGCCGCTCGGAGCGGGCCCTGCAGTGAGGCCTCAGCTGAGGGCGAGGCCCAGGCCGAACAGGACGCCGGTGACCAGGGTGAGCTGACCGGTGGCCTTGAGCGCGCCGATCAGCGCCGGCCCGCGGCCGCCGCCCAGCACGGTGCGCACCGGCGGCACCGCGAGCGGTGCGGCGAGCAGGCCGAGCAGCGCCCAGGGCCGGACGACGCCGATCCCGGCGATCACGGCGAAGGCGACGACCAGCAGGCCGGTGTAGAAGACCCGGGTGCGGGCCTCGCCGAGCAGCACCGCCAGCGTCCGCTTGCCGACGGCGGCGTCCCCGTGCACGTCGCGCAGGTTGTTGACCACCAGCAGCGCCACCGAGAGCAGCCCGATCGGCACCGCCGCGGCGAACGCCAGCCCGTCCAGCGTCTCGGTCTGGGCGAACGTCGTCCCGACCACGGCGACCAGGCCGAAGAAGACGAACACGAAGACCTCGCCCAACGCCCGGTAGCCGTAGGGGATCGGGCCGCCGGTGTAGGTCCAGGCCGCCAGGATGCTCACCGCACCGACGGCGACCAGCCACCAGCTGGACACCGCCGCGAGCGCCAGGCCGGCCACCGCCGCCACCGCGAAGGACGCCAGCGCGGCGACCAGCACCTGGTGCGGGGTGGCCGCGCCGGAGCCGACCAGCCGCATCGGGCCGACCCGGTCGGCGTCGGTGCCGCGCTTCCCGTCGGAGTAGTCGTTGGCGTAGTTGACCGCCACCTGCAGCGCGAGCGCGACGGCCAGGGCGAGCAGCGCGGGCACCAGCCGGAAGCCGTCGAGCGCGGCCGCCGTGCCGGAGCCGACGAGCACCGGGGCGAGCGCGGCGGGCAGCGTGCGGGGTCGGGCCCCTGCCAGCCACTGGGCGGGGGTGGCCATCAGTCGGTTCCTCTCAGCGTGCGTGCGACGGCCCGGCGGTCGGGCTTGCCGGTGTGCAGGGTGGGCAGCGCGTCGACGACCGTCAGCTCGCGGGGGGCGGCGGCCGCGCCGAGCCGGGCGGTGACCCAGGGGCGCAGCTCGGCCAGGTCCGGGGTGGCGCCGGAGGCGGCGACGACGGCGGTGACCACCCGCTGCCCCCACTCGGGGTCGGGGAGCCCGGTGACGACGGCGTCGGTGACCGACGGGTGCTCGCGCAGCAGCGCCTCCACGGCCTGGGGGGACACGTTGACCCCGCCGCTGATCACCACGTCGTCCAGCCGGCCGTGCACGGTGAGCCGGCCGGCGTCGTCCAGCGAGCCGGCGTCCCGGGTGCGGAACCAGCCGTCGCGGAAGGCGGCCGCCGTCCCGGCCGGGTCGAGCCGGTAGCCCGACGCCAGCACCGGGCCGGCCAGCTCGATGCCGTCGGTCACCCGCACGGAGACCCCCGCCAGCGGCACGCCGTCGTAGACGCAGCCGCTGGCGGTCTCGCTCATGCCGTAGGCGGTGCGCACCTGCACGCCGGCGCGGCGGGCGGCGGCGAGCAGGGCGGGGTCGGTGGCGGCGCCGCCGATCAGCACGCCGTCGAAGGAGGTCAGCACGGCAGGCTCATCGGCCAGGTACCGGCGCAGCTGGGTGGGCACCAGGGCGACGTAGCGGCGGTCGCCGGCCGGCAGCCGGGCCGCGGCGGTGGCCAGCGACTCGCCCCGGCTGAGGACGACGGGCTCCCGGCCGGCCAGCGCGGTCCGGACGAGCACCTGCAGCCCGCCGATCGCCGAGGTCGGCAGGGCGAGCAGCCAGCTGCCGGGGCCGCCCAGCCGGTCGGCGGTGGCGGCCGCCGAGGCCCGGAGCGCCGCCGCGGAGAGCAGCACGCCCTTACCCGCACCGGTCGACCCGGATGTCACCACGACCAGGTCCGTGCCCGGCTCCAGCGGCTCGTCGGGCCGGAGCACCGCACGCGCGGCGTCGGCGGGCCCGGTGCCGGCGGGCAGCACGGCCAGCGGCCCGTCGCCGTCCAGGCTGCGGAGGAGCGCCGGCCAGACGGTGGACAGCACCGCCGCGGCCGCCTCCGGCGGCGGCGCGGCCACGAGGGTCAGCTGCCGGTGCACGAGGAGTCAGGCTACGGCGGCCCGCACTCAGAACAGGTCGGGCACCAGCGCCAGGACGACGAACCGGATGGCGCGGCCGACCAGGCAGGTCACCACGAACGCCCGCAGGCTCATCTTCGACGTCCCGGCGTAGAAGGCGATCGCCAGCAGCGGCGGGATGCCCACCGAGCCGCTGAGCAGCACCACCCCCGGGCCCCCGCGGCCGGACAGCAGCGCGACGCCCCGGGCGTTGACCCGGCTCAGCCAGCGGCCCACCGGCCGGAGCGCCCGCTTCACCGGCCCGCCCGGGGGTGGCTCCCCAGCCGCCTCGGCGGCGGCGATGGCGGCCGCCTCCGCCGCCCCGCGCTCGCGCAGCCGCTCCAGCCAGCGGGAGCTGGTCGCGCCCCGGGCGGCGGAGAACAACAGCACCTTGCCCGCGGTCTGGCCGATCGCCGCGGCCACGGCGCCGGCGACGGCCACTGTGGGGGACTGGGCGACCGCCAGGCCGATCACGTAGGCCTCCACCGGCAGGAACGGCGTGACGGCGGAGACCGCGCCGACCACCAGGCCGAGCGCGATCAGGCCGATCGTGCCGGCGTCAGGCACGGGCGGCGGCGCCCGAGGTCGGCTGCCGGACGTGCACCGGGTCGCTGGGCAGGGGCAGCCGCAGCACCCGGCCCAGTGACCAGACCTTGATCACCAGCACCACCGAGGCGGCGACCAGGGCCACCCGCTGGTCGGGCAGGAACACCAGCAGCAGGACCAGCAGGGTGGTGTTGGTGACCTTGGCGACCACGTGCCAGTTCAGCGTCCAGGCCAGCCGGTCGACGAGGAAGAAGTAGTTGGGCGAGAGCACCGGCCAGCGCATCGGCAGCAAGGTCAGCGGCAGGTCGACCACGACGAACTGGAAGAGGAAGACCGCGACCGGCCACGGTGCGTCGATGAACATCAGCAGCACCAGGGCGCAGCTGATGCAGTTGATCCGGTCGCAGACCACGTCGAACACCGCGCCGAAGCGGGTCTCTTGGTGCCGCCAGCGGGCGACGTTGCCGTCGGCGGAGTCGCCGATCCAGTAGGTCAGGTAGGCGGCGAGCAGCCACGGCCAGGAGTGCTGGACGGCAGCGGTGGTCACCAGCGCCAGCGACGCCAACGTGCGCACCACGGTGACGAGGTTCGCGGCGTTGCGCAGCTGTCGGGGGTCCTCGCAGGCGCAGCCGCGCACGCCGCACCGCACCGGCAGCCCGGGACGGCGGGGGGTGCGGTCGACGGTGACGGTCCCTGGAGCCGTCGAGTGGGCCACGGGGGACCTCCGGGTCTCGGGCGCGCCGGATCGGGGCGGCGCTGCGGAGTGCACGCTAGGGGTCGGTTGGCCTGTGCACCAGGACCGCCCCCGGGTGTCCCGCCCGCCCGCCTACGCTGTCGGCCGTGGTCACCGCCCCTCCCGACGCCGCAGCGGCGGCCCTGGCGGTGCACGTCTGGTCGGTGCCGATGCGCACCCGGTTCCGCGGCATCGACGTCCGCGACGGGGTGCTGGTGCGCGGCCCGGCCGGCTGGGGCGAGTTCTCCCCGTTCTGGGACTACGACGTCACCGAGAGCCGCCGCTGGTGGGCCGCGGCGCACGAGTCCGCCGTCCTCGGCTGGCCCGACCCGCTGCGGGACAGCGTGCCGGTCAACGTCACGGTGCCGGCCGTGGAACCGGACCGGGCACACGCCATCGTGACGGGGTCGGGGTGCCGGACCGCGAAGGTGAAGGTCGCCGAGCCCGGCCAGTCCGCCGCCGACGACCTGGCCCGGGTGGAGGCGGTGCGCGATGCGCTCGGCCCGGCCGGGGCGATCCGGGTGGACGCCAACGCCGCCTGGGACGTCGACACCGCGGTCGCGCGGTTGCGCGAGCTGGACCGGGTGGGCCTGGAGTACGCCGAGCAGCCCTGCGCCACGATCGGTGAGCTGGCGGCGGTGCGCCGGCGGGTGGAGGTGCGGGTGGCCGCCGACGAGGTGGTCCGCCGCGCCGCCGACCCCCGCGAGGTCGACCTGCGCGAGGCGGCCGACGTCGTGGTGCTGAAGGTGCAGCCGCTGGGCGGGGTGCGGGCGGCGCTGGCGGTGGCCGAGGCGCACGGGCTGCCGTGCGTGGTCTCCTCGGCGCTGGAGAGCTCGGTCGGGATCGCCGCCGGCGTCGCGCTGGCCGCCGCGCTGCCGGAGCTGCCGTTCGCCTGCGGCCTGGCCACGGTCGCGCTGTTCACCGACGACGTCACCGGTGAGCCGCTGCTGCCGGTCGACGGTGCGCTGCCGGTGCGCCGCCCGGAGCCCGACCGGCTCGCCGAGACCGCGGCCGAGCCGGCGGTCGAGCAGCGCTGGCGTGCCCGGCTGGCCGCGGTGACGGCCCCGTGAACCCGGCCACCGCCTTCGCCCGGGTGCTCGTCGACGAACTGGTCCGCGGCGGCGTCACCGACGCGGTGGTCGCCCCCGGCTCCCGCTCCGCACCGGTCGCCCTGGCGCTGGCCGACGCCGAGACGGCGGGCCGGCTGCGGCTGCACGTGCGGATCGACGAGCGGACGGCGGCGTTCCTCGCGCTCGGGCTGGCGAAGGCCGCCGGGCGGCCGGTGCCGGTGCTGACCACCTCCGGGACGGCGACCGCCCACCTGCACGCGGCGGTGCTGGAGGCGCACGAGAGCGGGGTGCCCGTGCTGGCGCTGACCGCGGACCGCCCGCCGGAGCTGCGCGCCACCGGCGCGAACCAGACGATCGACCAGGTCGGCCTCTACGGCGGTGCGGTGCGCTGGGCACTGGACGTCGGGGTGCCCGAACCGGGTCGCGAGGCGGCGCAGAACAGGTACTGGCGGTCGGTCGTCGCCAAGGCGCTGCTCGTGGCCCGGGGTGCGCTGTCCGGCGACCCCGGTCCGGTGCACCTGAACCTGGCCCTCCGTGAGCCGCTCATGCCTGATGGCGGCGGGGAGCGACCGGCGCCGCTCTCGGGTGAGTTCACCGGGCGTCCGGACGGTGCGCCGTGGACCACCTCGGCCGGTGACGGGACGCGGAGCGCACCGCTGACCGGCGGCGAGCCGGCCGGCGGGGGGCGCACCCTGCTCGTCGCCGGGGACGCCCCCTCCGCGGTCGGGCGGGCTGCTGCCGTCGTCGCCGACCAGCGGGGCTGGCCGGTGCTGGCGGAGCCCAGCAGCGGGGCCTGGGGGGCGAGCGGGGCGGTGCGCGGCTCCGCCCTGCTGCTGGGAGCTGCCGACTGGCTGGCCGCACACCGGCCCGACCGGGTGGTCGTCGTCGGCCGGCCCACCCTCTCCCGGCCGGTCAACGCCCTGCTGGGCGACCCGGCGGTGACCGTGGAGACCTACGGGCCCTCGCCGCGCTGGGCCGACCCGGGCCGGGGCAGCAGCGTCGTCGGCAGCGCCCAGCTGGACCCGGGCCTGGCCCTGCGCGACCCCGGGCCGCGGGGCGGCGGGGAGTGGGCGGCTGAGTGGGCCGAGGCCGCCCGGCTGGTCGGGGCGGCGGTCGACGCGGAGCTGGACGACGTCCCCGGGCGCGGGCTGACCGCGGCCCGGCTGGCCCGGGACCTGGTGGCCACGCTGCCGGCCGGCGCGCTGCTGGTGCTGGGCTCCTCCACGCCGGTGCGCGACGTCGACCGGCTGGCCGTGCCGCGGCCGGGGCTGACCGTGCTGGCCAACCGGGGGGTGGCCGGCATCGACGGCACGATCTCCACCGCGGTCGGGGCCGCGCTGGCGCACCAAGGGGCCGGTGGCGGTCCGGCGTTCGCGCTGATGGGCGACCTCACGTTCCTGCACGACCTGACCGGGCTGCTGCCCGGGGCGGGTGAGCTGCGGCCGGACCTGACCGTCGTCGTCCCGGACAACGACGGGGGCGGCATCTTCGCCCAGCTGGAGCCGGGGCAGCCGCAGTACGCGGCCAGCTACCGGCGGGTGTTCGGCACCCCGCACGGCCGGGACCTGGTGGCGGTGGCCCGCTCGCTCGGCTGGGCGGCGACCGCGGTCAGCGACCCCTCGCAGCTGGTGGCCGCGCTGGGCGCCGGCGGGCCGCGGGTGGTCGTCGTCCGCACCGAAGCCGCCGCCGAGGCGGCCCTGGCCACGCGGCTGCGCGCGGCCGCCGTCACCGCCCTCGGCTAGGCCGGCGCCGGTTCAGGCCTGGGCGACGGGCAGGTCGCCGGCGATGGGCGCCGGCCGCGGGCGGGGCAGCGCCGGTGTGCCGGAGGCCTCGGCGAGCAGCAGCAGTTCGGCCTCGTCGGCCTCCAGCGGCTTGGCGAACAGCCAGCCCTGGGCAAGGTCGCAGCGCTCCGCGCGCAGCCGGTCCCGCTGGACCTCGGTCTCCACGCCCTCGGCGACGACCTCCAGCCGCAGCGTGCGGCCCAGCTGGACCAGCCCGTGCACGATCGCCGCGTCGTCGGCCGAGCCGTCGAGCAGGTTCACGAACGAGCGGTCGATCTTGAGCACGTCGACGTCGAACTGGCGCAGGTAGCTCAGCGAGGAATAGCCGGTGCCGAAGTCGTCCAGGGCCAGCCGGGTGCCCAGCGCGCGCAGCTCCAGGAGCCGCTCGGCCGCCGCGTCCGGGTCGGTGACCAGCGCGGTCTCGGTGACCTCCAGGACCAGCGAGGACGGCGCGATGCCGCTGGAGGTCAGCGCCTCGGCGACGTGGTCGACCAGGGTGCTGCCGACCAGCTGGCGCGCGGAGACGTTGACCGCCATGGACAGCGGCGTGGCCCGGGGGTGGGCGCGCTGCCAGCGGGCAGCCGTGCGGGTGGCCTCGGCGAGCACCCAGCGACCGATCGGCACGATGTGCCCGGAGTCCTCGGCGACCGGGACGAACCGGTCCGGCCCGATGGCGCCGAGGGTGGGGTGCTGCCAGCGGAGCAGCGCCTCGAAGCCGACCACCCGCTCGGTCTGCAGGTCGACGACCGGCTGGTAGACCAGCCGGAGCTGGCCGGCGGCGAGTGCCCCACCCAGCTCCCGCTCCAGCTGGATCCGCTCGAGCGCGGCGGCGCGCATCTGCGGGGCGAACACGACCCACTGGGCCCGGCCGGCGGCCTTGGCCCGGTACATGGCGATGTCGGCGTCGCGGAACAACGACAGCGGGGTCGCCTCGGGCTCGGCGGCGACGATGCCGATGCTCGCGGCCACGGTGACCCGGTGGCCGTGCAGCAGCACCGGCTCGCCGAGGACCTGCAGCAGCCGCTCGGCCAGCGAGGCGGCGGCCGGCAGGCCGCCCCGGGTGTCGTCGATGAGGACGGCGAACTCGTCGCCGCCCAGCCGGGCCACCGTGTCGGTCGCACGGACGACGCCCTGCAGTCGCTCGGCGACCGTGCGGAGCAGGTCGTCCCCGGCCAGGTGGCCGAGGCTGTCGTTGACGTCCTTGAACCCGTCGAGGTCCAGGCAGAGCACGATCGGCGGGCTGCCGGTGCGGCCGGCCCGGCGCAGCGCCTGCTCGGCGTGGTCCAGGAAGAGCGACCGGTTGGCCAGCCCGGTGAGCCCGTCGTAGAAGGCCTGGTGGGCCAGTTCCTGCTCGGCCAGCTTGCGGGCGGTGATGTCGTAGACGCTGATGGCGATGCCCCCGACGTCGGGGTCGTCTCGCAGGTCCACGACGCGGCCACCCAGCCACACCGTGCCGCCGGTGGGGTGGTCGCCCCGCAGCTCCAGCTCGACCGGCTGACCCGGCACGAGCCGGGCCCGGTCGAGGGTGGCCAGGACGTCGGCGGGGTCCACACCGACGCCGCTGAGCAGCTGTGGCAGCGAGCGCCCGGTGCAGCCCGGGCGCCCGAGCAGCGCGGCGAGCGACCGGGAGTCCGAGGTGAGCCGCCCGTCACGGTCGACGACGGCCACCGCGTCGGAGGAGGTCACCGCCAGTGCCTCGTAGCGCCGGGCCAACGAGTGGACCTCGGCCCGGGCACGGCTCTGGTCGGTGAGCAGCCGCTGGGCGCGCACGATCATCAGCACGGTCAGCGTGGAGGTGGCCAGCAGGCCCGGCAGCGGGTCGATGTCCTCCCCGGCCACCCAGGCCCGGAGCTCGAACGCCCCGGGCACCAGCAGCGGCAGGAAGGCCAGGGTCATCCGCCAGCGCCCGGTCCCGGGCGTGACCGTCGGGCCGGCCGGGAGGTCCGAGCGGTCCCTCCAGGGCAGCGCGGCGAACGCGGCCGCACCGATCAGCCAGCCGGCGTCCAGCCAGCCGCTGACCGTGTTCGGGGCCGCCAGCAGCAGCCAGGCCAGGTCGGAGGCGAGCCAGGCGGTAGAGCCCAGGCCGAGCAGCAGCGCCGGCACCCCGATCCGCGACTGCACGACCATGCCGCGCACCACCAGGCCGATGACCACCGCGTCCAGCAGCGGGTAGGCAGCCCAGACGGCCCGGGTGCCCAGCGGCAGGCTGTCGTCGGTCAGCGTCGAGTGCACGGAGCTCTGCCAGACCACCAGCAGGGCGATCACCAGCACGGCAGCGCCGTCGAGCAGGGCGTGGAACCGGGCCCGTGGGTGGGGGTCGCCGTCGCCGGCGTAGACCAGCAGTGCGGCCCCCAGGGCGCAGTAGGAGGACAGGTAGGCGGCGTCGGCCACCGAGACGTCCGGCGGGGCATCGGCCAGCCACGCCTGGAGCTGCCAGAGGAGGTCGCCGAGGGCGTTGAGCGAGACGGCGACCGCGACCCACCGGGCCGCCGGCCCCGGGCGGCACCGCCGGACGCCCAGCCAGGCGGCGACCGCGGCGGTGATGCTGACGAGCAGGGAGACGACCGAGGACACGGTCTCGCCGCCGGTGGACCCGACCAGGACGATGAGGGCAGCGGCCAGCAGCAGCCACGCGGCGACGGCCGTACGCCCGCCACCGTTCAGCGTCCTGCTGTCCATCCGTCGTCCCCCTGTCGGTGTTCCCGTTCTGGAGACTGTCGGGACGCCGGCGGCTCGTCTTCACCTGAGGGGGGCACTCAGGCGGTGTGATCCCCCCTTCCGGGGGAGGGAGTCAGTCCTCCAGGGCGGCCTGGAAGGCAGCCAGCTTCGCCTGGGTCTCGGCCAGCTCGGCGATCGGGTCGGAGTCGGCGACGATGCCGCACCCGGCGAACAGCCGGGCCTGCCGCCCCCCGTCGGCCCCGGTCAGCTGCGCGCAGCGCAGCGCCAGCCCGAACTCCCCGTCGCCGCGCGCGTCGAGCCAGCCGACCGGCCCGGCGTAGCGGCCGCGGTCCATCCCCTCGAGCTCGGCGATCACCCGGGCCGCGCCGGCGGTCGGGGTGCCGCAGACCGCGGCGGTGGGGTGCACGGCGCCGACCAGTTCCAGCAGTCCGGTGGCGTCGTCGTCCCGCTGGCGGCCGCGGACGTCGCTGGCCAGGTGCCGGACGTTGGGCAGGGTGAGCACGCTGGGCTGCTCGGGGACGACCAGCTCGTCGACGAACGGCCGGAGCGCGTCGGCGAGGGAGTCGACGGCGTAGGCGTGCTCGGCGTGGTCCTTGACCGAGGTCTGCAGGCCCACCGCCAGCCGGTCGTCCTCCGCGCCGGCGCCCCGCGGGGCGGTGCCGGCCAGCACCCGGGCGTCCAGCTCGCGGCCGGTCCGGCGCAGCAGCAGCTCGGGGGTGGCGCCGAGCAGGCCGTCGACGGCGAACGTCCAGGTGTCCGGGAACCGCTCGGCCAGGCGGAGCAGCAGCCGGCGGGGGTCCAACGGCCGGTCGGCGCTGACCAGCAGGTCGCGGGCCAGCACCACCTTGTCCAGCTCGCCGGCGTCGATCCGGGCGACCGCGGCGGCGACGGCGCCGCACCAGGCCATCGGGTCGAGGGCGCCGTCGGCGTAGGCGAGCCGGCCGATCGAGGTGGCCGCGTGCTGCGGTGAGGTCTCGACGACGGCGAGGTCCTCGTCGTCCGCGTCGCCGGTGACGGTCACCCAGGTGCACCCGTCGCGGCGGCCCACGACCACCTCGGGGACGACGAAGACCGACGTCCCCTCCGCCGGGTCGAAGGCCACGGAGGCGAAGAGGACCGGCCCGGAGCCGGGGACGCCGACCGGGTCGTGGACCTCGGTACCGGCGCAGCGCTGGGCCCACCAGTCGGCGGCCTCGGCGAGCGCACCGGGGCCGGACACCTCCAGCCGGGCCGCCTCGCCCCAGCCGATCAGGCCCTCGCCGCGGCGCACCCAGGCGAGCGCGCCGTCGCGGGGGAGCAGGGTCAGCAGCGGCGTGCGCCGGGCGCCCAGGGGGGTGGTGGTGACCGCTGCCGCGCTGGTCGCGGTGCGTGCGGCTGCCGTGGTCACCGCTCCAGGGTAGGAGGGGCGCAGGTAGCGTCGCCGTCGTGGCGACCGGGGAACGGGCTGGGACGGCGGGGACGCGAGCCGGGCTGGACAAGCGGCCGGCGGAGGTCGCGGCGATGTTCGACCGGGTCGCCGGCCGGTACGACCTGACCAACACGGTGCTCTCCGCCGGGCTGGACGCCGGCTGGCGCCGGGCCACCCGCGAGGCGCTGGGTGCGCGGCCGGGTGCGACCGTGCTCGACGTCGCGGCCGGGACGGCGGTCTCCACCGTCGAGCTCGCCGCCGGGGGAGTGCACGCGATCGCCTGCGACTTCTCCCAGGGCATGCTGCGCGCCGGGGCGTCCCGGCCGGTACCGAAGGTGGCCGGGGACGCGATGGCGCTGCCGCTGGCCGACGAGAGCGTCGACGGTGTCGTCATCTCCTTCGGGCTGCGCAACGTGGCCGACCCGCAGGCGGCGCTCCGCGAGTTCTCCCGGGTGACCAGGCCCGGCGGCACGCTGGTGGTCTGCGAGTTCTCCAGCCCGGTGTGGAGGCCGTTCCGCACCGTCTACACCGAGTACCTGATGCGGGCGCTGCCGATGATCGCGCGGGCGGTCAGCAGCAACCCGGAGGCCTACGTCTACCTGGCCGAGTCCATCCGGGCGTGGCCGCCGCAGCCGGAGCTGGCGCGGTGGCTGCAGGGCGCCGGCTGGGCCGACGTCGCGTGGCGCGATCTCACCGGCGGCGTCGTCGCCCTGCACCGCGGCACCCGCGTCTAGGGACGACTGCCCAGGGGGTGCCCACCTCCTGGCGCCCGCGCTCCTGCTGCTGGTCGCCGCGTCGGTCTCCGCTCGTCGAGTGTCGAGTCGTCGACGCCTCGTGCCCGGCGGAGACGTGCACAGCTCGTCACTCGGCGAGTCCCCGTCCCGGGCGGAGGGTGTTCCCCGGCCGCCCCGGGAGGAGCAGGCTCCGGGCATGACGATCCCGCCAACCCCCGCGCCCCCGTCGCTGACCGACCCGATCTCCCCGCCGGCCCCGGATCCCGTCCCGGGACCGGACCCGACCGACCCGATCTCCCCGACCGACCCGATCTCCCCGCCGGCCCCCGCGCCGGTCCCGGGACCGGGCCCGACCGACCCCACCGCGCCGCCGCCCACATCGGCCCCCGGGCCGCTGTGAGCCCACGATCAGCGCTCTGCGCGGCCTGTCAGGACCCCCGGTGTGAACTCGATCACCGGGGGTCCTGGTGTTCCGACACCCCTCGGCATAGGCTTCGACCACGAGACTTTGTGAACTTGTTCACAAGCAGACGGTGAACCAGTTCGCAGTCGTCGGTCCGGTGTCCACGAGCATGGGGAGGTCGTCGCAGTGTCCCGCCCGAAGACGTGCACGCCCCCGGTGGGGGGTGGCTGATGCTGTCGAACTACGTGCCCTTGGTCGGGCTCTTCGTGCTCGCGGCGGGCTTCGCGCTCTTCTCGGTCACCGCGGCCCCGTTCATCGGCCCGCGCCGCTACAACAGCGCGAAGGTGCAGGCCTACGAGTGCGGCATCGAGCCGGTCGACCAGCCGCTCACCGGCGGGCGGATCCCGGTCAAGTACTTCCTGACCGCGATGTTGTTCATCGTCTTCGACATCGAGATCGTCTTCCTCTACCCGTGGGCGGTCGCCAACGACGCGCTGGGCCTGTGGGGCCTCACCGCGATGGCCGTCTTCATCGGCACCGTCTTCATCGCCTTCGTCTACGAGTGGCGCCGCGGGGGGCTGGAGTGGGACTGACTCGCACCACACCGACCACGGAGAGGGGGCGCTGACATGGGCCTGGAGGAGAAGCTCCCCAGCGGCGTCCTGCTGACCAGCGTGGAGAAGCTGGTCAACTGGACCCGCAAGTCCTCGCTGTGGCCGGCCACCTTCGGCCTGGCCTGCTGCGCGATCGAGATGATGGCCTCCGGCGCCGGCCGCTACGACCTGGCCCGCTTCGGCATGGAGGTCTTCCGCGCCTCCCCGCGGCAGGCCGACCTGATGATCGTGGCGGGGCGGGTCAGCCAGAAGATGGCCCCGGTCCTCCGGCAGATCTACGACCAGATGCCCGAGCCGCGCTACGTGCTCGCCATGGGCGTCTGCGCCAGCTCCGGCGGCATGTTCAACAACTACGCGATCGTGCAGGGCGTCGACCACATCGTCCCGGTGGACATGTACCTGCCGGGCTGCCCGCCGCGGCCGGAGATGCTCACCGACGCCATCCTCAAGCTGCACCACAAGATCCAGCACCAGCCGCTGGGCGCCAAGCGTGCCCGGGAGCAGGCCGAGGCCCGGGCCAACGGGACGGCGCCGGAGCTGCACCTGGCGATGCCCTCCAGCGTCCGGGCCGACCCGGCGGCGCGGCGCGCCTACGAGCAGGCCGCCGCCGAGGGCCGCACCGGTCAGTTCGCCATCGAGCAGCGCGGAGGCAACGCCGTCGTCCTGCCCGGAGCGGACCGGTGAGCGACGAGGCGGGCTTCGGCGCGGCGACCGAGCCCGGCGGGGGATTCCGCAAGGGCGCCTTCGGGGTCACCGGCAGCGGCGACACCTCCGGCTTCGGCGGGCTGGTCCGGGTCGAGCCCGGCGGGGCCGTGGCGCTGCACTCCACGGACCGGCCCTACGGTGGCTGGTTCGACGAGGTCGCCGACGCGCTGACCGACGCGGTCGGCCAGGCCACCTACGCCGCCGCCGTCCACCGGGTCCTGGTCGACCGGGGTGAGATCACCTGGTTCGTCGCCCGCGAGCACCTGCTCACCCTGGTCCGGGCCCTGCGGGACGACGAGGCGCTGCGCTTCGAGTTGTGCAGCAGCGTCTCCGGCGTCGACTACGCCGACAGCGGCGGCCCCGCTGTGACGCCGGACCGGCCGCGGCTGCACGTCGTCTACCACCTGACCTCGATGACCTACCGCCGGCGGATCCGGCTGGAGGTGGCGGTCACCGCCGAGGACCCGCACGTCCCCTCGGTCACCTCCGTCTACCCGACCGCGGACTGGCACGAGCGCGAGACCTGGGACATGTTCGGCGTCGTCTTCGACGGCCACCCGGCGCTGACCCGGATCCTCATGCCCGACGACTGGGAGGGTCACCCCCAGCGCAAGGACTACCCCCTGGGTGGCGTGCCGGTGGAGTACCACGGCGCGCAGATCCCGCCCCCCGACGAGCGGCGGAGCTACCGATGACCACCACCAGCGACCCGTACGCCGGCTCGCGGCAGACGACCGAGGGCCGGGTCTACACGGTCACCGGCGGCGACTGGGACCAGACCTTCGGCGCCGACACCCAGGGCGACGAGCGGCTCGTGGTCAACATGGGCCCGCAGCACCCCTCCACGCACGGGGTGCTCCGCCTGGTGCTCGACCTCGAGGGCGAGACGGTCACCCAGGCCCGCGTCGTCATCGGCTACCTGCACACCGGCATCGAGAAGACGACGGAGTACCGCACCTGGACCCAGGGCACGACCCTGGTCACGCGGATGGACTACCTGGCTCCGCTGTTCAACGAGACCGGCTACTGCCTGGCCGTGGAGAAGCTGCTCGGCATCGAGGCGCCGCCGCGGGCGCAGACCATCCGGGTGCTGGTCATGGAGCTCAACCGGATCGCCTCGCACCTGGTCGCGCTGGCCACCTTCGGCATGGAGATGGGCGCGCTCACCGGCATGACCAACGGCTTCCGGGAGCGGGAGCTGGTCCTGGACGTGCTCGAGGAGATCACCGGGCTGCGGATGAACCACGCCTACGTCCGCCCGGGCGGGCTGGCGCAGGACCTCCCCGAGGGCGCCGTCGAGTCCGTGCGGGAGCTGCTCGCCGTCCTCCCCGAGCGGGTCGCCGGCACCCATCGGCTGCTCACCGGCCAGCCGATCTGGCAGCGCCGGCTCAAGGACGTCGGCTTCCTCGACCTCACCGGCTGCGTGGCCCTCGGCGTCACCGGCCCGGTCCTCCGCGCGGCCGGGCTGCCCTGGGACATGCGCAAGGTCGAGCCGTACCTGGGCTACGAGACCTACGACTTCGAGGTGCCGACGGCGGACACCTGTGACGCGTGGGGCCGCTACCTGGTGCGGATGGGCGAGATCACCGAGTCGATCAAGATCATCGGCCAGGCACTGGACCGGCTCGAGCCCGGACCGGTGATGGTCGAGGACAAGAAGATCGCCTGGCCGGCGCAGCTCTCCCTGGGCGCCGACGGCATGGGCCAGTCCCTGGATCACGTCCGGCACATCATGGGCCAGTCGATGGAGGCCCTGATCCACCACTTCAAGCTGGTCACCGAGGGCTTCCGGGTGCCGGCCGGCCAGGTCTACACGGCCATCGAGTCCCCCCGCGGCGAGCTCGGCTACCACGTGGTCAGCGACGGCGGGACCCGCCCGTTCCGGGTGCACGTCCGCGACCCCAGCTTCGTCAACCTGCAGGCCACCGCGGCGATGAGCGAGGGCGGCATGATCGCCGACGTCATCGCCGCGATCGCCTCGATCGACCCCGTGATGGGGGGAGTGGATCGATGAGTGCACTGCCCGGCTCCTACGAGGGGACGGCGGTCACCGGGCTGGACGCCAGCCCGGTCGAGCCGGCCGCCCCGGACCTGCCGCCGCTGACCGAGCAGACCGAGGCCGAGGCCCGCGAGCTGATGGCCCGCTACCCGCAGCCGCGGTCGGCGCTGCTGCCGATGCTGCACCTGGTGCAGTCGGTTCAAGGCTACGTCTCGCCCGAGGGCGTGGGGTTCTGCGCCCGGCTGCTCGGGCTGACCAAGGCCGAGGTGGGCGCGGTCGCGACGTTCTACACGATGTACAAGCGGCACCCGACCGGTGAGCACCTGGTCAGCGTCTGCACCAACACGCTCTGCGCCGTCCTCGGCGGGCAGCGGATCTACGACGCGATCTCCGCCGACCTCGGCGTGGGCCACGACCAGACCGCCGCCGACGGCTCGGTCACCCTGGAGCACGCCGAGTGCCTGGCCGCCTGCGACTACGCGCCGGTGGTCACCGTCGACTACGAGTTCTACGACCAGCAGGACGTCGAGTCGGCCCGGGCGCTGGTCACCGCGCTGCGGATGGGGGAGAAGCCGCCACCCACCCGCGGGGCGCCGCTGACCGACTTCCGCGGCGTCTCCCGGCAGCTGGCCGGCTTCTCCCAGCACGCCGACCTGGCCGCCGAGCGGGCCGCGATCGACGCCCCGTCGACCGGTGAGCCGACGCTGGCCGGGGTGCGGCTGGCCGCCGAGCGCGGCGAGACCGCACCGTCGCTGCAGGGCCCCGAGCCGGAGGCCGCCCCCGAGCCGGACGTCGAGCCCGCGGGCGGGCCGGGCGAGACGGCGTCCGAGCAGGCAGCCGACACCGCCGTCGCCTCCGCGGACACGCCCGCCGAGCGCGCCGGGGCGGCCCAGCACCACCCGGACACCCCCGAGCCCGCCGGCCGCCAGCCGGCCGAGCGCGGCCGCGAGGGCACCGACACCCCGCCCACCAGCTCGGGCGCCGGGCAGAACAGCTCGATCGAGCGGGAGACCTGAGATGCCCCTGACCCCCGTCCTCACCGCCCGCTTCGACGCGCCCCGCTCCTGGACGCTGGAGACCTACGAGCGCCTCGACGGCTACCGCGCGCTCCGCTCGGCCCTGGAGATGGCGCCGGCCGACGTCGTCGGACTGGTCAAGGACTCCGGTCTGCGCGGTCGTGGCGGCGCCGGCTTCCCGACCGGGATGAAGTGGTCCTTCATCCCCCAGCCCAAGCCGGGGGAGGAGCCCACCGGCCCGGCCGCGGCGCCCAAGTACCTGGTGGTCAACGCCGACGAGGGCGAGCCGGGAACCTGCAAGGACCTCCCGCTGATGATGGCCGACCCGCACTCCCTGGTGGAGGGCGTGATCATCACCGCCTACGCGATCCGCTCGCACTTCGCCGTCATCTACGTCCGTGGGGAGGCGGTGCACGCCCACCGCCGGCTGATGGCCGCCGTGCAGGAGGCCTACGCAGCCGGCTACCTCGGCAGCGACGTGCTGGGCACGGGCTACGACCTCGAGCTGGTGGTGCACGCCGGCGCCGGGGCCTACATCTGCGGCGAGGAGACCGCGCTGCTGGACTCCCTGGAGGGCTACCGCGGGCAGCCCCGGCTCAAGCCGCCGTTCCCCGCCGTCGCCGGCCTCTACGGCTCCCCGACGGTGATCAACAACGTGGAGACGCTGGCCAGCGTGCCGTACGTGGTCCGCGGCGGCGCCGAGTGGTTCAAGAGCATGGGCCCGGAGAAGTCGCCCGGCCCGAAGATCTACTCGCTGTCCGGCCGGGTCGTGCGCCCGGGCCAGTACGAGGCCCCGATGGGGACGACGATGCGCGAGCTGCTGGCGATGGCCGGCGGCGTCCGGCCCGGTCACGAGCTGAAGTTCTGGACGCCGGGGGGCTCCTCGACGCCCTACTTCACCGCCGAGCACCTCGACGTGCCGCTGGACTTCGACTCGGTCGCCGCGGCCGGCTCGATGCTGGGCACCACCGCGCTGATGGTCTTCGACGAGACCGACTCGATCGTCGAGGCCACGCTCCGGTTCACCGAGTTCTACGCGCACGAGAGCTGCGGCAAGTGCACCCCGTGCCGGGAGGGCACCTACTGGCTGGTCCAGATCCTGGAGCGGCTGGTGCACGGGCAGGGCCGGGCCGCCGACCTGGACCTGCTCACCGACACCTGCGACAACATCCTGGGCCGCTCCTTCTGCGCCCTCGGTGACGGCGCGACCAGCTGCATCGCCAGCTCACTGAAGTACTTCAAGGACGACTACGTCGCGCTGCTGCCGGCCGAGGAGCAGGCCCGCCTCGGTCGCTCGCTGCGGCTCGAGCCGGTTGGAGCAGCCCGATGACCCTCACCCCGGCCACCCCCGAGCCCGCGCCGGCGCTGCCGCCGGGCGCGCCCGGCCCGCACACCCCACCCGACGCCGTGCACTGCACCATCGACGGCTTCCCGGTCGCCGTGCCGAAGGGCACGCTGATCATCCGGGCCGCCGAGCAGATCGGCGTGCAGATCCCGCGGTTCTGCGACCACCCGCTGCTGGACCCGATCGGCGCATGCCGGCAGTGCCTGGTGGAGGTCGAGGGGCAGCGCAAGCCGGTCGCCTCCTGCACCACCCCGGTGGCCCCGGACATGGTGGTGCAGACCCAGCTGACCAGCCCGGTCGCGGACAAGGCGCAGCAGGGCACGATGGAGCTGCTGCTGGTCAACCACCCGCTGGACTGCCCGGTCTGCGACAAGGGCGGGGAGTGCCCGCTGCAGAACCAGGCGATGACCAACGGGCGGGCCGAGTCCCGGTTCGTCGAGACCAAGCGCACCTATCCCAAGCCGCTGCCGATCAGCACCCAGGTGCTGCTGGACCGCGAGCGCTGCGTGCTCTGCGCCCGCTGCACCCGGTTCAGCCAGCAGGTGGCCGGCGACCCGTTCATCGAGCTGTTCGAGCGCGGCGCGCTGGAGCAGGTGGCGATCTACGAGGACGAGCCGTTCGAGTCCTACTTCTCCGGCAACACCACCCAGATCTGCCCGGTCGGCGCGCTGACCAGCGCCACCTACCGGTTCCGCGCACGCCCGTTCGACCTGCGCAGCGAGCCCAGCGTCTGCGAGCACTGCGCCAGCGGCTGCGCCCAGCGCACCGACTACCGGCGCGGCACGGTGACCCGGCGGCTGGCCGGGGAGGACCCGGCGGTCAACCAGGAGTGGAACTGCGACAAGGGCCGCTACGCCTTCCGCTACGCCAGCAGCAACGAGCGTCTGATGACGCCGCTGGTCCGCCGGGACGGCGAGCTGCAGCCCGCCTCCTGGCCGGAGGCGTGGGCTGCGGCCGCCGAGGGCCTGCGCGCCGCGCGCGCGGCCGGCGGGGTCGGGGCGCTGCCCGGTGGCCGGCTGACCGTGGAGGACGCCTATGCCTGGGCCGCCTTCGCCCGGGTGGCGCTGGGCACCAACGACGTCGACGCCCGGGCCCGCGCGCACTCCGCCGAGGAGCTGGACTTCCTGGCCACGCACGTCGCCGGGACCGCGCCCGGGGCCGGCGCGGTGAGCTACGACGACCTGAGCTCCGCCCAGGCGGTGCTGCTGGTCGGCTTCGAGCCGGAGGAGGAGTCGCCGATCGTCTTCCTGCGGCTGCGCCGGGCGGTCCGGACGGCGGGCATGCAGGTGTTCGACGTGGCCCCCTTCAGCACCCGCGCCGCGGAGAAGCTGCAGGCCACCGTGCTGCCGACCGTCCCGGGCCAGGAGGCCCAGCTGCTGCAGGCGCTCGCCGCCAACCCGGTGGACGGCATCCTCGCCGAGGCGGCCGTCGCGCTGTTCCACCCGGGCGCGGTCATCCTGGCCGGCGAGCGGCTGGCCGAGGTGCCGGGCGGCTTCTCCGCGGTCAGCGCGCTCGCCGCCGAGACGGGCGCCCGGATCGGCTGGGTGCCGCGCCGGGCGGGGGAGCGGGGCGCGGTCGAGGTGGGCGCGCTTCCGACCCTGCTCCCGGGCGGCCGCACCGTCGCCAGTGCCGCCGACCGGGCCGCCGTCGCACAGCGCTGGGGAGCCGACGTGCCGGCGACCCCGGGACGGGACCTCACCGGCATCCTCACCGCCGCCCGGGACGGC
Organism: Modestobacter caceresii; assembly: GCF_000761485.1. Lineage (GTDB taxonomy): Bacteria > Actinomycetota > Actinomycetes > Mycobacteriales > Geodermatophilaceae > Modestobacter > Modestobacter caceresii. The sequence goes on from NZ_JPMX01000007.1 coordinate 61,959, forward strand.
GCCCTGGCCGGGCTGCTCGTCGGAGGCGTCGACCCCGCCGACCTGCCCGACCCGGTGCTGGCCGAGCGGGCGCTGCAGGCGGCCGGGTTCGTGGTCAGCCTGGAGCTGTTCCCGACCGCGGTCACCGCGCACGCCGACGTCGTCCTGCCGGTCGCCGCCGCCCCGGAGAAGGCCGGCAGCTACCTGGACTGGGAGGGACGGGTCCGCCCGTTCGACGCGACCCTGCACGGCACCGGCCAGCTCACCGACGGCCGGGTGCTGCAGGGCCTGGCCGAGCACCTGGGCGTCGACCTGCGGGTCGGGTCGGTGACCGAGGTCCGCGCCCAGCTGACCGCCCTCGGCGGCGCCGCCCAGGCCCCCGCCGGGACGGGGGTCGAGGTCGCGCCGGCACCGCTGCCGGAGCTGGCCGAGGACGAGGCGGTGCTCGCCTCCTGGCGGCAGCTGCTCGACGTCGGGACGCTGCAGCGGGAGGAGCCGGCGCTGGCCGGCACCGCCCGGCCCCCGGCCGCCCGGCTGGGCAAGGACGCCGCCCGCCGCCTCGGCCTGGCCGACGGCGACCCGCTCACCGTCACCGGCCCGGCCGGGGCGGTCACGCTGCCGGTGCAGCTGGTCGAGATGCCCGACGGGGTGGTCTGGCTGCCGATGCGGTCGCCGGGCAGCGAGGTCCGCGCCCAGCTCGGCGCCGGCCCCGGCTCCGTCGTCCGGCTGGCGGGTCCGCCGCCCACCCCGGCCGGCGCGACCTCCGTCTCCAGCCTGCGGGGAGCCCAGGAGTGACCGTCTTCGCCGCCGCCGACCAGCCGACGCTGGCGGACTTCGGGTCCGACGTTTGGTGGATCGTGCTCATCAAGATCGTCGGCATCTTCGGGGTGCTGGTGCTGATGACGCTGTTCGCCATCGTCTTCGAGCGCAAGGTCGTCGCCCGGATGCAGCAGCGGATCGGCCCCAACCGGGTCGGGCCGCGCGGCTACCTGCAGAGCCTTGCCGACGGCCTGAAGCTGGCGTTCAAGGAGGACATCATGCCGGCGCTGGCCGACAAGCCGGTGTACTTCCTGGCGCCGGTCATCGCCACCATCCCGGCCTTCCTGGCGTTCTCGGTCATCCCGCTCGGCCCGACGGTCAGCATCTTCGGCGAGCGCACGCCGTTGCAGCTCATCGACTCCCCGATCGGGGTGCTCATCGTGCTGGCCTGCTCGGCGATGGGCGTCTACGGCATCGTGCTCGGCGGCTGGGCCTCCGGGTCGACCTACCCGCTGCTCGGCTCGCTGCGCAGCGCCGCCCAGATGATCAGCTACGAGATCGCGATGGGCCTGTCGATCGTCGCGGTGTTCCTCTACGCCGGTTCGATGTCGACCTCGGAGATCGTCGCCGCCCAGGCCGACGGCACCGAGCTGTCCCTCTTCGGCCTGGAGTTCACCGGGCCCAGCTGGTTCGCCGTCCTGCTGCCGGTCTCCTTCGTCATCTACGTCATCGCCGTGGTGGGCGAGACCAACCGGGCACCCTTCGACCTCCCCGAGGCCGAGAGCGAGCTGGTCGGCGGCTTCCACACGGAGTACTCGTCGCTGAAGTTCGCCCTGTTCTTCCTGGCCGAGTACATCAACATCGTCACCGTCTCCGCGCTGGCCGCCACGCTCTTCCTCGGCGGCTGGCGGGCGCCCTGGCCGATCTCGATCTGGGACGGCGCCAACACCGGCTGGTGGCCGCTGCTGTGGTTCTTCGCCAAGGTCGTCGTCGCGCTGTTCGTCTTCGTCTGGCTGCGCGGCACGCTGCCCCGGCTCCGTTACGACCAGTTCATGAGCTTCGGCTGGAAGGTGCTCGTCCCGGTCGGCCTGGTCTGGATCCTCGTCGTCGCGACGCTGCGCGCCGTCGCCCGGGAGACCGACGTGGACGCCGGCGAGATGGCGGTCTTCGTCGGGGTGCCGATCGCGCTGGTGCTGCTGGGTGGGCTGCTGCTGGCCTCCCGGATGCGCAACCGCGACACCCGGGTCGCGGCCCGCGAGGCCGCCGCCGGCGGACCGGCACCGGCCGAGCCGCAGGTGCTGGACGCCCGTGGCCGCGACCGGGCCGCCGGCGGGTTCCCGGTGCCCCCGATGGACCTGGTCGTACCGCCGTCGCCCCGGCTGCGCGGCCGCGAGTCCGTCGGCGCCGGGACCGTCGTCGGCACCGGACGGCGCTCCAGCTCGACCACGCCCGAGGAGACCGACGATGTCTGAGCCCACCCCGCCGCCCCCCACCGAGCCGACGTCAGGCGCCAGCCCGGCCCGGCGGGAGGGCACGGCCATCGCCCGGCAGTCCTCCGCGGCGCCGGCCACCACGGCCCCCGGCAAGCGGTCCAGCTGGCTGCCCGGGCCCGCCCAGGGGTTCGGGGTCACCTTCGCCACGATGTTCAAGAAGGTGACGACCGAGGAGTACCCCGACGTCCCGAAGCAGACGAAGCCGCGCTATCACGGCCGGCACGTGCTCAACCGGCACCCCGACGGCCTGGAGAAGTGCGTGGGCTGCGAGCTGTGTGCCTGGGCCTGCCCCGCCGACGCCATCTACGTCGAGGGCGGGGACAACACCGAGGACGCCCGCTTCTCCCCGGGTGAGCGCTACGGCGCCGTTTACCAGATCAACTACCTGCGCTGCATCTTCTGCGGGCTGTGCATCGAGGCCTGCCCCACCCGGTCGCTGACGATGAGCAACGACTTCGAGCTCGCCGACGACGACCGCCAGGCGCTGATCTACACCAAGGAGCAGCTGATGGCCCCGCTGCTCCCCGGCATGGAGCAGCCGCCGCACCCGATGCGGCTGGGCGACGACGAGCAGGACTACTACGTGCGCGACCCCAAGGCGGCGCCCCCGACGCAGCAGGCGGCCGAGCCGGTGCTCGAGGAGCGGGCGTGAACGTCGGGCACATGGGCGTCGTGGCCGCAGCTGCGGACACCGGGGTGGTCATCGGCACCGGAGAGACGATCGTCTTCTGGGTGCTCGCCCCGGTCGCGCTGGCCGGTGCGCTGGGGATGGTGCTGTCCCGCAACGCCGTCCACTCGGCGCTGTGGCTGGTCGCCACGATGCTCAGCCTGGGCGTGTTCTACGTCGTCCAGGAGGCGCCGTTCCTCGGTGCGGCGCAGATCATCGTCTACACCGGCGCGATCATGATCCTGTTCCTGTTCGTCCTCATGCTGGTCGGCCGGGAGACGTCGGACTCGGTGGTCGAGACGCTGCGTGGGCAGCGGGTGGCGGCGATCGTCCTGGGCATCGGCTTCGCCGGGCTGGTGGGCGCCGGTGTCGCGCGGGGCGCCGAGGACCTGCCGGTGATCGGTCTCGCGGCGGTGCAGGACACCGCGGGCGGGCCGGCCGCCGGCAACGTCGAGGCGATCGCCGCCGTCCTCTACGGGCGCTTCGTGCTTGCCTTCGAGGTCACCGGTGCGCTGCTCATCGTGGCCGCGGTGGGCGCGCTGATGCTCACCCACGCCGAACGGGAGCCCGGCGTCCTGCGCAGCCAGAAGGAGCGCTCCCGCGCCCGGTTCCTCACCGACCGGCCGCAGACGCTGCCCGGGCCCGGCGTCTACGCGCGGGCCAACTCCATCGCCGCGCCCGGCCGGCTGCCCGACGGCGGTCTCGCGCCGAGCAGCTTCGCGACCGGGGTCGAGCCCGTGCGGGTCGACGAGCTGCCGCGCACCGGCAGCGTGGGGGCCGAGCGGGAGGGGCTGCCGCACGCCGGGGGCACCGACGCCGCGCTCGGCACGATCGGCGGCGGCACCACCGGCCCGGTCCCCGGCAGCGGAGAGGGCGCGCCCCGATGACCATCACGAACTACCTGGTGCTGGCCGCGATCCTGTTCACCATCGGCGCGGTCGGCGTCCTGGTCCGGCGCAACGCGATCGTCGTGTTCATGTGCATCGAGCTGATGCTCAACTCGGTGAACCTCACGCTGATCACCTTCGCCCGGAGCACCGGGACGGTCGAGGGCCAGGTCATCGCCCTGTTCGTGATGGTCGTCGCCGCCGCGGAGGTGGTCATCGGCCTGGCGATCATCATGTCGATCTACCGCACCCGCCGCTCGGCCTCGGTCGACGACGTCAACCTGCTGAAGTACTGAGCGGAACGGGAGCACAGGGGTGAACGAGGTCGTGCCTGCGTCGGTCCCGGTCGACGGGCTGTTGTCCGTCGCGTGGCTGGTGATCGTGCTGCCGCTGGCCGGTGCGGCGCTGTTGCTGCTGGGCGGGCGGCGTACCGATCGCTGGGGCCACCTGCTGGCCACCGGCACCGTGGTCGCGGCGTTCGCCGTCGCGCTCGCCTGCACCCTCGCGCTGACCGAACGCGCCGGCCGCACAGTGAGCCTGGACCTGTTCACCTTCATCGACACCGGCAACCTCGACGTCACCGCCGGGCTGCTGTTCGACCCGCTGTCGGCGGCCTTCACCCTGCTGATCACCGGGGTCGGTGCGCTGATCCACGTCTACTCGATCGGCTACATGGCGCACGACCCCGGCCGCCGCCGGTTCTTCGCCTACCTCAACCTGTTCGTCGCGGCGATGCTGCTGCTGGTCCTGGGCAACAGCTACGTGGCCCTCTACGTCGGCTGGGAGGGCGTCGGCCTGGCGTCCTACCTGCTCATCGCGTTCTGGCACACCCGCCCGGCGGCCGCCACGGCGGCCAAGAAGGCCTTCCTGATGAACCGGGTCGGGGACGTCGGCCTGGCGCTGGCGATCTTCCTGATGTTCGCCCAGCTCGGGACGACGTCCTACGCCGGCGTCTTCGGCTCGGTCGGGCTGCTCGCCGGCGGCACCGTCACCGCGATCGGGCTGCTCCTGCTGCTCGGCGCCTGCGGCAAGTCCGGCCAGTTCCCGCTGCAGGCCTGGCTGCCCGACGCGATGGAGGGCCCGACGCCGGTCTCGGCGCTCATCCACGCGGCCACGATGGTGACCGCCGGGGTCTACCTGATCGCCCGCAGCGCCCCGCTGTACGACGCCACGCCCACCGCCCGCACCGTCGTCCTGGCCGTCGGCGCGGTCACCCTGCTGATCGGGGCCATCGCCGGCTGCGCCCACGACGACATCAAGAAGGTGCTGGCCTACTCCACGGTCAGCCAGATCGGCTACATGTTCCTGGCCGTGGGGCTCGGGCCGGTCGGCTACGCGGCCGCCATCGCCCACCTGCTGGCGCACGGCTTCTTCAAGGCCGGGCTGTTCCTCGGTGCCGGCTCGGTGATGCACGCGATGGACGACTCCGTCGACATGCGCCGCTTCGGCGGCCTGGCCAGGAAGCTGCCGATCACCTTCGTCACCTTCGGGCTGGGCTACCTGGCGCTGATCGGCTTCCCGTTCCTGTCCGGCTGGTGGACCAAGGACGCGATCATCGAGGCCGCGCTGGACCGCGGCGGCGTCTCCGGCTGGGTCCTCGGCGGGGTCGCCGTTCTCGGCGCCGGGCTCACCGCCTTCTACATGACCCGGCTGATGCTGATGACGTTCTTCGGCCGACCCCGCTGGGAGGAGGGCGTGCACCCGCACGAGGCCCCCGCGTCGATGACGGCGCCGATGGTGCTGCTGGCCTTCGGGTCGGTCGCCGCGGGCTTCTTGCTGGTGTCGGTCTTCCCGCTCAGCGGCTGGCTGGAGCCGGTGTTCGGCGAGCCGGAGGAGGCCGCGCACCTGGTGTCGCCGCTGGTGGTCAGCATCGTCGTCACGATCGTCGTCGCCCTCGGGGCGCTCACGGCCTGGCTGTTCGTCGGCCGCCGCGAGGTGCCGACGACGGCGCCGGCCCGCGTCTCGCCGGTGGTCACCGCCGCGCGTCGCGGGCTCTACGCCGACACGGTCAACGAGTCGCTCGTCATGCGCCCCGGGATGTGGCTGACCCGCGCGCTGGTCTGGCTGGACGCGCGCGGGGTGGACGGCGCGGTCAACGGCGCGGCCGCCGCGCTGGGTGGCGGGTCGGCCCGGCTGGGTCGGGTGCAGACCGGGTTCGTCCGCAGTTACGCCCTCGGCATCCTCGGCGGCGCGGTGCTGGTCGCCGGCGCCCTGGTCGCGGTGACGGCATGACCACCCTGAACACCCCCACCCGCGGAGAGGCGGCCCGGCCGTGACCGACGTCCCCTGGCTGGTCCTGATGATCGTCGTCCCGGCGGTCGGTGCGGCGGCCGTCGCGGCGCTGCCGGCCGCCCGGGAGGCGCTGGCCCGCCAGCTCGCCCTGGCGGTGAGCCTGCTGGTCCTGCTGCTCGCCGTGCTGACCACCGTCGCCTTCGACCCCGGCGGCGAGCGCTTCCAGCTGACCACCTCGGTGGCCTGGATCCCCGACTTCGGGGTGGACTTCGCCCTCGGCGTCGACGGCATCGCGCTGTCCATGCTGCTGCTGATCGGCGTGCTGGTGCCGGTCGTCGTGGGCGCCTCGTGGCGGGACACCCCGCTGCCCCGGCCGGGCCGCCCGGCGCGGTCGATGACCGCCTTCTGGGCGTGGCTGCTGCTGCTCGAGTCGCTGATGGTCGGGGTCTTCGCCGCCACCGACGTCTTCCTGTTCTACGTCTTCTTCGAGGCGATGCTCGTGCCGATGTACTTCCTGATCGGCAGCTTCGGGGGTGCGAACCGGCAGTACGCCGCGGTCAAGTTCTTCCTGTACAGCCTGCTCGGCGGGCTGGTCATGCTCGCCTCGGTGATCGGGCTGTACGTGGTCAGCAACTCCCAGCTCGGGGAGGGCACGTTCGCCTTCGACGCGCTGCGCCAGCTGGAGATCGACCCGAACGTGCAGAAGCTGCTGTTCGCCGGCTTCTTCCTCGCCTTCGCCATCAAGGCACCGCTGGTGCCCTTCCACACCTGGCTGCCCGACTCGGGGGCCGAGGCACCCATCGGCGGCGCCGTGCTCCTGGTCGGCGTGCTGGACAAGGTCGGCACCTTCGGCTTCCTGCGCTACTGCCTCCCGCTGTTCCCCGACGCGTCCCGCGACCTGGCCCCCTGGGTGCTGGTGCTCGCCGTGGCCGGGATCATCTACGCGGCGCTGCTGGCCGTCGGGCAGAGCGACATGAAGCGGCTGGTGTCCTACACCTCGATCGCGCACTTCGGCTTCATCGCGCTGGGCATCTTCGCCTTCACCACCGAGGCAGCCACCGGCGCGGTGCTCTACATGTTCAACCACGGCATCGCCACCGGCCTGCTGTTCATCGTCGTCGGCATGGTCATCGCCCGCGGCGGCTCCCGGCAGATCCGCGACTACGGCGGCCTGGCGGCCAGGACGCCGCTGCTGGCCGGGGTCTTCCTGCTCGCCGGGCTGGCCTCCCTCGCGCTGCCGGGCACCAACAGCTTCGTCAGCGAGTTCCTGGTGCTGATCGGGGCGTTCCCGACCCGCCCGGTGTTCACGATCATCGCCACCGTGGGGATCGTGCTGGCCGCCCTCTACGTGCTGCTGATGTACCAGCGGGTCATGCACGGGCCGCCGCGCGGCGTGCTGCTGGTCGACGAGGACGGTCCTGCTGATCACGGCGCTGCTGATCACGGCCCTGCTGATCACGGCGCTGGCGAGCACGGCGCCCGGGGCGGCGCCACCGCCGTCCCCGAGCGCGGTGCCGGCGGGGCGACCGCGGTGCTGGAGGCGCCGGCGCGGGCCCGGGTGCTGGCGGTCCGTGACCTGTCCGGGCGGGAGATCGCCGTCGTCACGCCGCTGGTCGCCCTGATCCTGGTGCTCGGGGTGTACCCGCAGCCGCTGATCGACCTGGTCAGCCCGGCGGTCGAGGCCACCATGAGCGACATCGGCGTCGACCCCGGGGGCAGCACGCCTGCTGCACCGGGCAGCACCGGGACCGGGGGGACCGACTGATGGGCGCCATCGAGGCACCGGACCTGTCCTATGCGGCGCTCGCACCGCTGCTGTTCGTCTTCGGCGCCGCGTGCGTCGGCGTCCTGGTCGAGGCGTTCACGCCCCGGTCCGTGCGCCATCCCGTGCAGGTGACGATCGCCCTGGTCGGCACCGTCGGGGCCTTCGTCGCCACGCTGCTGCTGGCCGGCACCGAGGAGGTCACCGCCGCCGGGGCGCTGGCCGTCGACGGGCCGGCCCTCTTCCTGCAGGGGACGATCGCCGTTCTCGGCGCGCTGTCGGTCCTGCTGTTCAGCGAGCGCGCCCTCGACCCGGCCCGCTCGGCGTTCGTCGCCGCCGCCGCGGTCCCGGCCGGCAGCGTCCGGGACCGCGAGCTGGCCACCTCCGAGCGGGTGCAGACCGAGGCCTACCCGCTGGCCTCCTTCGCCATCGGCGGCATGATGCTGTTCACCGCCGCCAACGACCTGCTGATCATGTTCGTGGCGCTCGAGGTGCTCAGCCTGCCGCTGTACCTGCTGTCCGGGCTCGCCCGCCGCCGCCGGCTGCTGTCCCAGGAGGCGGCGGTCAAGTACTTCCTGCTCGGCGCCTTCGCCTCGGCGTTCTTCCTGTACGGGCTGGCCCTGGTCTACGGCGCGACCGGGAGCGTGCGGCTGTCCGACGTGCGGGTGGCCGTGGTCACCGAGGGCGGCAGCGCCCTGATGGTGATCGGGCTGGGCCTGCTCGTGGTCGGGCTGATGTTCAAGGCCAGCGTCGCGCCCTTCCACAGCTGGACCCCCGACGTCTACCAGGGCGCCCCCACCGCGGTGACCGCCTTCATGGCCGCGGCCACCAAGGTCGCCGCCTTCGGGGCGGTGCTGCGGCTGCTCTACGTGGCCTTCGGCACCGCCGACTGGACCTGGCGCCCGCTGGTCTACGCCCTGGCGATCGCGTCCATGGTGGTCGGCGCGGTGCTCGGGCTCACCCAGACCGACGTCAAGCGGATGCTGGCCTACTCCTCGATCGCCCACGCCGGCTTCCTGCTCACCGGGGTCATCGGCCTCGGCCCGGACGGCACCGGCTACGGGCTGGCCGCGACCATGTTCTACCTGGTCACCTACGGCCTCACCACGCTCGGCGCGTTCGGGCTGGTCACCCTGGTCCGGGACGGCGACGGCGAGGCCACCCACCTCTCCCAGTGGGCCGGCCTCGCCCAGCGCTCCCCGCTGGTGGCCGCGCTGATGTCCTTCTTCCTGCTGGCCCTCGCCGGCATCCCGCTCACCAGTGGGTTCACCGGCAAGTTCGCCGTCTTCCGGGCCGCCATCGAGGCCGGCGCCTGGCCGCTGGTCGTCACCGCCCTGGTCGCCAGTGCGATCGCGGCGTTCTTCTACCTGCGGGTGGTCGTGCTCATGTACTTCTCCGACCCCGCGCCCGACGGCCCCACCGTCGGCGTGCCCGGCATGCCGACCACGATCGTGCTCGCGGTCACCGCAGCCGCGACGCTCGTGCTCGGCGTCCTGCCCGGCGCGGTCCTCGAGCTGGCCGAGTCGGCCGCGGTGTTCGTCGGCTGACCGGCTCCCGACGGCCCGGCCGGCGGCAGGCCGGTGCGCCGGGGGCCGTGCGCGGCGGCTATCTTCGTCGGTTGATGACCGGAGCCGGCACCACCAGCCCCCAGGGCGGCGGACGCGACCCCCAGCGAGAGGGCCAGTCCTGGCACCGGCCCGCCAGCCCGGCCTCGACGATCGGCCCCTGGCTGCCCGACGGTGAGCTCGGTGAGGCCCTGTCCGACGGGCTGGCGCGGGTGGAGGCCCGGCTGGCGTCCTCGGTCGCCAGCGAGCACGCGTTCGTGAACGAGGCCGCCGGTCACCTGATGGCCGCCGGCGGCAAGCGGTTCCGGCCGCTGCTGGCCCTGCTCGCCGCCCAGCTCGGCGACGCGGACGCCCCCGAGGTGGTCGACGCGGCCGTCGTCTGCGAGCTGACCCACCTGGCCACGCTGTACCACGACGACGTGATGGACGAGGCCTCCGTCCGCCGGGGCGCCCCGAGCGCCAACAGTCGCTGGACCAACAGCGTCGCCATCCTGACCGGCGACTTCCTCTTCGCCCGGGCGTCGGACCTGCTGGCCGACCTCGGTCCGGAGGCCGTCCGGGTGCAGGCCCGGACGTTCGAGCGGCTGGTCACCGGGCAGCTGCGGGAGACCGTCGGCGCCCAGCCGGGCGAGGACGCCGTCGGCCACCACCTCGGGGTGCTGGCCGACAAGACCGGGTCCCTGGTCGCCACCTCCGCCCGATTCGGTGCCTCGTTCGCGGGCGCCACCCCGGAGCTGGTCACCGCGCTGACCGCGTTCGGTGAGGAGGTCGGGGTGGCCTTCCAGCTCTCCGACGACCTGATCGACATCGTCAGCGAGGCCGGGGTGTCGGGGAAGCGCCCCGGCACCGACCTGCGCGAGGGGATCGCCACCCTGCCGGTGCTGTTCGCCCTGGCCGGTGACGACCCGGCCGAGGCCCGGCTCCGCGAGCTGGTGGCCGGCCCGGTCGTCGACGACACCGAGCACGCCGAGGCGCTCGCCCTGCTGCGCAGCTCGACCTCGCTCGCCCGGGCCACCGCCGTGCTCGGCGAGTACGCCGACCGGGCCCGCAACCGGTTGACGGCGGTGCCCGACGGCCCGGTGCGGGAGGCCCTCTCCGGGTTGTGCACGTACGTGGTGACCCGCACCAGCTGAGGAAGGACCCCCATGCCCCCCACCGCTCGCAAGCTCGCGGCGGGACCCTGCATGGGGGCCGTGCTGCTGCTCGTCGCCTGCGGTGCCACCGACTCCGGCGCTGGCGACACCGACGCGGCCGCCCCTGCGCCGGTGTCCGCACCCACCGGTGCCCCCGCGTTGGACGTCGAGGTCGTGCTCGACGGGCTCGACCACCCCTGGGACGTCGCCCAGGCGCCGGACGGCACCCTGCTGGTCGACGAGCGCGCCGGCGGCCTGACCGCGGTGCTGCCCGACGGCGAGGCGCGCACGCTGGACGCGGACTTCGACGACCTGTTCGCCGAGGGGGAGACCGGCCTGATGGGGCTCGCCCTGGACCCGGCCTTCGCCGACAACCGGCGCTTCTACACCTGCCAGGGCGTGCAGTCCGCCGATGGCGCCGAGATCCAGGTGGTCGCCTGGACCGTGGACGAGGGGTGGACCACCGCCACCCGGGTCGCCGACCCACTGCTGGGCGGCATCCCGGTCAACGCCGACAGCGGACGGCACGGCGGGTGCCGGGTCGAGTTCGGCCCCGACGGCGCGTTCTTCGTCGGGACGGGGGACAACGCCCTCGGGACCAACCCCCAGGACCTCGGCTCGCTCGCCGGCAAGGTCCTCCGGATCGACCCGGACACCGGTGAGGCCCTGCCGGACAACCCGTTCACCGCCGACGCCGACGCCGCTGACCGGATCTGGACGTACGGGCACCGCAACGTGCAGGGCCTGGCCGTGCACCCCGACTCCGGCCAGGTGTACTCGGTGGAGCACGGGCCCGACCGGGACGACGAGGTGAACCTGCTCCAGCCGGGTGCCGACCACGGCTGGGACCCGGTCGGGGCGGGCGTGTACGACGAGAGCGTGCCGATGACCGCCCCCGGCGCCGTGCCCGCGGTCTGGTCCTCCGGCGAGCCGACCATCGCGCCGTCCGGGGCGACGTTCCTCGACGGGGAGGCCTGGGGTGACTACGACGGGCTGCTGCTCATCGGCGTGCAGAAGGACACCGGCGTCCTCGCGCTCCGGCTGACCGATGACGGCGAGCTCGTCGAGTCCTTCCGGCTGCCCGAGCTCGAGGACGCCCACGGCCGCATCCGCACCCCCGAGCAGGGGCAGGACGGCGCGCTCTACGTCACCACCGACGACGGCGACGGCGAGGACCAGCTGCTCCGGGTCACCCCGGCCAGCTGAGCGCACGGTCCCGCACCCGGGGCGGCACCGGCACCCCGGCCGGGAGCAGCGGATCGGGCTCCGGCTCGCCGAGCACGGTGCGCAGCGGCAGGACCCCGGCCCACACCGGCGCCGGGCCGGCATCGGCCGCCAGGTCGCGCTCGTCGTCCCCGGGCGGGCCGGTGCGCACCTTCAGGCTCGCCTCGGCGAGGTCCAGCGCCAGGACGGCGGTGGCGGCCAGTTCCCGGCGGTCCGGCTGCCGGGTCGCCGTCCAGGAGCCCGGCGCCAGCTGCTCGGTCAGCGCCGCCAGCGCGCGCAGCCGCTCGGCGGGGTCGGTGACCAGCTGCGCGGTGCCGTGCACGACGGCGCAGCGGTAGTTCATCGAGTGGTGGAAGGACGAGCGCGCGTAGACGACGCCGTCGACGTGGGTGACGGTGAAGGCCACCGGCTGACCGGCCGCGGCGGCGCGCAGGGTGGCCGCGCCGGTCGAGCCGTGCAGGTAGAGGGTGTCGCCGACCCGGCCGTACCCGGTGGGCAGCACCACCGGCGCGCCGTCGAGCACGACGCCCAGGTGGCCGACGAGCCCGGCGTCCAGCACGGCGTACAGCTCCGCGCGGTCGGTGCGGGCCCGCCGAGCTCCGCGGCGGATGGTGCTGCGGGCGGTGGGGGAGAGCGGGGCTGCGACGTCCATGCCCCCAACGTGCAGCACGCAGTGGCATCCTCCAAGGGCCATTCCGCCGCTTTTCCGCCAGGCCACCGGAGGTGTCCGCTGATCGACGTCCCGCCCGTCGTCCTCGACCGGTCGGCCGCGAGGCCGTTGTCGGCGCAGCTGGCCGACGGGCTGCGGGAGGCCGCCGTGGCCGGTGCACTGCGCCCGGGTGACCGACTGCCGTCCACCCGGGAGCTGGCTGCGGCGTTGCGGGTCAGCAGGACGGTCACCGCAGCCGCCTACGACCAGCTGCTGGCCGAGGGGTGGGCTGCCGGGCGCCGCGGGGTGGGCACGTTCGTGGTCGGCTCCGTGCTGGCCCGACCGGCACCGGCCCGCGCCGGCCTGGCCGCGCCGCCGACGGGTCCGGCGCTCGTCGACCTGCGGGCCGGGTCGCCCTGTCTCGAGGTGCTCGACCAGGCGGCCTGGCGTCGTGCCTGGCGTGCCGCTGGGGACAGCGCGCCCGACGCCACCACCGAGTCGGCCGGGGACCCGGCCTTCCGCGCCGCCGTCGCCGAGCACCTGCTGCGCCACCGGGGGTTGTCGGCCACCGCAGCCGACGTGCTGGCCACGTCCGGCACCTCGGCCGCCGTGGCCGAGGTCGCCCGCGTCCTGCCCCCGGGCAGCCGGGTCGGGGTGGAGGACCCGGGGTACCAGCGGGTCGTCGGTGCGCTGGTCGACGCCGGTGTGCAGCCGGTGCCCGTCCCCGTCGACCGCGACGGCCTGGTCGTCGCCGCGGTGCCGGCCGGGGTGGCCGCCGTCTACTGCACCCCGGCCCACCAGTACCCGCTCGGCCTGCGGATGTCGGCAGCCCGGCGGCTGGACCTCGTCGCCCGCGCCCGCACCGAGGGCTGGTGGGTGCTGGAGGACGACTACGACGGCGAGCTGCGCTACGACGTCGCTCCGCTGCCGCTGCTCGGTGCCCTGGGGCCCGACGTCGTCGTCCACCTCGGCACCACCAGCAAGATCGTGAGCCCGACCCTGGGTGCCGGCTGGCTGGTGGCGCCACCGGGCCTGCGCGCCGACCTGCTCGCCCGGCGGACCAGGACGGGCACCCGCCCGGCTCGGGCCGGTCAGCGGGTCCTCGCCGCGCTGGCCGACTCCGGCGACCTCGCCCGGCACCTGCGGCGGCTGCGCCGCGAGCTCGCCGGCCGCCGGGCGGAGGTGCTCGCGTCGGTGACCGCGGCCGGCTGCCTGGCGGAGGGAGACCCCGCCGGAGCCCACGTGCTGGTGCCGCTGCCCGACCGTGGGACGGAGGCGGCGGTCATCGCGGCGGCCGCGGCCCGCGGGGTGGCCCTGGACGGGCTGGGACGGCACCACCTGGCCGGCGCCGACGGGGACCGGGCCGGGCTGGTGCTCGGGTTCGCCCACCCCACCAGGGGCGAGCTCGCCGGGGCCCTGGCGGTGCTCACCGAGCTGCTCCGCGGGGCATGAACGCCGGTGGCCCAGGACCGGAGAGGTCCTGGGCCACCGGCGTTCAGCGGTCGACTCGGATCAGCTGACGGTCCAGCTGTCGCTGCCGGCCAGCAGGGCGTCGAGGTCGGCGGGCTCCTGGGCCGCGGCGTCCTCGAGCTGGTCGGCCATCATCCGGTCGTAGGTGGGCTTGGCCACCGACCGGAAGACGCCCATCGGGCTGTAGCGCAGGTCCTGGCTGGACAGCCGGGACAGCGCGAAGGCGTACGACGGGTCCTCGCGGTGCGCGTCGTGCACCACGATCTGGCTCGCGTCGACCTGGTTGGTCTCGGCGATCCGCAGGCCGCCGAAGTCGTCGCGGACGACGCAGGAGGCGCCCCCCGGGCCGAAGACCAGCGGCTCGCCGTGCACCAGCGGGATGGTCCACATCGGGCCGGTGGCCGGGTCCTTGAGCAGCTCGAAGGCGCCGTCGTTGAAGATGTTGCAGTTCTGGTAGATCTCCACCAGCGACGTGCCCTGGTGCTCGGCGGCCTGGCGCAGCACGTCGGTGAGGCCCTTGCGGTCGGAGTCCATCGCCCGGCCGACGAAGGTCGCGTCCGCGCCCAGCGCGAGCGACACCGGGTTGAACGGGGCGTCGATCGAGCCCATCGGGGTGGACTTGGTGACCTTCCCGACCTCCGACGTCGGCGAGTACTGCCCCTTGGTGAGCCCGTAGATCCGGTTGTTGAACAGCAGGATCGTCAGGTTCACGTTGCGGCGCAGGGTGTGGATCAGGTGGTTGCCGCCGATGGACAGCGCATCGCCGTCCCCGGTGACGACCCACACCGACAGGTCCGGGCGGGAGGCGGCCAGTCCGGTCGCGATGGCCGGGGCCCGGCCGTGGATCGAGTGCATCCCGTAGGTGTTCATGTAGTACGGGAACCGGGAGGAGCACCCGATGCCCGACACGATGACCATGTCCTCGCGGGCGATGCCGAGGCTGGGCAGGAAGCTCTGGACCGCGTTGAGGATGACGTAGTCACCGCACCCCGGGCACCAGCGCACCTCCTGGTCGGTCTTGAGGTCCTTGGCCTTCAGCGTCGTCTGCTTCGGGCCGTTCGCCGCGACCGAGGCGTCGATGGCGCCGGAGATCGTGGTGACGTCCGGACCTGCGGCGGGCATGCCGAGGTCGTGCACGTGGGCGTTGGTGGACTCGATGGCGGTCACAGTGCCGCTCCCGTCTGTGCAGGGGTGTCGGAGCCGGTGTCGAGGGTGGCGACCGTCCCGGTGGTCCCGTCGATGACGTCCTGGAACACGGCAGCCAGTTCGGCGGCGCGGAACGGGAGCCCGCGCACCTGGGTGTGGCTGTGCACGTCGACCAGGTACTTGGCCCGCAGGACCATGGCCAGCTGACCGAGGTTCATCTCGGGGCAGACGACCCGGTCGTACCGGGCGAGGATCTCGCCCAGGTCGGCCGGCAGCGGGTTGAGGTGGCGCAGGTGCACCTGGGCGATCGAACGGCCCGAGGCGCGGATCCGACGGCAGGCCGCGCCGATCGGTCCGTAGGTGGAGCCCCAGCCGATGACGGCCACCCGGGCGTCGCCGTCCGGGTCGTCGACCTCGGTCGCCGGGATCGAGGCGGCGATGCCGTCGACCTTGGCCTGCCGGGTGCGGGTCATGAAGTCGTGGTTCTCCGGGTCGTAGGAGATGTTCCCGGTCTTGTCGGCCTTCTCCAGCCCACCGATCCGGTGCTGCAGCCCCGCCGTCCCGGGGACCGCCCAGGGCCGGGCCAGGGTCTCCGGGTCACGCAGGTAGGGGAGGAACTCGCCGTCCTCACCGTTGGGCTCGGTGGCGAACTCCGTGCGCAGGTCGGGGAGCTCGTCGGTGGCCGGGATCGACCACGGCTCGGCGCCGTTGGCCAGGTAGCCGTCGGACAGCAGGATGACCGGCGTCCGGTAGGTCAGCGCGATCCGCGCTGCCTCCAGCGTGGCGTCGAAGCAGTCGCCGGGGGAGCGGGGCGCGATGACCGGCACCGGGGCCTCGCCGTTGCGGCCGTAGAGGGCCTGCAGCAGGTCCGACTGCTCGGTCTTGGTGGGCAGGCCGGTCGAGGGGCCGCCGCGCTGCACGTCGACGATGAGCAGCGGCAGCTCGGTCATCACGGCCAGGCCGATGGTCTCGGCCTTGAGCGCCACACCCGGACCGGACGTCGTCGTCACACCGAGCGCCCCACCGAAGGAGGCGCCCAGGGCCGCGCCGATGCCGGCGATCTCGTCCTCGGCCTGGAAGGTGCGC
This sequence comes from Modestobacter caceresii, assembly GCF_000761485.1. Classification (GTDB taxonomy): domain Bacteria; phylum Actinomycetota; class Actinomycetes; order Mycobacteriales; family Geodermatophilaceae; genus Modestobacter; species Modestobacter caceresii. Next base: position 78,011 of record NZ_JPMX01000007.1, read on the forward strand.
ACGCCGTAGGCCTTGTGCTTGGACAGCTCGTGCAGGATGTCGCTGGCCGGGGTGATCGGGTAGGCCCCGAGGAACACCGGCAGGCCCGAGCGCTGCCCCGCGGCGACCAGGCCGTAGGAGAGCGCCTGGTTGCCGGAGATGTGCCGGTACTTGCCCGGGGCCATCGGAGCCGGCTTGACCTCGTAGGAGACCGCGAAGGCCTCCGTCGTCTCGCCGTAGTTGAACCCGGCGCGGAAGGCGGCGATGTTGGCCGCGGCGATCTGCGGCTTGCGGCGGAACTGCCGCTCCAGGAACCGGATCGTGCCCTCGGTGGGCCGGTGGTACATCCAGGACAGCAGGCCGAGGGTGAACATGTTCTTGCTGCGCTCGGCCTCCTTCTTGCCCAGGCCGGAGTCCGCGAGCGCATCGGTGGTCATCGAGGTCAGCGGTACGCTCACCAGCTGCCACTTCTCCAGCGAGCCGTCCTCGAGCGGGTTGCTGGCGTAGCCCACCTTGGCCAGGTTCCGCGGGGTGAACTCGTCGGAGTCGGCGATCAGCAGGCCACCGCCGGGGAGGTCCACGAGGTTGGCCTTCAGCGCCGCCGGGTTCATCACGACCAGCACGTCCGGGGCGTCGCCCGGGGTCATGATGTCGTGGTCGGCGAAGTGCAGCTGGAAGCTGCTGACCCCGGGGAGGGTGCCCGTCGGCGCCCGGATCTCGGCGGGGAAGTTCGGCAGCGTCGACAGGTCGTTGCCGAACGAGGCCGTCTCACTGGTGAAGCGGCCACCGGTGAGCTGCATCCCGTCGCCGGAGTCCCCGGCGAGCCGGATGACGACGCGATCGAGCTCGACGACGCTCTTCACCAGTCCGCCGGGGGCGGAGCTGTGGGCGGCAGCGTCGATGGCGGGGTCCACGGCGGGGTGCATGCCAGGGGCAACACCGTTCGCGGCAGAGCTGATTCCGGGGTTGGTGCCAGTCATGTGTGAGGTACCTCCGACCCGCCAGGCTACGTGCGCGGCGCGCCGGGGGACCGGCTCGGCCGTCGACGTGAGGGAAGCCACACAGGGTCGGCTCACCTCACAGCCGGGCCCCAGCCCGCCGGGGGAACGGGGATCGGGCCGGCGGCGTTCTACCGCTCGTGCAACGCTGGAACAACGGACTGAAGACGGCCGTGCTGCTGGGCCTGATGGCCGGGGTCATCCTGCTGGTCGGCAGCTTCTTCGGCCGCGGCGGGCTGCTCATCGCGCTGGTGCTGGCGCTCGGCGTGAACGGCTGGGCGTACTTCAACTCCGACAAGCTGGCGCTGCGGGCCATGCGTGCCTTCCCGGTGACCGAGACCCAGGCCCCGCAGCTCTACGCGATCGTGCGCGAGCTCGCGACCGAGGCCCGTCAGCCCATGCCCCGGCTGTACGTGAGCCCCACGAACCAGCCCAACGCCTTCGCCACCGGCCGCAACCCGCGCAACGCCGCCGTCTGCTGCACCCAGGGCATCCTGGAGCTGCTGGACCGCCGGGAGCTGCGCGGCGTGCTGGCCCACGAGCTCTCGCACGTCTACAACCGCGACATCCTGATCAGCTCGGTCGCCGGCGCCATGGCCACGGTGATCACCTACCTGGCGCACATGGCGATGTTCGCCTCGCTGTTCGGTGGCCGGTCCGAGGACCGGCAGGGCGGCGGGCTGGGTGGCCTGCTGCTGGTCTTCCTCGGCCCGGTCGCCGCGGGCCTGGTCCAGATGGCGGTCAGCCGCAGCCGGGAGTACCAGGCCGACGCCTCCGGTGCGCGGCTCAGCTCCGACCCGTTGGCGCTGGCCAGTGCGCTGTCCAAGCTCGAGCGCGGCGTGGCGGCCCGGCCGCTGCCGCAGGACGACCGGCTGGTGACCCAGAGCCACCTGATGATCGCCAACCCGTTCCGCGGGCAGGGGATGGCGTCGATGTTCGCCACCCACCCGCCGATGGCCGAGCGCATCGCCCGGCTGCAGCAGATGGCCCGGGAACTGGGCTGACGGCCCCTGCGCCGCGGCGCGGGGGCCGTCTCCCTCAGCTCAGCGGTAGTTGTCGAACTGCAGCGCGATCTCGAAGTCCTTGCTCTTCAGCAGCTGCTGGACCGCCTGCAGGTCGTCGCGCTTCTTGCCGCTGACCCGGAGCTGGTCCCCCTGGATCTGCGCCTGCACGCCCTTGGGGCCCTCGTCGCGGATGGCCTTGGCGATCTCCTTGGCCTTGTCCGAGGCGATCCCCTGCTGGATCCGGGCGGAGATCTTGTAGACCTTCCCCGAGGACTGCGGCTCGTCGGCGTCCAGCGCCTTCATCGAGATGCCCCGCTTGACCAGCTTCTCCTTGAACACCTCGAGCGCTGCGGCCACCCGCTCCTCGGTGTCGGCCTGCAGGCTCACGGCCTCCTCGCCGGCCCAGGCGATGGTGGCGTTCACGCCACGGAAGTCGAACCGCTGCGACAGCTCCTTGCCCGCCTGGTTCAGGGCGTTGTCGACCTCCTGCCGGTCGACCTTGCTCACCACGTCGAAGGACGCATCGGCCATGTCGGTTCCTCCTCAGTGGGGACGGCGTGCCGCCGGGGACCCGGCGAGGACGTCGTCCCCCGTCTTGTAAGCTCTCCCGGTACCACCACGGCGGGTTGCCCGAGTGGCCAATGGGAGCGGACTGTAAATCCGTCGGCTTAGCCTACGAAGGTTCGAATCCTTCACCCGCCACACCTGGTACGACGGCCCCCGACCACGCGGTCGGGGGCCGTCCTCGTTCATGCGGTCGGTGCCCGGGCGCTGGCCACGGCGGTGCGCTCCAGTGGCTCGCCGGCCAGGAAGAGCCAGCCGAAGGCGATCGGGACCGACCGGCTGCACCGCACGGTCACCTCGGCGCCGTCGGTCACCGCCGACCACGAGTCCAGGACGACGCCCGCGTCCCCGAGCTGGTCGGCCACGGCCGCCTCGGCCGCCGCCCGGGTCAACGGCAGCTCGGTGCCCACCCCGCGGGTGTAGACGGCACCCTCGTCGACCTGGTTCGCCGCCGCCAGCGCGGCACCGTCGCAGACCGACTGGACCTCCTGCTGCTCCAGGAAGGCGTCGGAGGCAGCGATCGCGCCGAACACCATCAGCGCCCCCACCAGCCAGCAGACCAGCACGAAGGGCAGGGTCGACCCGGCCTCGGGGTCGCCGACGTCGGGCGGTCCGGTGCGCACGCGCGCAGCCTAGAGGCGGGCCGCAGCGGTGCTCCGCCGTCGTCCACCGGTTGTGGACGACGCCTGTGGACGGTGTGGACGACGACGCCCCGCTCGGCCTGCGACGCCAACGAGCCTGTGGACGACGGCCGGGGACGACGCCGTCGGGCCGCCAGACTCCCCGGCATGGTGATCGAGGTGGTCCCGGCCCGGCTGTACGCGCTGGCCGGGGTGCTGGACGCCGCGTCGGCCCGGGTGGCCCAGGTCAGGGCGACGGGCGACGGCGCGGGGGTGGGCGGTCCGCTCGGCCCGGTCGTGGCCGGGTTCGGCGAGACGGTGGCGGCCGCCGGTGGCTGTCTGGCCGGAGAACTGGCCTGGCTGCGGAGTGCCGTGGCGACGGCCGCCGACTCCTGGCAACAGCTGGACGGCGAGCTGCTCCCCGGGCGGGGCGCGGCGGTCCCCCGGTGAGCACGCTGCTCCCCACGCCGGCGGAGCTGCCCGACCCGCCGGGCTCCCCGGCTGCCCTGGGCGACGTCCTCGACCAGCTCACATCGGCCGGCTTCGCCGCGGGGACGACGGTGCACCTGCTGGGCGCGGCGGCCGTCGACACCGGCTGGCAGGGAGCCGACGCGGCGGCGGTGACCACCGAGGTCGCCACGGCGACGGCCGTGACCGGCGAGCTGCACAGCGCACTGACGACGGCGGCCGCCCGGCTCGCTGCGCACCGTGAGCTCTGGCTGACCGTGCTCGCGCGGGTCGCCGCCCTGCGCGCCGACCAGCGTGACCAGTTCGCCCACGCCGGGTCCCGGCTCGCCGTGTTGATGGGGCCGGCGTGGGACGGCGGCGTCCCCGCTCCCGGCCGCGACCAGGCCGCCGACCTCGCCGCGGCGGTCGCGGTGGACGACGCCGACCGCGCCGTCGAGCACCGGGCCCTGCTGGACGAGCTGACCGCCGACGCCATCGCCGTCGCGGCGGTGCTCGCCGCGGTCGCTGCACCGCTGGGTGGGGCCGCCCGCCCAGGGGACGCCGAACGGGTGACCGGCTGGCTCGCCGGCCGCCTGCCGGGCTGGGGGGCCGGCGCGCTCACCGCCCTGGGGGTGCAGGCCGCCGACGACCTGACCCGGCCGGGTACGGCCGCGCAGCTCGATGCGGCGGCCGTCCGCTGGTCGGGGCACGCGGCGAGCCCGGCCTTCGCCGCCGCCGTGGTCGGTCGGCTC
>NZ_JPMX01000008.1 GCF_000761485.1 Modestobacter caceresii
CAGGCGGCTCGACAGCCGGCGGCGGCTCGATCGCGGGCGGCGGGGCGGGGGCGGCCGGTGGCACGGTCGGCGCCGGACCCTCCGGGGTGGGCACCGGTTCCGGCGTCGTCCCGGCGTACGTGGCGGACAGCCCGAGCACCGTGGCCACGTAGCTGTCGGAGTGGTTGTAGGCGAAGACGGCGCGCGACTGGCCCTCCGGCGTGGAGAGGTCCCCACCCGCGGCGCAGAGGTACTTCCCGGTGGCGACGGCGGCGTCGTTGATGTTGAAGGGGTCGCGGCGCCCGTCGCCGTTGCCGTCGCTGTCGTACATCGCCCAGGTGGTCGGGATGAACTGCATCGGGCCGACGGCGCGGTCGTAGACGGTGTCGCCGTCCAGCAGGCCGTCGTCGGAGTCGAGGATCCGGGCGGTGTTGTTGGTGCCGTCGAGCGGGATGCCGATGATCGGCGGGCTCGACAGCCCGTCGGTGTGCAGGGTGGCGCCGGCGAAGCGGCCGTGGTTGGACTCGACCCGGCCGATGGCGGCGATCAGGGTCCAGCTGATGCCGCAGTCGGCGGAGAGCCCGGCGGCGCGCTGGTAGGCCGTCAGTGCGGTCGACGGGATCCCGCTGGCGGCCAGTGGCGACGCCTCGCCGGTCGGGGCGGTGGCTGTTGTGGCGGTGGCTGTCTTGACTGTGGCTGTCGCGGGAGCGACGCTGGGATCGGCGTCGGTCGCGATCGCCACGGTCTCCAGCAGCGGTTCGAGCGGTGGCGCGAAGACGTCCCGCAGACCGGACGGCGGGCGGGGCACGAGCGCGTCGGCCTCGACGGCCATCAGGCGGGAGGACTGCGGTGGCGCCGGAGCGGCACCGGGTGCGGCGCTGGCCGCGGGGAGGAAGGCGACCAGGGCGGTGGTGATGCCCGCGCTGGCGACGACGCCGGGTGCCCGCACCCGGCTCGACCGGGTCTTCGTGTGCCGTCCGCGGCGGGCCCGGCTCATCAGCCGAGGACCTGCACGTGCTCGCATGGCATGACTTCAGGCACCAGTTCCCCCTGTGGCCGTCAACCTGCTGCAGCCGGGCGGGCATCGAACGATGCCCGGCTCCGGACGAGGACGACCGTAAACCGGGCCCCCCGGCTGCGCCATGCCCGTTCGGTGAACTCCTGGCAGCCGGCTGTGGTCGGCGCGCGACGCGTACGACGGTCACACCGCGAAGCGGGCGGGCCGGAACGCATCGAGCAGGGGGCTCCGCTCTCCGTCCAGGACCTCGCCGGCGAGCAGTTCGCCGGCGATGAGGCCGAGCGTCGCGCCGCTGTGGGTGAAGGCGACGGTGAGTCCGTCGATGCCGGGGACGGCGCCGAGCACCGGGTGCCCGTCGCCGGGGATCGGCTTACGCCCGACGCCGTAGGACGCGCAGGACAGCACCGGCCGGCCGGCCAGCACCTGCGCCGTTTCGGACAGCAGCCCCTGCACCGTCGAGTCGCGGACGTCGAACGTCCCGTCGTCCCGGCGCACCACCTCCTCCTCCGACCAGCCGGCGTCCAGGACGATCCCGCCGCCCAGGGCGGGCCGGAGGGCCACTCGCGGCGTGTTCAGCACGGCGCGGAGCCGGTGCCCGAACGGCGGGGTGCGCACGAGCAGCGCATTCGAGGTGGCGTCGGGCAGGTGCACGCCGAGACCGGCGAGGGTGCGCGGGACGTCCGCGCCCGTGGCCAGCACGACGGCGTCGGCGTCGAGCACGTCACCGGTGCCGGTCCGCACGCCGACGACCCGGCCGCCCTGCACGACGACCTGGCACGGACCGGCCGAGGTGCGCACCACTCCCCCGGCAGCCCGCAGGTCCCGCACCAGCTGCGCGATGAGCGACGGCAGGTCGACCCAGCCCTCGTCCGGGTTGAGCAGCGCGCCGTCGTCCGGGATCGCGCCGGCGTCCACCCCGGGGAGCCGCGCGGCGACGTCCGCCCGGCTCAGCCACTCGGCCGGGTAGCCGATCTGACGCTGGTGCTCGAACGAGGCGCGGACGCCGTCGCCCCAGCGGAGGCCGCCGTCGAAGGCGATGTGCGCAGTCGAGTCGGGGCGGGCGGAGAAGGCCCGGTAGCGATCGAGGCCGAGCATGCGGAGTCGGTGGTACCCCGGTGGGAAGTCGCCGGCCGAGTTCAGCCAGGACAGGGACCGTCCCGACGCGCCGCTGGCCGGCTCGCCGTCCGTCACGAGCGTGACCCGGGCTCCCCGGGCGGCCGCCTGCGCCGCGGCCGACGCCCCGAGCACTCCCCCGCCCAGGACGACGAGCCGCACCTGGTCACTGCCTCCGCTCACCCCCGCAGTCTCCCCGAGGGGTGTCACACCCGGCGCTCGGCCGGTGTCTCCATGTCGACCCACCACACACCTGGAGGAGACATGACGAGCAGCACCCGCGTCCCGGCGACCGAGGTCACCGGCGTCTACGGAGCCCTGGTCAAGGCGATGACCCGCAGGATGTTCGGCGCGGTGCCGGAGTCGATCGGCGTGATGTGGCACCACCCGCCGGTGTTCAAGGCCCTGATGGGGCTCGGCCGGAAGTCCGACTCCTGGGACCGGCTGGACCGCGACCTGGCGTCGTTCGCGTCCATGGCCGCGGCCAGCACGATCGGCTGCAGCTTCTGCCTGGACCTGCACCACTTCCTGACCCACGACCGCGGACTCGACGAGGCCCGGGCGCGGGAGGTGCCGCGGTGGCGGGAGTCCGACGTCTTCACCCCCCTGGAGCGCCGGGTGATGGAGTACGCCGAGGCGATGAGCCAGACGCCGCCGGCGGTGACCGACGAGCTGTCGGCCGCCCTGCTCGCCGACCTCGGCGCGCCCGCGTTGGTCGAGCTGACTGCCAGGATCGGTGCGATGAACCTCAGCGCCCGGACCAACGTCGCGCTCGGCATCCGGTCCGCGGAGTTCTCGGCGTCCTGCGGCCTGCCGCCGCTGGCGGCCCCGTCACGGGAGGACGTCGCCCCGGCATGACCGACGACCCGTTCCTGGCCCACCGCAGCCTGCTGTTCACCGTCGCCTACGAGCTGCTCGGCTCGGCCGCCGACGCCGACGACGTCGTGCAGGAGACGTGGCTGCGGTGGGCCGAGGCGGACCGCACGGAGGTGCGCGACCCGCGGGCGTACCTGGTCCGGGTCATCACCCGCCAGGCGCTCAACCGGCTGCGCACCGTGTCCCGCCGCCGGGAGGACTACGTCGGCGAGTGGCTCCCCGAGCCGCTGCTGACCAGCCCGGACGTCGCCGAGGACGTCGAGCTGGCGGAGAGCGTCTCGCTGGCGATGCTGACCGTGCTGGAGACGCTGGGGCCGACCGAACGTGCGGTGCTGGTGCTGCACGAGGTCTTCGCCGTGCCGTACGAGGAGATCGCCGAGGCGGTGGGCAAGTCGGGCGCCGCCGTCCGGCAGATCGCGCACCGGGCGCGGGAGCACGTGGCCGCCCGCCGTCCGCGGATGGTGGTCGACCCGGCCGAGCAGCAGCTGGTCGTGGACCGGTTCCTGGCCGCGCTCACCGGCGGCGACGTGCAGGCACTGCTGGACGTGCTCGCCCCCGACGTCGTGGTGGTCGCGGACGGCGGCGGCCTGGCGCCCGCTGCCCGGCGCCCGCTCGCCGGCCGGGAGCGGGTGGCCGGGGCGCTGTCCCGGTTCGCCGAGCTCGCGCCCGGGGTGCTGATCACCACGCCGCTGATCAACGGTGGGGTCGCCGCCCGGATCGACCCGGGCGGCGAGTTCGACACGGCGATCACCTTCGTCGTCGAGGACGGCCGGATCGCCCGGATGTACGCGGTGCGCAACCCGCACAAGCTGGGCCGGCTCGACGAGGTGGCGGAGCTCCGGCGCTGACGGCCGTCAGGTGGACGGTCCGCCGACCTCCGCCAACCCGAGGGTGCGGATGAGGTCGAACCGGGAGGCGTCCTCGGTGCCCGGCTCGGCGGTGTAGGTGACGATGCGCAGATCGGTGCCGATCACGGTGAGGACGTCGCAGTCCACGGTCACCAGGCCGACGCGCGGGTGCACGAAGGTCTTCGCCTGGAACCGGTGCTCGACCACCGTGCCCTCGGCCCACAGCTGCGCGAACCGCGGGTCGGGCTGCAGCTCGGCGAGCAGGGCCCGCACGGACGGGTCGTCCGGGTAGCGGACCTGGGCACTGCGCAGGTCGGAGACGAGGGCACGCTGGTGTCGTTCCAGGTCACCGTCGCTCGACACCACCTGCGGCGCCCGGCCGGCGAACTCCGCGGCGACCAGGTTGAGGCCGGCCGGCATGTCCCCCAGCAGGGCACGCCAGGCCGCGTTGGCGGTCAGCAGGGTCCAGTGCGCCGTCCACACGCCGATCGCGACGTCCGGGAGCCGGGCCAGCAGCCGCTGCACGCTGGCCGGGATGTGGGTGGGGACGGCGCTGGGCAGCGGCGCGGGCAGGCCGGCGGCGAGGTACAGCTGGTCGCGCTCGAGGTCGGACAGCTGCAGCACCCGGGCGAGCGAGGCGACGACCTGCGCCGAGGGGCGGTCGGCGCGGCCCTGCTCCAGCCGGACGAGGTAGTCGACCGAGACGCCGGCCAGCAGGGCGACCTCCTCCCGGCGCAGCCCTTTGGTGCGGCGCTGCCCAGTGGGGAACCCGACCGCGGCCGGCTGGAGGCGTTCCCGCCATGCGCGCAGCAGCGCCGCGAAGTCCCCTCGGTCGGCCATGAGCTCATCGTCGTCCACCGCGGCCGGGATGGGTGGTACTGCCAGTCATACGGTCGGACGGGACCACCGGACGCCGCCCGATCGGGGGCACCGTCGGTCGCATGACGACGACATTGATCACTGGCGGCAACAAGAGCCTCGGCTTCGAGGCGGCCCGGCGGCTGAAGGACCTCGGGCACCGGGTGGTCATCGGCGCCCGCGACGCGGAGCGCGGTCAGCGCGCGGCCGAGGAGCTGGGCGTCGACTGGGTGCGCATCGACGTGACCTCCGACGAGTCGGTGGCGGCCGCGGCCGCCGAGGTGCGCGAGCGCGTCGGCGGGCTGGACGTGCTGGTCAACAACGCGGGCATCTCCGGGCCGATCGGCGCGGTGGAGGACTACACCGCGGCGGACCTGATGGCGGTGCTGGACACGAACACCGGGGGGATCGTCCGGACGACGCACGCCTTCCTGCCGCTGCTGCGCGAGTCGGCGGCCCCGGTGATCGTGAACGTGACCAGCGGGCTCGGCTCGTTCGCCGTGCGCTCCGACGAGTCCCGGATCGAGCACTCGGTCCCCTCGCTCGGGTACTCGGCCAGCAAGGCGGCGGTCAACATGCTCACCTCCGTCTACGCCCAGTTCCTCCCGGAGCTGCGGATCAACACGGTGGACCCGGGCTACACGGCCACCGACTTCAACGGCCACGCCGGCCTGCAGACCGTCACCGAGGGCACCGACGCGATCGTCGCGATGGCGTCGATCAGCGCGGACGGCCCGACCGGCACCTTCACCGACCGGCACGGCGCCGTCGCCTGGTGACCTGCGCTTGGGCCCGGGCCGGTCCCCGGCCGGCCCGGGCGGCGCGGAGCGCCCTCCGCTGGGGTGCCTCGCGCCGACCGTTCCGGTCAGGAGTCGGTGGCGGCGGCGGTGGCCCGCTGCGCGCGGACGGCGTCCAGCCGGGCCTCGAGTGCCGCGGTCATCCCGGCCCACGAGTCGCTGCCGAGCACGAGGCGGAGCGGCGCGGGGTCCCGGTCCACGCTGTCGATCATCGCGGCGGCCATCCGGGCCGGGTCCCCGATGACGCCGGGCGGCCCGCCGTCCCGGAAGGCGCGGACCGCCGCGGCCGGCGAGACGTCGTAGGCGTCGAGCGGCTCGGCGAACCGCAGCCCGCTGGAGCCGAAGGCGGTGCGCGCGCCACCGGGCTCGACGATGGTGACGCCGATGCCGAACGGCGCAACCTCGGGGGCCAGCGCCTCGCAGAAGCCCTCGATGCCCCACTTCGAGGCGTTGTACAGGGAGGAGCCCGGCCACGCGGCCTGGCCGGCCATCGACGACAGCTGGAGGACCCGCCCGCCGCCGGCGGCACGCAGGTGCGGGAGCGCGGCGCGGATGAGCTGGACGGAGCCGAGCAGGTTGGTGTCGAGCTGGTGGCGGACCTGCTCGTCGGAGAGCTCCTCGGCGGCGCCGAACAGCCCGTACCCGGCGTTGCTGACGACGACGTCGAGCCGGCCGAAGTGGGCCCGCGCGTCGTCCACGACGGAGCGGATGCGGTCGGTGTCGGTGAGGTCGAGGCGCTGGACGGCGAAGGTGTCGGGGTGGGTGTCGACGAGGTCGGCGACCGCGTCGGGCCGCCGGACGGTGCCGACGACGCGGTCGCCGCGGGCGAGCAGCTGCTCGGCGAGCTGGCGGCCGAAGCCGCTGCTCACCCCGGTGATGAGCCAGGTTCGTGTCATGCCCCCAGCGTCGATCGGCCGCGTGCCGGCAACCAGGCCCCCGGCGAGGGGGGTGCCGACAGGGACAGCCACGTGAACGGCGCCGCGACCTACCGTTTCGGACGTGGCGGAGAACCTGATCGGCGAGTACCTGCGCGCCCGGCGTGAGCAGGTGCGCCCTGAGGACGTCGGGATCGCGGTGACCAACCACCGTCGCGTGCCGGGGTTGCGCCGCGACGAGCTGGCGATGCTGGCCGGGGTGAGCACCGAGTACTACACGCGGCTCGAGCAAGGGCGTGACCGGCACCCGTCGGCGCAGGTGCTCGACGCGGTGGCGCGGGCGCTCGGCCTGGACGGCGCGTCGACCGCGCACCTGCACGACCTGGCGGACCCGGCACCCCGCCGCCGGCGCACGCAGCGCCGTGCCGAGCGGGTGCGACCGAGCGTCACCCAGCTGATCGCGTCGTGGGACCACACGCCCGCCTTCGTGCAGGGCCGCCACCTCGACGTGCTGGCGGCCAACCGGTTGGCCGTGGCGCTGTCGCCGCTGTTCACCCCGGGCACCAACCTGTTGCGGACCGTGCTCCTGGAGCCGGGCCGGTTCGGCTCCTCGGCCGAGCTGGAGGCGACCGCCGTCGACCTGGTCGCCGTGCTGCGGAGCGCCGCCGGACCGGACGTCGACGATCCGCGACTGGCCGAGCTGGTCGGCGAGCTGTCGGTGCGCAGCGACCTGTTCCGGCAGCTCTGGGCACGCCACGACGTACGCCAGCACCCCGGCGGGGGCGTGTACCGGATGCAGCACCCGCAGGTCGGTGACCTGGAGCTGCGCTACGACAAGTTCTCCGTCGCGGACGCCGACGACCAGGTGCTGGTGGTCTACCAGGCGGAGCCGGGTTCCCGGTCGGCCGAGTCACTGGCCCTGCTCTCCACGATCGCCGGGGCTGCTGCGGCCGATCCTCAGACAGGGAACCGTGGTGGCCAGGCGCTCGACCCGACGACCGTGCACTCCGTGCAGCAGCCGGGACATCGCTCGGTGCTGCCGAGACCGAGCGGCATGCCGGGGCCCGGGCGCGACTGAGCACCGGGCCGAACAGTTCAGTGCAGGAGCGGACCGATCAGGATCTCGGTGCCGTCGGGTCGCCAGGTACGCCATCGACCACCGGGATCTCGTTCCACCCGGAACCCGTGGTGGACCTTGGTGTGGTGCCGTTCGCACAACAACGCTGAGTTCCCCAGCGACGTCTCCCCACCGTGCAGCCAGTGGATGAGGTGGTGGACGTCGCACCACCAGCTCGGGGCGCCGCAGCCGGCGAACACGCAGGCCTCGTCCCGCCGCTCCACGGCCTTGCGCAGGCCCGGGGTGACGACCCGGTGGTCCCGGCCCAGGTCCAGCGGCACCCCGTCGGGGCCCATGACGATGCGGGAGACGCTGGCGTCGCAGGCCACCCAGCGGGCACGGGCGGCGGAGATCGTCGCGCCGAACCCGGTGCTCGCCGCCCCCGGGCCGGTCACGGGGTCGATCAGGTCGTCCAGGTCGATGCCCACGACGACGTGCGGCTTGACGGTGCGCAGGATCGGCAGGTCCCCGGAGGCGAGCTGGTTGTCACACAGCTGCACGAGGGCGTCGGCGTTCTGCCGGGCGCGGGTGCGCTCATCACCCTTGGGCCGGTTGGCCTGCACGATCGACTCGATCGCCGCCTGCACCTTCTCCCCACCCACCGCATCCAGGTCGAAGCGGCCGGTGATGCTGCCGTCGGCGTGCTTGGCGATGCTCAACCGGCGGCCCTCGGTGGGATCGGGCTCCGGGCCGTCGGGGTCGAGTGCGTCCTCGAACGCCTGCACCGCGGCCACCAGCGACTGGTGCGGCGACTCGGCCGCCACCTGCGCCCACACCCGATCGAACGCAGCCAGGTCGACCCCCTGCTCGGCCGCTCGAGCCCGCTCAGGCTCCCCCACGGCACTGGCGACCACGTCCATCTGTGCCGCGGTCACCGACCCCTCGGCGAACCCGGCCGACAGGGCCGGGAAGTGCTCCAACGCCCGCCCCGACCGCAGGATCCGCGAGGCGTCGCTCGCCGCCAGCCGGGTGTGCCCGGTCAGCCACGACCGCATGCTCTTCAACCCGTCGTGCTCGGCGGCCTGCATGGCGTCGGCGCGGCGCACCGTGCGGGTCAGCTCCGCGGCGATCCGGTTCTGCACAGCCACCAACTCGGCGACCCGCTCCAGCACACCGCCGTCCGTCAGCCCGTGCAGCTCCTCGGCCGCCAAGGCGTCGAGAGCCGACATCAACTCGCTCACGACACCTCCCGCAGCATTCGAACGTGTGTACGAATACTAGCGCGGACGAGGACAGCGGGCGACCTGAATCCCCAGGTCAGACGCTCGTCCACAGATGTCCGAGACACCTTGACAGGCCACGGGAGGGCAGTGCCCAGATGCCCGATGAGCGGCCGACGGTGAGAGCACCGCCGTTGAGCGACGTCCGATGTCGAGAACGCGCGACCGGTTCCGTCTCCCGGGTGTCCGCGGCCACGATGGCCGCACCACCAGCGAGGAGATCCACGATGGCCAAGTACCTGATGCTCAAGCACTACCGCAACACGTCGAAGTCGCTCGACTGCGCGCCGATGGACCAGTGGACGCCGGACGAGGTCTCGGCCCACATCCAGTACATGAACGACCTCGCGGCGAAGCTGACCGAGACCGGCGAGTTCGTCGACGGCCAGGCGCTCGCACCCGAGGGCACCTGGGTCCGCTACGACGGCGAAGGCCGTCCGCCGGTCACCGACGGGCCGTTCGCCGAGACCAAGGACCTCATCGCCGGGTGGATGGCCATCGATGTCGACAGTTACGAGCGCGCCGTCGAACTGGCCGGGGAGCTCTCAGCGGCCCCCGGCCCGAGTGGTCAGCCGATCCGTGAGTGGCTGGAGCTGCGCCCGTTCCTGGGCGCACCCCCCACCATCACCGAGTGACCCCACCGGTGGACGACGTCCTGGTGCGCAGTCTGGTGCCGGGCGTGCTCGGCGTCCTCGTCCGTCGCGGAGCCGACTTCGCGGCGGCCGAGGACGCCGTCCAGGAAGCACTGGTCGAGGCGGTCCGCAGCTGGCCGACCACCCCGCCGCGGGAACCGACCGGCTGGCTGGTCACGGTGGCCTGGCGCAAGTTCCTCGACGCGACCCGGGCGGAGACCACCCGCCGCCGCCGGGAGGAGACCGTCGCCGACGAGCCGCCGTCCGGGCCGGTGCCCTCGGCGGACGACACGCTGCAGCTGTACTTCCTGTGCGCCCACCCGTCGTTGACGCCCCCGTCGGCGGTGGCGCTCACGCTGCGCGCCGTCGGCGGGCTGACCACCCGCCAGATCGCTGCGGCCTACCTGGTGCCCGAGGCGACGATGGCGCAGCGGATCAGCCGGGCGAAGCGCACCGTGTCCGACGTCCGCTTCAACGAGCCCGGCGACGTCGCCACCGTGCTGCGCGTGCTCTACCTGGTGTTCAACGAGGGCTACTCCGGTGACGTCGACCTGGCTGCGGAGGCGATCCGGCTGACCCGGCAACTCGCCGCCGCCGTCGACCATCCGGAGGTGGCGGGCCTGCTCGCCCTGATGCTGCTCCACCACGCGCGGCGGGCCGCGCGCACCGCTCCCGACGGCAGCCTGGTGCCCCTCGCCGAGCAGGACCGCGGCCGGTGGGACACCGCGCTGATCAGCGAGGGGGTCCAGGTGCTGCAGGCCGCCCTGGCCCGCGGCCGGCTGGGCGAGTACCAGGCCCAGGCCGCGATCGCCGCGCTGCACGCCGACGCGCGGTCCGCCGCGGACACCGACTGGGTCCAGATCGTGGAGTGGTACGACGAGCTGGTCCGGTTGACCGGCAGCCCGGTGGTGCGGCTCAACCGCGCGGTCGCCGTCGGTGAGGCCGACGGTCCGCGCGCCGGCCTGGCAGCGCTCGCCTCGGTGGACGCCTCGGTCCCCCGCTTCGCCGCCGTCCAGGCGTACCTGCACGAGAAGGACGGCGACCGGACGACGGCGGCGCGGCTCTACGCCGAGGCGGCCGCCCTGGCGGGCAACGCAGCCGAGCGCGATCACCTGACCCGCCAGGCGGCCCGGCTCAACTCCCCATGACGACGGGGACGATGACTTCCCCGTCGTCCCGGAGTCAGTGCTGCGAGGCGCCCGATCCCGGAGGAGACCCCATGCCCACGATCCTGCCCATGATCCTCACCCCCGACCCCGAACACCTGAGGGACTTCTACGTCGGGGCCCTGAGCGCGCAGGTGGTCGAGCGGACGCCACCGGAGGACGACGGCGACCCGCCGTTCTTCCTCACCCTGCGCATCGGTGACTCGGCACTGGGGCTCATCCGGGAGGCCGAGCCGCCCGCCGGCAACCGCACCCTGCTGGGGATCGGCGTCGACGACGTCGACGCGCTCCTGGACTCCGTGCGCTCGCACGGCGGCTCCGTCACCGGCGGCCCGACCGACATGGCGTGGGGCATGCGCGTCGCCCACTTGAGCGACCCGGACGGCAACCCGATCAACCTCCAGTGCCCCATCAGTGACTGAGGCGGGCGCGGTCGATCCACTCGCGGAGCAGTGCGCCGAACACCTCGGGCCGCTCGTGCACGAGGGCGTGGCCGGCGTCGTCCACGATCGCCAGGGTGGCGTTCGGGTGGTCGCCGAGCAGGCCGGCCGCGTCGGCGTACCCGACGGTGGAGTCGCGGCGGCCGGCGACGATGAGGGTGGGCCCGTCGTAGCCGCCCAGGTCGATCGACCACCCCGCGAAGACCCGCTCCAGCGCCGCCTCGTCGACCAGCGTCGTGCCGGGGACGACGTGGTCGCGGTAGCGGCGGGCGGTCGTCCGGGTCCGGACCACGAAGTACTCGTCGAACCCCGGCCGCTGCTCCGGCGCGAGCTCGTCGTGGGCGTCGTCGTCCTGGCGGACCACCTGGTGCTCGGGGACCTGTCCGGCCCGCTCGCCGAGCGGGCACACCAGCGCGAGGCCGCGCACCAGGTCCGGACGGCGGGCGGCCAGGCCCCGGGCCAGGTAGGCGCCGTAGGAGTGCCCGAGCAGCAGCACCGGCTCCTCGGCCAGCTGCTCGACGAAGCCGGCGAGCAGCGTGACGACGTCGTCGTTGCTGGCCAGGGCCTCGGCCGTCGAGCGGCCCATCCCGGGCAGGTCCGGGTAGACGCGGCGCAGTCCGACGTCCGGGACGACGGCCTCGACCGCCGCCTCGATCTCGCGGTGGTCGACGCCGGCACCGTGCAGCGCGACGAGCGGCGGGCCGGTCCCGTGCTCGACGGAGTGGACCGACACCCCGTCCACCTGGCTGTCCATGCCGGCACGCTAGTGAGCAGTCCCCCGCCCCCGGTAGAGGTCACCGGCGCGGCGCCGACCGCCCGCCGAGGCACACCGCCACGACCACCGCGCCGAGCAGGCAGAGTGCACCGTTGACCGCGATCGCCGTCGTCACCCCGTCGAGCACCCCGGCGCCACCGAGCACCACCGCGGTGACGACGGCGCTCATGACCGGCGTCCCGAGCGTGATGCCGATCTGCTGGCTCATCGTGGTCAGCCCGGTCGCCAGGCCCTGCTCGGTCTCGGGCAGCCCGGACGTCGCGGTGACCATGAACCCGACGATGACGACGAGGTTGGCGACGCCCCCGACGAAGGTGGCCGCCAGCACCAGCCAGATCGACGCGGCGGCCTCGGAGACGAAGACCAGCGACAGCGTCGCGACGGCCTGGACGACGAAGCCGCCGACGATCGCCGTCCGGTTGCCGAACCGGCCGATCACCCGGGGCCCGAGCAGCCCACCGGCCACGGTGCCGAGCCCCAGGACGGCGAAGGACAGCCCGGCGCCGAGCGGGCTGTAGCCCAGCACCTCCTGCAGGTACAGGGTGAGCAGGAAGACCAGCGACGTCTCGGTGACGAAGGCGAGCGCCCCGGCGATGTTGCCGATGGCGACGCTGCGCCGGCGGAGCACCGACAGTGGCACCAGCGGGGACGCCGTCCCCCGCTCGACGGCGACGAAGGCGACCAGCAGCGCCACTGCAACGGCGAAGGCGAGCAGCGTCAGGCCGTCGGTCCAGCCGTGCGACGCGGCGCGGGTCAGCCCGAAGACGAGTGCGAGCAGCCCGAGCGTCACGGTCGCCGCACCGGGGATGTCGAGCCGGCTGCGCTGATCGGCCGGGCGCTCGGCGAGCACCCGCGGCGCGACGATCAGCACGAGCACGGCGACCGGGACGTTGAGGAAGAAGGCCCACCGCCAGCTGAGCAGGTCGGTCAGCAGCCCGCCGAGGACGGCGCCGGTGGTGAACCCGGCGGCCATCAGCGCACCGTTCAGCCCGAGCGCCCGGTCGCGGGCAGGGCCTTCGGGGAACGTCGCCAGGAGCAACGCCAGCGCGGCCGGGACGACGATCGCGGTCGCGACGCCCTGGGCGACCCGGGCGGTGAGCAGCACCGCCGGCGTGGTCGCCAGCCCGCCGAGCAGGGAGCCGGCGCCGAGCAGGGCCATGCCGAGCAGGAACATCCGCCGCCGTCCGACGAGGTCGGCGACCCGGCCCATGAGCAGGGTGAGCCCGGCGGCGCAGAGCGCGAAGGCGGTGGCAATCCACTGCAGGTCGGCGAGACGGAAGCCGACGTCCGCGCCGATGGTGGGCAGGGCGACGTTGAGGATGGAGAAGTCGACGGCGAGGGTGAAGCTCGCGGTGAGGAGCACGGCGAGGGCGGCGCGCTGCCGGACGGGTGCGGCGAGGGTGGTCACCCCGGCGACGCTGCGCCCGCGGCCGCCGGGCAACCACACCCCCGGGTTCCTGTCACTGGCAGGGACAGGCTGGGTGTTGTGACCGGCGGCAGGATGAGCCCATGACCGAGCTCGGGGAGTTCCTGCGCGTGCGCCGCGCGGCGTTGCAGCCGGCGGACGTCGGCCTGCGCGGCTACGGCGCGCGGCGGGTCCCCGGGCTGCGGCGCGAGGAGCTGGCGATGCTGGCCGGGGTGAGCTCCACGTACTACGCGCGGCTGGAGCAGGGGCTCAGCGCGAACGCGTCGGAGGCGGTGCTCGATGCGCTGGCCCGGGCGCTGGAGCTGGACGCCGACGAACGGGCGCACCTGCGCACGCTGGCCCGCACCCCCACCCGCCGCCGTTCCCGGCCGCGCCCGGACGTGATCCGCCCCGGGATGCTGCGCCTGATCGAGTCGATGCCGGACACCCCGGCGGTGGTGCTGGGCCGGCGCAGCGAGGTGCTCGGCTGGAACGCGCTCGGGCACCGCCTGGTGGCCGGGCACCTGCCCTTCGACTCACCGCACCGCCCGGCCGAGCGCCCGAACATGACCCGCCTGCTGTTCCTCGATGCGCACACCCGCGAGCTGTACAGCCGGTGGGACGACGAGGCCCAGCGGGCGGTGTCGTCGCTGCGGGTGCTGGCCGGCCGGTCGCCGGACGACGAGGAGCTGACCCGGCTGGTGGGCGAGCTGACCGTGCAGAGCGCGGAGTTCGCCCGGCTGTGGGCCCGGCACCCGGTGGCGAACTGCGTGTCCGGGACCAAGCAGTTGCGCCACCCGGAGGTCGGCGAGCTGGAGGTGGCGTTCGAGGTGCTCACCCCACCCGACGACGCCGGCCACCGCGTGCTGCTCTACACCGCTGCGCCCGGGACGCCGTCCGCCGCAGCCCTGGACCTGCTCCGCCGCAGCCGAACGGCCTCCCCGACCGGGGTATCGTACGGCGCTTCCTGACCCGTTCCGCAGCAGGGGCCACGGGCCCCGTCGGGGCCGACCGCGACGTCGCGCTGTCGGTGGTGCGGTAGCCGGTCAGGGCGCTCGGACCAGCCCCTCCTGGTAGGCGATGACGACGAGCTGGGCCCGGTCGCGGGCGCCCAGCTTCGTCATGGCCCGGTGCACGTGCGTGCGCACGGTCAGGGGGCTCACGACCAGCCGGTCGGCGATCTCCTGGTTGGACAGGCCGAGCGCGGCCAGCCCGGTGATCTCGCGCTCGCGGTCGGTCAACCTCGGGAGCAGTCCGCGCGGCAGGTCGCCGATCCCGTCCGGACTGGCGAGGAAGCGGTTCACCAGCACCCGGGTGGCGACCGGCGAGAGCAGGGCCTCCCCGTCCACGACCGTCCGGATCCCGGCGAGCAGCTCGGCAGGTGTGACGTCCTTGCCCAGGAAGCCGCTCGCCCCGGCGCGGAGTGCGTGCGCCACGTGCTCGTCGGACTCGAAGGTGGTCAGGATCAGCACCCGCGTGCCCGCCAGGTCGGGAGCTGCGCAGATCCGCCGGGTCGCGGCCAGCCCGTCCAGGAGCGGCATCCGGATGTCCATCAGCACCAGATCCGGGTGGTGCTGATGGGTGAGGTCGACCGCCTCCTCGCCGTTCGCGGCCTCGGCGACGACCGTGAGGTCGTCCTCGGAGTCGATCAGCATGCGGAACGTCGAGCGCAGCAGCGCCTGGTCGTCGGCCAGCAGCACCCGGATCATCGGGGTCCTTCCCAGGGCGTCAGCGGGACGGCGAGGGTGACGGCGTACCGGTCCTCCCCCGCCGGGCCGGCGTGCACCGTCCCGCCGAGGGCGAGCGCGCGCTCGCGCATCCCGATCAGCCCGTAGCCCGATCCCACCGGACCGGGCCGGACGCCGGTGTTCACCACCTCGACGCAGAAGGTGTCCTCGGTGCGGCGCACGGTGATCGTCACCGCCGGCTCGACCGCGTGCTTGGTGACGTTGGTCAGCGCCTCCTGGACGACCCGGTACGCGGTGACGTCGACCAGCCGGGGCAGGCACTCCAGCGCCCCTTCGCGGAGCACCGTGACCTCGATGCCGGCCGCCCGGCAGGGCTCGACCAGCTCGTCGAGCTGGTCGAGCCCTGGTGCCGGGACGGTGTCCACCGGGAGTTCGTCGTCGGAGGTGCGCAGCACCGCCACGGTCGCCTTGAGCTCCTGGAGCGCCGCCGACGTGGAGATGCTCAGCCCGGCCAGCAGCTCCCGCGCCTGCTCGGGACGCTTGTCCAGGAGGTGCTCCGCGGTCCCGGCCTGCGCGTGGGCCACCGTCAGGTGGTGGGCGACGACGTCGTGCAGCTCCCGCGCGATGCGCAGCCGCTCCTCCCCCACCCGGTGCCGGA
Source organism: Modestobacter caceresii (assembly GCF_000761485.1). Lineage (GTDB taxonomy): Bacteria > Actinomycetota > Actinomycetes > Mycobacteriales > Geodermatophilaceae > Modestobacter > Modestobacter caceresii. The sequence goes on from NZ_JPMX01000008.1 coordinate 15,466, forward strand.
CCTCGTCGTCCCGGCTGCGCTCGGCGTCCTCGGCGCGGGCCCGGACCACCCTGAGATAGGACCGGTGGGCCTGCGTCGTCCGCCCGGCGAACACCGCCGGCAGCAGCCACAGCGCGACGCCGACGGTGCGCAGCACCAGCGAGCCGCCGGTGGGGGTGTCGATCAGGCCGCCGAGGATCACCGCGGCCACCGCGGACCCGGTCCACCAGGCGACCGCCCGCACCGACCCGACGACCGCGAGCCAGTACAGGCAGCCGATCAGCGGGGCCAGCAGCAACGGCGTCGGCAGGTAGCCCAGCGCGCACGCGGCGGTCTCGCAGCAGATCGCGACGGCCGTCGCGGCGCGCGGCCACCGGGCCGCGGTGAACAGCGCGCCGCTGGCGACCAGGCTGAGCAGCACGCCGGGGACGAGCACGGCCGGACCGACGATGCCTTCGGTGTCGATGCTGGTACCGAGGGCGGCGAAGAGGAACGCGACGAGCGCGGCCGCCGCGTCCCGCCCCCCGATCCGGCCGGTGCTCATCAGCGGTTGCTCAGCGCCAGGTCCGGTTGCGCCTGGCCCGGTGCGGGGGCCAGCGACGCACCCTCCACGTCGACGTTCGGCAGCAGCCGGTCGAGCCAGCGCGGCAGCCACCACGCCCGCTCGCCGAGCAGCTGCAGGACGGCGGGCACCAGCGTCAGGCGGACGACGAAGGCGTCGAAGAAGACCGCCGCCGCGAGCCCGAGACCGACCATCTTGATCAGCGGTTCCGACGCCGCCGCGAACCCGCCGAAGACCGCGATCATGATCACCGCGGCGGCGACCACGACCTTCGAGCTCTGCGCGAAGCCCGTGCTGACCGCCTGGCGGGCAGGCACACCGTGCACGTGCGCCTCCCGCATCCGCGACACCAGGAACACCTCGTAGTCCATCGCCAGCCCGAACACGATCCCCACCAGCAGGATCGGCATCAGGCTCATGACCGGGCCAGTCTGCTCGACACCGAGCAGATCACCTGCCCAGCCCCACTGGAAGACCGCGACGATCACCCCGATCGAGGCGAACAGCGAGAGCAGGAAGCCGGCCGCGGCCTTGATGGGCACCCAGATCGAGCGGAAGACCACCAGCAGGAGCAGCACCGCGAGACCGACGACGAGCGCGACGTAGGGCACGAGGGCCGACTGGGTCTTCTGCGCCATGTCGATGTCGAGCGCCGTCGTCCCGGTGATCTCGTAGCTCACCCCTTGGTCGCGTTCCACGGCCGGGCGGGCGTCGCGCAGCGACTCCACCAGCGCCTCGGTGCGCTCGTCGGTCGGCCCGGTGGTGGGGACGGCGGTGAGGATCGCGGTGTCGCCCTGCGCGTTGAAGGTCGGGGTCGACACCGAGGCCACGCCGTCGGTCGCTGCGAGGTCGTCCGCGACGGCCGTCACCGCGGTCTGCGGGTCGCTCGCACCGCGGGCGTCGACCACCACGGTCAGCGGACCGTTGGAGCCGGGGCCGAACGCCTCGGCCCGCAGGTCGTAGGCGCGGCGCTCGGTCGCCGTGGTCGGCAGCGAGGCGTCCCCGGGAGTGCCCAGCTGCAACGACAGCGCCGGGACGGCGACCGCGGCGAGCACCGCGACCCCGGCCACCGTGACCAGCAGCGGCCGGCGCTGCACCAGCCGCATCCAGACCCGGGCCACCGGCACGCGGGGGTTCGTGCCGGTCCCGCGCCGCTGCGACCGCGAGCGAGCCCGGTTCGGGAACATGCCCAGCAGCGCCGGGACCAGGGTCAGCGCGACCAGGACGGCCACGACGACGGCGCCCGCGGCGGCCAGCCCCATCTTCATCAGCGACGGGATCCCGACCACGAACAGCCCGGCGAGCGCGATCACCACCGTCGTCCCGGCGAAGACGACCGCCGAACCGGCGGTGCCGACGGCGCGGCCGGCCGCCGTCTCGGCGTCGTCGTGGGTGAGCCGTTCCTCCTGGTACCGGGAGACGACGAACATGGCGTAGTCGATGCCGACCGCGAGCCCGAGCATCAGCGCGAGCATCCCGCTGGTGATCGCCATGCCCAGCGGGCCGGCCACGGCCCAGACGCCCAGGAACGAGATCGCCACCCCGATGATCGCGGTGAGCAGCGGCAGCCCCGCGGCGACCAGCGACCCGAAGGTCATCAGCAGGACGAGGGCCGCGATCGCGACCCCGATGAGCTCGGTGGCGCTCATGCTGGTGGGGCTCTTGAGCGCCGAGCCGCGCATCTCCGCGGTCAGCCCGTCGTCCCGCGCCTGCTCGACGGCCTCCTCCAGCAGGGCGCGCGACTCGTCGGTCACCTCCGCCGACGGCACGTCGTAGGTCACCGACGCGAAGCCGGTCGTGCCGTCGGCGCTGATGCTCGTGCCCGCCGAAGGCGGCACGACCCGGGACACCTGCGGGCTGTCGGCGGCGGTGGCCAGCGCCGCCTCGACGGCCGCCTGGTTCACCGGCGCCTCCAGCGATCCGCCGTCCGGAGCGACGAAGACGAGGGTCGCCGATGCGCTGTCCGTGGGGGTGTCCGGGAAGCGCTCGGCGAGGAGGTCGAACGCGTCCTGCGACTCGACGCCCGGGATCGTCGCCCGGGTGTTCACCGGGCCCTCGGACGTGACGGCGGCCGTCACCGCCCCGGCGAGGACGAGCAGCCAGAGCACAGCGACCGACCACCGCCGGCGGAAGGAGAAGCGGCCGAGACGATCGAGCAGACCTGCCATGTCGGTACACCCCAGTTGTCGTGGTGGTTGTCCCGAGCAGCGTTTCGTCCAGGCAGTGGTCCCGTCGTCGTGCAGGCGCAGGCTCCGACTACGCAGATCGCAGTACCCGACCCCTCGTGCCAGGGTGGCGGCGTGGCTCGCGTGCTGAGGGTGTCCGGACCGCTCGACTTCGCCGCGATCCGGGCGGAGGCCGGGGTGCCCGACGAGTTCCCGGCCGACGTGCTGGCCGAGGCGGACCGGGTCGCCGCCGACCCACCGCTGCCCGACCGCGACGCCAGCGACCTGCCGCTGGTCACCATCGACCCGGCCGGTGCCCGCGACCTGGACCAGGCCGTGCACCTGGCCCGCACCGCGGGCGGCTACCGCGTGTCCTATGCGATCGCCGACGTCGGCGCCTTCGTGCCGCTCGGCAGCGCCATCGACGCCGAGGCCCGGCGCCGCGGCCAGACCGTCTACTCCCCCGACGGCCGGACGCCGCTGCACCCGCCACAGCTGTCCGAGGGAGCAGCCAGCCTGTTGCCCGGCCAGCTCCGGCCGGCGGCGCTCTGGACCATCGACCTGGACGCCGAGGGCGAGGTCACCGCCGTGGACCTGCGCCGCGCCCGGGTGCGCAGCCGGGCCCAGCTGGACTACGAGTCGGTGGGCGCTGACGTCCCCGTCGAGTTGGAGCTGCTGCCCGAGATCGGCCGACTCCTGCAGGCTCGCGCCCGGGACCGGGGTGCGATCGAGCTGGGCACGCCGTCCCAGGAGGTGGAGCCCGGACCCGACGGTGGCTGGACGATCGCCTTCCGCGGCCAGTCCGACGTCGAGGGGTGGAACGCGCAGATCTCGCTGCTCACCGGACGGTGCGCGGCCCGGCTGATGCTGGACGGCGGAGTCGGGGTGCTGCGCACGCTGCCGCCGGCCGACCCGGGCTCGGTCGACACCCTCCGCCGGCTCGCTCCGGGGCTCGGCGTCGACTGGCCGGACGGCGCCGGTCCCGGCGACGTCATCGCCGGTCTGGACCCGTCGCGGCCCCGGCACGCGGCGTTCCTGGACGCCGCCGCCTCACTGCTGCGCGGGGCGGCCTACACCGCGTTCGACGGCCCGCCGCCCGCCCAGCCCGGACACGGTGGCGTCGGCGCGCCCTACGCGCACGTGACCGCGCCGCTGCGCCGACTTGTCGACCGGTTCGGCACCGAGGTCTGCCTCGCGCTGGCCGCCGGTGAGCAGCCGTCCGCCGAACTGCGCGCCGCACTGCCAGAGCTGCCTGGGCTGATGGCCGCCTCCGACCGGCGCACCCGCGATGTCGAGCGCGCCGTCATCGACCTGGTCGAGGCCACCGTGCTGGCCGGCCGGGTCGGGGAGGTGTTCGACGCCGTCGTGCTCGACGCGGACGAGAAGCGGTCCACTGTGCTGCTCACCGAACTGGCCGTGGAAGCCCGCTGCGACGGGCGGTTGACCCCGGGCGAGCGGGTCCGGGTCCGGCTCGTGACGGCCGACCCGGCCACCCGCACCGTGCGGTTCGCCGCCGCTGAGGACTGACCGGCCAGCCGGCCCCATCCCGGACGCGGTGCCGCTCTCCCGTCCGAGGTGGGCGGCCAACGGCGGCCAGGAAACGAGTTCGGACCAGGGCCTTCCGAAGAAGACCCTGGTCCGAAGGGTGGAGCTGAGGGGACTCGAACCCCTGACCCCCACACTGCCAGTGTGGTGCGCTACCAGCTGCGCCACAGCCCCTTGCCGACCCGGTCTGGTGTGTCCGAGCCGTGGAGAACGATACATCGCGGTGGACGGCACCCGGCGAGGGGGGCCCTCACCGGGTGTCGTGTCGTCAGCGCTGCACGCCGGGCCTGCCGCCTCGACGAACTCTCGACGGTGCGGGGCGCCGACCTCGGCGCGCTGCTGACACCGACATGTCCGGGTCGGGTCAGGGCATTCCCCGATGGTCCCGCCGACCGGTCACCGCCAGGCTCGCGACAGCGAGTGTCAGCGGGGCCGATCAGTCTGGGCGGCGGGCAGGGTCAGGAGCAACGTGGGAACGACGGGATCGGCCGGTGGACGGCGGTGGTGAGTGCGGCGCTGGAGCAGGTCGGCAGCTGGCCCGCCGTGCTCGTGCTGAGCGTCGCTGCCCTGCTGCTGGTCCTGGAGAGCGGCGTCGTGCTCGGCGTGCTGCTGCCCGGGTCGACCACCCTCGTCGTCCTCGGGCTGTGGTCGGCGGTCTCGGACACCCACCCAGCACTGCCGATCGCGGTGGCCGCCACGGCCAGCATCGGCGGCGCGCTGTTCGGGTGGCGGCAGGGACACCGGCGGCGCAGCACCGGTGCCCGGCCCGGCCGGCTGCGCGCGCGGGTCGACCCCGCGGTGCGCTGGGCCCGCGACTGGCTGACCACCCAGGGGCCGGGTGGCAGCGCCGTCGTCCTCGCCGTCGCCCAGTGGGCCGCGGTCAGCCGCACCCTGACGCCGCGGGTGGCCGGTGGCGCCGGCGTGCCGCTGCGGCTGGTCGCCCCGGTGCTCCTGGTCAGCGGCACGGCCTGGGCGTGCACCGTCGTCCTGCTCGCCCGCGAAGTCGGCGAGCGGGTGGCGACCGACGCCGGGCTGGCGCCGGTCCTCGTCCTCCTCGCCGTGCTCGCCGGGCTGCTGCTGCGCGCCCGGCTCACCCGGCCCCGGCCCGTGACAGGAGGGTCCTGAGGCGGGCGGGGCCGGGATCCCGTCAGACGGACGGCGGCGGGGTGAGCTGGGCGACGCGGACGTGGTTGCCGAACGGGTCGCGGAAGCCGAAGTCGATCCCGTAGGGCTGCACGACCGGCTCCTCGGGGATCTCCACGCCCCGCTCCCTGAGCTCGGCGTGGGTCTTGTGCGCGTCGTCGGTGCTGAAGAACAGGTGCCCGCCGGCGGCGCCCTTGGAGATGAGGTCACGCACCTGGGCGGCGATCTCCTCGCTGTAGCCGGGCGGGCCTGGCCGCTCCAGCAGGACGGCGTGCCCCGGGTCGGTGGGCAGCGCGACGGTGAGGAAGCGCATCGGGCCGAACTGCATGTCCGTCTGCACCTCGAAGCCGAGCTTGCCGACGTAGAAGTCGAGCGCGGCGTCCTGGTCGGGGACGAAGACCTGGCTGATCGTGATGGTGTTCAACATGATCAGGACGCTAGGGGCGAGCGTCGTCCCCGGGCTTCTCCGAAACTGCGCTGCCCGTGCTCGGCCGCAGCCAGCGCATGCCGAAGCAGCTGGGCACCGGTGCCAGCGGCCCGCGCCGGCGGTAGACGCTCGGCGGCTCCCCGACGATCTCGGTGAACACCCGGCTGAACGTGCCCAGGCTGGAGAAGCCGACGGCCATGCAGATGTCGGTGACGGTCTCCTCGCTGCTGCGCAGCAGCCACATCGCCCGCTCCACCCGGCGACGCTGCAGGTAGCGGTGCGGCGTCTCCCCGAAGGTGGCCCGGAAGGTGCGGATGAAGTGCGCCTCGGAGACGCAGGCGACCCGGGCCAGGGTCGGGACGTCGAGCGGCTCGGCGTACGAGCGGTCCATCGCGTCCCGGGCCCGCAGCATCCGGCGGTTCGAGTCCTCGCTCGCCCGGCTCACGAGCGTGAGCATGACAGGGACCACGGACGGGGTTGTCGGTCCACTGCCCCCCGTAGTACTTTTGCTACATGGCACCACGCAAACACTCCGACGAGGTGGAGCTGTACAACCGGCTCACCCTGCTTCGCACCGAGCGCGGCATGTCCCGCCAGGAGCTGGCCGACGCCGTCGGCGTGCACTACCAGACGATCGGCTACCTCGAGCGCGGCGAGTACAGCCCCAGCGCCACCCTCGCGCTGCGGCTGGCCGCCGTCTTCGGCCTCCCGATGGAGGCGGTCTTCTCGCTCACCCCGTTCCGCACCCTGTCCGAGCAGGTCTACGGCACCAAGGAGCCCTCATGAGCACCCCCACCCGCACCCAGCGCCGAGCCGAGCGCCTCGACGACCCGCGCTTCGAGCGCTTCCGCACCCTGCGCGCCCGCCGGCTGCTGGTCGCGGCCCTCTGTGGCCTGCTGGCCGTGGAGGCCGTCCTGTTCCTGTTCATCGAGGCGTCCCCGGTCGCCGTCCTGATCCCGCTGAGCCTGGTGATCGTGGCGTTCGTGTTCTGCCTGGGCATGCTGAAGGCGAGCACCCGCGGCATCGAGGAGCTCCCCGCCGATGCCCTCGACGAGCGCCAGTGGCAACTCCGCGGCGAGGCCTACGCGCGCGCCTACCGGATCGGCTTCGGACTGCTGGTCCTCGAGCTCGCCGCGGTCGTCACCTGGCGGGTCCTCGAGTGGGGCACACCGGGCACCGGCGTCCTGACCGCTGCCGTCCTGCTGCCCTTCCACGTCGGCCTGGTCCTGCCGACGATGGTGACCGCCTGGTCCTCGCGGGCCTGAGGAGGGACCGACTACAGCTCGACGCCGCGCTCGCGGAGCCAGGCGACCGGGTCGACGCGCTTGCCGTCCACACCGCCGGAGTGGACCTCGAAGTGCAGGTGCGGGCCGGTCGACTGGCCGCGGCTGCCCAGCAGGGCGATCTGGTCGCCGGCGCGCACCACGTCACCGGCCGCGACCGTGATCTTCTCCATGTGCCCGTAGACGGTCACGTCGCCGCTCACGCCCAGGATGTAGACCACCAGGCCGTAGCCGCTGGCCGCACCGGCGCGGAGGACGACGCCGTCCTCGACCGCGTACTCCGGGGTCAGCATCGGCGCCGCCAGGTCGATGCCCCAGTGCATGGTGCCCCAGCGCGGGCAGAAGCAGCTGGTCAGCCGGGCGCCCTTGATCGGCGGTGAGGCCTTCGGCCGGGCCGCCTCCGCAGCCGCCTCGGCGGCCTCGGCGGCGGCGGCCTGCTCCTGCGCCACCCGTTCGGCCCGCGCCTGGCGGGAGGCAGCGACCTCCTCCAGCCGGGCGCGCGCCTCGACCTCGGTGATCGCCAGCTGCGGGCTCAGCTCGGTCTCCAGCAGCCCTTCGGCGTCCGAGCCGAGCAGCTCCTCCACCGCGACCGACTCGCGGGCGTCGGCGGCGGGCAGCGCCTGCGTGCCGACCAGTGCGACCGTGGCCCCCACGACCAGCGCCGCGAGCAGCGCGGCCGGACGCCGGCGGGCGACCGCCCGCGGGGCAGCCGGGAGCGCGACCGGCCAGGACCCGGAGACCGGGGACCCGGACGACGAGGACCCGGAGTAGGGCGAGACCGAGGGCTGGGAACCCGAGGACGGTGCGACCTCACGTCCGCGGCTGCGGACCGTGGTGCCGGCGTGCCTCGAACCCATGCGCCTGCCTCTCCTGGAACCCCCGGCATCCCCCTACGGCTCCGGATCGGTCTGGCACACATACAAACATCAAGTGACAGCGTTGTAATTCGCTGCTCGGCGTGTTCGTAGCAACACGCCGAGTCACTGTCACAGTGGTCCCACGAACCGACTCGTCGACCAGTCGACACGTCGACTGCGTCAGTGCAGGGCGGGCTCGCCGACCGGGTCCACGGTGCCGTGGGCGTCGTCACGGAACCGCCGGGCCGCGCCGACCCCGCCGAGGACCAGCCCCAGCCCACCGGCGACCAGCACCGCGACCGCCATCCGGGCCAGCACCTGCGGCCCGGCGGTCAGCGCGTTCGCCGTCCACAGCACGTCGACGTCGGGCAGGCCCTGCACCAGCAGCAACCAGCCGACCACCACCGCCATCAGGCCGGTGAGCACGCCGCGCCCGCGCCCGGCCGCCCGCACCCCGATCGCCGCCGCCAGCAGCACCAGCAGCGCCGGGAGCAGGGCCGACACGATCGCCCCGACGTGCGAGGAGACGCTGCTCGGCGGCTCGGGGGTGGCCAGCGCGTGGTAGATCGCGGCCAGCGCACCCAGGGCGAGCACTCCCGCCAGCGGCCGGGGACCGCGGGCGAACCAGCCGGCCGCGACCGTGCCGGCCAGCAGCAGCACGTGGCCGGGCCAGACCAGCCAGGCCGGTGGCGGCGGGCTCCAGGTGAGCACCCCCTCGACGACGACGTCGGTGCCGCCGTGGGTCATCGGCACGGTCCACTCGATCACCGTGTGCGGCCGGGACGGGTCCGCGGCCACCACCGGAGGGAGCAGGTCCTGGGTCATCCAGTGCGTCCGGTGGTCGTGCCACACGTACTGCGACTGGGTGGAGACCTGCTCCCAGCGTGGCGCCGCGGTGATGTCGACGCCGTCCGGCATCGGCGTGCGCCCGAACCGGTCCAGGTTCAGGTAGGTCGCCGGACTGGCCGCGTTGCGCCAGACGCCGTCCGGCCCGATCCGCAGGTACGGCTCACCCGAGTACCCCGGCACCGTCAGTTCGGTGTCGGTCTCGTTGACCACCTCGAGCTCGTCACCGAACTGCAGCACCCGCACGCTCACCCCCGGCAGCTCCGGGGAGACCGTCCGGACGGCGGCGTCGAAGTCGCTGCCCGCCGCGCCCCCGCCCACGTGCGCCGACGCGGGCGCCGCGACGGCGAGGACGGCGAGCACCCCGAGCAGGACGACGAGGACCCGGCCCACCCCGGTCCCCCAGACGTGCCCCGCGGGGCTCACCCGGCGACGGCAGCCAGCTCGATGGCGATGTCGCGGGGGGTGTTGGCCGAGTCGAAGGCGACGTCGGCCTCGCCGTCGGTGCCGTAGAGCAGCAGCAGCGCCGAGTGGCTCTCGCCGCCGTTCTGCGCCTGCGGCACCCCGGCGGCCAGCTGCGCCTGGTCGATCTGCTCCTGGTCACCGGTGAGCCCGATGAACTGGGTCGGCAGCCCGGCGTCGAACCGGTCCAGGTACTCCCCCAGCACCTCGGGGGTGTCCCGCGCCGGGTCGGTGGTCACGAACACCACCGACGTCTTCTCGGCCACCGCCGGGTCGACCTCGCCCAGCGCCAGCATGACGTCGGCCATCGTGGTCGGGCAGATGTCCGGGCAGTGGGTGAAGCCGAAGAACAGCAGGGTCGGCCCGTCCGCGGTCTGCTCGGCGAAGTCGAACGGCGCACCGCTGGTGTCGGTGAGCGTGAAGTCCGGCTTCTGGTACGGGTCGACCAGCTGCATGCCGCCCTCCCGCACACCGCCCTCCAGCGTGGCCGGGGCCTCCGTCGACTCGTGGTCGTGCCCGGCGGCCTCGGCACTGGCGTCGGCGTCCCCGCCACAGCCGGCCAGCAGCAGACCGGTCGCGAGGGCCAGGGCGGTCAGCCCGGTACGGGTCGGACGGGAAGCAGAGCTCACGAGGACACGGTACGTCGGCGAGCGGACAGACCGAGGAACAGACCGCCCAGCCCGGCGAGCAGCCCGAGCACCGCCAGCACCAGCGCGGTGACCGCCGTGCCATCGCCCCCCTCGTCGTCCGCTGCCGGGTCGGCCGTCGCCGCCGTGTCGGTCGGGGTGTCGGCGCCCTCCGCCGCCAGCGAGAGCACCGGCGACGGGTACCGCGGCTCGGGCTGGCCATCGACGGTGGGCTCGATCCAGGCGGCCTCGGTGCCGTCGCTGTAGGTCTGCACCGCGTTGAAGGTCAGCTCGTCGGTCTCCGGGAACGGCCCGCCGGAGAGGGCGAACTCCTGGAACTGGCCTGGGGCGATGCCCTGGCCCTCCTCGGCCCGGAACTCCACGACCGAGACGGCCTGCTCGACCGGCTCGCCGTGCACCTCGACCGGCTCGGGGAGCTGCGCCTCGGTCATCGAGACGGTCCAGCCGGGCACCGGCTGCGCGCGCAGCGAGGTGAGCGGGGTGTCGTTGGGGACCTGGACGCGCAGCCCGACCGTGCTGGCGGTGTCGCTCTCGTTCGGCACCCGGAAGGTGAGCTTGCCGTAGCCACCCGGCTCGGCGTCACCGGAGGAGACGGTGACGTGCGCGGACGCGACCCCGGTGCCGGCGACGAGCAGCCCCGTCGAGGCGAGCAGCGCGGTCATGAGGACGACGGCCGGACGGCGCGCGGGACGGAGCGGGGACAGGGACAACGGTTCTCCTCGGATGGGTGTCGTGCAGGGGGGTGTCAGCGCACCGGGAAGACGGTGCTGGCGGTGACCGCGGTGAACTCGTCCAGCCGGACGGTCGCCGTCAGGGTCCAGGTGCCGGTGGTGGGCAGCGTCGGGTCGCCGACGTAGTGGCCCGGCCCGGCGGGGGCGAGGTCGACGTCCAGCGGGCCGATCTCCTGCCCCACCTCGGTGAGGGTGACCCCGATCTGCTGCGGCTGCGTCAGCCGCCCGTCGGCGTCGAAGAGGTAGACGTGCAGCGTGGTCGGCCCGGGGGTGGCCGGGTCGAGGAGGACCTGCACCATGCCGGCGCCCGTCGTGCCACCGGCCGACCGGAGCGGCAACGTCACCTCGACCGGCTGGGCGACGGCGGCCTTCGCCGGCGGCGTGCCGACCAGCACCGCGGACAGCGCGAGGACGACGGCCGCCCCGACGAGCTCGACCAACACCGCCCGGCGCAGCACGCCGATCGTCGCCGGCGGCTCGGCGGCAGGCTCCTCGGTGGCGGGGCCGTCGGCGGCGGGGGCCTCCCCGGCCGCGAACGCCTGCGCGACGACCCGGCGCGAGGGGCGGCGGCGGGTGCCCACCCGCTGCTGCACCCAGTCCCGGCCCACGAGCGCGGCGACCAGCACCAGCAGCACGAGTGCGACCTTGGCCACCAGCACCCAGCCGTAGGTGGTGGCGAAGAGCGCGGACACCGACCCGACCTCGCGCACCGACTGCAGCACCCCGGTGACGACCAGCGCGCCGATGCAGCCGGCCGCCAGCGACGACCACCGGGGCAGCGCGGCGACCAGCTCCCCCGCCGGCGTCGGCCCGCGGAGGGCGCCGGCGAACAGCGCGACCAGCCCGCCCAGCCAGGCGCTCATCGCCGCGACGTGCACGGCGGCCACCGCCACGGCCAGCACCGGCAGCGGCCCGGCGACCGGGTGACCCACCGCGGCGACGGCGACGACCAGCGCGGCGGCGAGCACCCCGGCGGCGATCAGCCAGCCCGTCCCCGGCGCCCTCCCCCGCCGCCAGCCACGCAGCAGGACGGCGGCCAGCAGCCCGGCGAGCACCACCCGGAGCAGCAGCGTCCGGCCGAAGGTCGAGTCCAGCGTGGTGCCCAGCAGCTGCGGGTCCACCAGCGACCCGAGCCCGCTCCCGGCGGCGTAGGGGCCCTGGAGCAGCAGCGAGAGCACCCCGCCGACCACGACCGCGGCCAGCCCGGCACCGGCCAGCCGCCGCAGCCGCGACACCGCCCAGCCCCCCGGCCAGCAGGTGGCCAGCACCAGCGGGACGCCGAGCCCGAGGGTCAGGCCGAGGTAGCTCAGCCAGCGGGCGACCGGCAGCGCCACGGCCACGCCCGGGTCCGCGCCGTCCCCCTCGCCGACGGAGCCGGCCGCCACCAGCTCCCCCTCACCCACCGCGAAGGAGAAGGCACCCGAGACGGGATGGGAGTCCGCCGAGACCACCCGGTAGGTCACCACGTAGCCGGCGTCGGGCAGCTGGTCGCACAGCGGCACGGTGAGGGTGCTGCCGCGCACCTCGGCGGCCCCGGTGTCGACCCGCTCGCCCTCGCCGTCGAGCACCCGCGCGTAGCCGGCGCCGAGGGAGACCGGCTCGTCGAACTCGATGACCACCTCGGCCGGCGCGAAGTCCAGCCGGGCGCTGTCGGCCGGCGTCGTCGTCACCACGGTGGCGTGCGCGGCCGCCGGCCGCGCGGTGCCCACGTCGACGAGCACGCCGAACAGCACCCCCAGCAGCAGGAGGGCGCCGGACAGCCGGCGCACCCCCACCCGGGGACGGCGGTGGGCTGCTCGCCAGGTCCGCTCCTGCTGCTGCACGGTTGCACAGTCGTCGGGGCCCGCCGTCCAGTTCCCGGCCGTGCTCGGCCGGGGACGAGAGTCGGGCCACACCGGAGGCGCACAGCCGCCGGCGTCGACCAGGATGACCCGGTGACCGCGACCCCGCCCGCCGCGGCCGGTCCGCCGCCGCTCGCCGGTCAGCCGGTCGCGCTGGGCACCGCCCCGGGCCGCTGGGTGCTGCTGGCCACCGTGCTCGCCTCGGCCATGGCGCTGCTCGACGCCACCGCGGTCACCGTCGCGCTCCCCTCGATCAGCCGGGACCTCGGCTCGTCCCTGTCCGGGCTGCAGTGGACGGTGACCGGGTACACGCTCGCGCTGGCCTCGCTCGTGCTGCTCGGCGGCTCCCTGGGCGACCGGTACGGACGCCGCCGGGTCTTCGTGCTCGGGGTCGTCTGGTTCGCCGTCGCCTCGCTGGCCTGCGGACTGGCGCAGACGACCGGCCAGCTCGTCGCCGCGCGGGTGCTGCAGGGCGTCGGCGGGGCACTGCTGACCCCCGGGAGCCTGGCGATCATCCAGGCCTCCTTCCGGCACCAGGACCGGCCGCGGGCGATCGGCCTGTGGTCGGCGCTGGGTGGGCTGGCCGGGCTGGTCGGCCCGTTCCTGGCCGGCTTCCTGGTCGACACGGTGGGCTGGCGCTGGGTGTTCGGGATCAACGTGCCGTTCGCGGTGGTCGTCGTCCTGGTCGCCGCCCGGCACCTGCCGGAGAGCCGGGACCCCGGGCGCACCGGGCGCTTCGACGTGCTCGGCGCCGTCCTCGGTGCGCTGGCCCTGGCCGGGGTCACCGACGCGCTGATCTCGGCGGGCAGCGACCCCGGGAGCCCGGAGGTGGTGGTCGCCGCGGCGGTCGGTGTGCTGGCCGGGGCGGCGTTCGTCGTCCGGGAGCGCCGGGCGGCCCAGCCGATGCTGCCGCTGGGGATCTTCGCCGACCGTCAGTTCACCGGCGCCAACCTGAGCACCCTGGCGGTGTACGGGGCGCTGGGCGGGGTCATGTTCTTCCTCGTCCTGCAGCTGCAGACCGTGCTCGGCTACGACGCCACCGCGGCCGGCGCCGCGTTGCTGTCCACGATCCTGGTGATCACGCTGCTGTCGGCCCGGGTCGGCGCGCTCGCCCAGCGGATCGGGCCGCGGCTGCCGATGACCGTCGGCCCGCTGGTGTCCGCCGGTGGCCTGCTGTGGCTCACCCGGGTCGGGCCCGGCAGCTCCTGGTGGGTCGACGTGCTGCCCGGCTCGCTCGGCCTGGGGCTGGGCATGTCGCTGGTGGTGGCCCCGCTGACCGCGACCGTCCTCGGCGCCGCCCCCGACCACCTGGCCGGGGTGGCCAGCGGGGTGAACAACGCCGTCGCCCGGGCGGCGAACCTGCTCGCGATCGCGGCCTTGCCGGTGGCGGTCGGGCTCTCCGGCGACGACCACACCGACGCCGCGTCGTTCAGCTCCGGCTACTCGCTGGCCCTGGGCCTCTGTGCGGGGGTGATGGTGCTGGGCGCCGCGGTCTCCTGGGCGACCGTGCGCGACGACGTCCTGCGGACGTGACGGGGCACTCCCGGCCCCCTTGCCCACAATCCCTACCAACATGGTAGGAATGTCGGCGTGACGACGACGGCGAGCACCGGTGGGCTCCCCACCCGCCTCCCGTCCGCCCTCCCCGGCGCCTTCCTGGTGAGCCGCCTGCACGTCGACCTGCTCCGGGTCAGCACCGCCGCCTGTCCGGCCCGCTGACCTCCCGCGCCGTCCGGCGCCCCTCGTCCACCGCGGTCCGCTGCGCCCTCACCCGGCGCGCCCGCACCCTGGAACCCGGAGCACCTCCCTCGTGAAGACCCTGATCCTGCTCGCCCTCGCGGGCCTCGGCGCCCAGCTCGTCGACGGCAGCCTGGGCATGGGCTACGGCGTCACCTCGACGACGCTGCTGCTCGCCATCGGCACCAACCCGGCCGCCGCCTCGGCCACGGTGCACCTGGCCGAGATCGGCACCAACCTGGCGTCGGGCCTGTCGCACTGGAAGTTCGGCAACGTCGACTGGAAGGTCGTCGCCCGGATCGGCGTCCCCGGCGCGATCGGCGCCTTCATCGGGGCGACCGTGCTGTCGAACCTCTCCACCGCGATCGCCGCGCCGGTGATGTCGCTGATCCTGCTGGGCCTGGGCCTCTACCTGCTGACCCGGTTCACCCTGCGCGGCCTCGACAAGCGACAGCTGGGCAAGCCGATGCGCAAGCGGTTCCTGGCCCCCCTCGGCCTGACCGCGGGCTTCATCGACGCCACCGGCGGTGGCGGCTGGGGCCCGGTCAGCACCCCGGCCATCCTGGCCAGCGGCCGGATGGACCCGCGCAAGACGATCGGCTCGGTCGACACCTCGGAGTTCCTGGTCTCCCTCGCCGCGAGCCTGGGCTTCCTCTTCGCCCTCGGCAGCCAGGGCATCAACGCCTTCTGGGTGCTCGGCCTGCTGGCCGGTGGCCTGGTCGCCGCACCGCTGGCCGCCTGGCTGGTCCGCTTCGTCCCGCCACGCCTGCTGGGCGCCGGGGTCGGCGGCATGATCGTGTCCACCAACGCGACGAGCCTGCTCGGCAGCGACTGGGTCGGTGCCAGCGACCCGGTCCGGTACGCGGTGCTCGCGGTCGTCTACGTGACCTGGGCGGCAGCGGTGGTCTGGTCGTTCCGCGAGTACCGCAGGGAGCGGGCGCAGGAGGCGGCCGAGGCGCTGGTCGCCGAGGCGGAGCAGCTGGCCGAGCAGGAGCGGGTGGCCCGGGCCGAGCGCCGGGCACACCCCAACCAGGTGGCGCCGGTCGACGCCGACGGCCTCTCGGCGGGCCGCACGCACCACTGACGGTTTTGCCGTAGTAGCAAGGATCATTGCCAGCTTCGCCTGCCCCGGCGCACTGTCGGAACCGGCGGGTCACCACCCCGGTGACCCGCCGTCCGAGCAGAGGAGCGCACGGTGGAGACGGAGTACGACGTGGTGGTGGTCGGCGGTGGCGCCGCCGGCCTCAGCGGTGCGCTGGCGCTCAGCCGCGCCCGCCGATCGGTGCTGGTGGTGGACGGCGGGGCGCCCCGCAACGCCGCAGCCGCGCACGCGCACAACTACCTGGGCCGCGAGGGCACGCCGCCGCGGGAGCTGCTGGCGATCGGCCGCCGCGAGGTGGCCGGCTACGGCGGGGAGTTCACCGACGGTGAGGTGACCTCGGCCGCCCCGGTCGACGGCGGCTTCGAGGTGCGGCTGGCCGACGGGCGGTCGGTGCGCAGCCGGCGGCTGCTGGTGACCACCGGGCTGGTGGACGAACTGCCCGACGTCCCGGGGGTGCGCGAGCTCTGGGGCAGCGCCGTCCTGCACTGCCCGTACTGCCACGGCTGGGAGGTGCGCGACCAGGCGATCGGCGTGCTGGCCACCAGCGCCGTCGGTGTGCACCAGGCGCTGATGTGGCGGCAGTGGAGCGCCGACGTCACCCTCTTCCTGCACACCGGCCCGCAGCCCACCGAGGACGAGTGGGAGCAGCTGGCCGCGCGGGGCATCAGCGTGGTCGTCGGTGAGGTCGCCGGCCTGGAGTCCGCCGCCGGGAAGCTGACCGGCGTCCGGCTCGACGACCGCACGGTCTTCGCCCGCGACGCGGTGGTGGTGGCCCCGCGGTTCACCGCACGGGCCGGCGTCCTGGAGTCGCTGGGGCTCGAGGCGGTCGAGCAGCGGATGGGCGAGCTGGTGATGGGCAGCGGGGTGCCGGTGGACGGCACCGGCGCGACCGCCGTCCCCGGGGTCTGGGCGGCCGGGAACGTCACCGACATCAAGGCCCAGGTGATCAGCTCGGCCGCGGCCGGGCTCACCGCCGGGGCGGCGGTCAACGCCGACCTGATCATGGAGGACACCCGCCGGGCCGTGGCCGGACGCCGGGTCTTCTCCCCCGCCGTCGAGCGGGAGCTGTGCGACCAGGTGCTCGGCGACCGCCGGCACGGGATCTGAGGAGGAACGGTGCACGACCACCAGCAGCCGGCGAACGACCTCCACGACCACGCCGCCTGGGAGGAGCGCTACTCCGCCGCGGCGGCGCTCTGGAGCGGCCGGGTCAACCCCACGCTCGCCGCACAGGCGGCCGACCTGCCCCCGGGGCGGGCCCTGGACGTCGGCTGCGGCGAGGGCGGCGACACCCTGTGGCTGGCCTCCCGCGGCTGGCAGGTGACCGGCCTGGACTGGTCGCAGACCGCCCTCGACCGCGGCGCCGCCCAGGCATCCGCCGCCGGGCTCGGCGACCGGACGACCTGGGTGCAGAGCGACGTCGCCACCTGGCAGCCCGCCGCCGCGGCGTTCGAGCTGGTCACCGCCCACTTCCTGCACCCGGAGGCCGCAGTGCGCCAGGTGCTGGTGCCCCGGCTGGCCGCGGCCGTCGCCCCCGGCGGCACGCTGCTCTGGGTCGGTCACGGGTACGACGAGGAGCGCGCCGCCATGTGGGGCGCGGACCGCTTCGCCACGGCCGCCGACGTCCTCGCCGACCTGGACCTGCAGGAGTGGGACGTCGTCCTGGCCGGCACCCAGCCGCGGCCGGCCGGCGAGAACGGCCACCACCACGCCGACGAGGTGGTGCGGCTCCGCCGCCGGAGCTGAGCCGACGGGGTCGGGCCGGCGGGATCGAGCCCGCCGGGCCGAGCCCCGCCGGGGCGGGTCAACCCGCAGACGACAGCAGCCGCCGCTCCAGGTCGGGCGGCAGGCCGGGCAGCTCCCGGCCGGCCGGGGGCTGCGGGCGGTCACCGGTCTGCATCCAGGCCCAGGTGTCGGCGACCGAGTCGCGCACCGGGCGGGAGGGCAGGCCGAGTTCCCGGGCCCGGGCGGTGTCGACGTCCCAGGCGGTGCGGGCGGTGCCGGCGGCCAGCCACAGCGGCAGGTGCGTCCACTCCTGGACGCCGGCCGACAGCAGGTCCGCTTCTGGCACCGGCACCCACTCCGCGTCACCGCCGGTGACCTCGCGGCAGGTGTCCAGCAGCCCGCCGAGCGTCGTCATCCCGGCCGGGCCGGTGGTGTTGACCGGGCCGCCCTGCCCGCGCTCGGC
This sequence comes from Modestobacter caceresii, assembly GCF_000761485.1. Classification (GTDB taxonomy): domain Bacteria; phylum Actinomycetota; class Actinomycetes; order Mycobacteriales; family Geodermatophilaceae; genus Modestobacter; species Modestobacter caceresii. The sequence continues at coordinate 32,981 of NZ_JPMX01000008.1, forward strand.
CATCTCGACCAGCCATCCGGCCAGGTCGCGGGCGTCGACCAGGGCGATCGGCTGCTCCAGCCCCTCGGCCGGGACGACGACCCGCCCACCGGCGGCGGTCCGGTCCAGCCACCAGCCCAGCCGGTACAGCGGGTCGTGCGGCCCGACGATCAGCCCGGCCCGCGCGGTCAGGAACCGCTCCCCCAGCGCCGCGCCCAGCACCCGCTCGGCGTACGCCTTCACCGGCCCGTAGGAGTCCTCGTCGGAGTCCCAGGTCGGCTCCTGCTCGCCGGCGATCGGCCCTGGCGGCCAGTTCCGGTAGGCGTTCAGGCTGCTGACGAAGGCGTAGCCGGCGACGTCGGCGAGCGCGGCCGCCGCGTGGTCCGCCGCCCCGCGGGTCTGGCAGGAGGTGTCGACGACCAGCTCGGGCAGCCAGCCGTCCAGTGCGGCCGGCAGGGCGGCGGGGTCGTCCCGGTCACCGGTGAGTGACCGGGCGCCGACCGGCGGTGCGCCGGAGACGCCGCGGGTGAACGTGGCCACCTCGTGACCGCGGTCCAGCGCCGCGGAGACGACGTGCCGGCCGAGGAAGTGCGTGCCGCCGAGGACGAGGAGTCGCATGCCCCGACCTCAGCGCAGCCGTCCGGCCGCCGTCCAGCCCGTTCGCTCTCGGCTCACTGCCGGTCCGGGTGGAGCCGCCGCACCGTCCGGGGAGCCGCGTCGCGGCACGGCCAGACGGTCGGCGACCCGGCTCAGGGTCCGGGGCGCGACCTCGTCAGCCGGCGCGGACGCCGGCCAGCGGGACGACCTGGGGCCGCGACGGGGCGGTGAGCAGCCCGCGCTGCGGGTTGCCGGTGTCCTCGCGCAGGCCGGCGAGCCGGAGCGCCCGGACACCGGTGAGCGCGTCGGCCTCCGGCGGCACCACGAGCAGGTCGACCCGACGCTCGCCGTCCACGGTCAGGGAGACCAGCTGCTGGTCCATGCTCGCGAACCCGCCGGTGCGCACGGTGCGGTCGCCGATCAGCATCTTGCGGGCCGGCGGCTCGTCCCAGGCGCCCACGGCGTAGGTGAAGCGGTCGATCCGCACGCCCAGGCTCTGCAGCGCCGCCGCCAGCTCGCGCAGCTCGACGGAGAGCAGTCGACTGCGTGGCCACCACGCGCCGTCGAACGTCCCGTCGGTCGCTGCCGTCGCCGGGCGCAGCCGCACCCGCACGTCGATCCCGTTCCGGAAACCTGCTGCCCGCTGGACCGTCATCGGCTCCCCGACCACCTCTCACACCGTTCCCCCAGGTGCACCCGGCCTCCCCCGGCGAGCACACCTCTCCGGACCGGAACGTACGACCGCCGCCGCGACACCCCGGCGCGCCACGAGGAGAGCCGTCGAACCCGGTCGCCTCGCTCGGCGGGCCATCACGAACCGTGATCGCGCGGCAACTCTCGACACAGAGACCCCACCCGTCTCAGCAGACCTCGCGGCGCGCCGGGCCCCGAGACGACGAACGCCGCCGTCCCCCGAGGGGGACGACGGCGTCGGTCAGCTCGTCCGGCCCCCTCGCAGGGCCCCGCCGCTAGCCTGCGAGCGGTGGGGGGCGAGGGGGTCCTTCGTCAGGGCTTGGGCTTCCGGTTCCGGGACCGACCGCGGATCGTCTGGTCCAGCTCCACCTTGCGCACCCGGACCGCGCCCGGCGTGACCTCCACGCACTCGTCCTCGGCACAGAACTCCAGCGCCTGCTCCAGGTTGAGCAGCTTCGGCGGGATGAGCCGCTCCAGCTCCTCGGAGGTGGCCTTGCGCATGTTGGTGAGCTTCTTCTCCTTGGTGATGTTCACGTCCATGTCGTCCGGACGCGAGTTCTCACCGATGACCATGCCCTCGTAGACCGTCGTGCCCGGCTCGACCATCATCTGGCCGCGCTCCTGCAGCGAGAACATCGAGTACGTCGTCGCCACGCCGGTGCGGTCGGCCACCAGCGAGCCGGTCGGGCGTGCGCGCATGTCGCCCAGCCACGGCTCATAGCCCTCGAGGTTGTGGTTCAGCACGCCGGTGCCGCGGGTCTCGGTGAGGAACTCGGTGCGGAACCCGATCAGGCCACGCGAGGGGACGATGTACTCCATCCGTGCCCAGCCCGTGTCGTGGTGCACCAGGTTCTCCAGCCGCCCGCGCCGGACGGCCAGGGCCTGGGTCAGGGTGCCGACGTACTCACCGGGGGTGTCGATGGTGACCCGCTCGACCGGCTCGTGCAGCTTGCCGTCGATCTCCTTGGTGACCACCTGCGGGCGGCCGACGGTGAGCTCGAACTCCTCGCGGCGCAGCTGCTCGACCAGGATCGCCAGCGCCAGCTCGCCGCGGCCCTGCATCTCCCAGGTGTCGGGGCGCTCGGTGGGCAGCATCCGCACCGAGACGTTGCCGACCAGCTCCTGGTCGAGCCGGTTCTTGATCAGCCGGGCGGTGAGCTTCTTGCCCGACTTGCCCGAGATCGGGCTGGTGTTGATGCCGATGGTGATCGAGATCGACGGCTCGTCGACGGTGATCGCCGGCAGCGGGCGCGGGTCGTTCGGGTCGGCGAGGGTGTCGCCGATCATGATGTCCTCGATGCCGGCGATGGCGATCAGGTCGCCGGGGCCGGCGCTGTCGGCCGGGGTGCGGGTGAGGCCCTCGGTGACCAGCAGCTCGGTGATCTTGGTGCGGGTGATGGTGCCGTCGGCCTTGCACCACGCCACCTGCTGGCCCCGCTTCATCTCACCGGAGTGGATGCGCAGCAGCGCCAGCCGACCCAGGAACGGCGAGGCGTCGAGGTTGGTGACCTGCGCGCGCAGCGGCTCCTCGGCGTCGTAGACCGGCGCCGGCACGGTGTCCAGCAGCGTCTTGACCAGCGGGCCGAGGTCCGGGCTGTCCGGGACGGTGCCGTTCTCGGGCTTGTTCAGCGACGCCTGGCCGGTACGGCCGTTGCAGTAGACGATCGGGAACTCGAGGGTCTCCGCGGGCAGGCCGGCGTCCTCGAGCAGCTCCATGAACAGCTCGTAGGTCTCGTCGACGACCTCCTCGATGCGAGCGTCCTGACGGTCGGTCTTGTTGACCGCGAGGATGACCGGCATCCCCTTCGCCAGCGCCTTGCGGAGCACGAAGCGGGTCTGCGGCAGCGGACCCTCGGAGGCGTCGACGAGCAGGACGACACCGTCCACCATCGACAGCGCACGCTCCACCTCGCCACCGAAGTCGGCGTGGCCCGGGGTGTCGACGATGTTCACGACGACGGGGTTGCCGTCCCCGTCGGCGAGGCGGATCGCGGTGTTCTTGGCGAGGATGGTGATCCCGCGCTCGCGCTCGAGCTCGCCGGAGTCCATGACCCGGTCCTGCGTGGAGTCGTTGTCTGTCCCCTCGCCCTTCGAGCGCCCGAGGGCACCGGCCTGCCGGAGCAGGGCGTCGACCAGGGTGGTCTTGCCGTGGTCGACGTGGGCGATGATCGCCACGTTGCGCAGGTCGTTGCGGGTGGGCATGCGGAGAGGCACCTCGGGGGATCGCGTGGGGGTCTGCGCGCAGCGGCGCGCGACAGGTGCAACGGCACGGGCGGCCGAGACCTTCCCATGGTAGGGGACGACGGCCCCCTGCCGAGCGGCTGTGACCGGTCTACCACTCTTGAAGGACCTTGGTCCCCCTCATCCCTCGCAGGCTCGGGACGAGCCTCTGGACCGAGGCCTCACGACGACGGCCGGTCCGCCACCACCCAGGACGCCGCGGCGGCGACCACCGTCACCAGCCCGACCGCCAGCCAGGCCGGCCAGCCGACGCCGATCGCCAGCACGTGCGCCAGGACGAAGGCGGCCACGTAGCCGACCGCCAGCGCGGCGGCGATCGCCGGCCCGCGACGGCGGTACCAGAGCCACCCGGCGGCCAGGCCGCCCACGGCGAACACGACGCCGCCGAGCGCCCGCACGCCGGTGCCCTGGGCCACGCCGAACCCGGCGGCCAGTCCGACGGCCACCGCGACGGCCGACGGGAAGCGGGTCTGCACGCGACTGAGGGTCGAGGTCGACATGTCGCCCAGTGTCCCAGCGTCCGTGGGCCGGTGGGATCGGTCCCGGGCGGCGGCGACCGTCGCCGCCGTGGGCCGGGTCGAGGCCACGACGGCACTGTCGTGCGGGAGCAGTGGAGTCCCGCTGCCGACCCGTGGGTTCCCTTCGGCGGCCGGGCGCAGCGCGGGCTGATCGGTGATCCTGGGCGGTACGGTTCGCCGTCCGAGTCCGTCGGACGGTGCGAGGAGTCGCCGATGACCCAGCACGCCGGGCCACCACCGTGGGTGGCCGAGGGGTCCTGGCGCGCGCGGACGACGGAGGCGCTGACCTCGATCAGCGAGGCGGTCTGCTTCCTGGACGCCGAGTACCGCTACACCTGGGTCAACGCCGCCGCCGAGCGGCTGCTGGAGCGGACGGCCGCCGAGCTCGTCGGCCAGGTGCTGTGGACGCAGTTCCCGGACCGGCCCGGTGCCGCGTGGCAGGAGTCGGTCCGCCGGGCCCGGGCGACGGGTGAGAGCCAGCAGCTGGAGTTCTTCTACGAGCCGCTGGACCGGTGGTTCGAGGTGCGCACCTACCCCGTCCTCGACGACCTGGTCCTGTTCTTCCGCGACGTGCACGAACGTCGCACCCTGGACGAGGAGCGGGCCGCGGAGTCCTCGCTGGTCCGGGCGGTGCTCAACGCACTGCCGGCCCGCACGGCCATCCTCGACGGCGACGGGACGATCCTGACCACCAACGCGGCCTGGGCCCTGGGGACGACGACGGCGGGGCGGCCGGGCGCATGCCAGACCGGTGACGACTACCTGGCCGCCTGCCGCGCGCTGGCCGCCACGGGCGACCCCGACGCCCGGATCGCGGTCGAGGGCCTGGAGGCGGTGCTGGCGCGGCGGGCGCCGTCCTTCTCCTTCGACTACTGCCCGCCACCCGCCGCCGGTACCGCACCGCCCGGCAGCTGGTGGCACCTGCAGGCCTTCCCGGTGGACGGCAGACCGGGCCTCGTCGTCACCCACACCGACATCACCGACCGGGTGCGCGCGGAACAGCAGGCCGCCTGGCAGGCCCGCCACGACCACCTCACCGAGCTGCCCAACCGGGCAGCCCTGCACGAGACGATCGCCGGGGCGCTGGCCGAGGACGGCGGCCCGGTGACCGTCCTGTACCTGGACGTCGACGGGTTCAAGCAGGTCAACGACTCGCTCGGGCACTCGGTCGGCGACCTGCTGCTGCAGGAGCTGGCGGCGCGGCTGTCGCGGCGGACCCGCGCCACGGACGTGGTCGGCCGGCTCGGCGGCGACGAGTTCGTCGTCGTCGCCCGCGACTGCGACGCCCCGGCCGGGGAGCTGCTGGCCCGGCGGTTCCGCGCGGTCTTCGACGACCCCTTCGAGCTCGCCGGGACCCGGCTGTCGCTGACCGCCAGCATCGGGACGGCCACCTCCGACCCGGCGCACACCGGGCCCGAGGACCTGCTCCGGGACGCCGACGCCGCGATGTACGCCGCCAAGTCCGACGGCCGGGACCAGCACCTGCACTTCACCCCGGCCCTGCGCGCGAGCCTGGAGGACCGGTGGCAGGTCGTCAGCCACCTGCGGAACGCGGCAGCGCTGGACCAGCTGACCGTGTGCTGGCAGCCGGTGGTGCACCTGCCCAGCGGCGACGTGACCGGGTGCGAGGCGCTCCTGCGATGGGACCACCCGCACCGCGGCCGACTCGAGCCCACCGGGTTCGTCCCGATCGCCGAGGAGACCGGGGTGATCGTGCCGATCACCCGCTGGCTGCTGCGGACGGCGATCGACCAGGCCGAGGTGTGGCAGGCCCAGGGCCACCAGCTGGCCGTGGCGGTCAACGTGAGCGCCGTCCACCTCTCCGCCGGGACACTGGTCGACGACGTCCTCGAGGCGCTGGCCGCGCGGGACCTGGACCCGGGGAGCCTGGTGCTGGAGCTGACCGAGACGGCGCTGGCGCGCGATCCCGAGCACGCGGTGGCCCAGTTCCGTGCACTGCGCGGCCACGGCGTCCGGATCGCCATCGACGACTTCGGAGCCGGGTACAGCTCCCTGGCGGCGGTGGCCTCGCTGCCCGCGGACGTGCTCAAGGTGGACCGCGCGCTCGTCGCCGGCCCCCTGCCGGCCGCCGCCACGGTTCCCGAGGCGCTCCTCGGCGCGGTCGCCGCCCTGGGCGCGGCGCTGGAGATGGCTGTGCTCGCCGAAGGGGTGGAGACCGCCGAGCAACTGGAGCTGGCCCGCCGGGTGGGGTGCACCTACGCCCAGGGCCACCACATCTCCCCGCCGGTGACCGGCGAGCGGCTGGGTGCACTGCTCGCCGAGGGCCGGCGACAGAGCGGGCACCAGCGCCTGCCCGACCACACCTGAGACGCAGCAGAGCTCCCACCCGACCGGGTGGGAGCTCTGCTGTCAGGGTCGTCCTCAGGAGGACGGGGTCCTTGCTCAGGCGGTGCGGAGCACGCCCTCGATCTCCAGCTCGACCTCGATCTTGTCGCCGACGACGACGCCGCCGCCGTCCATCGGCATGTCGATGTCCACGCCGAACTCCTTGCGGGAGATGGAGGTCTTGCCGGAGAAGCCGGCGCGCGTGCCGCCGTAGGCGTCCGGGCCGAAGCCGTTGAGCTCCAGGGCCAGGGTGACCGGCTTGGTGATGCCCTTGATCGTCAGGTCGCCCTCGACGACCCAGTCCTCACCCTTGTTGCGCACGCCGGTGGAGCGGAACTCCATGACCGTGTGGTTGCCGACGTCGAAGAAGTCCGCGGACTTGATGTGCGCGTCGCGCTGCTCCTGGCGGGTGTCGATCGAGTCCATGTCGATCTTCGCGTGCACCGCGGACTGCGACGGGTCCTCGGCGGTGACGATCTCGCCGGAGAACTCGCGGAAGTAGCCGCGGACCTTGCTGACCATCATGTGGCGGACCGAGAAGCCCACCGTGGAGTGGGAGGCGTCGATGTCCCACGTGCCGACGACGTAGCCGGGGATCTGGGTGGTGCTGGCCATGGTGACCTCCGAGTGGTTGAGCGTTTGACTGCCTGCGTCCTGCGGTAGCGTAGTTGAATGCTTGAGTATTCCGCCAGTACCCTCGCACCATGACGAGTGACGTGTCCCCCGCGGCGCGGGCTGTCCCGGTCCCGCCGGCCGCGACGCGCTGGCTGGACGCCGAGGAACAGCGCGCCTGGCGCGCCTGGCTGTACAGCTGGATGCTGCTCGACGACCGGCTCGACCGCGAGCTGACCCGGGAGACGGGCATCTCGCACGCCTACTACGAGATCCTCGTCCAGCTGTCGGAGACCGAGGGCCGGCAACTGCGGATGAGCCAGCTCGCCGAACGCTGCCTGTCCTCCCGCAGCCGGCTCTCCCACGCGGTCTCCCGGCTCGAGGAACGCGGGTGGGTCCGCCGGCAGGTCTGCCCCGAGGACGGGCGTGGGCAGCTCGCCGTCCTCACCGACGAGGGGTTCGCGGCGCTGGAGGGTGCCGCCCCGGTGCACGTGGAGAGCGTGCGCAGCCACCTGTTCGACCAGCTCAGCCCGGAGCAGGTCGCCGCGATGCAGGACATCGGCGAGACCCTGCTGCGCCACCTGAACGACGAGGCGTAGCCGCCCGAGTGACAGCTCAGCGGGCTTCCCGGGCCGGGGAAGCCCGCTGGGCTGTCACTCACCGGCTGTGGACGGCGGCAACGGCGACCTGCCCGGCTGCGGCAGGGTGCGGCGGTGCCCCGCCCGACCCGACGTCCCGAGCGACTCCGCGGCCGCGTCTTCCGCGGCACGGCAGCCGTCCGCAGCGGACTGCTCACCCCGGACGACCTCCGCAGTGCCGCCTGGGTGCGACTGTTCCCCGACGTCTACGCCGACGCCGCCCTCGACCTCACCCACACGGTGCGCGCGCAGGCGGTGGGCCGGCTGCTGCTCCCGCACGGCGTCGTCTCCGGGGGCAGCGCCGCGGTGCTCTGGGGACTGACCGACCTCGCCCGACCGGAGGACGACGTGGAGGTGACCGTCGCACCCGGGACGCCCCGCGGCGCCGCTCCCGGGATGGCGGTGCGCCGCCGCGTCCTCCCCGGAGAGCGGGTGCGTCCCGTCGAGGGAGTCCGCGCGACCGCGCCGGAGACGACCGCGCTGGAGCTCGCCGGACGCTCCCCCTCGACGACGGCGTCGTCCTGCTGGACCGGTTCGTGGCGGCGCGGACCACCACGCTGGCGACCCTGCGGCTGACGGCCGCCGAGCTGACCGGCCGCGGGTGCCGCCGGGCCCGGACGGCGTGCGCTCTCGCCGACGGCCTGGCCGCCTCCCCGCCGGAGACCCGGCTCCGGCTCTTGCTCGGCCGGTCGTCGCTGCCGCCGCCGGTGGCCCAGCACGTCGTCCGGCACGGCGGGGTCTTCCTGGCGCGGGTCGACTTCGCCTGGCCGGAGCGCCGCATCGCACTGGAGTACGAGGGCGCGTGGCACACCACCCGGGTCGCCGCGGACCGCCGGCGGATCGAGTCCCTCCAGGCGGCCGGCTGGCGGGTCCTGTTCGTCACCGCAGCGGACCTGCACTCCCCCGCCGAGCTGCTCGCGAGGATCGCCGCCGCACTCAGCGAGTGACAGCACAGCGGGCTTCCCGGGTCGGGGAAGCCCGCTGAGCTGTCAGTCACCGCGCCCTGACCGCGGGCGGGCCGGTGGCCCGCCCGCGGCTGCGTCAGGCGGCCGGGGCCAGCTCGACGTCCGCGTCCAGGAAGAGGTCGCGGGTGAGCACGCCGGTGTCCGGGTTGTCGGTGAAGATCCCGTCCACGCCGGCCGCCCAGAACGCCAGCTGCTCCTCCAGCGCCCGGCCGTAGGCCGCCGGGTCGGTCCCCTCGTCGAGCTCGGCCGGCAGGAACTCGTTCTCGTTGCGGAACGTGTACGGGTGCACCAGCAGGTCAACGGCGTGGGCGTCCGCGACGAAGGACGTCGGCTCCCCCAGCGTCCCGTCCTCGGCCAGCGGGATCACCTGCGACTTCTCCGGGCCCACCCCGTCGGCGTACCGGGAGATCACGGCCAGCCCGACCGCGGTGGACAGGTCGGCGTAGGTGTACGGCAGGCCCGCGGCGACCAGGTCGGCCGGGGCGCCACTGGCCGACAGCAGCTGCACCAGCGGCACCTTCACCCCGGCGGCGTCCAGCTCCCGGAGGTTCGTCGTCTCGAACGACTGCAGGAACACCGGGGAACGGCGCCGGTCCAGGTCCGCCTCGCGCAGGTCGGCCACCAGCGGCTCCTCGAGCGAGAGCCCGATCCCGTCGAAGTAGGTGGGGTGCTTGGTCTCGATGTAGGCACCGATCTCCCGGCGCAGCTCACGGCTGAGGTCCGCGCGCAGCTGGAGGAACTCGTCCAGCGTCGGCACCGCGAACAGCCCGTCGTAGAGGGTGTTCTCCTCCCGCAGCTCGGGCAGCCGCTCGACCGCGCGCAGCGTCTGCAGCTCCGCCAGCGTGAAGTCCTCGGTGAACCAGCCGGTCAGCTCCACCCCGTCGATCGTCTTGGTCGTCTGCCGGTCGGCGAACTCCGGGCGGTCGGCCACGTCGGTGGTGCCGGAGATCTCGTTCTCGTGCCGGCAGACCAGCACCGCGTCGGCGGTGCTGACCGCGTCGCACTCGATGTAGTCCGCGCCCATCCGGGCGGCCAGCTCGTAGGAGGCCAGCGTGTGCTCCGGCCGGTAGCCGGAGGCGCCGCGGTGACCGATGACCAGCAGGTCCTCGGCGGGATCGACTCCGTGGTCGGCACCGCTCGGCGGAGTGGCCGAGGACGCCGGGGCGACCACCAGGGACAGCAGGACGGCGAGCAGCGCTGTCAGCACAGCGGCGGACAGCCGGGACGTACGGCTCATCGGGACTCCCACGGGCTCGGACGGCGACCCTCGCCGACGGCCCGCCCGTCAGCACAGTGGGACCACAGCCCCCGCACAGGCAATGCCCGGCGAACAACGGGTGAAGCCCACCACCGTCCACGGCGGGTCGCCCGGCGGGTCGCGTCAGCGGGTCACCGCCGCGCCCGGGGACTCACTCCCCGCGCCACACCGGGGCGCGCTTCTCGGCGAAGGCGCGAGCGCCCTCCAGTGCGTCGGCCGAGCCGAACACCTGGTCGGCCAGCTCCCGCTGGGCCTCGAGCGCGGCCCTGTCGGTCCAGCCGACCGACCCGGCGATCAGCTGCTTGCTGGCCCGGACCCCGAGCGGGCCGTTGACCGCGATCCGCGCGGCCAGCTCCCGCGCCCCGGCCAGCGCACCCCCGGGCTCGGTGAGGACGTTGACCAGCCCGAACCGGTGCGCCTCCTCGGCGGGCAGCGGGTCACCGGTCAGCGCCATCTCCATCGCGCGCTGGTAGGGCAGCGCCTTGGCCAGTCGGAGCACCCCACCGCCGGCGGCGAACAGCCCGCGCTTGACCTCCGGGATGCCGAACCGGGCGTCCCGGGCGGCCACCACCAGGTCGGCGGAGAGCGCCAGCTCGCAGCCGCCGGCCAGCGCCCAGCCCTCGACCGCGGCGATCAGCGGCTTGGCCGGCGGCGCCTCGGTGAGCCCGGCGAACCCGCGGCCCTCGATCCGCGGGCGCTCGCCGCGGGCGAAGGCCTTGAGGTCCATGCCCGCGCAAAAGGTCCCGCCGGCGCCGGTCAGCACCAGGACGGCGACGTCGTCGCGGGCCTCGAACTCGTCGATCGCGGCCGCCAGGGCCTCGGTCGTCGCCAGGTCGACGGCGTTCTTCGCCGCCGGCCGGTTCAGGGTCAGCACCCCGACCCCGTCAGTCACCTCGGTGAGCACTGGTGCGGTCATGGACTGCCCTCTCGTCCGGTCGGCATGGGTCAGCCCTGCCACACGTCGGCGACCCGGGCGGCGACGCTCGCCGCCTGGGCGCGCCCGGCCCGGGCCGATGGCGCGCGGGCGGCGGGGTCGAGCACGTTCTTGCCGATGGCGGCCCGGCTCGCCGCGTCCGGGGAGACGACGGCGACCCGGCTGACCAGGCCGGTGACCTGGGCGTCGACGCTGGCCATCGGGCCGGTGCCGCGCGGCAGGGGAGCGATCACCACGATCCGGTCGTAGGCGGCGGCCAGGTCGGCGTTGGCCGTGGAGCGCATGCCGCCGTCCATGTAGCGCTTGTCGCCGACGGTCACTGGCGGGTAGACGCCCGGGACGGCGCAGCTGGCGCCCACGGCGGTGACCAGGTCGACCCCGGACTTCCGGGTGAAGGTGGTGAACTCACCGTCGGCGGTGTCGATCGCGGTGACCACCAGCGGCCGGTCGGGCCACTGCGCCCCGGCGAGCCGGGACTCGATCGCGGCCCGGCGCTCCTCCTCCGACGGCGTCCGGCCGGTGTCGGCGGCGGTGCGCGCCAGCTGCCCGATCCGGCGGCGGAAGGCCACGTCGTCGCGGCGGGCCAGCAGCATGGCCAGCCCGTAGCGGGCCAGCGTGCCGCGGCCCAGCCGGGAGGCGCGCTCGTTCGGACCGACCGGCTCCAGCTGTCGCGCGTGCAACGACTCGACGTCGGCGCCGGTGGTGAGCAGGGCGCCGACCACCGAGCCGGCCGAGGTGCCGACGACGAGGTCGGCCGTGCTCAGGTCGATGCCGGCCTCGGCGAGCCCGGCGACGACCCCGATCTCCCAGGCGATGCCGGTGATGCCGCCGCCACCGAGGACCAGGGCCGTGCGCTGAGAGCTCATCAGGCCATCCTGACGCACGATGTCGGTCTCGACGCGGAGGGTGACGTACGCCACCCTGGGCCCCGGCAACGACGCTGCGCGGGAGGACGACGGATGACGACGACGCAGGCCCACGGCACCACCACGACACCGACCGAGCCGTCTGCCGAGCGGTCCCCCTGGCCCCCCGGGCTGCCCCGCTCGCTGGACTACCCGCTCCTCCCGGTCGGCTCGGTGCTGCGGGCCGCGGTGCGCCGCTGGGGCGACCGGACGGCCTTCGTCCACCACGACGTGGAGCTGTCGTTCACCGAACTGGGCCGCCGGGCGCACGCGGTGGCCGCCGGGCTCGCCGCCCGCGGCATCGGGCGGGGCGACGTGGTGGCCGTGCACCTGCCGAACTGCCTGCAGTACCCGGCCGTCTACTACGGCGTGCTGCTGGCCGGGGCGACCTTCTCCCCCACCAACCCGCTGCTGCCGCCGGCCGGGCTGGCGCACCAGCTGGCCGACGCCGGCGCCCGGGCACTGGTCACCTGGGAGCCGGTGCTGCCCGTCGTCCGCGCGGCACTGCCCGGCACCGCGGTGCAGACCGTGGTGGTCACCGGCCCGCAGCAGATCGCCGACCCATCCGCCGCCGTCGACCTCACCGACCTGCCGGACGCCGTCTCCCTCGGTGACCTGCTGGCCGCCGACCCGACCGACGCCCACCGCGACGCGGACCTCGACCCGGTCACCGACCTGGCGCACCTGGCCTACACCGGCGGCACCACCGGGGTGAGCAAGGGCGTGGAGCTGCCGCACCGGGCCGTGGTCACCAACGTGCTCCAGTCGGCCTGCTTCAGCACCGGCTCGGTGCCGGCGCTGGACGCCGAGGGCGACGTCACCCTCGACCAGTTCGGCAGCCCGGCCGAGCACCCCACCCGGCTGGGCACCGCCACGATCATCAACCTGACGCCGTGGTTCCACGCGATGGGGGTGATCGGGTACCTCAACGGGCGGGTGCTGGCCGGCGCGACCGTGGTGGTCCACGACCGGTTCGACCCGGCGCACTACCTGGCCGACGCCGTCCGGTACCGGGTGACCAGCATCGGCGGGGCGCCACCGGTGTTCGTCGCGCTGCTGCAGGTCCCCGGGATCGCCGAGGCCGATCTGTCCAGCGTGCGCGACTTCGCCAGCGGTGCGGCGCCGCTGCCGGTGCCGCTGATCGAGCGGATGGCGGCACTGGTGCCCGGGGTGGTGATCGCCGAGGGCTACGGGCTGACCGAGGTGACGATGATGGCGACCGGCAACCCGCCGCACACCTCGGGGATCCGCAAGGCCGGCACGGTCGGCGTCCCGCTGCCGGACACCGAGATCAGCATCCGCCCGCTCGGCGGCGGCGACCCGCTGCCGGCCGGGGAGCGCGGCGAGGTGTGCATCCGCGGCCCGCAGGTGATGCGCGGGTACGCCGGGCGCCCGGATGCGACGGCGGAGTCGATCGACCCCGACGGCTGGTTCCACACCGGCGACGTCGGGGTGCTCGACGCCGACGGCTACCTGGCGATCGTCGACCGCACCAAGGACATGCTGCTCTACAAGGGCTACAACGTCTTCCCGCGCGAGCTGGAGGAGATCCTGTTCGGCACCCCGGGGGTGGCCGCCGCCGCGGTGGTCGGCCGGCCCGACCCGGAGGCCGGCGAGCTGCCGGTCGCCTATGTGGTGCGCCGGGCCGACGACGCCGGTGCGGCGCTGACCGCGGCGGGCGTGATGGCGGTGGTCAACGAGCAGGTGACGCCGTACAAGCGGCTGCGGGACGTCGTCTTCGTCGACGCCCTCCCGGTGTCGCCGGCCGGGAAGGTGCTCAAGCGCGAGTTGACTGCGCGTGAGCGTGCCGCGGGCGCGCATGGGCCGGCCGCCGACGGGACCGGCTGAACGGCCACCACCAGTTGACGTCGCCGAACAGCGCGACCAGCGCGGGCGTGAGCACCCCGCGCACCACGGTGGCGTCCAGGAGGATGCCGAGGGCCAGCGTGGTGGCGAAGATCTTCACGTCGACCACCGGCACCGTGGAGAGCGCGACGAAGGCCAGGAAGAGGATCAGCGCCGCCGAGGTGACCAGCCGGCCGGTGTACGCCACGCCGTGCACGGTCGCCTCGGCGGTGCTCATCCCCGCGTCCCGGCCCTCCCGGATCCGGGACAGGATGAACACCTCGTAGTCCATCGACAGCCCGAACAGGAACGAGAACGCGGCCACCGGCACCCAGAAGGTGAGCGTGCCGGTCGCGGAGGCGCCGAAGAGCAGGTCGGTCAGGTTCCCCTCCTGCCAGATCCACACGGTCATCCCGTAGGCGGCCGCGATCGAGACGACGTTGAGCAGCAGTGCCTTGACCGGCAGCCAGATCGAGCGCAGCGCCGGGGCGAGCAGCGCGAAGGTGATGACGACGACCAGCGGCAGCACCCACCAGGCGTTGCCGTAGATCGCCTCGACCGAGTCGGCGTCGCCGGCCGCGGTGCCGCCGACCCGGGCGCCGGGGAGCTCGTCGGCGGCCGCCCGGACGGCGGTGAGCGCCTCCCGGCCGGCCGTGGACGACGGGTCGTCGGCGAGGACGACGTCCACCAGCCCCGTCCCGCCCTGCTCCCAGGACTCCCCCGCCGGCGCCAGCACCCCGGCCACGCCAGCGACCTCGGACAGCCGATCGACGGCGGCCGCGCGGTCGTCGGTGAGCACCTCCACGGGCCGGGCCAGCCCCTCCGGCAGGCCGTCGCCGGTGAGCTGCTGGAAGGCGGTCGCCGCCGGGGACGACCCGGTGGCGATGGCCGAGACCTGCGGGGTGCCCAGCTTGATGCCGAGGACGGGCGAGGCGAGCAGCAGCAGGAGCACGGTGGCCAACGCTGCGGAGACCCAGCGGTGCCGCACCACCGCCGTCCCGATCCGGTGCCAGGTGCGGCTCTCCGTGCCGTGCAGCCGGCGCCGCGGCCACTCCAGCCGGGGCCCGGCCGAGGCCAGCACGACCGGCAGCAGGGTGAGCGCGACGAGCACGCTGACCAGCGGGATGAACAGCCCACCGAAGCCGACGGTGCGCAGGAAGGGCAGCGGCAGCACCACGAGGGACAGCAGCGAGATCGCGACGGTGACCCCGCTGAACACGACCGCCCGCCCGGCGGTGGTCATCGCGGTGCGCACCGCGACCAGGTCGTCGGCGCCGGCGGCGCGCTCCTCGCGCCAGCGCATGACCACCAGCAGCGAGTAGTCGATCGCCACGCCCAGGCCGATCAGCCCGACCAGGTACTGCACGATGAAGCTGACGTCGGTGACCGTGGTCAGGACGAGCACCAGCAGGAAGGTCGTGGTGATCGCCACCGCGGCGACCAGCAGCGGCACCAGCGCCAGCAGCGAGCCGAACACCAGCGCCAGGACGACGATCGCCCCGCCGGCGCCGAGGGCGATCTCCACGATGATCGGGCGCTCCTCACCGCCGCCCTCGGCCAGCACCGGGGTACCGGTGACGACCGGCTCGGCCCCGGCCACGGTGACCCCCTGCAGCGCTCCCTCCAGCTGGGGCAGCGCGGCCGCGTAGGGCGCCGGGCCCTCGACCGCGGGGGGCCACACCAGCGCGACCGCGGTGCCGTCGGCGGCGAGCACGTCGGCGGCCGCGCCCTCGTCGAGCGGGCTGGCCACCCGCCAGCCGGGCTGCCGCAGCCGGTCGACGACGGCGGCGAGCTCGTCCCGGTTCTCGCCGACGGTGCTGCCCTCGGGCAGGGGAACGGTGACCACCAACGGGTCGACGCCCCCGCCATTGCCGAACTGCTCGGTGATGGCCTGGTTCGCCTCGTAGGCCGGCTGGCCGGGCGTGGAGAAGTCGAAGCCCAGCCGGTCGATCGTGGTCGGCGCGAGCACACCGCCCACCACCGCGAGCGCCAGCCAGGCGAGCACCACGATCCGGCGGTGCCCGAGCACCCAGTCGGCCAGTGCGCCCATCTTCTCCTCCTCGACCCCGACCATCAGGAGACTGATGCTCCGTCGGCAACCTACGGTGTCCTGCGTGGAGGAGCCAGTGGACGGGGTCGATCCGGGGGCAGAGCTGCCGCGCTGGCTCGCCGACGACCCGGCCGGCATCCCCGCCTACGCCCTCGCCCGGGCCGGCGCCGCGGTCAACGCCCTCTTCTCCCGGCAGCTGGCCACCGTCGGGCTGCGGCCGCACACCTTCGTGGTGCTGGTCCACCTGGCCCGCGCCCGCACGCTCACCTCGGCGGAGCTGGCCCGCCGGCTCCAGCTGACACCGCAGAGCATGAGCACCCTGCTGCACGGGCTGGTCGACGCCGGCTGGGTCGAGCGGCCCGGTCCCGTCCGCCGCGGGCAGAGGTCCGAGGTGCACCTCACCGAGGCCGGGCACCGGGCGCTGCTGGCGGCCGGCCCGGTGCTGGCCGAGCTGGGCCGCCCCGCCGTCCTGGGGCTGACCGAGGCGGAGGCGGCGACGCTGCACGGCCTGCTGGAGCGGGTGCTGGCCGCCGTCCAGCCACCACCCGGGGTGGGCCGGGACGGCGGGCCGCAGCCGAACCCCGGAGCGGCCGACACCACCGGTTGAGCGCCCGGCCACCCCGCGACACCCAGCGACGGCGGCTATCGTCCCGCCGGTGACGTGCGAGCAGCCGGTCCGGTGAACAGCACATGGTGAACCAGGACCACAGCGGCGTCCACCTGCCGCACACCGAGGAGTCCCCGGCCCGGCAGGTCTGGCGCCGGGTGCTGATCGCCGCCATCGTGCTGACCGCCACCGTGCTGATCGTCTACCTGCACCGGGACAGCTACGCGGACAACCAGGGCGGCGAGATCAGCGTGCTCGACGCCACGTACTACGCCACCGTCACGCTGTCCACCACCGGGTACGGCGACATCGTCCCGGTGACGCCAGGGGCCCGGCTGGTCAACATCCTCGTGATCACCCCACTGCGGATCACGTTCCTGCTCATCCTGATCGGCACCACCCTGGAGGCGCTCACCGCGCGCTCCCGGGAGGAGTTCCAGATCCGACGCTGGAGGTCTCGCGTGCGCCAGCACGTCATCGTGTGCGGCTACGGCACCAAGGGCCGCAGCGCCATCCGCGCCCTGCTCAGCACGGGCACCGACGCCGAGCACATCCTCGTCGTCGACCCCTCGCCCCAGGCCATCGACGAGGCCACCGCCTCCGGGTTCACCGGCGTGCTCGGTGACGCCGGTCGGATGGAGGTGCTGCGCCGCACGTCGGTGGAGAAGGCCCGGGCGGTCATCGTGGCGGCCGACCGCGACGACGCCGCCGTGCTGATCACCCTGACCGTGCGGCAGCTCAACCCGACGGTGCCGATCACCGCGAGCGTCCGCGAGGAGGAGAACGCCAGCCTGCTGCGCCAGTCCGGCGCCGACTCGGTGATCACCTCCTCGGCCACCTCCGGGCGGCTGCTCGGTCTCTCGACCGACCAGCCCGGCGTGGTCGCCGTCGTCGAGGACCTGCTGACCAGCGGGCGGGGGCTGGACCTGGCCCAGCGCACGGTCACCCAGTCCGAGGTCGGCCTGGCGCCGCGTCAGCTGCGGGACGTCGTCCTGTCGGTGGCCCGCGGCGGGCGCACCCTGCGCTTCGACGACCCGCTGATCGGCACCCTGCAGAGCGAGGACGTGCTCGTGGTCGTCAAGGCCCACCGGGCCGCGGCCGAGAAGGGCTGACCCGCCTCAGCGGAGGTCGCGGATCGCCGCGCGGACGACGACGTCCACCGCCGGCATGTCCGGTTCGGTCGGCTCACCCGGAAGGGCCGGGACTCCGGTTGCCGCTGCCCGAGCACCCACCCAGACTCGGCCGGTGACCCAGCACCAAGATCAGCAGACCGGCGCAGCCGGCGGCGACGACACCGCGCTGCGCCGGGCGATCAGCGGCCGGTTGCTCTACCTGTTCATCCTCGGCGACGTCCTCGGCGCCGGGATCTACGCGCTGGTCGGGGAGATCGCCGGCGAGGCCGGCGGCGCGATCTGGGTGCCGATGCTGCTCGCCCTGCTGCTGGCGCTGCTCACCGCCGCCTCCTACGCCGAGCTGGTCACCAAGTACCCCCGGGCCGGCGGCTCGGCCGTCTTCGCCGAGCGGGCCTTCGGCAAGCCGCTGCTGTCGTTCCTGGTCGGCTACTGCATGCTCGCCGCCGGCGTCACCAGCGCCGCGGGCCTGTCCCTGGCCTTCGCCGGTGACTACCTCGGCGTCTTCCTCGACGTCCCGGCGGTGCCGGCCGCACTGGTGTTCCTGCTGCTGGTGGCGTCGCTCAACGCCCGCGGCATCCAGGAGTCGGTGCGGGCCAACGTGGTGATGACCGTGGTCGAGGTGTCCGGGCTCCTGCTGGTCGTCGTGCTGGGTGCGATCGTGCTCGGCCGCGGAGACGGCGACCCGGGCCGGGTGGTGCAGTTCCCCGACGGCGTCGCGCCCGGCACGGCGGTCCTGGCCGCGGCGATCCTGGCCTACTACTCCTTCGTCGGCTTCGAGGTCTCGGCCAACGTCGCCGAGGAGGTGCGCGACGTGCGGCGGGTCTACCCGCGGGCGCTGTTCGGTGCCCTGCTCACCGCCGGGGTCGTCTACGTGCTCGTCGGACTGGTCGCCTCGATCGTGTTGCCCGCCGACGAGCTGGCCGCCTCGACGGGCCCGCTGCTGGCCGTGGTGCAGGCCAGCGGGGTGGCGGTGCCCGACCAGCTGTTCAGCGCCATCGCGCTGATCGCCGTCGCCAACGGCGCCCTGCTCACCATGATCATGGCCAGCCGGATGGCGTTCGGGCTGGCCGAGCAGCGGCTCGTGCCCGCGGTGCTGGGCCGGGTGCTCCCGGTCCGGCGCACCCCGTGGGTGGCGATCGTGGTCACCACCGCGGTGGCGATGTCGCTGACCCTGGTCGGCGACCTGGGGGCGCTGGCGAACATCGTCGTCCTGCTGCTGTTGCTGGTCTTCCTGAGCACGAACGTCGCGGTGCTCGTGCTGCGCCGCGACCGGGTGGCCGCCGAGCACTTCACCGCACCCGTCGTCCTGCCGGTGCTCGCGATCGGCTCGTGCCTGCTGCTGCTCTCGCAGCAGGAGGCCGTCACCTGGCTGCGGGCCGGGCTGCTGCTCCTGGTCGGGGTGCTGCTGTACCTGCTGGCCCAGGCACCCTGGTGGGGTGGCCGGCCGACCCGCCCGCGCGAGCCCGCCCCGGCCGGATGAGACTGCAGGCGTGGCGGTCAACGACCACGGCGTGACGTTCGCGTGAAATGTGCCTGACGGTCCGTCGTCCTCCCGCCTTCCGGGTGAGGATGGCCGGGCACCGGCGAGAGGGCACCGGCGAGAGGAACGGACCTGCAGATGACCGTGTCCCAACCGAGCGCGGTGGAGATCGGGCTGATGTCCGGCCGCGCCGGCTACGTCCTGCGGGCCAACGACCGCGGCGCCTTCACCGTCGCCTCCCCCACCCTGTACCCCCACATGTGGAGCTGGGACGCCGGCTTCGTGGCGCTGGGCATCGCGACGGTCTCGGTGCCGCGAGCGCTCAACGAGCTGCGCAGCCTGCTGTCCGGGCAGTGGGCGACCGGGATGATCCCGCACATCCTGTTCCACGAGCCCAGCGACTACTTCCCCGGTCCGGAGCGCTGGCGCACCCAGGTGGCCGCCGCCCGCCCGGCCGGGGTGCTGACCTCGGGCATCTGCCAGCCGCCGATCCACGTGATCGCGCTGTCCCGGATCCTGCACGACGCCCGCCGGAGGGGCGGGGCGGACCAGGAGCTGGCCGAGGAGTTCGTCCGGGAGACGTTCGACCAGTGGCTGGCCTGGCACCAGTACCTGGCCACCGCCCGCGACCCGTACTCCTACGGGCTGGTGGAGATCCACCACGGCTGGGAGTCGGGGATGGACGACTCCCCACGCTGGGACTCCCCGTACGCCAACGTGCACCCCCAGCCGGACATGCCGCCGTTCGTCCGCGCCGACCTCGCGCACGTCGCCGACCCGTCGCAGCGACCGAGTGACACCGAGTACGCCCGCTACCTGTGGCTGGTGGAGCAGAAGGTCCGCACCCGCTACGACGACACCGCCTACCGGGCGACCGGCGACTTCGTGGTGGGCGACGTGCTGGTCTCCGCCCTGCTGGCCGCCGCCAGCGACCTGCTCGCCGACATGGGCGAGGAGCTCGGGGTCGGCGGCGGCACGGCCGGGGGCGTGGAGCAGTCCCGCGCCATCGCCCGCCGGTTCCGCACCGGGGTGCTGCGCTCGGTCGACCCGCAGACCGGGTTGGCCCGCGACCTGGACCTGCGCACCGGCCAGTGGCTGGACGTGGAGAGCGCCGCCGGGTTCGCCCCGCTGCTGTGCGGCGGCGACGAGGCACTCACCCGCCGGCAGCGCGACCTGCTGCTCGGGCCACGGTGGTGCGGGCACTCCCGGCTGCGCTGGCCGGTCATGCCGTCGGTCTCCCCCGCCTCACCGGCGTTCCGCGAGCAGACCTACTGGCGCGGGCCGCAGTGGCCGGTGCTCAACTGGCTGATGGCCTGGGCGCTCAACCGCTCCGGTGAGACCGAGGCGGCCAACCAGCTGCGGCTGGCCGGGCTCTCCCAGCTGATCGACTGCGACTTCGCCGAGTACTACCAGCCGGTGACCGGCGAGACGCTCGGCAGCCGCGACCAGTCGTGGACGGCGGCGATCGCACTGGACTTCCTGGCCGCCCGGCGCCCGGCGCAACGGCGCCCGGTCCGCTGGCTGACCAGCGAGCTGCCGCGGATCACCCCCGCCCACCGGGACGCCCACCGGGCGGCCCAGCACGCCTCGCCCACTCCGCACGCCGGGCACCTCGCCGGGCACCGCCCGCCGCACAGCCGCGGCCCGGCCACCACCCCGCAGCCGCAGCAGCGGCCGTCCTGACCCCGCCGGGCCGAGCGGGCTCCGGGGTGGAGCCCGCCCGGCCAGGTCTCAGGGCCGCGGGTCCGGGCTCTTGGTCAGCGCCGGGTCGGTCAGCGCCACCGGGGCGAGCACCTCGTCGATCCGCCGCTTGACGTCGTCGTCGAGCCGGACCCCGGAGGCCTTGACGTTGTCGGTCACCTGCTCCGGGCGGCTGGCGCCGATGATCGCCGCCGCCACGTTCTCCTCCTGCAGCACCCAGGCCACCGCCAGCGTGGCCATCGTCAGCCCCAGGTCGT
Source organism: Modestobacter caceresii (assembly GCF_000761485.1). Taxonomy (GTDB): domain Bacteria; phylum Actinomycetota; class Actinomycetes; order Mycobacteriales; family Geodermatophilaceae; genus Modestobacter; species Modestobacter caceresii. Next base: position 53,740 of record NZ_JPMX01000008.1, read on the forward strand.
CGGCGATGGGCTTGAGCTCCTGCACCCGCTCCAGGACGTCGTCCTTCAGCCAGCGGGCGATCATGTTCGCCCCGCCGCCCTTCTCGTCGGTCGCCCGCGAGCCGGCCGGGACGGGCTGGCCCGGCAGGTACTTGCCGGTGAGCACGCCCTGGGCGATCGGGGAGAAGACGATCTGGCTGATGCCCAGCTCACGGGAGGCCGGGATGACCTCGGCCTCGGGCACCCGGTAGAGCGCGGAGTACTGCGGCTGGTTGGACACCAGCGGGATCCTGAGCTCGTCGGCGAGGGCCTTGGCCGCCCGGATCTGCTCGGCCCGCCACTCCGAGACGCCGATGTAGAGCGCCTTGCCGCTGCGCACGACGTCGGCGAAGGCCAGCATCGTCTCCTCCAGCGGCGTCTCGTGGTCGTAGCGGTGCGCCTGGTAGAGGTCGAGGTAGTCGGTGCCGAGGCGGGTCAGCGAGGCGTCGATCGACTCGAGCACGTGCTTGCGGGACAGGCCGCGGTCGTTCCGGCCGGGCCCGGTCGGCCAGTAGACCTTGCTGAACAGCTCGATCCCGCTGCGCCGCTCACCGGCCAGCGCCTTGCCCAGCACCTCCTCGGCGCGGCCACCGGCGTACACGTCGGCGGTGTCGAAGGTGGTGATGCCGGCGTCCAGCGCGGCGCGGACGCAGGCGTTGGCCGCGTCGGACTCCACCTGGCCGCCGTGGGTGATCCAGTTGCCGTAGGTGATCTCGCTGATCTTCAGGCCGCTGCGGCCCAGGTGTCGGAACTCCATGTGTCGTTCCTACCCGCTGGCCCAGGTCACGGCTCGGCATCGACTCCGCGGCCGACGGGAGTGCGGCGCAGGGAACGGGGCAGTCCCTCCACCGACGACGCCCACGACCTGAAGGAGCCCCCCTGTGAAGCGGACGATGCTCTTCTCCGCCACCGCCGCCGCCGCCCTCGGGCTCACCGCCTGCGGGGGCGAGAGCACGGCCGGCGTCGGGGGCTCCATCGAAGGGCTGGGCAACGGGGAGGTGACCGAGAGCCCCGCGGTGCTGGTCGACCTGACCGGCGAGCTGGTCGACCCCGAGGGCAGCGTGCTGGGCACCGCCACCTTCACCAGCACCGACACCGGCACGGAGATCGAGGTGGAGGCCAGCGGGCTGACCCCGGGCGACCACGACATGCTCCTGGTCAGCGAGGGCGGCTGCACCGAGGGCGCGGTCGACAGCGCCCCGGTGGCCGACCTCCCGGCGCTGCCGGTGACCGAGCAGGAGATCGGCCAGCTGGACACCCTGGCCGGGGAGTTCGACCTGGACCTGCTGGCCGACGAGGACGGCACCTCGCTCATCGTGCTGCCGCTGGACGACGAGGTCCTCGCCGAGGGCGCCGCCTGGTCTGCCTGCGCCTCGATCGAGGGCTGACGGCGGGACCCACGCCCGGGTGCAGCCTGCGCCACCTCGGGTGACCCCCGGGCGGGATCGATCGGGGCGGTCTCCCCGGACAGGCTCGGGAGGTCCGCACGACCGACCCGCCTCCAGGAGTCCCCGTGTCCGCAGCCACCCACCCGAACCGCTCCCCCGTCCCGCGCCGCACCTGGGCCACGCTGCTGGTCGCCGCCGCCACGGTGACCGCCGCCGGCACCACCGGCCTGCTGAGCCCGGACGACGCGGCGGCCGATGCCGCCCGGCCGGCGCACGCCTTGCAGGACGAGCTGGACGGGCTCGTCGCCGACGACGGCTTCCCCGGCGCGCTCGCCGCCGTCCGCGGCCCGGGCGGCCGGGTGCACCACCTCACCGCCGGGGTCGGCGACCTGACCACCGGCGAGCCGGTACCGGTCGACGGCGAGGTGCGGATCGCCAGCAACACCAAGACCTTCGTCGCCACCGTCGTCCTGCAGCTGGTCGAGGAGGGGCTCGTCGATCTGGATGCCCCGATCGAGAGGTACCTGCCCGGGCTCGTTCGCGGCCCCGGCGGCGACGGCAACGCCATCACCGTGCGCCAGCTGCTGCAGCACACCAGCGGCCTGCCCGACTACGACGACGTCGTGGTGGCCGACTACCTCGCGGTGCAGCACCGCTACGTCGAGCCGCACCAGCTGCTCGACATCGCACTGGCCCGGCCGGCCTCCTTCGCCCCCGACGCCGGCTGGGAGTACAGCAACACCAACTACGTGCTGGCCGGACTGCTCGTCCAGGAGGTCACCGGACGGCCGATCGGCGAGGAGGTCACCAGCCGGGTGGTCGAGCCGCTCGACCTGGACGACACCTACTGGCCGCACGAGGGCGAGCAGGAGCTCCGCGGCGCCCACCCGCACGGCTACTACGCACCCGAGCCGGGGGCCGAGCAGGCCGACGTCACCGTGCAGGACCCGTCCTTCGGCTGGGCCGCCGGGCAGCTGGTCGCCAGCCCCGGCGACCTGCTCGAGTTCTTCACCGCCCTGGTCGACGGCGAGCTGCTCGGCCCGGCGATGCTCGCCGAGATGCAGTCGACGGTGTCGGCGCCCGGCTCGGCCGCCAGTGGTGACGAGGCCTACGGCCTGGGGCTGCAGACCTTCACGCTCAGCTGCGGCGGCACCGCCTGGACCCACGGCGGTGACATCCCCGGCTACGAGACCCGCAGCGCGGTCACCGAGGACGGGCGCGGCGCGGTCGTCGCGGTCACCGCGCTGCCCACCGAGCTGGAGCAGATCGTGCACGTCGAGGACGTCGTCGACGCCGCCGTCTGCGGGTGAACGACGACCCCGGCTGCGCCGTCGTGCGCAGCCGGGGTCCTCAGCGCAGCGGCACCAGCCCCGACTCGTAGGCAGCGATCACGGCCTGCGTGCGGTCCCGGGCGCCCAGCTTGCGCAGCAGGCTGCTGACGTGGGTCTTGACGGTCTGCAGGCCGAGGAACAGCTCGGTGGCGATCTCACCGTTGCTCAGCCCGTGCGCCATCAGCCGCAGCACGTCCGCCTCTCGATCGGTCAACGCCACCCGCGCCGCACCTCGGGCCGTGCCCCCGCCCGCGTGCCGCGCAGCGAGGGAGCGGATCGCGGCCGGGAACAGCAGGCTCTCGCCCCGGGCGACGACCCGCACGGCGTCCACGATCTCGGCCGGCCGCGCGCGCTTGGGGAGGAACCCGTCGGCGCCGGCGTGCAGGGCCGCGACCACGTTCTCGTCGTCGGCGAAGGTGGTCAGCACCAGGACGCGCGGAGCGGTGGGATGCCGCCGGCGCAGCGTTCGGGTCGCCTCGATGCCGTCGACCAGCGGCATCCGGATGTCCAGGACGACGACGTCCGGGCACGACCGCGCCACCGCCGGCCCGACCACGGCTCCGTCCGCGACCTCGCCGACCACCTCGACGTCCTCCTGCGCGTCGAGGATGGCGCGCAGGCCGCTGCGCACCAGCTCCTCGTCGTCGACCAGCAGCACCCGGATCGTCATCCCGGCACCGGCAACCGGACGGCGACCCGCCAGCCTCCGTCGACCCGACCGGCCTCCGCGGTGCCACCGAGCGCCGCGACCCGGTGTTGCAGGCCGGGCACCCCGCTGCCGGTGCCGGCCGTCGCGGGCAGCGCCGCCGGGACCGGGTTGCGGACGTCGACCACCAGTCCCCCGCCGCCCACCTCGACCTGCAGCCGCACCGGCACCGGGCCGGCGTGCCGCAGCGCGTTGGTGAGCGCCTCCTGCACGATCCGGTACCCCTCCTCCGAGAGCTGCCCCGGCAGGTCGGCCACCCGGCCCGTGACGTGCAGGTCGACCTGCGCCCCGGCGGCCTCGGCCGAGCGCACCAGCCGGTCGAGGTCGGCCAGCGTGGGCGCCGCGACAGGCGGGCGGGTGGTGTCGCGCAGCAGGCCGAGCACCCGTTCCAGGTCGTCGGCAGCCTGCCGGGCGCAGTCCTCGATGGCGCGGAGCGCGCCGTCGACGAAGGCAGGGTCACGGCCGGCGACCTCCCGCGCTGCGCCGGCCTGGAGCAGCGTGACCGTCAGCGCGTGCCCGATCGAGTCGTGCAGCTCGGCGGCCAGCCGGGTGCGCTCCAGCAGCCGCTCGGTGCGGGCCCGCTGCGCGGCCAGCCGCTCGGCCGCCGAGGGGTGCAGCAGGTGCCGGGCGGCCGCCGCGAGCAGCGCGCCGAGGGCGGCCAGGGCGTACACCAGCGCGATCACCAGCAGCAGTGCGAGCGGCAGGCCGACCCAGCCCGGGACGCTCGCCGCGGGCCACCGTGCCGACGGGAGGCCCAGCAGGGACCAGGCGGCGGCCACGGCGACCGCCGCCAGCTGACCGGCCAGCACGCCGAGCTCGACCCGCACGACCAGCCAGCCCAGCAGCCGGGCCCGGTCCGACCAGCTGCGCGACGGCTCGACCGTGACGTCGTCGTCGCCGGGCAGTACCAGGGCGCGCGCCTGGACGCCCTCGCTGCGCCGCACCACCGGGACGGCGGCCAGCAGCGCCAGGAGCGGCAGCGGCGCCAGCGCGAGCCCGGCCAGCGTGGCGGGTGAGGTGTCCTCCAGGCCCGGCCAGACCATCGCGCAGGCGGCCGCGACCCACAGCCCGACCGCCAGGTGCAGGACGCGCGTCCACGTCGTCCTGCTGGTCACCGGTCGCAGCACGCTGTGCACGCGGCCATGATCCCGTCTCCCGGCCGCCCGCGGCCTCCCGCTGGAGAGGGAGCCGGACGGACCGTGCGGTGGAGGTGCCGGGGCGCCGGGTCGGCCAGCGTGGACGCATGCCGGACGACGGGAGCGGGACGTGATCGAGGTGCGTGGACTGACCAAGCGGTACGGCCCGGTGACCGCGGTGGCCGGGCTGACCTTCGACGTGCCCCCGGGCGTGGTCACCGCCTTCCTGGGGGCGAACGGGGCCGGGAAGTCGACCACGCTGCGGATGCTGCTCGGGCTGGACCGGCCGACCGCCGGCACGGCCCGCATCGACGGTCAGCACTACGCCGAGCTGCGCGACCCGCTGCGGACCGTGGGTTCACTGCTCGACAGCAGCGCACCCCACCCCGGCCGCACCGCCCGGGCACACCTGCGCTGGCTCGCCGCGAGCAACCGCGTCCCCGGACACCGGATCGACGAGGTCCTCGACCTGGTCCACCTGACCGCCGTCGCCGATCGGCGGGTGCGCGGGTTCTCGTTGGGCATGCGCCAACGGCTCGGCCTGGCCGCGGCCCTGCTCGGGGACCCGTCGGTGCTGCTGCTGGACGAACCGGTCAACGGCCTGGACGCCGAGGGCATCCGGTGGCTGCGCACCTCGCTGCGGCGGCTGGCCGCCGAGGGCCGCACGGTCGTCGTCTCCAGCCACCTGATGAGCGAGGTCGAACAGACCGCCGACCACCTGCTCGTGATCAGCCGCGGCCGGATGCTGGCCGACACCCCGCTGCCCGACTTCCTCGCCGCGCACTCCGCCGCCCGGGTGCTGGTGCGCACGCCGCAGGCCCGCCGGCTGGCGGAGCTGCTGACCGCCGGCGGCGCCGCCGCCGCGGTCCAGCCGGACGGCTCGCTGCACGTCTCCGGCGTCGGTGCGGACGACGTCAGTGCGGTCGCTGCCCGGCACGGGGTGCCGCTGCTGGCGCTGGGCACCGACCACCGGTCGCTGGAGGACGCCTTCCTGGCCCTCACCACCGGAGCCGACACGTGATCGCCGCCCTGCACGCCGAGTGGGTCAAGGCGACGACGCTGCGGTCCACCTGGCTGTGCCTGGCCGGCTTCGCCGTGGCCGTCGCCGGCATCAGCGCCGCCGTGGTCGGTGCGATCGGTGACCTCCAGGCCGCCGAGCCCGGGTACGACGCCGGCCTGCTCGCCTTCTACGGCCTGAACTTCGGGCAGGTGGCCGTCATCGTGCTCGCGGTGCTGCTCACCGCCGGGGAGTACGGCCGGCGGACCGTGCACGACTCGTTGGTCGCCGTCCCCCGGCGCGGGGTGTTCCTGGCGAGCAAGGTGGCGGTGGGCGCTGCCCTGGTGCTCGCCACCGCTGCGGTCACCGCGCTGGTCACCGTGGTGGTCACCCAGGCCCTGCTCGGGCCGGCCGGGGTCACCCTGTCCGAGCTCGCCCGGCCGACCGTGGCGGCAGCGCTGTACCCGACGCTGCTGGCCGTGGTCTGCATGGGCGTGGCGATGATGATGCGCGACCAGACCATCGCCCTCGGGCTGGTGATCCCGTTCTTCTTCCTGGTCTCGCCGCTGCTCGAGCTGGTGCCGGTGCTGCAGCGCGTCGCGGTCTGGCTGCCCGACCGCGCCGGCCAGGTCGCCCTCCGGCTGCACGCCCGCCCGATCGACGCCTTCGGACCGGTCACCGGGCTCGCCGTGCTGACCCTGTGGGCCGCGGTCGCGGTACTCGGCGCCTGGTGGGCACTGCGCCGCCGGGACGCCTAGCTGTCCTGCTCGGCGAGGTCGGCACGGAACGGCGGGTGCCGGATCGACAGCCCGTCCGACCTGAGGATGGGGAGTGTTCGCCGATCTCCCTCCGTGGGCTGATCCGCGGGTGACCTGCTGCGTGTCAGGGTCAGCCGGTGAGCACTCCCGTTCCCGCTGCCGCCGCCTCATCCGAGGCTCCGCAGGCCATCCCCGACCGTCCGCTCGACGTCGCCCATGGCGGTGTCGACGGTGGCGGTTCCCACCTCGCGCCCCGTGAGGAGCGGCGACCTGGGCTGGGTGCTCCGGTGGCGCTCGGCGTGGCCGTGCTGATCGGCCTGGCATGGGGAGCGGCGACGTCCGGCCTGCAGACGGTCCTGCCCTCGCCCTTCTCCGGGCTCGCCAACGCAGTCAGTCCCTGGGTCGCCCCCGCCTTCGTTGTCGGTGCGCTGACCAGGCGGTCGTGGGTCGCTGCCGTCGCCGGGGTGCTCGTCTGCCTCGGCGAGGTCGGCGGGTACTACCTCACGTCCATGGCGCGTGACTTCGACGTCAACCCGGCCATGGTCGTGTTGTGGGTGGCCACCGGCCTGGTCGGCGGTCCGGTGTTCGGCGCGGCGGGGTGGTGCTGGCGTCGGGTGCGGTCGCTGCACTGGACGGGGCTGAGCGCGGCGCTCATGGGCGGGGTGTTCCTCTCCGAAGGCGCCATCGGCTACGGGGTCTACCTGCACTACGCCGGTGACGCCGTCGTCTTCTGCACCCTCGGGGCTCTGCTCGTGGTGGCCCTGGGAGCCGCTGCGCCGGCGGCACGAGAGATCCGAGCGCCTGGTCGGGGCATCGGCACCGCCATGGCCTGGCTGCTGCTCGTCCTCCCGCTGGGTGCCGCCGGGCAGGCGCTGCTGCGAGTCGTCGCCTGAGCCGTGCCCGGCGCGCACCCGCATGTCCCGATGCGCGCTTGGGGAGGATGCGCTACGCGCGGCGGCGGACGTCCTCCAGGTAGCGGAGCACCGCGGTCACCCGGCGGTCGGCGCGGTCGTCGGGGGGCAGGTCGAGCTTGGCGAAGATGCTGCGGATGTGCTTGTGCACCGCGCCGTCGGTGACCACCAGCCGCTCCCCGATCGCGGTGTTGCCCAGTCCCTCGGCCATCAACGCCAGCACCTCCCGCTCCCGCGGGCTGAGCCGCTCCAGCCGGGTGTCGGTGCGGGTGCGGGCGAACAGCTGGGCGACCACCTCCGGGTCGATCGCCGTGCCGCCGGCGGCCACCCGGTGCAGGGCACCCAGGAACTCCTCCACCCGGCCGACCCGCTCCTTGAGCAGGTAGCCCAGCCGGGCGGCGCCGCCGGCGAGCAGGTCGGTGGCGAACGCCTGCTCCACGTGCGCCGAGAGCACCAGGACGGCGAGGTCCGGCCGGCGGCGGCGCGCCTCGACGGCGGCCACGATCCCCTCGTCGGTGTGCGTCGGGGGCATCCGGACGTCGACGATCGCGACGTCGGGCCGGTGCTCGTCCAGCGCGGTGAGGAACTCCGCCGGGCCGCCAGCGGTCGCCACCACGTCCAGCGACTCGGCACGCAGCAGGAGGGCCAGGCCCTCGCGCAGCAGCGCGTCGTCCTCGGCGATCACGATCCGCACGGCAGCTCCACGGTGAGGGTGGTCGGCCCGCCGGGCGGGCTGGTCAGGGTGAGGGTGCCGTCGTGCGCCTCGACGCGGCGGCGGATGCCGACCAGCCCAGAGCCGGCCCCCTCGACGGCGCCACCGGCGCCGTCGTCGGTGACGCGGACGCACAGCCGCTGCTCGCGCAGCCGCACCTCGACGGCGGCCCGGCCGGCCCTGCTGTGCCTGGACACGTTGGTCAGCGCCTCGGCGACGGCGAAGTAGGCGGTGGCCTCGACGGAGGCCGCGCAGCGGACCGGCACGTCGACGTCCACCTGGCACGGCACGGCGGAGGTCGCGGCCAGCCCGGTGAGCGCGCCGGCCAGACCGCGGTCCTCCAGCACCGGCGGCAGGATGCCGCGGGCCACGGACCGCAACTCGGCCAGCGCCTGCTCGGCGGCGTCCTGCGCCCGCTCCAGGATCTCCTCGGCGGCCGCCGGGTCCCGGAGCACGGCCCGCCGCGCGGCGCCGAGCAGCACGGTGACGCCGACCAGCCGGTTCTGCGTGCCGTCGTGCAGCGAGCGCTCGATCCGGCGCAGCTCGGTGGCGTGCGCGTCGAGGGCGGCGGCGCGGGTGGCGGTCAGCTGCGCGACCCGCAGCGAGAGGTCGGCGCCGGCGTCCGCGGCGAGCAGCCGGCGTCCGCGCCGGGCGAGCAGCTCGGCGATCGGCGGGGTGAGGACGACGGTGAGCAGCGCCCAGCCGACGCCGATCGCCACCACCGGGCCGACGCCGGCCCAGTCCTCCACGACCCAGAAGGTGAGCGCGTCGGTGGCCTGGTCGTCGGGGAGCAGCTGCCACCACAGCGGGAAGGTGAGCTCGCGGACGGCGTAGATCGGCAGCAGCATCCCGACCGCCGACAGCAGCAGACCGGCCGTCGCGTGGCCGACGAGCCAGCGGACCTCGCGCCGGGTGGCCGGGTCGGCGGCCGCGTCTCGGAGGCGTTGCGGCGGTGGCGGCGGGCCGACGACCTCCGGGCCCCAGCGACCGAGCCGGGCCCGTTCCCGCTCGGCGACGGCGTGCGCGCCGCGCAGCCCGGCGGGCAGCGCGAGCAGCCCGACCCCGACCACGCTGGTGACCACGGCGACCAGCAGGAACAGCAACACGCCCAGGGCCAGGACGGCGGTGCCCAGCGCACCAGGCAACTGCTCCAGCGGGCCGAGGCTGCGTCCGGCGTAGCGCGCCAGGGGGCCCCGCGCGGCGCCCGCGCGCTGCTCCCCCGTCGTCCCCACGGCTGCAGACGGTAGGGCCCGGCACCGGCCGGGGACAGCGAACCGGCCCAGGAGTACAGCCTGCTGTACCCCGGGCGGGTCAGACGAGCTTCAACGTCATCCGCTTGAGCCGCACGATCAGCCGCATCGCGCCCGACCGGCCGAGTTCGTCCTGCCGTTCCTGCAGCTGGCGACCGAGCTCCTCCAGCCGCTCCTCGCCGAGGGCGTGCGCCTGGGGGAACATCCGCTGCTCCTCCTCGAAGGTGTGGTGGCGCAGCGTCGACTCGAGCATGCGCACCTCGGTGACGAACTCCGGGTCGTCCAGGGACGTGCGCATGACGGTGGCGAGCTGGTCGTCGATCTGGCGGTGCTCGGCGTGGGCCACCGAGAGCAGCGGGGAGACGTCCCGGACGGCGGGGTAGAACAGCTCGTCCTCGATCTGGGTGTGCACCTCCAGCTCGCGCAGCAGGTCGTCGCGCAGCCGCCGGCGATCCGCGACCTGGCCGTCGGTCGTCTCCGCCAGCTGCCGCAGCAGTCCTCGCAGCACGTCGTGGTGGGCGATCAGCACCTCGTCGGCCTTCATCGGGACGCCTCCTCGACGGTCGTCGTCGCAGTGGAGCCGCGCCAGTGCGCCCGGCGCCGTACCTCGACCTGGCCTCCGCGCACCCGGGTCTCGAAGCACGGCAGCGGCGCGGTCGACGGGCCCTGCGCCGGCTCGCCGGTGGCCAGGTCGAAGCGGGACCCGTGCCACGGGCAGACCAGTTCACCGCGGTGCAGCCAGCCCTCCCCGAGCGGGGCCCCCTGGTGCGGGCAGGTGCCGCCCACGGCGTGGACCTCGCCGTCCTGGGCGACCAGCACCACCGGCACGCCGTCCACGTCCGCCCCGACCGGTGTGCCGTCGACGAGGTCGGCCTGCGCGAGCACGGGCGTGAACCGGCGCGGCTCGGGGCTGCGCTGGGCGTGGTCGGTGCCGAGCCCGTGGCGGTAGGACAGCGCTCCGCCCAGCCAGCTGCTCGCCAGCGTGAGCGTGAGGCCGGCGGCCGCGGTGACCCGGGCCCGCACCGCCCGGCCCCGTCCCCGGTCGGCGAAGGACCACACGTAGAGCGCGAGGGCGGTGCTGTTCAGGCCCGCGTGCACCAGGCCGACCCGCCGGGCGCCGTCGTGGGCGTGCTGCCAGTCGGTGAACCCGGTCGCCGCGGAGGCCACCGCACCGGCCACGCCGACGCCGACCACGGTCCGGGCGGCCGGCCCGGCCCCCGGTCCCCCGCGGCCGGTGGCGTCGAGGCCGTCGAGCACCGACGCCGCGGTCCAGGCGCCGACCGGCACGGTGACCAGGGCGGGGTGCAGCGGGTGGCCGAGCCAGACGCCGTGCAGCAGGTCCTGGAGCGGCCGGGCGTACCGGCCGGTGAGCAGGTACGTCAGCGCGACGCCGTGTTCGACCTGGTAGCCCGGGGCGTCCAGCACCTGCCAGCGCTCGACCGCCCCCAGGGCGCGTTCCAGCCGACTCCGCACGCTCACTGGGGCACGTCCCGTCCAGTCACGTTCCCCGGGTGCCCGATGCCCGGCGGCCGAAACGACGGGCCGAGGTCGCCGCCGGGTCCCGGTGACCGGTCGCCTCGCACGCGACGTGGAGGATCGGGGCCGTTCGCGTCCTCAGGAGGAACAGATGCCAGCCCCGCTCCCGCCGCTGCCCACCACCGTCGTCGGCAGCCTCCCCCAGCCCGACTGGCTCATCGACCGTGACCGGCTCGGGCACCAGTTCCCGCCGCGGGTCCGGGCCAAGGAGCTGTGGCGCGTGCCGCCGGAGTTCCTGCAGGAGGCCCAGGACGACGCCACGCTGGCCACCATCCGGGCGCAGGAGCAGGCCGGGCTGGACATCGTCGGCGACGGCGAGATCCGGCGCGAGTCCTACTCCAACCACTTCGCCACCGCGCTCGAGGGTCTGGACCTGGACCACCCCGGGTCGGTGCGGAACCGCTCGGGCATCGACATCCCGGCCCCGCGGGTGGTGGGTGAGATCCGCCGTCCGGAGCCGGTGCAGGTGGACGACGTCCGGTTCCTGCGCGCGCAGACCGACCGGGCCGTGAAGATCACCGTGCCCGGTCCGTTCACCATGGCGCAGCAGGCGCAGGACGACCACTACGGCGACGACCGGGCCCTGGCGCTGGCCTACGCCGAGGTCGTGCGCGCGGAGATCGCCGACCTGTTCGCCGCCGGCGCCGACATCGTGCAGTTGGACGAGCCGTGGCTGCAGGCCCGCCCCGAGGTCGCCCGTCGCTACGGCGTCGAGGTGCTCACCGCCGCGCTGGCCGACGCCCCCGGACCGGTGCACGTGCACGTCTGCTTCGGCTACGCGGCGATGGTCGCCGACCGGCCCGAGGGCTACTCGGTGCTGCCGCAGCTGGCCGACGTGCCGGCCGCGGCGATCTCGATCGAGACGGCGCAGTCGCACCTGGACCCGGCGACCCTGCGCCCGCTGCGCGGCAAGGGTGTCGCGCTCGGCGTGCTGGACCTCTCCACGCCGGAGGTGGAGACCCCGGAGACGGTCGCGGACCGGGTACGACGGGCGCTCGACCACGTCGACGTCGACACGCTGGTGCTGTCCAGCGACTGCGGGCTGAAGTACCTGCCGCGAGAGTCGGCGGCGGGGAAGATGCGCTCCCTCGCCCGAGCCGCCGAGCTGCTCCGCGCCGAGCTCTAGCCGGACGGCGGACGGCGTGCGCTGACCGCCGGGGTGACCCGCTCCGGCCCCCGCGCACGCCGTCCCTCGCTGGTCAGAGGTCCCGGCGCGGACCCTCGGCGCGCTCCTCGACGGCGCCGTGGCGCAGCAGGCTGGCGACGGCCAGGGCGAGGCCGCCCCAGATCACGACCATCGCCACCACCATCATCACGATCGCTGCCGTGCTCATCGGGGTCCTCCCTCGTCCTGCGGGCGGTCGTGCGGGGTCGGGGCCGTGGTGGCGGGCGCGTGCAGCGGCGCCGCCGGATCGGAGCCGGGTGGTGGTCCGTCCAGGTGCGTCCCGGCGCGCCACGGCAGCCGGGCCAGCAGGAAGCCGAGGAGCGGGAGCGCCACGACCAGCGCCCAGCCGAGAACCAGCAGGAGCCAGGCGGGGTAGTCCTCGTAGCGCGCGGCGAGGTCGTCCCGCAGCGCGAGGACGAGCACGACGGCCAGGCCGACCGGGGCGACGACGCTCGTCAGCAGGCGCCAGCCGGTGCCGACCCGGGGACGGCCGTGGACGTTGAGGTGCGCGCCGAGACCGGGCAGGGCCCGCACCACCCAGGAGACGACCAGCATGCTGACCAGCGCCACGACGAGGATGCCGTACTGGTTGACGAAGTGGTCGACGACGTCGAGCACGTAGATGCCGCTCGTCGTGCTGAAGAGCACCAGGCTCAGCACCGCGGCGGGGACGCCGACCGCGAGGGTCGCGGTGAGCCGGCCGGTGTCGAGCTTGTCGCGGACCGCGGAGATCACCACCTCGATCACGCTGATCAGCGAGGTGATGCCGGCGATGACCAGCGCCCCGAAGAACAGGACGCCGAGGAGGGCGCCGGCCGGGGCCTCGCTGATGATCGCCGGGAAGGCGATGAAGGCCAGGCCGATCCCGCCGCTGGCGACCTCGTCGACCGCCTGTCCGTTGGCCTGGGCCATGAAGCCCAGGGCGGCGAACACCCCGATGCCGGCGAGCAGCTCGAAACCGGAGTTCGAGAAGCCCACGACGAGGCCGGAGCCGACCATGTCCTCGCGGCGGCGGACGTAGGAGGCGTACGTGATCATGATGCCGAAGCCGACCGACAGCGAGAAGAAGATCTGGCCGAACGCGGCGGCCCAGACCGAGGGCGAGGTCAGCGCCGACCAGTCGGGCGCGAACAGCGCGTCGAGGCCGGCCCCTGCGCCCGGCAGCAGCAGCGCCTGCACCACGAGGGCGACGAAGGCGAGCACCAGCACCGGGATGAAGACCAGCGAGGTCAGGCCGATGCCGCGCTGGACGCCGAGCGCCATGACCACCAGGACGGCCAACCAGACCAGGGCGAGGGGCACGAGCACCCCGGGCACCACGTCGGCGGTGACCCGGACGTCGCCGGCCTGGAGGAACTCGCCGAAGAAGAAGCCCTCGGGGTCGTCGCCCCAGGCCAGGTCGAGGGAGAAGAAGGTGTACCGCAGCGCCCATGCGATGACCGCGGCGTAGTAGACGGCGATGACGAAGCAGATGCCCACCTGCCACCAGCCGAGCCCCTCGGTGCCGCGGCGCAGCCGGGCGAAGGAGAGCGGTGCGGAACCGCGGTGGCGGTGGCCGATCGCGTAGTCGAGCAGCAGGAAGGGGATGCCGGCGGTCAGCAGCGCGATCAGGTAGGGCAGCAGGAAGGCGCCGCCGCCGTTCTCGTAGGCGACGTAGGGGAACCGCCAGATGTTGCCGAGCCCGACCGCCGACCCGATCGCCGCCAGGATGAAGACGCGCCTGGAGCTGAACCCGCCGCGGCGCTCCTCCTCGTCGGGCTGCTCCGTGGCCCGCCCCGCCGTCGTGCTCATGCGACCTCCTGTGTCGTGATCCGCCGAGGAGAGGATGTCAGGCCCCGGCGCCTCGGCGGCATCGTCCCGGCGCCCTCTCAGGTCACGGGAGCAGCACGAAGGCAGCGCGGTCCTGTACCGGCACGGCTCTGCACGATCATGCTGACCCCGTCCGTGACGCGGGTGACAGCGGGGAGGAGCGACGCGGTGGCCAGGTGCAGTCGGGGACGGGTCCTCGCCGTTGCGGCCGGCTCGGCGGCGGCGCTGACCGCCTGCGCCACGGCCGGCGGGCAGGTCGTCCCGGTGCAGGTGGGCACGCTGACGGCTGACGACGTCGCCGAGGCACAGACCGCCTTCGGCGTCGACCTGCTGCACGAGGTCTGCGCGCGCACCCCCGACCAGACCGTGCTGCTGTCCCCGACCTCGGCAGCCGGGGCGCTGAGCCTGCTGTACCCCGCCAGCCGCGGGCAGACGGCGGAGGCCGTCCGCAGCGTGTTGCACCTGCCGGAGTGGTCCCCCGACCTCGTCGCGGCGTTCCGCGACCACACCGGCGCACTCGACGGCCTCCGCCACGAGGGCGACCTCGAGGACGACGATGCGCCGGACTCCCTGCAGATGAGCAACCGCCTCTGGATCGCCGACGGCATGGAGCCCGACCCCGACTACCTGGACGACATCGCGACGGGCTTCGACGCCGACGTGCTGGCACTGGACTTCGCCGGCGACCCGGGAGCGGCGACCGACCGGATCAACACGACGGTCGAGGAGGACACCCGCGGGGTCATCGAGGAGCTCCTGCCCGAGCCGCTGAAACCGAACACCGCCGCCGTGCTGACCAATGCCCTGCACCTCCAGGCCAGGTGGGCGATCCCCTTCACCGACACCCGGCCGGCTCGGTTCGCGGCGCCGTCCGGCGAGGTGACCGTCGAGATGATGAGCGGCGCGACGGGCGCCTCCCGCGCCGCGGACGGCTGGCAGGCGGTCGAGCTGGCCTACCGCGACGGAACGCTCAGCGCCGTCGCCGTCCTGCCACCCGAGGGCACCGACCCGTGCACCGTCGACGCCGACACCCTGACCGACCTGCAGGCCGCCGAGTCGGCGGAGGTGGGCGTGCAGCTGCCGCGGCTGGAGCTCGAGCAGTCGCACCAGTTGCTGGACGTGCTGGCCGCGATGGGGCTGCCGGTCGAGGGTGGTGACTACTCCGGCCTCGGCCGGAACGGTCTGGCCATCTCGCAGGTCGTGCAGCAGGCGTTCCTCGACGTGGACGAGGAGGGCACCGAAGCGGCCGCTGCCACCGCCGTGGTGGTCGAGGAGGCGGCGGCGGCACCCCCGTCCGCGGTCGTGTCGTTCGACCGGCCCTTCCTCCTCGTGCTGACCGACACGGAGACGCGCTCACCGCTGTTCATGACCGTCGTCCAGGAACCGTCGGCCTGAGCTCCCCAGCGCGGGCACCGGCACCGGACGCACGTAGGGCCCGGTCGAGTGACCGGGCCCTACGTGGTGGAACGGGGGCTTCACCAGCGGATGCTCCTCGAGCAGCGGACCCGGGAACCGGACCAGCTCGTCGAGGACGATCCTGTGGTGGAGGCGGCGGGAATCGAACCCGCGTCCTGCGACGCATCACCAGGGCTTCTCCGAGCGCAGTTCGCTCTGCCTCTGCTCGGCCCTCCCGATCTCACGAACGAGTCGGGATGACGGGCCCAGTCGCTGTTTGGTGTCCCACACGCACCCGCGACCGATGCGTGCGGTGAGTCATCTAGCTGATGCCAGGATCCGGGCCGATGACGAACCCGGGCTGACAGACTCGCCTAGCTGCTGTTAGGCAGCGAGAGCGAAGTCGCGCTGATTGGAATCGGCGCTTGTGTTTTTTGCAACGGATGGTTAACGAGATCATCGTTGCCTTCCTCGGCTCGCTTCCCCTGGTCAGACGACCGCAGTCGAGACCAATCGCCCCCCTGTGTAGTTGTACGGCCAGCATAACGGCACACGTCCCCGAGGTGTTCCCGAGCGCACGCCCCACCCCTGCTCGGCTCGCGGACGACACTGCACACCGTCCAGCACGTTCCCGCCGGGCCGTCGGCGCTCCAGCTGCCGGTCGTCCCGCTCGACCCGCCAGGGGGCAGCGCATGACCGACGACGTCACCGCCGACATCGACGAGCACACGATCACCGACGCCGTCGTCGCCAGCTTCGCCGCGACGCCGGACAGCCGGCTGCGAGAGGTGCTGGGCGCGCTCGTGCGCGGGCTGCACACCGCGATCCGGGAGGTGGAACCGACGCTCGCCGAGTGGGAGCACGCGATCGACTTCCTGACCCGCACCGGGCAGACGTGCGACGACGTCCGGCAGGAGTTCGTGCTGCTCTCCGACGTCCTCGGGATCTCGTCGCTGGTGGAGAACATCAACCACCGCAAGGTGGGCGGGGCCACGGAGGCGACCGTCCTCGGCCCCTTCCACATGACCGTCTCGCCACCTCGCCGCAACGGCGACTCGATCGACGAGGTGGGCGGCGACCAGCCGTGCGTCATCACCGGCCGGGTGCTCTCGGTCGCCGGCGAGCCGGTGCCCGGGGCGAGCGTCGACGTGTGGCAGGCCGACGGGAACGGGTTCTACGACGTCCAGCAGCCCGACGTGCAGCCGGCGGGCAACGGTCGCGGCCTGTTCACCACCGACGAGGAGGGCCGGTTCTGGTTCCGCACCACCGTCCCGGCGCACTACCCGATCCCCACCGACGGCCCGGTCGGCGAGCTGCTCGCGGCGACCGACCGGGCGCCGTTCCGGCCGGCGCACGTGCACTTCATCGCCGATGCGCCGGGCTTCGTGCCGGTGACCACGCACGTCTTCATCGACGGCAGCCCGTACCTGGACGCCGATGCGGTCTTCGCGGTCAAGCGCAGCCTGATCCGCGACTTCGCCCCCGTCGACGACGCCGAGCAGGCCGCCCGGTTCGGTACGGTGAACCCGTTCCGGCTCGCCGTCATCGACCTCGTCGTCGAGCCGACCGGTACGCCCGCCCCGTGACCGTCAGATCCAGTCGCGGCGCTTGAAGATCACGTACAGCGTGAGGCTGACCATGAACATCAGCACCACGGCGAACGGGTAGCCGTACTGCCACTCGGTCTCCGGCATGTCCTCGAAGTTCATCCCGTAGACCCCGCCCACGAGGCTGGGGGCGAAGAGGATGGCGGCCCACGCGGAGATCTTCTTGACCTCCTCGCCCTGGGCGAGGCTGGTCTCGGTGAGGGTCTTCATCTCCTCGTTCTGCCGCTGGGCGACCAGCGTGGCGTTCACGGTGAGGATGTCGCGCAGCTGCAGCCGGAAGCCCTCGACCCGCTCGGTGGTCGAGGTGACGTGGTCGGCGACGTCCCGCAGGTGGCTGCGCAGCTCCTCGTCGACGCCGTACTTCTCGAACCCGGCGGTGATCGCGGCGAGGATCCCGGTCAGCGGCTGGACCGCCCGCTGGAAGTCCAGGACCTCCTGGGACAGCTCGTAGATGCGCCGGGACACCTGCGGGTCACCGCGGAAGACCTCGACCTCGATCTCGTCGATGTCCTTGTCCAGCCCGGCGACGACCGGGGCGTACCCGTCGACGACGGCGTCCAGGATCGCGTACAGCACCGCCTCCGAACCGCGGGCCAGCAGCTCCGGCGAGCTCTCCAGCCGGCGGCGCACCCGGGCCAGGTCCGGCGACTCGGCGTGCCGCACGGTGATGGCGAAGTCCTTGCCGAGGAACAGGTGCAGCTCGCCGAACTCCACCTCCTCGGCCTCGTCCAGGTACCGAGCGGCCTTGAGGACGACGAACAGCGTGTCCCCGTACCGCTCGAACTTCGGCCGCTGGTGCGCGTGGATGGCGTCCTCGACCGCGAGGTCGGGCAGGCCGTACTGCTCGGCCAGCTCACCCAGCGCGGCCGGCTCCGGGCGGTACAGCCCGAGCCAGACCATCCGGTCGTCGAAGCCCTCGGTCAGCCACTCGTGGCTCTCGGCCGCTGATGCGGGCGTGGCGATCCGCCGTCCGGCGGCGTACACCGCGTTGTCGACCAGACGCGAGCGCCGCTCGGCCGCGGTCTCCGGACCGGGCTGCTCGGCCGGCCGCGGGGGCACGAGGACGGCGCGGGGCCGGCGGGTGAGGGTGGACAGGGCGGTGCGGGGGGCGAGACGACGATCGGCCACGGCGGGCTCCCGGGGGACGCGGGGACGGGTGGGCGCGGGAGGTCCCCGTGCGCGTGCCCGCCCGGCTCAGCGAACCGGCGGCGTCAGCGGGAGGGGACCTCGGGACTGCAACTGGGAGGCTCCGATCGCACGGCCCAGCACCTCCCGTCGTCCCAGGGCCGCGTCCGTCGCGCGGGCCGTCGTCCATCGTGACACGCGGGGACGCTCCTGGGCATCCCGGTCGCCCGACCGGGGGGTGAACGACGTGGGAAGAGTCAGCCGGCGACCTCGCCGGCCGGAACCGGCACCCGCAGCGCCACCAGGAACCGGGAGACCATCGCGTAGCCGGCCACGGTGGTCACGAGCTCGACCACCTGCCGGTCGTCCAGGTGCGCACGCACGGCGGAGAAGACGGCATCGGGGACGTCGACCTGCCGGCTCGACGCATCGGTGAACCGCAGCACGACGGCCTGCACCGGGGAGAACACCGGCGCCCCGGCCGCGTCGGGGGTCCGCAGCGCGGCGAGCTGGGCGTCGGTGACCCCGGCCCGGCGGGCGGCCGGCTCGTGCGCGA
Organism: Modestobacter caceresii; assembly: GCF_000761485.1. Classification (GTDB taxonomy): domain Bacteria; phylum Actinomycetota; class Actinomycetes; order Mycobacteriales; family Geodermatophilaceae; genus Modestobacter; species Modestobacter caceresii. The sequence goes on from NZ_JPMX01000008.1 coordinate 72,140, forward strand.
CCCACTCGAACTCCGCCCCGTTGAGGACGGCGATCCGCAGCACCACCAGCTCGGTCAGGTCGGCGGTCAACGCCGTCCCGTTGCGCAGCGCCCCGAGCAGCGCGCTCCACCCCTGGGCGACGGCGGGGCTGTGCAACAGCAGGCGGTCCAGCCCGGACAGCTCTCCCCCGCGCCGGGCCCGCAGCACCTCCGCGGCCGGGGTGTCCCCGACGGCGTCCGGCAGTCGCGCGCCGGTCACGACCGGGACAGCACGCCGGCCGGGAACGCGCCGTTGCCCAGCAGCCGGCCGGTCAGGTCGCCGGCGAGCGCGGCGACCCGCTCGGTGCGCTCGACGCCCAGGTACACGAACGGGGCGGCCGACAGCGCGTCGGTCTCCTGCTCGATCGACGCCCGCAACTGCTGGCCGGCCTCGGTGAGCGCGCCGTCGGCGACCAGGCCGCGCTCGGTGAGCCCGTCCAGCGCTGCCGTCCACTCCTCGTCCGACCACCCCCGGGTCGCCTGGGCGGCCTGCCGGGTGAACCCGCGGCCGGTGAGCGTGTGGGTGACCAGGGCCTCCAGGCCGGTCAGCCCGTGCCGGACCACGCTGAGCACGTGCCCGTCACCGCGGTGCTCGCGGAGCAGCGTGACGCCGTGCCACACCTGCAGCAGCGGCTCGTCCGGCCAGGGCAGGTCGGCGTGGGCGGCGAACAGCGGCCGGGCCTCCGGCGTCAGCGCTGTGCACGCCTCGCGGAGCAGGCCGGACAGCTCGCGCAAGCTGCTCTCGTCGGCGCCGTCGAGGAGCCGGGTGAGCGAGGCGCGCGCGGCCGCGGTCCGGGCGGCGAGCACCTGCCCCGGGGTGGCGAGGGTCCAGGCACGGGGCAGGTGCCGAGCCACGATCGCCGGGGCGAAGTTGGCGAAGGTCGCCGTCACCACGCCCGGGCCGACCGCCCCCATCGCCGCCGCGCGGCCGGCGAAGTAGACCATCCGGCCCGGGCGGAGGCCGGCTCCGGTCAGGTGCTCGTCGGTCTCCGGCGCGAAGTAGACGTGCGAGTGCAGCGGCTCCAGCCGCCGGTGGGTGCGGGCGACCAGGCGGAGGTCGGGGGCGAGCGGGGAGGCGGGCTGATCGACGCTGACCATGCCGCGCACCCTAACCACTCAGTCGCGCGACCCCGAGGCGGCCGACCCGGCCCAGCGGGCATCCGCGACGCAGGAGCGGTTGTGGTCCAGGTCGTCCTCGACGTACTGGGTGAGCACGACCCGGCCGCCGTCGACGAGCGGCTCGTCGGCGCAGTTGGCGACCGCGCCGCGGATGCTGCGGGCGCCGGCCAGCCAGCTGTCCAGCCCGTGCAGGCTGCTCCACGAGGGCACGTCACCGACGATCTCGCCCCACTGGTAGCCGGTCGAGTAGAGCCCGACCCGGCCGCCCACCGACTCGAGGTGGTCGGTCATCCCCTCCAGGGTGGCCCGGTTGTTCCGCTGCGCCGCGGCGCCGTCGGTCTGCCAGGTGTTCATCGTCTCGACGTCCAACCACCAGCGCAGGCCGACGAGGTCGGCCGGGTCCTCGATGGCGGCGTCCCCGTCGAGGTCGCCCAGGGTGTCCAGCACGATCCGGACGTCGTTCTCGGCCCGTTCGACGCCGTACTCGTAGGAACAGGCAGCGCTGTTGCCGCCGTCGCACGCGCCGTAGCGGTTGACGCCCCGCGACGGCCAGGTCGTCACCTGCTCCCGCACCTCGCCCGGGTTGGCGGTGTTCACGTACAGCTGCGCCCGTGGCTGGGCCGGCTCGGCACCCGAGGAGTCGTTCGCCCACTCCCACTGGTCGGCGAGACAGGGGTTCTCCGTGGTGGCGATGCCGCCGTTGACGCCGATCACCGCGAACGCCGCGTCGTCGGGGAGCGTCCGGTCGCACTGGGGGTACGAGACGTCGTACCCGACCGTGCCCTCCACCGTGCTGCGCAGCTCGGGACGGGGCTCCTCGGCCGAGGCGGTCGCCGGTGCGCCGAGCACCGCGGCGCCGACCGCCGCCGTGGCCACGACGGCCGTCCGCAGGATGCTCCGCATCACATCGACCGTACGCCTCACCGCGGCCGTCGGCCGGTCACCCGCTGTTCACGAAACCGGACTGGGTAAATGTCTGTACTGCGTTCAGCTTCTGCCCTACGGTGATCACGTGACCCGATCCGGACAGGGGAAGACCCCGCACTGCCCGGTCGGTCGCGTGCTGGGCCTGCGGGAACGCAAGAAGCTCGAGGCCTGGCGGACGATCCGCTCGACCGCGCTGCGCCTGATCAGCGAACGCGGGTTCGACGCGGTGAGCGTGGAGGACATCGCCGCCGAGGCCGGTGTCTCCCGGACGACGTTCTTCAGCTACTTCCGCAGCAAGGAAGCCGTCGTCTACGACCTCGATCCGCAGGAGCTGCAGCAGTGGCGCGCTCTCCTGGCGGACTGCCCGAAGGGCGAGCCGCTGTGGGAGGCGCTCACCGGTCTCGCCCTCAGCCTGGCGGAGCTCCTCGCCGACCGCCTGCCCCTGCAGAAGCGGCTGTTCGAGCAGTCACCGGAGCTCTGCGACTCGTCGCGGGACGTCTGTGACAGCTTCGGGCCCGACCTGCGGGAATGGGTCGCCCGTCGCACCCCCGACGGCGAGGAGCTGCACGCCGCCCTGGTCCTCAACACCACCTTCGCCGCCTTCAACACGGCGATCGAGGCCTGGGACCCAGACGACTCCTTCGACCACTTCCTGGAACTCGTCCGCGACTGCCTGCGCTGGGCCGGCGCAGGACTCGCCCGACCCATGAGCTGACCCGCACCGCTCTGCACCGGCACTGACCCCGCCGGCCTCCCCGACCGCGCACCGCCGCCGGTCGAGCGGGCCCGTCACCTCCTCCGCACGCGACCGCGCGACGCCTCCGGCCGTGAGCCCTCCCCTGCCCTCATCCCCCTCGTCACCGCGCCCCGCGCGAGAAGGACGGCTCCGTCATGCCCGCCGACAGCCTCATCCCCCCGTCGAGGTCCATCGACCCCGACGTCCCGCCCCTGCCCGAACCGGACGCCGACGGCCCCGACCCCCGGCGCTGGCTGGCCCTCGCCGTCATCGCCGTCGCCCAGCTGATGGTCGTGCTGGACGCCTCGATCGTGAACATCGCCCTCCCCGACGCCGGCCTGGACCTGGGCATCAGCGCGGCGAACATCCAGTGGGTGGTCACCGCCTACACGCTCGCCTTCGGCGGGCTGCTGCTGCTCGGCGGGCGGATCGCCGACTTCACCGGCCGCAAGCGCGCCTTCTTGATCGGCCTGATCGGCTTCGCCGGCGCATCCGCACTGGGCGGCCTGGCTCCCAACCAGGAGCTGCTGTTCGCCGCCCGTGGCCTGCAGGGTGCGTTCGCGGCGCTGCTCGCACCGGCCGCGCTGTCCCTCCTGGCGGTCACCTTCACCGACCCCAAGGAGCGGGCCCGCGCGTTCGGCGTCTTCGGCGCCATCTCCGGTGGTGGCGCCGCGATCGGCCTGATCCTCGGTGGGGTGCTCACCGAGTACGCCTCGTGGCGCTGGACGCTGGGCGTCAACGTGCCGATCGCCCTGGCCACCGCCGTCTTCGCGATCGGCCTGGTGAAGGAGAGCCGCGCCGCCGGCGATCGTCGCTACGACGTGCCGGGCGTGCTGCTGTCGGCCGCCGGCCTGGTCAGCCTGGTCTACGGCTTCAGCAAGGCCGCCGAGGAGGGCGTGGGCTGGACCGACCCGGTCACCCTGACCCTGCTGGCCGCCGCCGCCGTCCTGCTGGTGACCTTCGTGCTCTACGAGCAGCGGGCCAGCCACCCGCTGCTGCCGCTGCGCGTGGTCCTGGACCGCAACCGGGGCGGCTCGTACCTGGTCTTCCTGCTGGTGGGGGCCGGGATCTTCGCGATCTTCCTGTTCCTGACCTTCTACTTCCAGCAGACCCTGGGGTACAGCCCGCTGGACTCCGGCTTCGCCTTCCTGCCCTTCAGCGGCGGGATCATCGTGGGCGCCGGCATCGTCTCCCAGGTGCTCCCCCGGATCGGGCCGCGACCGCTGATCATCGGTGGGCTGGTGCTGGCTGCGCTGGGCATGCTCTGGCTGACCCGGATCGGTGAGACCAGTTCGTACGTCACCGAGGTGCTGCCGGCCCTGCTGGCGATCAGCCTCGGCATGGCGGCGGTGTTCGTCCCGGCGTCCAGCACGGCGCTGGTCGGGGTGGAGAGCCACGACACGGGGATCGCCTCGGCCGTGCTCAACACCAGCCAGCAGGTCGGTGGCTCGCTGGGCCTGGCCCTGCTGAACACCTTCTACGCCTCGGCGGTCACCGGGTACCTCGTCGACAACCCGGGTGCCGCGCCGGGCGCCGCCTTCGTGCAGGGGTACCACGTGGCCTTCATCTGGGCCGCGGTGTTCCTGGCGGTCGCGCTGGTCATCAGCATCGTGCTGATCCGGGCCAAGAAGGACGACCTGCCCGCCGAGATGGTGCTGGCGGCCTGACCGCCACGGAGGGGCCGACGTCGCGGCGTCGGCCCCTCCGGTGCGTCAGCTGAGCGGGGCCAGCCGCCGGGACCAGGAGACCTGGGTGCGGGCGGTGGCGAAGCCGAGGCTCTCGTACAGCCCCAGCGCGCCGGTGACGTTCTCGCTGTCGACCTCCAGCCCGGAGGTCTGACAGTCCTGCGCCGCGGCGGCGTGCATCGCCTCGATGATCACGGCCTTGGAGACACCCCGGCCTCGGGCGGCCGGGAGGACGCCGATCTGGCCGAAGTAGCTCTCCCGGGAGCCGCTGGCCGCGGCGGTCGCCTCGGAGACGTAGGCCAGCGCGTAGCCGAGCACCTCGCCGTCCTCGACGGCCAGCACCGACAGGTCCGGGCGGAAGGTCCGCATGCCGGTGAACATGACCTGCCAGGAGGCGACGTCGCGCTCGCTGGAGCCGTAGTGCTCGGTGAAGGCGGCGTTGTGCGCCAGCCGCACCTCCTCGTCGCGGTCCCAGCTGAACGGCACCAGGTCGATGCCGTCGAGCGACCGCCGCGGCGGCAGGTCGGTGAGCGGGCGCTCCATGTGGAAGAACCAGCGGACCGCCTCCAGCCCGGCCCGGCGCACCAGCGCCTCCAGCGAGGGCATCGTCGTGTACACGGTGGCGGTCAGCCGGGCCGGTGACTCCGGGTGCCGGTCGGCGTGCAGCTCCGCGCCCCGTGCCAGCTGCCAGGCGAGCAGCGCCCGGCCGATGCCGCGGCCCCGCCACTCCGGCAGCACCCGACCCTGCAGGTGCACGCCGTAGGCGTCCCGGAACGTCGGCGGGGCGATCGTGGTGGCGTAGCCGACGACGGTGCCGTCCGCCGTGCTCACCAGCCGGGTGTCCTGCTCCAGGTCGACCAGCTCGCTGACCCACAGCCCGGTGAGGTCCTCGGGGGACTCGTGCAGCCCGGTGTCGTCGACCGCCTCGGCCACGGCCAGCAGTTCGGCCACGGCGACGACGTCGTCGGGGCGGATCGGGCGGGCGGAGAAGCCGTCGGGCAGGGCGAGCGGTGCAGAGTCCACGGTGATCAAGGTTAAGCGGTGACCCCGAACAGCCGTGCACCGTTGCTCCAGAGGACCGCCCGCAGCCACTCCTCCCCCAGGTCCAGCCGGTGCAGCGCGGCCAGCTGGTGGGCGTAGGGGTACGGGATGGCCGGGAAGTCGCTGCCGAGCACCACCTTGTCCCGCAGCGCGGCCAGCCGGGGCAGCAGTGCCCGGTCGAAGGGCATCAGCCGCTCGGTGAAGTCGGTGGCGAACATCGTGGTGTCCAGGTGCACCCGCTCGTACCGCTCGGTGAGGTCCAGGAACGCCGCGTACTCCGGCATCCCCAGGTGCGCGATCACCAACTGGAGCCGCGGGTGGCGCTCCAGCAGGCCGGCCATCGGCGCCGGGCCGGTGTGCTCACCGCGCAGCGGCCCGGAGCCGCAGTGGATGACCACCGGCGTGCCCGTCTCGGCCAGCCGGGCCCACACGGCGTCCAGCAGCGGGTCGCGCGGGTCGAACGAGCCGACCTGCACGTGCACCTTGAACACCCGGGCGCCGGCGTCCAGCGCCTCGGCGACGTAGGCCGCCGCCGCGGGCTCGGGGAAGAACGTGGCCGACTGCAGCACGGCCGGGTGCTCGGCCGCGAACGCGGCGGCCTCGTCGTTCAGCCAGGCGGCCATCCCCGGCCGGTGCGGGTAGGGCAGCGTCGGGAAGGCGCGGACGCCGAGCGCCGCCAGCACCGCCAGCCGCTCCTCGACCGGCAACGCGTAGGTGACCGGCCACGGCGCCCCGTAGTGCGTCTCCGCCTCGGCGAAGTACTGCCACACCTTCGCCTGCACCCGCGCGGGGAGGAAGTGCACGTGCACGTCGACCAGCCCGGGCAGCCCCAGCTCCCGCCAGTACCTCGGGACGTCGGCGTCGTCGACGGGCGGGGGCACGGACATCAGATCGTGACGACGACCTTGCCGCGCACGTGCCCCTCGGCCACCAGCCGCTGGGCGTCGGCGGTCTGCGCCAGCGGGAACGCCTTGGCGATCGCCACCCGCAGCTGCCCGGCGTCGGCCATCCGGCCGAGCTCCTCCAGGTCGTGCCGCTCCGGACGCACGAAGACGTACCGGCCGCCGAGGTCGAGCACCGCCGGGTCGACGACGCTGGCGACGCGCTTCGGGTCGCGCACCTGGTCGGGAGCGTCGCCGAGCGCCGGCCCGCCGACCAGGTCCAGGACGGCGTCGACCGGCTCGGACAGCTGGGCGGAGATCGGGCCGGCGTTGTAGTCGAGCACCTCGGCGGCGCCGGCATCGCGCAGGAAGCCGTGGTTGCGCGGGCTGGCGGTGCCGATGACGTGCGCGCCGAGCGCCGCGGCGATCTGCACGGCGAAGAAGCCGACGCCGCCGGCGGCCCGGTGCACCAGCACCCGGTCGCCCTCGCCGACGTCGAGCGCCTCGGTGAGCGCCTGGTACGCGGTCAGCCCGGCCAGCGGCAGCGCGGCGGCCTCGGTGAACCCGAGCGAGTCGGGCTTGTGCGCGATGCACCGCTGCGGGCCGGGCACGAGCTCGGCCGTCGTACCCCATTGGACGTCGTCCCGGCGCAGGTAGCCGAAGACCTCGTCACCGGGGGCGAAGTCGACCACCGCCGGCCCGACCCGCTCCACGACACCGGCCAGGTCCCAGCCCGGCACGATCGGGAAGTGATGCGGGAAGAAGCCGGCCAGGCCGCCCTCCCGGATGCCCATGTCCACCGGGTTGACCCCGGCCGCGCGGGTGCGGACCAGCACCGTGTCCGGCCCCACCGGGGGCTCGGGCAGGTCGTCGCGCAACTGCAGGACCGACTCGTCACCGAACCGGTCGTAGGCGATGCCGCGCATGAGGTCAGCGCCGTCCCTTCACGTAGCGGCCGAAGGCGCGTTCCATCTCCCGGCGGGAGTCACGCTCGGCCAGGTCCTGGCGCTTGTCGTAGCTCCGCTTGCCCTTGGCCAGCGCGAGGGTGGCCTTGACCTTGCCGTCCTTGAAGTACAGGTCCAGCGGGACGAGCGTGAGCCCGCCCTCCTTGGTCTTGCCGATCAGCTTCTCGATCTCGGCGCGGTGCATGAGGATCTTGCGCTTGCGGCGCGGGGTGTGGTTGGTCCACGTCCCCTCGGTGTACTCGGGGATGTGCACGTGCTGCAGCCACACCTCACCGTCGTCGACGGTGGCGAAGCCGTCGACGAGGGAAGCGCGGCCGGCACGCAGGCTCTTCACCTCGGTGCCGGTGAGCACCAGGCCCACCTCGTAGGTGTCCAGGATCGAGTAGTCGTGCCGCGCCTTCTTGTTCTGGGCGATGAACTTGCGCCCCTGTTCCCGCGGCATGAGGCCAGGTTACCCAGGGGCCGCAACCGATCACGGCGCCTGACCCTCACGGGGCAGGCGCCATGACCGGCGGGCGGCGAGCGCTACAGGCGGACGTAGAGCCGCAGCGTCACGTACGCGGCGACGGCGGCCAGGCCCACCCCAGCGGCCGCGATGATCGGGGAGATCGCGATGATCGCCGACCAGTCGACCGGCGGGATGATGCCCGCCTTGATCGGCCCGGCGAGCGTCTTGTCGACGAACAGGACCTTGGTCAGCACCAGACCGCCGATGGCGAGCAGCGCGCCGATCAGACCGGCGAGCGCCGCCTCGAGGATGAACGGCAGCTGGGTGTACCAGCGGGAGGCGCCGACCAGTCGCATGATGTTGGTCTCGTTGCGTCTGTTGAAGGCCGCGAGCTGGATCGTGTTGGAGATCAGCAGCAACGCGGCCAGCGCTTGCACGAGGGCCACCGCGAGCGTCCCGTTGCGCGCGCCGTTGAGCAGGCTGAACAGCCGGTCCAGGAAGTCCCCCTCGTCGCGGACCTCGTCCACGCCGGCCTCCCCGTTGGGGAACTGCTCGGCGATGACCGGGTACCGCTCGGGGTTGACCAGCTCGACCCGGAAGCTCTCCGGCAGCGCGTCCTCAGGGGTGTTGGCGATCAGCGCCGGCTGCTCCTGGAACTGCTGGGTGAAGCGCTGGTAGGCCTCGGCACGGGTCTCGTAGATGTAGTCCTGCACCTCCGGCGAGGCGTCCAGCTGCGCGGCGATCGAGTCACGCTGCTCGTCGGTGACGTCGTCGGCGAGGTAGATCGAGACCTGGATCTTGTCGTAGTAGATCTCGCGCATGTCGCCGATCATGTTGGCGATCAGCAGGCCGGTGCCCATGAGGCCCAGCGAGATCCCGGTGGTCAGGATCATCGCGACCGTCATGGTCAGGTTCCGACGCAGCCCGGCAGCCACCTCGGAGAGGACGAAGTTGACGCGCATCAGTTCCCTGTCGTGTTCTGCGGTCCGGCGGTCATCGGCTGGTCAGCGACCCGCACCTCAACGACCCACGCCGTAGACGCCGCGGCTCTGGTCGCGGCTGACGACGCCGTCGTTCAGCTCGATCACGCGGCGCCGCATCGAGTCGACGATGTGGTAGTCGTGCGTGGCCATGACCACGGTGGTGCCGGTGCGGTTGATCCGCTCCAGCAGCAGCATGATGTCCTGGCTCGTCTCCGGGTCCAGGTTGCCGGTCGGCTCGTCGGCCAGCAGCACCAGCGGCCGGTTCACGAACGCCCGGGCGATCGCCACCCGCTGCTGCTCACCACCGGAGAGCTCGCTGGGCAGCCGATTCTCCTTGCCGTCCAGGCCGACCATCTCCAGCACCTCGGGCACGACCCGCTTGATCGTGCGCTGGGGCTTGTTGATCACCTCGAGGGCGAAGGCGACGTTCTCGGCGACCGTCTTGTTGCGCAGCAGCCGGAAGTCCTGGAAGACGCAGCCCATCGTGCGGCGGAGCTTGGGCACCTGCCACTTGCTCATCGTGTTCAGGTTCTTGTCGTTGACCGTGATGACGCCCTTGGTGGGGCTGTCCTCCTTCAGCAGCAGCCGCAGGAAGGTCGACTTGCCCGAACCCGAGGAACCGATGAGGAAGACGAACTCCCCCTTGTCGATCTGCATCGAGACGTCGTCCAGAGCCGGCCGAGGACTGGTCGGGTAGATCTTGGAGACGTGTTGCAATTCGATCACGAGGGGCCACGGTACCTGCCCGGCGCCGGCGGATGATCCGTTCGCCCGGCGCGTCCCGCGACCTCGTGGACGGACAGTGAGCAACGGGCGGCCGGGCCGGCGGTGACGGTCACCCTCCGTGCCACCGGGCCGGGCTCGGCTGTGGCCGGTCTCTCCCCGGCCCGACTGCGGGGGCCTAGGGCGTGTCTCCTAACCGCTTGAGCCAGAGGGTGACCGCACGCAGGACTGCTGCG